>DATNDG010000063.1:0-11414 GCA_035553515.1 Allostellaceae bacterium | reverse complement strand
GACATCCATGCGGAGGAGGGCGTCTCGGCGGCCGAGGTCATCATGACCCAGCTCCATGCCGGCGGTAAGTTCGACCAGAATTCCTACAAGGTGTCGGGCGGGTTGCACGGGGTCGGCGTCTCGGTGGTGAATGCGCTCTCTTCGCGGCTCGAGCTGCGCATCTGGCGCGGCGGGCGCGAGCACTTCATGCGCTTTGCCGACGGCGATCCCGAAGCGCCGCTCGCCGATGTCGGGGCGGCCCCGCTGCTGCCCGGCGACGGCAAGGCCGGCCACAAGACCGGCACCGAGATCACCTTCCTGCCGAGCACGGCCACATTCACCCGCACGGAGTTCGACTTCCAGACGCTGGAGCACCGGCTGCGCGAGCTCGCCTTCCTGAATTCGGGCGTGAGCCTGGTCCTCACCGATGCGCGCGGCGTCGAGCCGAAGCAGGTGAAGATGCATTACGAAGGCGGGCTCGAAGCCTTCGTCAAATATCTCGACCGCTCCAAGCAGGTGCTGCACGGCGCCCCGATCTCCATGACGTCCGAGCGCGACGGCATCACCGTCGAGGTCGCGATGGAGTGGACCGACAGCTATCACGAGACGATGCTGTGCTTCACCAACAACATCCCGCAGCGCGACGGCGGCACGCATCTGGCGGGCTTCCGCGCCGCGTTGACGCGCACGATCAACGGCTACGCCAATGAGAGCGGCATCGCCAAGAAGGAGAAGGTGCCGCTCACCGGCGAGGATATGCGCGAGGGGCTCACCTGCATCCTGTCGATCAAGGTACCGGATCCCAAATTCTCATCGCAGACCAAGGACAAGCTCGTCTCCTCCGAGGTCCGGCCGGTGGTCGAGGGGGTGGTCGCCGACAAGCTGCAGCAGTGGTTCGAGGAGCATCCCGCCGACGCCAAGCGCATCGTCGCCAAGGTGGTCGAGGCGGCCGCGGCGCGCGAGGCTGCGCGCAAGGCGCGCGATCTCACGCGGCGCAAGGGCGCGCTCGACATCGCCAATCTGCCGGGCAAGCTCGCCGACTGCCAGGAAGACGACCCCGCCAAGAGCGAGCTCTTCATCGTCGAGGGCGACAGCGCCGGCGGTTCCGCCAAGCAGGGGCGCGACCGCCGCTTCCAGGCAATCCTGCCGCTCAAGGGCAAGATCCTCAATGTCGAGCGCGCGCGCTTCGACAAGATGCTGAGCTCAGCCGAGATCGGTACGCTCATCGCCGCGCTCGGCACCGGCATCGGGCCGGAGGAATTCGACGCGGAGAAGGCCCGTTATCACCGCATCGTCATCATGACAGACGCCGATGTCGACGGCAGCCATATCCGCACGCTGCTGCTCACTTTCTTCTTCCGCCAGATGCCGCAGCTGATCGAGCGCGGATACCTCTACATCGCCCAGCCGCCGCTCTACCAGGTGAAGCGCGGCGCGGGCAAATCGGTCTATCTCAAGAACGATCCGGCGCTCGAGGAGTACTGCATCTCGGCCGGCCTCAGGGATGCGGTGTTCCGCCAGCATGACGGCGTGCAGCGCTCGGCCAACGACCTTCGGGAGCTGGTCGAGCGCGCGCGGCATGTGCGCAACCTGCTGCAACCGCTGCAGCGCAAAGTAGGCTCGCGCCAGGTGGTGGAGCAGGCGGCCATCGCCGGATTGCTCGATTCGGCGCTGCTCGACGACAAGGACGCGGCGCAGCAGGCCGTGCGCTACCTGGCGACGCGCCTCGACCAGCTCGCCGCCGCGAGCGAGCGCGGCTGGAGCGGCGAGGTGGTGGCGAAGGAAGGCTTCGTGCTGACGCGGACACGCCACGGCGTCACCGAACGCCGCGTGCTCGACGCCGCGCTGCTCAGGAGCGCCGAGGCGCGGCGGCTCGACGAGCGCACCGAGGACCTGCAGGAGGTTTATTCCAAGCCTGGCAAGCTCGTCGCCAAGGAGAAGGAGATCACCGTCACCGGCCCCTCCGAGCTGGTCGAGGCGGTGATGGAGCTCGGCCCCAAGAAGGGTGACATCCAGCGCTACAAGGGCCTCGGCGAGATGAACCCGGACCAGCTCTGGGAGACGACGCTCAATCCCGATGCGCGCTCGCTGCTGCAAGTGAAGGTGCCGCATACCGATGTCGCCGAGGAGACCTTCTCGACGCTGATGGGCGACCTGGTCGAGCCAAGGCGCGACTTCATCCAGCAGAACGCGCTCGAGGTGGCGAACCTCGACGTGTGATAGGCTCAAGGCGGTTCGGCGCTGCGGCCTAGCGCAGCGCGACGAGCGTCTGGAAGAGCACCGCCAGCACCGCGCCGAGGGCAGAGCGCGGTGGCTGAGGATGGCGTTGATGATCGGCACGACGATCCACCGGGCGGAGCGGACGCCAACCGGCCGATGATCGGTCTGGGGCGTGGCCCCTGCGATGAGGGCGTTGTCCGCGCCGCGGCGGAAGGACCGGGCTGCGCCGCATACGCCAAGCCCTGGGTCCTGACCGCGACTATTCTCGGATCGAGCATGGCGTTCATCGACACCTCTGTCGTCACTGTCGCCCTACCGGCCATCCAGGCCGATCTCGCCGCATCGCTCGAGGGCGCGCAGTGGGTGGCCAATGCCTACATGCTGATGCTCGGCGCCTTGGTCCTGCTCGGCGGCGCGGCCGGCGACCGCCTCGGCCGGCGGCGCGTTTTCGCGCTCGGCATCGCCCTTTTCGCCGCCGCTTCGGTCGCTTGCGGCGTGGCGCCCGGCGCCCTTTCGCTCGTTGCCGCGCGGGCGGTGCAAGGGGTGGGCGGCGCGCTCCTGGTGCCGAGCAGCCTCGCGATCATCAGCGCCGCCTTTCCGGCAGAAGAGCGAGGCCGGGCGATCGGCACCTGGGCCGGCTTCTCGGCGCTCACCACGGCGCTTGGGCCGGTCCTCGGCGGCTGGCTTGTGGACGCGCTCAGCTGGCGCGCGATCTTCTTCATCAATGTGCCGATCGCGCTCGCAACCCTCTCGATCACCTTCCGGCATGTGCCGGAAAGCCGGGATGAGACCGCCGAGGGCAGCCTAGACGGACGCGCTGGCGTTCTCGCCCTACTCGGCCTCTCGGCGCTCGCCTATGGCCTGACCGCCGTCTCCGATTTCGGCTGGCGCGCGCCGTCCGTCCTGGGCGCACTCGTCGCCGGTGCGCTGGCGCTCGCGCTTTTCGTCAGGGCGGAGGCGCGCGTCGCCGCCCCGATGATGCCGCTCGGCCTCTTCCGCTCGCGCAGCTTCAGCGGCGCCAATGCAGCAACCTTCCTCCTCTACTTCGCGCTGGGCGGCGCCTTCTTCTTCCTGCCTTTCAATCTCATCCAGATCCAGGGATATTCGGCGGCGGCAGCGGGTGCCGCATTCCTGCCCTTCACCCTGATCATGGGCGCGCTCTCACGCTGGTCCGGCGGGCTTATCGTGCGCTACGGCGCGCGCACTCCCTTGATCGTCGGCCCGGTGGTCGCCGCCACCGGTTTCGCGCTCTTCGCGCTGCCGGGGATCGGCAACAGTTACTGGGCGAATTTCCTGCCCGGCATGACGGTGCTCGGGCTCGGCATGGCGGTCAGCGTTGCACCGCTCACCACCACCGTCATGAGCGCGGTCGAAGAGCGGTATGCCGGAGCGGCTTCGGGCATCAACAACGCCGTCTCGCGAATTGCCGGCATGCTCGCGGTGGCGCTCCTCGGCGCTGTCGCAACGGGGATCTTCGGCGCGGCGCTCGACGCGCGCCTTGCCGCGCTGCAGACGCCGCCGGACATCCAGCGCGCCCTCACCGCCGAGGTGCCGAAGCTCGCTGAAGCGACGGTGCCGGCGCACATCGCAGGCGAGATGCGCCAGGACCTCGAGCGGGCCTTGCAGGATTCTTTCGTGCTGAGCTTTCGTGCGATCATGCTGATCGCCGCAGGACTTTCGCTGGCGAGCGCGCTCTGCGCGGGACTGACGATTGGTCCATCTCCCGGTAAGGCCGGCGCCGGACGGCGCCCCGGTCAAGTCGCGAATCTTGGCGCCTGAGCCTATTTGGGGGTGGAGATCGTCAACTGCACGTCGACCATCGACGCGACAGCCTGGCCATTTTTGTAAGCCGGTGTGAAGCGCCACATCTTCAGCGCGTCGAGGAGTATGCGGTCCAATGCCTCGTCCGAGGTGGGCTGCTGCAGTTCCACGCTTTCCGCCCCGTCGGCAGCGATGTGGAAGCGCGCGACGACACCCGTCGGGAGGTGCTGCAGCCGCAATCCGGCGGGCAGGCGCGGCAATGGCTGCGCCATGGCACGAGCAGCCATGTCGCTATGCGCGACGTGAGCGGGATTGCGCGAATAGTCGATGGGCGCGATCGGCGTCTTGACCACGGCCGCGATGACGGGGCGACCCCGCTGCTCGGCTTCGCTCGCCGCGCTCTGCAGCTCGGCTCCCTGGAGCTGGGACAGATCGAAGTAACCGCTCAGGCCCACATGATAGAGCCGATCCAAATGCGCCCACTGCGCCTTGGTGAGCGGTGGCAGCCGCACGCTCGCGGCGGCACGAAGTGACCCCTTCATCACCTCGGGCGAGGCAGCGCCGGTCCCGGCGCCGACCCCATAAATCCTGTCGAGCGCCGCCCATTGCTCCTTGGTGAGCGGCGGCACTCGCGCGCTTCCCGCGGCGCGAAGCGGACCCTCGGTCGGCTCGACGGGATTGCCGGCTTCGTCGTGGCCGACGTGATACATGCGGTCCAGGCGCTCTCGACCGCTTTTCGTGGCCGGAGAAGGCTTGGCTCTCGGCTGTCGTTTCACGTCGGGCGGGATTTGCGCCGCAACTCGAGACTGGGGAGGCGGCGCAGGCTTGACGCGGGCGGCCGGTATGGGCGACGGCTCTGGCTTTGGCGCGGACACGACAGGGCGAGGTAAAGGTGCCGGCGGGGCCTGCGGCGGGGCGAGCACGGGCGCGGCGGAGGGCGGCGCCGGAGCCACGGGCGGCGGCGCAACAGGGCTCGGCGGTGCCACGGGCTGCGGCAGCTCCAATACGCTGACTTCAACCGGCGGCGTCGGTCCCGGTCCTTCAAATCCGCTGCTCAGGATTCGATCGAAGGCGATGAGCACCGCGACCGAGATCGCCAATGCCGGCGGCACAAGCCAGGGCAGCCTCCGCCAGGGTGTGTCGGCAGCGCTCGCAATCGGCATGGCGCCTTACTCGTGCTTGATCGCCATGAGGAAATGCGCGGCGCCGACCTCGCGGGCGCGCAGCATCGCCTCGACGACAACGCCGCTCGGCGCGCCACTGTCGGCGGCGACGACGACCTTGCCCGCGTGATCGGCAAGCAAGGGCTGCAGATTCGCCGCCAGAGTATCGATGGTAACCGGCGCCTGGTTCAGCAGCAGATCGCCCTGCCGGGTTACCGTCAGCGTCAGAGGTGCCGACGCGGCCATCGGCGCCGCATGGCCCGCCGGCAGATTGACCGCCAGCGAATTCAGGTTCTGCAGCGACAGCGACGCCAGCATGAAGGTCGCCAGCAGGAAGAACATGACGTCGATCATCGGGATGATCTCGATGCGTCCTTTGCGCCGCGCGCGCGACCTACGCAGCTTCATGGTGGCCTCCATCCTGTTCCAGGCGGATGCGATCGACGAGGCGCGTGCCGAACCGCTCCATCTCGTCCATGATCTGCGCTTGCCGCTGGGCGAAGAAATTGAAGGCGAACAGCGCGATCAGCGCGATGAAGAGGCCGAGCGCCGTGGCGACAAGCGCTTGTGCCACGCCGCCGGTGACACCGCTCGGATTGACCAGCCCGTTGGCGCCAAAGAGGTGAAACGCGCGGACCATGCCGATGATGGTGCCGAGTAATCCGAGCAGCGGGGCGGCAGTGACCGTCGTCTCCAGCACCCAGAGCCAGCGGCCCAGCGATTTCTCGATGAGGCTCGCCTCGTCCGCCGCCCGCGATTCCACCCACCAGGCCGGCCGCCTGCGGTATTCGAGTAGGACGTCGAAGAACCGCGCAAAATAGTTGCGCGGCCCAAGGGCTGCGACGCCGGCGCGGAGTTCGTCCCAGGCGACGCCATCGCTCTCCACCAGCGCGACGACTGGTCCAGTGAGGCGCGTGCGCCGCCAGAGGACAAAGGTTTTCTCGAGAACGATCACTGCGATGATGAAAGCGAGCGCCACCAGCGGATAAACCGCCACGCCGCCCACCGCGAGCACTGATTCCATTCGCATGATGCTTGGCATGTCGCTCCTATCTCGCCTCAGCGCCGGGTTGCTCGGACGCATTGCGCTGTCGCTGCTCGCCCTCGTATGATATCAGTACCGTACGGTACGGGACTGGTCAACTATGAGGTTTTTGTCGTTTGGCGTACGAGCCGGTGCGTTCGCGCGGGTGTCCGCCCGCGCCGACTGTCCCTGGCACGCGCCGGGCGAATGCGCTAGCTAGGATTCATGGAGTACTGCGTCCTTGCGGAGGTTTCAGGTCGTCGATGAAACGGACGAGGCGGACGGCGAACGGCGGTGCCGCGGGGCGCGAAGGCGATGCGGCACGCCGTGAAGAGATATTGGATGCCGCCTTTGCGGTGTTCGCCGACAAGGGCTTCGGCGGTACCACAATGCTCGACATCGCGCGATGCGCACAGGCCTCCAAGGAGACGCTTTACGCCTGGTTTGGCAACAAGGACCTGCTGTTTGAAGAGCTACTGCGCACCCGTCTTGAGCGGATATGGGCTCGCGCGACGCCAGAGGCATTGCCAGAGACGGCAGACATACGCGCTCGGCTCACGGCTTTGGCGCGCCAGCAGCTGACGACCTTCACCAACCCGGAGTACATCGCGCTCTTCCGCATCTTTACCAGCGAGGCGCCGCACTCGCCAGCGCTGCGGCGGATCATCCGCGACATGCTGGCCCGCAAGGCGCTGGAAGACGTCATGGCGGATTATCGCGCCCGCGGTTGGCTCGACTTTGACGCGGAACCGGAGCGGGTCGCCGCGATTTTCCTGCGCATGATCGAGAGCAACTGGGTTGGTCTGCTATTCTACAAAATCATCGATCGCGTGCCGGAGAGCGCGATTCGGGCCCATGCCGAACTCGTCACGCACATCTTCCTTGAGGGACTTGCCCCAGCTGCAGACCATCAGGCGTCTGGGCGGCGTGCAATGCTCAAGAAGAGGTCGACCGAGATTCGACCACGCCGGCGACGAGCAGCGCGAGAGACGCGACGCACAATCAGCCCAGAAACACCTTCACACTAAGCCTGATGGTGCTGTCCTCGGGCTCGTCATGGCCGGTGCTGCTGAGACGCGGTGTCTCGGGCGCTTCGTTGCCAAGTGGCGAGCACGGGTGCAAGCTGGTTCGAGGGTCTGTGTGCGGGTTTTCGGCAGTTGAGGACGGCTCATAGATGTCGGCACGTTACGATGATACGGCCGCCGGGCCGGCCGCAGAGCTAGGGCGAAGGATCGCTCTTCGCCTCCATTTCTCCGGCGAGCGACGCTATCGCGCCTGGTCTTGGGGGCGCCTCTCCTGGCTGCTGGCCGGCGCATTTTTGGTCATACTTCTGCCATTCCAGGAGCGGCCGGTACGAACCGTCGCGGCAATTCCGAGCGTGCCAGTATCTCGGCCCCTGCTGGCAATGAAACCAGCGCCGCCCCCCGCGGATCGCAAGGGCACCGCCGACAAGGTCACGCGGCCGACCCCCGCACCGGCGCCCAAGCCGCCGCACGCAGTTGTGGACATGCCGCCACCGATACCCGGACCGCCCCTTGCGCTTGCTGCTGCAAGTGCGCCCCGGCCGCCGGCGCACAAGCCGACGCCTCGGAAATTTGGAACACCGGCGTCGCCAGCGCTGCCCGCCTCGCCGGAGATTTTTACGTCGGTGGCAACCCAAGAGGACGGGCCGTCGATTGTTGCTTCTCCCCAGGCGCCCGCCGTCAATTCTGAGCTCAGCGCGGAGGAAGTCGCGCTGATCGCGGCGCATCGCGAGCACATCGCCCAGGCGCTCTACCGCCCCGGACAGCGGATATATGACCGGGATGACAGGTCGATTCGGGTGGCGGCGAACGTGATTAGAAAAATGGCTCCGGCCAAGGTCTGGACGGCCCTCGAAGCGACAGGCAGCACGGTGTCTACGGCCATGCCGACTGCGGCCATCGAAGTGAGTTATTTGCGGCGGTTGGCACGCCCCCAGAGCAAAGCTGCGGTGCCGACGCGGCTTGCCGACCTCGCTCTGGACGAGCAACGCATGATCCTTGCCAGACGCGGATCGCACGAGGCGCGACCGGAGGTTCACATCGCCGCCAAAGTAAAAGCGGCGGCCGTCGACTATTCTCGCAATCCCGCGTTCGTCGCGCATAACGACATGGCCGCTCGCGCGACCCGGGAACCCTTGCCGCGGCTCCCGGCTGGCATGGCTCCCAGCGAGGGCGTGCTTGTCGTTACGGCGCGCTTTCGGATTGCAGCCGATGGCTCATCGATCGTCGACTTGAAACAGGGGACGCCAAATCCAGCGCTCGACCGGCTATTGCTGGCCGCCTTGGACGAGTGGACTTTCACGCCGGCCTTTCAGAATGGCCAAGTTGTCGCGTCGACCGTCGACGTCCAGCTGACGATTTGGCGTTAGCTGCCAGTCGACTCACATGCACGACATTCCGATGAACACGCTCTGATCCAGGCTGCGTCGCAGCCAGCCAACGGCGAGCGCGGTCTTGCGAACTGGCTCTTTGCTGCCGACAGAAAATGAAATGAGGACGTTGCCGGGCACGCGTCGCCGAAGGGCGCGTATCCCGGATTCTCGAGCGGGCGTGCGCCTGGTCACCGCCCAGACTGGGCGCATACAACCGGTCGTTTCCCGGGTCAGGTGAGGCTCGCCGCCGCGGGTGCGCGCTCCTCCCGCTCCGCGCCGCCGCGCCGCGGCAGCAGGAGGGGTGTCGCCAGCAGCAGGATGCCGGCGATGGCGATGGCCGTGCGCGGACCGGCGATACCGGCAAGGAGGCCCCAGAGCGCGGTGAGCACGGCGATGGCGGCGTTGCTGGTGACCGACCAGGCCGCGAGCGTGCGGGCAACCCGGTCGCTCCCGGTCTGCTCCAGCCGCCAGGCGGCGAAGACAGGGTTGAACACGCCCACGCAGGTCACGAGGCCGAGCTGGAGAACGATGACCAGCATGATCCCCCCGGCGCCGGGCCGGATGAAGGCCAATCCGAGAGACCAGCAGGCGCGCAGCGCCCCGGCCACGCGCATGACCTTGTGCTGCCCGAAGCGCGCCGCCAGCGGACGCGCCAGCCGCGCGCCTATGAGGCCGCCGATGCAGGGGGCGCCGAAGGCAAGCCCGTATTGCCAGGGCGCGAAGCCGAGGCGGCCCAGCATCAGCACGGCGAGCAGCGGCGCAGTCGCCATGATGAGCCCGTTCACCAGGACCGTGTTGAAGAAGAGCGGGCGGAGCGCAGGGTGGGCCAGGATGTAGCGCCAGCCTTCGAGCAGCTCGCCGGCACGAAAGCGTGGGGCCTCGCGCCGCGCCGGGCGCGGCTCGTCGCCGCCGATCGCGCGGATCGCCAGCGCCGAGAGCAGGTAGCTGACGGCGTCGGCGAGCACGGTCGTCACCGGGCCGAAGAGCCCGATGGCGGCGCCGCCGAGCGGCGGCCCAAGCGCGATCGCCGTCCAGCTCGTGGCCTCCAACCGCGCATTGGCGGTGACGAGGTGGTCGGGCCGCACCAGCGCCTTCAAGGCGGCGCCGCTCGCGGCCTTGAAGGCGATGTTGGCGGCGGCGACGATCACCGAGACGAGGACGAGCTGGGCAAAGCTGAGCCGGCCCAGCGCGAAGGCGGCGGGGACACTCATCACCGCGGCAAAGCGGATGAGGTCCATCGCCACCATCACGCTGCGCTTGCGACGGAACTCGACCCAGGGGCCGAGCGGCACTGCCGCCGCCGCCCCCACCGCCAGGCCGGCCGCCGCCAGCACCGACACCTCGGTCGGCCCGACATGCAGCACGAGGATCGCAATCAGCGGGAAGGCGTCGAAGGCGAGCCAGGTGCCGACACTGCTTACCGCAAACCCCGCCCAGAGCCAGCCGAACTGCCGCCCCAGCGAATGCCCCTCCGCCATGCCCCCACGCCCTCGTCGTCTGACGCGAATCATCTTACGATGACGAGCGGGCGCGGCGGGAGACTCCCCCGGAACATTCCCGGCGGCTTCCGCGTCTATTGCCAGGAGCTCGAGGAGGCGGCGATGGGCGGCGATACGAAACCGACGGGGCCCGATCTCACATCCGGCATTCCGCTCAGCGATCTCGGCGAAGGCAAGATGCTGCTGGGCCAGGTCGAGGGCGAGGCGGTGCTGCTTGCCCGCGCGGGCGGCGAGATATTTGCGATCGGCGCCACCTGCACCCACTATGGCGGCCCGCTGGCGGAGGGCCTGCTGGTGGGGGATACGGTCCGCTGCCCCTGGCATCACGCCTGCTTCAGCCTCAGGACAGGCGAAGCGGTGCGGGCGCCCGCCTTCGCTCCCGTCTCCTGCTGGCAGGTCGAACAGAGCGGCGGGCGCGCCTATGTGCGCCGGAAATTCGAGCCGCGGGAGGCTGCGCCGCGCCCGGCGCCAAGCGCCGCGGCGGAGCGCGTCGCCATCCTCGGTGGCGGCGCTGCCGGCTTTGCCGCCGCGGAAATGCTGCGCCGCGAGGGGTTCGGCGGCAGCATCACGATGCTGAGCGACGACGATGCCCCACCCTATGATCGCCCCAACCTGTCGAAGGACTACCTGGCCGGCACCGCGCCCGAGGACTGGATTCCGCTGCGCCCGCCCGAATATTACCGGGAGAACGGCATCGATCTCGCGCTCCGCACCGCCGCGGTCGAGATCGACACGCGCGGGCGCCAGGTGAAAACCGCCGATGGCCGCGTTTTCGCCTTCGACAAGCTGCTGATCGCCACCGGCGCCGAGCCCATTCGCCTCAACATTCCCGGCGCCGAGCTGCCGCATGTGCGCATGTTGCGCTCGCTCAGCGATAGCCGCGGGATCATCGAACGCGCGGCAAAGGCGCGCCGGGTCGCGATCATCGGCGCAAGCTTCATCGGCCTCGAATGCGCGGCGGCGCTCCGCCAGCGCGGCCTCGACGTCCATGTCGTGGCGCCGGAAGCGCGCCCGATGGAGCGCGTCCTAGGCCCGGAGCTCGGCGATTTCATCCGCAAGCTCCACGAGGAGCACGGCGTCACCTTCCATTTGCGCCATTCCGTGGCGTCGATCAATAAGGACCGTATCACGCTCGACGACGGCACGGCGCTCGAGGCCGATCTCGTGGTGGTCGGCATCGGCGTCAAGCCGCGGCTCGATCTTGCCGAGCGGGCAGGCCTGAAGGTCGATCGCGGCATCCTCGTCAACGACTATCTCGAAACCAGCGTCGCCGGCATCTACGCCGCAGGCGATGTCGCGCGCTGGCCCGATCCCGTGAGCGGCGAGCGGCTGCGCATCGAGCATTGGGTGGTCGCCGAGCGCCAGGGCCAGAC
>DATNDG010000062.1:0-74392 GCA_035553515.1 Allostellaceae bacterium | reverse complement strand
TCCTTTCCTCCAGTGCCGCGGCGGAACCGCGCATTGCGTTGCGCGGTTTTCCCATGGCCCTGGGGTGAAGAAGGCGACAGCCGAGGTAATGGCGCCGCTCGTCCTGACCGACGACACCGCGAGCGCCGCCATTCACCTGGGCGGGCTGGCGCTGGCGGCGTTCCTGACGTGGCGGCTGCGGCGGCAGGCGGCGACGCCGATGGCGCGGCGCTCCGCGGCGATCCTCGGCCCGGTCTGGGGCCTCCTCTATGTTGCCTCGATCACCTATCATCTGGCCGAGCGCGGCACGCTCGCCAAGAGCATCGCGCTGGTGTTCGATGACGGCGCCATCTTCGTGGCGATCGCCGGGACCTACACCCCTGTCATGCGCATGCTGTTGCCGCCATCGGCCCAGCGCGTGATGCTGCGCGCCTTGTGGGTCATGGCCGGCGCCGGCCTCAGCGCCGCCGCGCTGGCGGTGGCGTGGCAATACCTCTCGTGGTACCAGCCTTCGGTGCTCGGCAGCACCTTGCTCTGCGGCTTCGGTCCGGCGGTGGCTTACGCCCGCACGCTGACCCGCGGTTTGCCGCCGCGCGCGCGGCTGCAGATCGCCTTGAGCGGCCTCGTCTATGTCGGCGGCGCCTGCTTCTATCGCGCGCACAACCTGCCCTGGCATCACAGCTACTGGCACGCCGCGGTGGTGCTGGGCTCAGTTCTCGATTTCATGGCCATCGCCGCGCTGACCGCAGGGGGCACCTCGCCGCTATCGGCCGCGCCCGTCCGGATCACGCCCGCCCGAGCAAAGTGAACGGCGCCGGTGGGGGTGCCGGCGCCGTTCGGTCCGCTTCGTCGGCCGGACCAGAACTATTCCTCGGACGCCGCGCCCCCTTCGCCGCCCGCCGCCATCATGGCGTCGGCGACGAGGCCGGCATTGCTGCGGATGGCGTGCTCGATGGCGGCGGCGGTCTCGGGATTGTCCTTGAGATATTGCTTGGCGTTCTCGCGGCCCTGGCCGATGCGCTGGCCGTCATAGGAGAACCACGAGCCCGATTTCTCGACGACCCCGGCCTGGATGCCGAGATCGATGAGCTCGCCGCGCTTGGAGACGCCCTCGCCATACATGATGTCGAACTCGACCACCTTGAACGGCGGCGCCATCTTGTTCTTGACCACCTTGACGCGGGTCTGGTTGCCGGTGACCTGCTCGCGCTCCTTGATGGCGCCGATGCGGCGGATGTCGAGGCGCACCGAGGCGTAGAATTTGAGCGCATTGCCGCCGGTCGTGGTCTCGGGATTGCCGAACATGATGCCGATCTTCATGCGGATCTGGTTGATGAAGATCACCATGCAGCGCGACTTCGAGATCGAGCCGGTGAGCTTCCGGAGCGCCTGGCTCATGAGCCGCGCATGGAGGCCCATGTGATTGTCGCCCATCTCGCCTTCGAGCTCGGCGCGCGGCACCAGCGCCGCCACCGAATCCACCACCAGCACGTCGATGGCGCCCGAACGCACCAGCGTGTCGGCGATCTCGAGCGCCTGCTCGCCGGCATCGGGCTGCGAGATCAGGAGATCGTCGATATTGACCCCGAGCTTCCTGGCATAGGCGGGGTCGAGCGCATGCTCGGCGTCGATGAAGGCGCAGGTGCCGCCGGTCTTCTGCGCCTCGGCGATGACATGAAGTGCGAGCGTGGTCTTGCCGGAGCTTTCCGGCCCATAGATCTCGATGATGCGGCCGCGCGGCAGGCCGCCGATGCCGAGCGCGATGTCGAGGCCGAGCGAGCCGGTCGAGATGACCTCGGTTTCGGCCGCCGCCTCGCGCGAGCCGAGCTTCATGATCGAGCCCTTGCCGAAGGCGCGCTCGATCTGGCCGAGAGCGGCGTCCAGGGCCTTCTGCTTGTCCATGGTGTCCTTGTCCAACAGGCGCAAAGCCGGCTGCGTCATAACCCCGCCCTCCTTATTCCATAGCGCCCCCGGGCTTGGCAACGGAACCAAGGAACGCCCGTGAGGAGAGGTAATGTACATGCTTTGTTCACTGTGGCAAGTTCTTTTTTTGTTCGCCTTAAGGATGCGCGAAAGCCACACTTCGCCGCGCCGCCCCTATCGCTCATGCCCCGATAGGATGCCCATGGTGCGGTCGACGGAACGGCGGAAATCCTCGTCGAATGAGACGCCGCGGATCTGCCAGTCCCGCTCCTTTCCGGCCCCCGAAAACCGCCAGCGCGTGTTCCAGCCCCCCGCCGCCTCGTCCCAATCAAGCCTTCCGGCGAGCAGCGGTGCCCCATCGAAAGAGCGGGAAAGCGCCTTCAACCGTGCCGGAGTGGCGGCGGCGAGCTCTTCATAGGTGAGCTGGCGGGCGGCGAGCCCCGCCGAATCGGGGAGCCGCACCGGAAGGCCGCTGCGCTCCCCCGCAGCGGCGAGCGACAGGCGCTGGCCGAGGCCGCGGCCGCCATTGCCGGCCAGCACATAGGAGACGCCGGCCCCGTCGCGAATGCCGAGCAACACCATGACTGCCGGCCGCGGCAGCGGCCAGGGCTGAAGCCCGAGCGAGCGCAGCGCTCCATCAATCCTCCCGGGATCGAAAGCGACGGTGAGGTCGAAAGGCCGGTCGCGAGTCCCCTGCTCGTCATGGAGCGGCAGCCCGGCCATGCGGTCGTGATAGGAGAAGCGGGCGACGAGGCGCGCCGCTTCGGATTCGAGCGGCTTCAGGCGGGCATCGCCGCGGAGCTGCGGATCGCCCGAGACCTTGACCAGCACATCGGCAAGGCAGAGCGCCATGCCCCGGGCGCGCTCGGATTCACCCTGGCCGGTGACAAAGGCCCGCGCGCGATAAAGCGCATCGTCATCGGCGCGGGCGGGCGCCGCCGCGGCCACCGGACCCAGCAGCAGCGTCGCGATAAAAACCGCACTGCGAAGTCCGGTCGCTGAGGGGTGCCGTGCTAGCATGAGCATGCCCGCTCTTTGCCATCGTGAAGAGACAGCCCGCGCCGCCCGGCGGGCCACCGCGCCGCGCACTGCGTCAATGACGCAGCGGGAAAAAATTCTCAATGCTGTACATCGCTGACAGACCGCCGCTCGACCACTCCATCAATGAGGGAGCGCGGAAACATTCTCAATGCTGTACATCGCTGACAGAATCCCGATCCGCCCGCTCGGGCGCGGCGCCTCAGGGCCGGTCGGCCAGCATCACCTCTTTCACCTTGCCGGCAAGCTGCTTCAGCGAGAAGGGCTTGGGCAGGAAGTGGATGTCGCTGTCGCGGTCGAGGCGCTTCCTGAACGCATCCTCGGTATAGCCCGAGATGAAGATCACCTTCATATCGGGATGGAGCTCGCGCACCTGCTTCACCAGATTGGGGCCGTCCATGCGCGGCATCACGACATCGGTGATCAGCAGCTCGACCTTCTCGGTGCCCGAGGTGATGACTTCGAGCGCCGCCTCACCGCTCTTCGCCTCGATCACCTTGTAGCCCTTGTTGCGCAGCGCCCGGGCGCTGAAGAGCCGGACCGGGTCCTCGTCCTCGACCAGCAGCACCGTGCCGGCGCCGGTGAGATCCCTCGCCTGCTCGCCGGTAAGATCGGCGCGCGCCCCGGCCGTCGCCTCGCCGCCCTGGTGGCGTGGCAGGAAAATCGAGAATTGCGCGCCCTTTCCCGGTTCGCTCTCGACGAAGACGAAGCCGCCGGTCTGCTTGACGATACCGTAGACGGTGGAGAGGCCGAGGCCGGTGCCCGATCCCACCTCCTTGGTCGAGAAGAACGGCTCGAAGATGCGCGCCAGGTTGTCGCGCGGAATGCCGATGCCGGTATCGGTCACCTCGACCAGCACGTATTCGCCGGGCGGCATCACCTCGTGGCCGCGGCGCATCGGGAATTCGCTCGACATGTTGGCGGTGCGAATGGTGAGCGTCCCGCCGCCCGGCATCGCGTCGCGCGCATTGACCGCGAGGTTGATTATCACCTGCTCGAGCTGGCCCTGATCGACCTTGACCAATCCCAGATCGCGGCCATGCACGACCTTGAGCTCGATATTCTCGCCGATGAGCCGGCGCAGCAGATGCGAAAGTTCCGCCAGCACATCAGTGATGTTGAGCACGCGCGGCTGCAGCGTCTGCTGGCGCGAGAAAGCCAGGAGCTGGCGGACGAGGTTGGCGGCGCGATTGGCGTTCTGCTTGATCTGCATGATGTCGGCAAACGACGGATCGCCCGGCCTGAAGCGCAGCAACAGCAGGTCGCAGAAACCGATCATCGCGGTGAGCAGATTGTTGAAGTCGTGCGCGACGCCGCCGGCGAGCTGGCCCACCGCCTGCATCTTCTGCGACTGCGCGAATTGCGCCTCGAGGCTCTTCTGCTCGGTGGTATCGATGAAATGCAGGATGACGCCGACCTCGCCCTCCTCGGCCGCGTCGAGCCGGCTGACGAAGAGCGATGCGGATTTGTCGCGCGGGCCCGCGAGCCGCACCTCGACCGGGCGCGCGATCACCTGGCCGTTGGCGGCGGCGCCGATCTTGATCGCCACCTCGCCCTGGCTCTCCGGCGACAGGAAGCGCACCAGCTCCTTGCCGTTGAGCTCGCCCGGAGCGGTGCCGAAAAGCTCGCCCAGCGCCCGGTTGGCCTCGACCAGACGCCCGTCGCGATCGAGAAGCGCGATGCCTACCGGCGCATTGGCGAAGAAGAGCTGGAAGCGCAACCGCGACAGCCGCAGCGCCTCCTCCCATTCGCGCTCAGGCGTGAGGTCGCGCACCACCGACCGGGTGCGCAGGCTGTCGCCGATCTTGACCACCGACTGGCTGATCGCGGCGTAAACGGTGCGGCCCTGACGGCCGCGCAGCACGACCTCGCCGCGCGGCGCGCCGGCAGCGCCGCCTTCGAAGGGCGCATGCGCGGGACTGCCCGGCGGCGCGTCGCTGGCGAGGAAGTCCCGGAGCCGCGCGCCGCCGTCGACGAGCTCGCCCGGCGAGGCGCCAAGCCAGTCGGCGAGCGCCTGGTTGACGAAGAGGAACCGCCCCTCGCCATCGACCGAATAGAAGCCCATCGGCGCGTGATCGAGGAAATCGGCGAGCTTCATCTGCTCGTCGCGGATCACCTGCTCCATCTCGTGGCGCGCGGTGACGTCCTCGAAGGTCCAGAGGCTGTAGCCGGGGCGGCCGGCCAGAAGATGCGCCGAAAGGTTGAACCAGGCGGTCCCGGCGGGGTTGTAGCGCAGGGCTAGCCGGCCCTGCGCCCGGCCATAATGCGAGGCGTCGTGGCGCAGGCGGGCGAATTCGCCCGCCGCGCCGCCATCGGCGGCAAAGCGCTGCTCCAGCTGGTCGAGCGGCGGATTGCCGAGCTCGGGGAAGAAGCGGTGGAAGGCGGCGCTTGCATAGGCGACCGCCCCGTCCGGACCCAGAATAAGATGGGCGTTGGGCGAGGCCTCGAGCGCCTGGCTCAGCAGATCGACCCGGCCGCTCAGCGTGCGATGGAGCTGGCCGCCGACCAGGCTCGCCGCGGCGCAGACGCCGGCGAGCGCGGCGAGCCCCAGGCCGAGCACGCGGGCGCCGCCCCAATCGAACTCCACCAGCGAGGCCAGCAGCAGCATGCCGGCGGCCACCGCCGCAATCAAAGCAAGCGGCGCCAGCCAGCGAATCCATGCCGGCGATCCGCGGCCAAGGGCAGGAGCTGCGATGTTCTGGGCGGTGCCGGTCACCGGCAACGCCTGCTTGGAAGTGCCATCCATCCGGGGCCAGTCTAGCATATCCTGTGTGCCGGCCCCTATCGCGGCCGCGCTTTTTCCTTCAGGCGGAAGACGTAGCTGATGATCTCCGCCACGGCGCGGTAGTGCTCCGGCGGAATCTCATGGTCGAGATCGACAGTCGCGTAGAGCGCGCGCGCGAGCGGCGGGTTCTCAACCAGCGGCACATCGTTCTCCCGGGCGATCTCGCGAATGCGCTGGGCAATCAGATCCGCGCCCTTCGCCACCACGCGCGGGGCGCCCTTGGCGCCCATCTGATACTTCAGAGCCACCGCATAGTGGGTCGGGTTGGTGACCACCACCGATGCGGTCGGCACCGCGGCCATCATGCGGCGGCGTGCGCGATCCATGCGGATCTGGCGCAGCCGCGCCTTGACCATCGGGTCGCCTTCGGACTGCTTGTTCTCCTCCTTCACCTCCTGTTTCGACATCCGCATTTCGCGCATGAAGCTGAAGCGCTGATAGGCGTAGTCGACGAGCGCAAGAACGACGATGAGACCCAGAATGCCGAGCGACAGATGCAGCAGTGCGTGCTGGATCTCCGCGCCGAGCGCGCCGGCATCGAGGCTGATCATCGCCGGCACGCGCAGCAGCTCGGGCGCCAGAAACCAGCCGGCAACGCCCATCACGGCGGCGACCTTGGCGAGGTTCTTGATGAATTCCAGCACGGCGCGCAGCGAGAAGAGACGCTTCAGCCCGGCCAGCGGCGAGACGCGGCTGATATCGAAACCGAGTTTCTCGGTGGCCAACACCAGGCCGGTCTGCATGACGGAGCCGGCGATTGCCACCGCGACCAGCAGCACCAGCGGCAGCACGCAGGCCTTCGCCAGTTCCACGAGCAGCGCCGCCACCGCCTCCCACAGCACCCCGCCACCGCCGATCAGGCTGGCGGGATCGAGGAAGCGCGCCAAGGTCACTTCCATGCGCCCTGCGACGCTCGGCGCAAAGAGCAACACGATCGCCGCGCCGACCGACAGCATGAACAGGCTGTTGATCTCGCGCGACTGGATGACCTGTCCCTCGCTGCGCGCCTTGGTGAGCTTGCGTTGGGACGGTTGCTCCGTTTTTGAGCTGTCGTCGCTCTCGGCCATGGTCCTGCCTCAGCCGCCGGTGAGCGCAGTGAATTGCTGCGTGAAGGCGTCGAGGAACCACTGCATGCTCGTAGCCAGCACGAAGGCCATGATGAAGAGGCCGCCGATGATCTGCAGTGGCAGCGTCACGAAGAGGATCTGGAGCTGTGGCACCAGCCGACCGACGATGCCGATGGCGACGTAGAAAACCAGCCCCAGCAGGATAAAGGGCGCCGCCATCTCCATGCCGATGACGAAAGCTCCGGCCACGGCACGCGCCATCACGTTGGAGAGGTCGCCAAGCGGCGGCAGCACGCCCGGCGCGAAGACGTCGTAGCTGTTGACCAGCGCGCGCAGCAGCAGATGGTGGAGATTGGTGAGGAAGATGAGCAGCACGCCCATTAGGCCGTAGAGCGCGCTGGGCAGGCTGCCCGGCGCCGCCGCCATCGGGTTGAAGATCTGCGCTGCCGAAAGGCCGAGCTGAATGGAGATGATGGTGCCCGCGATGTCGAGCGCGCCCAACAGAACGCGCGCGATCGAACCGAGAAAGAGGCCGATCACCACCTCGCTGCCGACGATCGATGCGAGCTGCACGGCGTTGCCGGGCAGCGGCGGCAGGATCGGCTGGAGCAGCGGCGTCAGCAGCACGGCAAGCAGCAGCGCCAGCAGCAACCGGAAGCGCTGGAACACGTAGAACTCGCCGAACCCCGGCAGCAGCATGATGGCCGAGCCGACGCGGCAGAAGATCAGCATCACCGCGAAGACGTCGTGCGGCAGCAGCTCCTGCAGCATCGCCTTCAGCCGGTGATGATGCGGTTGACCAGGGAATGCATGAACGCGGTGAGCGTCGTCAACATGAACGGCAGCAGCACCAGGAGCGAGACGAGGATCGCCAGCATCTTCGGCACGAAGGTGAGCGTCATCTCCTGGATCTGGGTCAGCGCCTGAAGGAAGGAGATGACCAGGCCCACGACAAGCGCCAGCAGCATCACCGGCGCGCCGAGCTTGAGCGCGACGACGACGGTCTGGTGCGCGAGATCGATCGCGTCGTTGGCGTTCATCAGATCGCCATCTTCGACACGTCCTGGTAGGCGGCGATCACTTTGTCGCGTATGGCGATCACCGCCTGAAGCGCGATCTCGGCGTTGTTGACCGCCTCGGTCACCTTAGTGAGGTCAGCCTTGCCCGACGTCACCGCCTGGAGGCTCTGGGCCTCGCCGGTCTTGAGCGCGCCTACCGCATCGCCTGCGGCTTCCTTCAGCATATCGGCGAAGCCGGTGCCGGTGTCGCGCGCCGCAAGGCCTGGACCGCCGCCGATCCGGCCGGTATTGGCATAGGCGGCAGCAGCGTTGGCAATGGTCGCAACCATGACGATTCCTTCCGAAAGGGCGGTTAGCGGAGCAGGTCGATGGTGCGGCTGATCATGCTCTTGGCCGCTGAGATGCTGTCGAGATTGGCCTGATAGCTGCGCTGCGCCTCGCGCATGTCCATCAGCTCCATCAGCGGATTGACATTGGGCATCAACACATAGCCTTCGGCGTCGGCGCCGGGATTGCCGGGATCGTACTTGCGCTGGAAGTCGCCTCCCGCGGGAACGATGCCGGAGACCTTGACGGAGGTGGCGTCGAGCGAATGGTCCAGCACGCTCTTGAAGGTGACGACCTGCCGACGATAGGGCGCGCCGCCCGGCGTCTGCGCGGTACTGTCGGCGTTGGCCAGATTTTCGGCGATGACGCGCAGCCGCGTGCTCTGGGCGCTCATGCCGGCAAAGGAGAGCTGCAGCGAAGTCTGCAAATCCATCGGACGTCGTTCCTCAGCTGCCGTTGTTCTGGCCGAGCGCCATCTTCAGCAGGTTGATCTGCTGACGATAGAGGCTCGTGGTCAGCGCGTAGTCGTTGGTGGTGTCGGAAATCTTCATCATCTGATCTTCGAGGCTGACCGCATTGCCGTTGGGCGAGCGCTCGGATGTCTTCTGCGCGACCAGCTTGAAACCGCCATCGTCGTGCACCGGCTCGATTTGACCCGGCTCGGTAACCGCCATCGGAAGGCGCGCGGAGGCGCCGGAGACCATCTCTGCGAAGCTCGGCGGCTTGACGTCCTTGGCGGTGTAGCCGGGGGTGTCCGCATTGGCGACGTTCTGCGCCAGAACCGACTGCCTCTCGCCGAGCCAGCTCATGCGCCGCGTGATCGCTTCGAGCAGGGGAATCTTGCCAAGATCCATGCCCGCAATCTTCTACGGCTCTGATTAATAACCAGTAAAATCGCGCGTATTTTCGACGCCCTCGCAGAGAGTTAACGCGCCGCCGGCAGCCCTCGAATTGTCGTGTCGCTCCATCGCGTTACGGGCGCAGACCGCGCGGACGGCAACCATTAATTAAGCATGCCGGGCGCATGATGCGTCGTCTTCCTCATCCCGGAAGGATCGCCTTGTCACAGTCCCGCCCTTCGCCTGACCGCTCGCAGATTGCCGTCGCGCTGCAATACGATCGGCAGGAAGACAAGGTGCCGCGCGTCGTCGCCACCGGCCGCGGCGCGCTGGCCGAACGCATCCTCGAGCTCGCCTTCGCCCACGGCATCAAGGTGCGCGAGGACGCCGATCTCGCCGAGATTCTTGCCGCGGTCGAGGTCGGTCAGCAGATCCCGATCGCTGCCTTCGCCGCGGTGGCCGAGATCCTGTTCTATCTTTATCGCGCAAATGAGCGCCAGGCGGTCACGGGAGGCGCACCATGAGCACCGCTTTCGCCCGGCTAAACGAGGTCGCCGCCACGATCGCCGCGGCGCGCCGCTCCATTGCGGAGGGCGCGCTCGTCGAGCTGAGCGGGCTCGATGCCGCTGTCGCCGAGATCTGCGAGGCGGCACCCGCCCTCCCCGCCGCAGAACGCAATGCCTTCGCACAGGGGCTTGCCGAGCTTGCCGCCGCGCTCGATGAACTCGCCGGCGACCTCGTCCGGCAGCGCGAAGCGGCGCTGCGCCACCGCGCCAACGACGCCTACGGCCAGGAAGGATCCCGCTGACCATGGGCTTCGACGTCTATTCGCGCTTCGTGCTCGCGCTCGCTTTTGTCGTGCTGCTCATCATCGCCTGCGCTTGGATCGCCCGGCGCCTCGGCCTCGGCGGCCGCCTCGCCGTGACGCGCGGCAAGCGCCGGCTCTCCATCATTGAAGTGCTGCCGCTCGACGGCAAACGCCGCCTCGTGCTGCTGAAGCGCGACGAGGTCGAGCACCTGCTACTCCTCGGCAATCAAAGCGACCTGCTCATCGAATGCGGGAATGCCGGGGACTTCTCCGGCACGATCGAGGGCGGTGCGCCGTGAGCCGCCGTTTCTGGAAGTTCGCGGCACTCGCGGCACTCCTCTTTGTCCTCTCCGTCACGCCGGCGATGGCGCAATCGGTGACCCTCGATCTCGGCGGCGAAGGCGGAGGTTCGACGACCGGCCGCATTGTCCAGCTCGTGGCGCTATTGACGGTGCTCAGCCTTGCACCGGCTATCCTCGTCACCATCACTTCCTTCACTCGCATCATCGTCGTGCTGTCCTTTCTGCGCAATGCGCTGGGGCTGCAGCAGACGCCGCCCAATATCGTGTTGATCAGCCTGGCGTTGTTCCTCACCGGCTTCGTCATGGCCCCAACGCTACAGAAATCCTACAACGACGGCATTGCGCCGCTGATCGCCGATAAGCTTCCCGAGCAGGAAGCGCTCACCCGCGCCGCAGCACCGCTGCACGAATTCATGATCGCCCATGTCCGCAGCCGCGACCTGCAGCTCTTCGCCGACCTGGCCAAGATCGATTCCGTCGCCTCGCCCCAGGACGTTCCCTACCGGGTGCTGGTGCCGGCCTTCATGATCAGCGAGCTGCGCCGCGCTTTCGAGATCGGCTTCCTGCTGTTCCTGCCTTTCCTCATCATCGACCTCGTCGTCTCGTCGATCCTCATGTCGATGGGCATGATGATGCTGCCGCCGGTAACGATCTCGCTCCCCTTCAAGCTCATCTTCTTCGTGCTCGTCGACGGCTGGTATCTCGTCGCCGGCTCGCTGGTACAGAGCTTCGGCCACTGAGCGATTCCGGCTAAGCTCGGGCTCTGTCCCGTTGCGAGGCCGCCATGCGCCGGTTCTGCTCCGTTCTGTCGCTCACCCTGCCCCTGCTGCTTGGCCTGATCTCCGGTCCGGCCTACGCCGCTGACGCGCCGCCCCAGCATGCGCACGAGGAAAAGCCGACGCCAAAGCCCCAAGCGGCGGGGGCACTGCTCCCCGCGGATGCCATCACCCATCACAAGATCCGGCTTGGCGGCAGCGAGCTCAGCTATACCGCGACCGCCGGCACGCTGCCGTTGCGCGACGCGGAAGGTACGACCGAGGCCGACCTCTTCTATGTTTCCTTCACCCTCGACGGCGCCGGGGACCGCAGCAAGCGGCCGATCACCTATGCCTTCAATGGCGGTCCCGGTGCAGCCTCGGCCTATCTCAATATCGGCGCGCTCGGTCCCCGCGCGCTCGATTTTGCCGACGGCAAGCCTGAAGCTTCCGCCAATCGGGTGAGCGACAATCCCGCGAGCTGGCTGCCCTTTACCGACCTCGTCTTCATCGATCCCGTGGGCACCGGCTACAGCCGCGCGGTCAATGGAGATCAGGCGAAGAAGCTCTGGAGCGTCGAGCCCGACCTGCAGGTGCTTGCTCAGATCATCCGTCTCCACCTTGCCCGCTCAGACCGGCTCGCCTCGCCCGTCTATCTCGTCGGCGAGAGTTATGGCGGCTTCCGCGCCGCGCGTCTGGCCGGGCTCCTTGCCCAGCGCGAGGGCATCGCGGCCAGCGGCATCATGCTGATCTCCCCGGTGATCGAGTTTGACCTCCTGCAAGGCAACCGCTTCGACGTTCTGCCCTGGGCGCTGCGGTTGCCCTCCTACGCCGCGGTCGAGCTTGCCGAGCATCACGCGCTGACGCCGCAGGCGCTCGCCGAGCCCGAGCATTTCGCGCTCGGCGACTATCTTGTTGGCCTTGCCGCCGGATCAACCGAGCGTCCGGCGAATTTCTACGCTCGGATCGCGTCCCTCATCGGCCTCGACGACGCGACCGTCGCGCGGTGGAACGGGCGCGTGCCGCCTGGCGCGTATGCCAAGGCGCTCCATCGCGCGCAGGGCGAGATCCTGAGCCGCTATGACGGCACGGTGCTGGCACCGGACCCCGACCCGGCGGGCGCCTATCCCGAGCAAGACCCGATCCTCGACGGGACCATCGCTCCCTTCACCCGCGCCTTCACCGCCTATCTTCGCGGCGAGCTCGGCTACCGCACGGATCTCGCTTATGTCCTGCTGAGCCACGAGGTGAGCCGGCACTGGCAATGGCGCGAGGGAGAGAACAGCGGACGGCGCGAGATCGGTGCAGCGGATGCGCTGGCCGAGGCACTGTCGCTGCAGTCCCGGCTGAAGCTGTTGATCGCGCATGGCATGACCGATCTCACCACGCCCTACATGACGAGCCGCTACCTCGTCGATCACCTGCCGCAGAAAGTCATCGGCGAACGCGTGTCGCTCAAGCTTTACGCCGGCGGGCACATGATGTATCTGCGCCAGGACTCGCGCCAAGAGTTGCACGACGACGCGGCAAAATTCTACGGCGAGTGACGGGCATGTGGTCGGCGGTTCTCGTAGGCCGATACCGCTGACCCGCTAGTTGATCGCGCTCAGCTTGTCTTTGGCGAGCCGCTGCTTGTAGCTCGCCATGAAGCTCTGCAATTCGCTCACTTCGGCGACGCGGCTGGCGACGGAGACGGGATCGTCGGTGGACGGGCCGGTGGCGGTGCTTTCTCCGGCCACGACGCGGAAGGCGTCAGCGAGCGGCGTCGCGGCCATTGCCTTGCCGTAGGTGTCACGCAGCTTCGCCAGGCCCTGATGGTCACCGGCGAGCGTCAGCGCCGAAGCCCAGTTCAGCACCAGCTGGCTTGACGCCTTGTCGATGCTGCCATCGGCCGCCGGCGGCGGCGCCAACCGGGCCAGTGCCTTCGCCGCCTCGGTCCAATTATGCGTGCGCCAAAAGATATCGGCGCGCAGTCGATCGGCATCGCGGCTGGTATCGTTTGCCAGGATCGCGAGCGCCCCGTCGGTACGGCCGAGCTGGGCGAGCGCGCGGGCGCGCAGCTGCTGGCGCTGCCGCTGAAGCTCCGTCGGCACGTCCTTGCCGACATCGATGTCGAGCGCTTTCAGCGCGTCCGTGGGATTGTTGTCGAGCAGGCGGATGAGGGCGAGCTGCGTCGCCACGCGCGCCTTGTCGCGCCCCATGGGGCGATGGGTTACCTCGTCCTGGAGCAGCGACGCCGCCTGATCGAGGAGGTCGATGGCCACCAGCCGGTCCACCAGTCGGCGTACGATTGCGTCGCCCCGCTCGCCAACCGGCGCGTAGTCCTTGAACTCGTCATAGAGCGCAAGCGCCTTGAGCGGCGGAACCTGCTCCGCGTCCTTGCCGAGAAACACTTCGGCGAGCCCGTCGCTCAGCTCCTGCAGCACCGCCTTGGACTCGGGATAGTCCGGAAAATCCGTGCCCGCCTCGCGCAGCGCGTCAAACCCGCCGCGCTGATCGCCGTCGGCCAGCTTGAGTTCGCCGATCTTGCGCAGCAGGTCGAACTCGAACCGGTCGCCGCGCCAGGCGAAGCGCAGCCGATCCAGCTGCTTGATCGCCGCCGGCCGGTCGATCCTCTTGGCGCCGAATTCGGCCATGGTGCGCGCATAGAGCGCCCGCGCCCGGCTTGGCCGGTCATTCATGCCGGCGACCTCGGTCCAGAGATCGATTGCATGGCTGAAGTCGCCCTGAGCGAGAGCGCGCTTGCCATCGAGATAGAGCGCCATAGCCTTGTCGCCGAGCGGCGGGTTGCTCTTGAGCACGAGCTGGGTCATCGCTTGCGCTTCGGGCGGCTGCCCCGTCTGGAGGAAGGCCTGGGCAGCCTGCAGCGCGAAGCGGTCGCGGAGCGCCTGCGGGTAGCGCGGCATCAGATTGCTCGAGAGCGCGAAGCCATGCGCCGCGAGCTTCCAGTCGCCGAGATCGGCCGAGAGCGAAGCACGCCACAGCAGCGCCTCGGGCTCATTGTCGAGACTTTTCTGACCAAGCTCCTGCGCCGCCTGCGCCTCGTCGCCGATCATCAGGTGAACGGCGCCGCTCATCAGCAGCACCGACGGATCGGCCATGAGGTTGGGGTCGTCGCGCCGGATCGCGTCGAGCACGCCCTCCGCCTCGGGCGCGAACAGATTGGCGAAATAGAAGCGTGCCAGCGCCAGCCGCGGCTTCGAGCGGAAGGATGCGGGTGCCGCCGCCGCGGCCAGCTCGAGCCGCGAGCGCTGCTGGAGGAAAGTGTTGGTGGACGGTCCCTTCCAGTCGGCGAAATCGAAGAGGCGCCCGAGGCCACCCGGCTGGCGCGCAAGCTCGCGATCGCTGGGCGGAGACAGGACGAGACCACCCGGCCGCGTCACCTCCAGACCGCCCTCGGCGCGCTGCACCCTGAGATCGTCGGCATTCGGCCGCAGCACGATGCCCTGGACGCTCGCGAGTACGCTGAAATCGACGAAATTCTGCTCGCGGGCGATGCCGCGGCCGCTCTCGCTGGCCGGGACCACGACCAGCGTGTCGCCAATCTCCGGATCGTGCAGCCAGAGCGGCTCACTTGGCTCGGAAAGACCGAAGAGAACGTCGGGAGTGGCGGCGCCGGGGCGCACCGTGACCGCGACCGGCGCCTCGGCGCGCAGCTCTTGCGGGCGGAGATCGACGATCCAGCTGTTGTCGGAGCGGCGCAAGCTCGGATTGATGCCAGGGCGCGCGACCAAGCGCAGCACCGTTGCCTTCGCCTCGGGCAGCTGGTCGGCGCGCTCGATCACATCGCCGGTGGCGCGGCGCAGCTCATTGAGATCGAGCGGCCTCGGCCCAGCGAAGACGATCCACAGTGCCTCGCCCCGCCGAAACACCGCTGCCGGAACCGGCTTCTGCCAGTCAAAACGCAAACTCGCGCCCTGGGGCGCGAGCGCGTAATGCACCGGCAGAGAGCCCGGTGGCGGCGAGGCCTGGCTCAAAGGTCGCGTCAGAGGCCTTGGTGCGCCGAGCGCCGGCCTCGGCTGCTGCGCGCCGCCCGCCGAAGGTTCGATCAGCTCGGGCGGCGGGGTGATCCCGCCCCCACCTCGTGCTTGGGCGGCGGGCGGCGGAGCGCCGCCTAGCACATCGAGCACGACGCTGTTGCCGCTGTGGAAATCGCGGAACCGCGTTCCCGCCGGCACGGCGAAGCTGAGAGCGGTTGCGTCACCCTGCTGCTCGAGCCGCGGCGAGAGGTCGGGCAGCGCGCGAGAGAGAGACGCAACATCGATCTTCGCCAGTCGCGAAAACCGCAGATGCGCCACCCCTTTCGCTTCGCTGAAGGTGTAGTCGATCCTGCCGTTCCAGTCGAACACCACGCGGCGGAAGCCCGGATGTTCGCCAAAGCGCAACCCGACAATGGCCGCAGCGCCGGTCGGAACCGCGACCTGATCGGCCGCCGCAGGTTGCGGCTCCGCGGTTGCAGATCTTGTCGGCCTCGCAATGATGTCGATGGCGACCGTATTGCCATCGGTGAAGCTGTGGAGCGTGGCCGGCCGCTTCAGCGTGGCGACGATGCTGGCGCCATCCTCGCTGATGCCGATCGTGCCAATATAGGCGCCGAGGTTGCGCTTCACTGCGCCGAGATCGGCAGTGAACTTCCGGCCGAAATGCACGGTCAGCGTCTCGCCGACGATCTTGGCATCGAAGCTTACCGGCGCCTTCCAATCGAAGGCGATGCGGGCGAAACCCGCCTTCTCGTGCTCGGCCGCGCGCACGCCCACCGTATCGGCGGCGCGCACCGGCAGAGCACCCGCGACGAGCGCCAGTAGAACCGCGAGAGCGAGTATGCCGCGGCGAAAGATCATTGCCGATCGAACTCCGCCAGGATGGCATCGATGTCGGCCTGCTTGTTCGCCTCCTGCGGCAGCTGCGGTCCGTGCATCAGACGTGCATTCTCGTCCATAGGCTCGGGCTCGGGCGCAGGGGTCGCGCATTCGGCTTCGCCGAGCTCCTCGCCGAAGGCGGCGAGCAGCGCGTCGATCTTCTCTTCGATATATTTCAGCGTCTTCACCACTTTGGTGATGCGCTGACCGGTTATGTCCTGGAAGTTGCAGGCCTCATAGATCCGGGTGACAGCGTCGGCAATGATCTGGCCGGTCTCCCCAGGCATCTTGGGCGCGAGCTTCTCCATGCACTCGGCGGCATCGAGGATGGTGCCCGTGGCTTCGGCGGTATGGCCCACCACCGCGTCGAGTTCGTCGGTCGCGGCGGGAATGCGAGCGCTGATGTCATGCGGCCGGATCGCCGCGATCTCGCGCTTGGCGCTCTGGATGTAGCGGGCGAGCTGCTCGAGCTCGTGATAGAGCTTGAGGTCGGCAACGGACATGTCACCGCTGAGGCTCGACACCACGGCCTCGACCACCGAGGCGATCGCGGCAGGATCGACTGCGGCCGCGCTTCTCGGTGCGATCGCCGCAATCTTGCTCCTGAGATCGGCGTCCTCGCCGCGCATCGACATCGATGAAACTCCCACTTCCTTCCCTCGAGTTACGGCTGCGCCGCCGGCTTTTGTGACGGAATCGAGGCGTCGGCGCGCTGGTCCTTGCGCTCGGCCAGAGCGAGCGTCACCGCCTTGGCCTTTGCCGGGTCCATCGCCGCCAAGATCGGCGCGGCATTGCGCTCCTTCATGTGCTCGAGCACGCCGAGCAGCACCGGCATATCGAGCTGGCTGAAGATGCGCGCCGCATCGACCGGCTTCATTGTCTGATAAATCTTGACGAGGCTCATCAGCCTGGCATCGTCCTGCTGGTTCTGCTGATCGACGATGCCGCCGATTTGCTTCTTCAAATCAGCAAGCTTGGCGATCTTGTCGTCGATCCGCTTCTCCGTGGCTTGCAGCAGCACCTCGCGCTGGCTGAGCTCGGCGGCGCGCTTGTCGAGTTCGGCGCGGCGCTCGGAAAGCTTCTGCAACAACTCGACTTCCGCGGGGCTCATCGACAGCGGATCCACCGGCGCGCGCTTCTCGCCCGCCGAGGCGGGGTCAACCGCCGCGGGCTTTGCCGCCGCCGCGGCGGGCTGCGTCGGAGCGGCGGCCGGCACAGCAGTAGAACTCGCTGCAGCCGGTTTCACCGGCTGCTGCTCGGCCTGGGCGCGCGCCGCCGGCACTGCCGGGTCGATTGCAAGCCAGGCATCGCCGAGCTTGATCCCGAGCAATCCGACCGCGGCGACGATCGCCACCGGCACGAGGCGAAGGCGGAACTCCATCATCGCTCCTAGCGGCGGCCGGCGAGCGCGCGCAGCAAGTCGCGCTCCGCCCGGGAGGGCGCCGTGCCGTTACCCTGAGCGAGCCCCGGTGCGAGCCGCGCTGCCATCTCCTGAATGAAGTTCGTCGGGCCGGATTTCACCTCGCGCCGCGCCGGAGCCTCCGCCGGACGAGGCTGCGGCGCCTCGACGGGACGCAAGCGGGCCGGCTCGCGCGCAGGCTCTTCACGCCGCGCGCGCAGCGAGCTCTCCATCCGGTCGGCCACACCGCCGCCGCGATCGATCATGTAGGCGAGGTCGTCGCGCAGCGACTGAGCCTCCTGCACTTTCTTCTGCAGTTCGCGTCCCGTCTCGTCTGCGGCCGTCTTGAGACCGCGAATGCCGGCTTCCGCACTCTGCGACGCTTGCATCAAATTTTGCACCAGCCCCTGCAGCGCCGCCTTGTCGGCGCGGAGCGCGTTCAGCCTCCGGCTGAGCTTGGCGGCATAGTAGATGGTGAAGACGAGAAGAACGGCGACGGTGAGATCCGCGGCCAAGGTAATGGTCATGGACTGTGGCCTCCTCGTTCCTTTTCCATCTTTTCGCTGATGCGGATGGCGATGTGACCGCCCTTTCGGCCCATCTTCCCCTTGAACATGGCGAGATCGCCGCAGACGAGCTGGACGTCGGAGCTCGAATTGACGTTGAGCAGGACACGCGATCCGACCTTGAGGTTGAGCACGTCGCGCAGCGACAGTTCGACCGTGTCGAGTACCGCCTCGATCGGAACGCTCGTGTACCAGAGTTCGCCGGCGAGATGCGCTTCCCAGATGGAGTCCCGGCCGAATTTCTCGCCGAGGAAGCCCTGCAGCAGGATCTCGCGGACCGGCTCGAGCGTGGCGTAGGGGAGCAGCACCTCGAGCCGGCCGCCGCGATCCTCCATGTCGACGCGCAGCCGCGCCAGCACCGCGGCATTGGCCGGGCGACCGATGGTGGCAAAACGCGGATTGGTCTCAAGCCGCTCGAAGCGGAAGGTGACGGGGCTCAGCGGATCGAAGGCGCCGGAGAGGTCGGACAGCACCACCGAGACCAGCCGCTCGACGAGATTGCGTTCGATCGTCGTATAAGGCCGCCCTTCGATGCGCATCGCCGCCGTGCCGCGGCGCCCGCCAAGCAGGACGTCGACGATCGAATAGATGAGCGCGCTATCGACGGTGAGAAGCCCGTAATTGTCCCACTCCTCCGCCTTGAACACGCTCAACATCGCCGGCAGCGGGATGGAATTGAGATAGTCGCCGAAGCGGATCGAGGTGATGTTGTCGATCGACACCTCGACATTGTCCGAGGTGAAATTGCGCAGGCTCGTCGACATCATGCGGACGAGGCGGTCGAACACCACCTCGAGCATCGGCAGGCGCTCATAAGAGACGAGCGCGGAATCGATGATGGCGCGGATGCCGGAATTTTCCTTGCCGCCGGCCTCGCCCTCGCCGAAGCCGAGCAGGCTGTCGATTTCGTTCTGATTGAGGACGCGGGCGGTCCCGGGCTGACCTTCGGCGCCGGCTTCGCCTTCACCTTCGCCTCCGGCATTGCCCTCGCCGCCGGCCGCAGCCTCTCCCTCACTCGGATTGCTCTCGGCCATCGCCGCCCATTCGGCGGCGAGCTTCTCCTCTTCGGATTGCGCTTGATTCTGCTCGTCGGCCATTCCGTGAATTCCCGCCGGTCTGCCGTTACTGGACCAGCATTTCTTTGAAGAGCACGTCCCTGACCTTGATCGGCGCCACCGCGGCATTGACGCGCGCCAGCAACTCCTCGCGCAGGCGATAGATGCCGCCGGAGCCGCGCAGATCCTCGACGCGGAGCTCGCGCAGATAGACCTGGAAGTTGTCGATGATGCGCGGCATCACCGCCTGCAGCCGCGGCAAATCCTCCGGACGCTCCAGCTCCAGGCTGACCGATAGCTTGAGGAAGCTCGCCTTGCGGCCGGTGGTGTTGAGATTGACCAGGAGATCGGGCAGATCGAAGAACACGGCGGGCGGCGCGACCTTTTCCGCCACCTTCGCCGGCTCCTTGTGGCCGATGACCTTGTCCACCACTCCGGTGAAATAGAGCACGGCACCGCTGATCAGCAGCAGCAGCAGCGCGCCGCCGATCAACAGCAGCAGCTTCTTGCGGCTGGGTTTGCTTGCGAGTCCCTCGATCGGAGTTTCGAGGGCTTCATCGGCAGTCCGGTCGGACATGGGCGCACTTCGCCTCAGGCTCTTGCAATGGCCCGCAGCATAGGACGCACAAGCTTAATAACTGGTGAAACGGTGGGTTGCGCCGGGCGGGGCAAAAGCGCGGAAGCGGGCCGGGCATGCGGGCAGGAACTACCCGGCAAAGCCTGCCCCGGCTGTCGTCAGCGCAGCGAAAAATCCGCGGGCCGCTGCGGCGTTCGCGTTTGGCACGCGACATGCATCGGGATGCCTGACAGAACATTCGACGCGAGCAGAATCCTCGATGGAGAACGCAACCTACGTCGCCCTTTCGAGCCAGATGGCGATCCAGCGCCAGATGGACGTGGTGGCGAACAACCTGGCCAATGCGTCCACCCCCGCCTTCAAGGGGGAGGAGATGCTGTTCAGCCAGTACCTCGTACGCCCGAGCGGGCAGCGCAGCCCGATCGCCTTCGTTCAAGATGCAGGCACGGTACGCGACTTGCGCGAGGGGCCGATTACCCAGACCGGCAATCCGCTCGACCTGGCGATATCCGGCCAAGGGTATTTCGCGGTTCAGACGCCGCTCGGCGTCCGCTACACGCGGAACGGCCATTTTCAGCTCGACAGCCAAGGCCAGATCGTCACCAGCCAGGGCTATCCGGTGCTGACCAATAGCGGCCAGCCGCTCGTCGTTCCCGCCAACACCCATGGCATCACGGTTGCAACCGACGGCACCGTTTCGGTGGGCCAGGACGGGTCCGGGCAGCAGGCCGCTCTCGGCCAGCTGCAGCTCGTCGACTTTCCCGCGCCGCAGGCGGTGACACCGGCGGCGAATGGCCTCTGGGTTACCGACCAGACGCCGCAGCCCGCCACCGCCACGGTGCAGCAGGGCATGCTCGAGCAATCGAACGTCCAGCCGGTGGTCGAACTCACCCGCATGCTTTCTGTGGCGCGCGAAAGCGGCACGGTGAAGACCTTCCTCGATGAGGAGGATCAGCGCCGCGGCAACGCCATCGACAAGCTCAGCCAAGTCTCCTGAAAGAGGTCCTGATCCATGCGTGCAATGGATATCGCGGCGACGGGCATGATGGCCCAACAGACCAATGTCGAGGTCATCGCCAACAACATCGCCAACCAGAACACCACCGGCTTCAAGGAGCAGCGCCCGGAATTCCAGGACCTGCTCTATCAGACCGAGCGCCGCGGCGGCGCCACCTCGTCGGACAGCGGCACCATCGTGCCGGTGGGCGTGCAGATCGGCATCGGCGTCAAGACGGCGGCGATCTACCGCATCACCACCCAGGGCAATCTCACCCAGACCAGTAACCCGCTCGACCTTGCGATCCAGGGGCGCGGCTTCTTCCAGATCCTGCAGCCCGACGGCACGACCGCCTACACCCGCGCCGGGTCCTTTCAGCTCAGCCCAACCGGCGAGATCGTGACCACCGACGGGTATGTGGTCCAGCCCGGCATCACCATTCCCCAAAACACCACCGCGATTTCGATCAATTCGAGCGGACAGGTGCAGGCGCAGGTCGCCGGCCAGACCAACCCGCAGACCGTCGGTCAGCTCCAGCTCGCCAATTTCGCCAATGAGGCCGGCCTCGACGCGATCGGCAACAACCTTTACCTGGAGACGCAGGCCTCGGGCCAGGCGACCACTGGAAATCCCGGGTCGACCGGCTTTGGCACAATCAATCAGGGAATGCTCGAGACCTCGAACGTCGACATCGTATCGGAAATCACCAACCTCATCACGGCGCAGCGCGCCTACGAGATGAACTCGAAGGTAATCCAGACCACCGACCAGATGATGTCTACCTTGAACCAGATCCAGTAACGCCGATGAAAACCGGAACCATGCTCCGACACCTGACCGCGCTCGTTCTTCTCGCCGGGCTCGCTCTCGCCAGCGCTTCGGCTCTGGCCCAGCCGACCTTGCGGCCGGCGGTGAGCGTGGACGCCGACGTCATCCGGCTGGGCGATCTCTTCAGTGATGCCGGCCCGCATGCCACCGACGTGGTCGCGCCCGCCCCGCCGCTCGGTTCGCGGACGCTCTTCGATGCCGCCTGGCTCGCGGCCACCGCACGCGAGCATCAGCTCGACTGGCGCCCCGCCTCTCCCTTCGATCAGGCCTCGGTCGAGCGCGCCACGCGCATCGTTACCGGCGATACCGTCGCCCGGGCACTCCTCGCGGAGATCGCCAAGCGCCAGAGCGTCGCCGGCGCACAGCTCCAGCTCGACAATGCCGGCTTCCGCCTGGTGGCGCCGGCAAGCCCGCCCACGGGACTCGATATCGAGGGCCTCACTCTCGATCCCCGCAGCGGCCGCTTCTCCGCCATGGTGGCGGCACCCGGCGACCTGTCCTCGGAGCGACGCGTCACCGGCGTGCTCGTCCGCATGATCAAGCTTCCCGTGTTGGATCGGGCCGTGGCGCCGGGCGAGGTCATCGCGGCGGCCGATCTCTCCAGCCTGTCGATACGCGCAGACCGGGTGGGCACCGACCTGATTCTCGATCCGGGCGAACTCATCGGCAAGACACCGCGCCGCCTGATTCATGCCGAAGAGCCGCTCCGTAGCGCCGACGTGCAAGCGCCGGTGATCGTCCACAAGGGCGATCTCGTCACCATCGTGCTCGAGACGCACACCATGCGGCTCACCGCCCAGGGCAAGGCGCTTTCGGATGGCGGTATGGGATCGGCCATCCGCATCAGCAACACCAAGTCGAATCGGGTGATCGACGCGAGGGTGGCGGGTCCCAACCTCGTCGCCGTGATCACGCCGGCGCAGCTGGCAGCCCGCTAGGAGATCCGTCATGGCTTCCCCCGTCCGCGTCCTGGCCTTGCTCGCGACCGCCGCGCTAGCCGGCTGCAACGCCCTCACCCGCGTGTCGCAGATCGGCGAGACCCCGCCCCTCACCACCATCCAGGATCCGCACCAGCAGCCCGGTTATCGGCCGGTGTCGCTGCCGATGCCGACCCCCGTCGTCGCCGAGCGGCGACCCAATTCGCTGTGGCAGACGGGAAGCCGCGCGTTCTTCAAGGACCAGCGGGCAAGCCAGCCCGGCGACATTCTCACCGTGCAGATCAGCTTCGACGACAAGGCGCAGTTTGACAACAACACGCAGGGGCAGCGCACCACCCAGGAGCAGGACGGTGTCTCAAGCCTGTTCGGGCTGACGAACCTGATCAATCATCTCGGCCCTGCCGCCAACAACGTCGCGAACATCAATGGGACGACCAACAATCAGGCGGTGGCGCAGACCAAGCGCGAGGAACAGGTCACCATGAACATTGCGGCGATGGTGACCCAGGTGCTGCCCAACGGCGACCTGGTGGTCGTCGGCCATCAGGAGATGCGCGTCAACTTCGAGGTGCGGGACCTGCAGATCACCGGCGTAGTGCGCCAGCAGGACATCAGCTCGACCAACACCGTCACCCTCGACAAGCTGGCGGAAGCGCGTGTCTCTTACGGTGGGCGCGGTCAGCTCACGAATATTCAGCAGCCGCGCTACGGCGAGCAGCTCTTCGACATTCTCGCGCCGTTCTAAAGGCGAAGGCGCGACGCGCGTTGGTCCTTGGCGCGTCAGCCTTGCGCAGCAGAGCCGCACCCCGCCGCTTGGGCGCCTCGCGAAGTTGCCGGTCCACTACCAAGCGGGTTCTTGCGGTTGCAAGAGCAACCGCTGCAGCCCGCCCGCGACGACGCCTTCCGCGTCGCCCCTTAGTCGTCGCGGTGGGTACGCTCCATGCGCTCGTGCCGCTCCTGGGCCTCGAGGCTCAAAGTGGCGATGGGCCGCGCTTCCAGGCGGCGCAGGCTGATCGGCTCGTCAGTTTCCTCGCAGTAGCCGTAGCTGCCATCCTCGATGCGCAGCAGCGCCGCATCGATCTTGGAGATAAGCTTGCGCTCGCGGTCGCGTGTGCGCAGCTCGAGCGCCCGCTCCGTTTCGAGGGAAGCCCGATCGGTAATATCGGGCTCCGCGAGGCTTTCTTCCTTCAGATGTTGCAGCGTCTCGGTCGATTCGACCAGCAGCTCTGCGCGCCAGCGCAGGAGCTTCTGGCGGAAATACTCGAGTTGCAGCGGGTTCATAAACTCTTCGTCGTCCCTCGGTCGATAATCTGGCGGAAGCGTCGGCCGCATTCACCCACTCCGTAGGCCGGGGGTCAAAATCGTGGGCGAGTATATGAATCGCCCGCTTCCAGAGCAAGCGGCACGATAGATGACAGTTCGTTGAAATGACTGATAGTTTTAGGTTGGATCAAACCGCGCGGTCGAGTTTCGCCAGCTCGACGGCAACACGCAGGTCGATCTCGTCCAGGAGATCGCTGAGACGCGGATCGTCAACCGCATCCCGGGCCGTGCTCGCCAGGCGAGCAATATCCTGAAGACGCTCGCGCGGCAGGACTCCATGGAGCAGCGCCAGCCTGAGCTCATCCAGCCGGTCAAGGAGGCTACTGCCGCGCTGCACGGCCCGGCGGCGCCCGGTAAGGGCGTCGGGCAGCTCCTGAGCGACCAGGAGCGCGTCCACCGGATTGAGGGGCGGCGGGGCGCTCGCACGGGCCGCCGGCGTCTCACCTTCCAAGGCAGAAGCGAACTTCTCTCCGCTGGTCGCATCGGTCCTGTCGTCGCGGCGCGTCGTCGTCCGCCGCACCGGCGGGGTCCACTCGATCCTCATCGGCTCGTGGCGCCTTTCACAGGAGTCGGTCAGCGGCGCCAGCTTGCCAAGCCACGGTTAAGGGCGGCTTAACGGGCGGTAGCTATCGGCAAAACCTGCCGCGCGCCGGCACGGTTTGCCGCGTAGAGCGCGCGTCACGGCGGCAAAAACCAAGGCGTCGCGCGGGTTTGACGCTGGCATGAGTCTGGCAAGGGACGAGCGATGATCGTGATCGCCAGAAAAGCGCTTGCCGCCATGTCGAACCCTTCCCGCTTCCACCGTGTGCTGTTCGCCCTTGTTGGCGCGCTCGGCCTGCTGCTGCCAGCGGCCAGCCCGGCGGCCGCGCTGTCGCGCATCAAGGACATCGCCGATTTCGAGGGGGTTCGTGACAACATGCTGGTCGGCTACGGCCTGGTGGTCGGGCTCGACGGTACCGGAGATTCGCTCAACAACGCCATTTTCACGCGTGAGAGCCTGATCGGCATGCTCGAGCGGATGGGCGTCAACGCGCGCGACAATTCGTTGCGCACCGCCAACGTCGCCGCGGTCATGGTCACCGCCACCCTGCCACCCTTTGCCCGCCAGGGCTCGCGCATCGACGTTCAGGTGGCGGCGTTGGGCAATTCCACGAGCCTGCTCGGCGGCACTCTTCTGGTCACCCCGATGCTCGGCGCCGATGGCGAGGTCTACGCCGTGGCGCAGGGCTCGGTCGCCGGCGTGGGGGTCAAGGCGGCGGGTCAAGCCGCCTCTATCACCAAGGGCGTGCCGACTTCGGGCCGGGTCGCCTCCGGGGCGATCGTCGAGCGCGAGGTGGGTTTCGACCTCGACAAGCTCAACCATGTGAACCTGACCTTGCGCAATCCCGACTTCACGACGGCGCGTCGGATCGCCGACGTGATCGACACCTATCTCAAATCCGATGCGGCGCGGCCGCTCGATCCCTCGACCGTTCAGCTCCGCATGCCGGCCAACTTCAAGGGCGACATCGTCTCGCTGCTCACCGACATCGAGCAGCTGCGGGTCGAGCCCGATGAGGTGGCGCGTGTGGTCATCGACGAGGCCAACGGCGTCATCGTCATGGGCGAGAATGTGCGGATCAGCACTGTCGCCGTCGCCCAGGGCAACCTTACGGTCAAGATCACCGAGACGCCGCAGGTCTCGCAGCCGAATCCCTTTGCACCCACGGGGCAAGCGACCACCCCCGTCGATCCGACGACCGGTCTGCCCGTCGGGGCCGGCACCGGCGGCGTGCAATTCGCTCCTGGCGGCGGCGCTCAGACGGTCGTCGTGCCGCGCACCAATGTCCAAGTCGACGAGCAGTCGGACCGCCGGATGGCCGTGCTGCCTGCCGGAGTGAGCCTGCAGGAGCTCGTCAACAGCCTCAACGCCCTGGGTGTCGGCCCGCGCGACATGATCAGCATCCTCCAGGCAATCAAAGCCGCCGGCGCGCTGCAGGCCGAGATCGAGCTGATGTGATGGATACGACCTCCGCCACCTTGCCGCCAGTCGTCGGAACGGCCGTCGCCGGCGCCGCGCCGCAGCCGACGACGACGGCCGATCCGGCGGCTGCACACAAGGCGGGCGAGGATTTCGAGTCCTTCTTTCTGTCGCAGGTCTTCGAAAACATGTTCGCCGGCGTCGGCACCGACTCGCTGTTCGGCGGCGGCAATGGAGAGACGGTCTATCGCTCTCTGCTGCTGCAGCAATACAGCAAGGTTGCAGCCAAGGCCGGCGGCGTCGGCATCGCCGATGCGGTGCAGCGCGAAATCCTGCGCGCGCAGGAGACGAAATGACGGCAAAGACCACGAGCACCACGACTCCCGCGTCCGGCACGCCAGGCGGTGGACGAGAGGCGACGGAGATGCTGGATCTGATGATGCGTCTCGCCGATCTCCTGACGCACGAGACCGAGCGCGTGCGCTCAGGGCATGTGCGCGACATTGCACCGCTGCAGCAGGAGAAGTTGCGCCTCACCCAGCTCTATCAAGACAAGGTGCGCGAGTTCGGCTCGACCGGCGGCAGGATTGAGAGTCTGCCGGCGCCGCTTCGGGCGCAGATCGTCGCCGCCAGCGGCAGCCTGGCCGAGGCTACTACCAAGAACGAGCGCACGCTGCGTGTCGGCCGCGAGGCGACCCGCCGGCTGCTCGAGATGGTGGTCGCGTCGGTGAAGGACCGGCTCCGGCCGATGAGCCGGTATGACGGCCACCGTGCGCTCCGCCCCGCGCGCATGGTCCCCTGCGCCGTGGACCGGCGGCTCTAGAGGGCGCGCGCATGATCGATCTTTCGCTCTCGCTTTCCAACGCCCTCAGCGGACTGCAGGCGGCCCAGGCCAATCTGTCGCTGATCTCGGCCAATATTGCGAATGCGAGCACACCGGGATATTCGCGCCAGACGCTCAGTCCGACGCCGCAATACATCGATGGACAAGGGGCCGGCGTCAATCCCGGCGTAGCGCAGCGGGTCGAGGATCCCATCCTCGCCGCAAGCTTGCGCGCGCAGCAGAGCGTTACCTCGGCAGCCGGTACGCTCAACAGCTACTACCAGCAGATCCAGAACCTGTTTGGCAATGTCGGCTCCGGCAATACCCTGGGCGATGGCGTCAGCGCCCTCGCGAGCGCACTGCAGACCCTGGCCACCTCGCCCAATGACACAGTGGCGCAGCAGAATGCGGTCACGTCCGCCCAAGCGCTGACCGCCCAGCTCAACAGCACCTCGGGGGGCATCCAGACGCTGCGGACCAATGCCGATACCGCAATCGGCAGCGCGGTAACGCAAGTAAACACGCTGTTGAGCCAGGTCGCGACCTACAATTCCGAGATCGCGCATGCGCGCGCCTTCAACCAGTCGACGGCAACACTGGAGGACGAGCGCGATCAGGCGGTCCTGCAGATCTCGCAGCAGCTCAACATTACGGCCTACACCAATTCCGATGACAGCATGGTAGTGCTGCTAGGGGGCCAGACTCTGGTCAACAGCAGCGCGCAGCAGCTGAGCTTCACGCCATCGGGCAAGCTCACTGCAGGGAGCACCCCCTCCGGCATCAGCATCAACGGCCTCGACGTCACTTCGGAGATCACCGGGGGCAATGTCGGCGCTCTGCTGCAGATGCGCGATACGCAGCTTCCGGCGCTCACTCAGGAGCTCAACCAGTTCTCGACGCAGCTCTACAACGCCGGCCAGGTGGCGACGTCGCAGATCCAGACCATGTCCGGAACGCCGGCCGCGGGTGACGTGCTGACCGGCAACATCGAAGGCGTCGCCTTCACCACTGCGCCAATTGCCGCTGGAACAAGCACCGCCATCGCCGCCGCGATCCAGGCCCAGTTTGCCAACTACCCCAACATCCAGGTTACCGCGACCGGCGCCAATACGATCCAGATCACCGATGCCGCGGGCAACGCGATGAGCTCGAATATCACGCTGACGAGCGGCACCGGCAATGAAACCTTCCTGGCGAGCCCGGCGGCCAACCCGCCGAGCGCGATCCAGGTCATGTCGACCCAGACCCACACGATGAGTGGCACGCCCGCCATCGGCGATACCTTCACCGCGACCATCGAAGGCACCACGGTCACCACCGCAGCGATTGGCGCCGCGAGCACCACAGCGATCGCCGCCGCTGTCCAGGCGGCGCTTCCCGCCGCGCTCGCTGCCCATGTCAAGGTGACGGCAACCAGTACCGGCACCATTCAGATTACCGATACGCTTGGCAATGCACTGTCCTCGTCGATTACCGCCGCGACCGGGAGCACCGGTACCGCGACTTTCGCCGCCGGACCTCCCAGCAATCCCTTACCGACGACCGATAGTGGCCTGACCGGATCCGCTCCAGGTGACGCCTATCACCTATTCTCGAACCTCAATCCCGCCGGCGGGGTCGACAACGCCGCAACCATCGAGGTCAATCCGAGCCTCGTGGCCAATCCGAGTTTGCTCGACGGCACCTCGACCACGCTGAGCCCGGCGATCTCGGCGGCGCTTGCCAACAGCATCGCTAATTCGGCGCCCGTCTTTGCAGCGACCGGCAACTTCTCCTCACCGCTGACCGTGACGCTCAGCGAATACGCGGGCCAGATCGTCGGCCAGAGCTCCACCGCGGCCGCCAACGCCACGGACAACTCGCAATACCAGACCGGGGTGCTCAACCAGATCAGCACCAGCGTCCAGAACGAAAGCGGCGTGAACATGGACACGGAACTCTCAAATCTGACGGTCTACCAGAACGCCTATGCCGCCTCGGCCCGGGTGGTTCAGGTGGTCAACAACATGTTCTCCGCCCTGATGCAGATCCAGCCGTAACCGCGAGGCCCGGCCAATGACCACCATCTCGACCGCCGCTCAGAACAGCCTGATCCAGTACTATCTGCAGCAGAACCAATCGGCGATGAACGACGTCAACGCCGAGGTATCCACCGGGCTCAAGGCGCAGACCTATTCGCAGATCGCCCCGCAAGCGAGCCAGCTCGTCGATTTCCGCACGCAGACCGCCCAGCAGCAGGGCTACATCAACTCGATCAACACGCTGAGCACGCGGCTTTCAACCATGAATCTGTCGATCGACCAGATCCGGCAGACCGTGCAGAGCTTCAACTCGAACCTAGCGAACGAAGCCTACAACAACAGTCAGCCCGATATCGCGACGCAGGCCAAGCTCATGCTGCAGCAGGTCGCTGGCTTCCTCAACACGCAGGACGGCACCAGTTACGTCTTCGGCGGCACCGACACGAATACTCCCCCCGTCGATCTCTCCGGACTGCCCACCGGCGCCTCGGCGACGCTGACCAAGCCAGTGAACGGCGCACCGGCCAGCGGCGGCTATTACGCCGGGGGTCCGCAGCTGTCACCGGTCAAGATCGACAACCAGCTCAACCTCGATTACGGCATCACCGCCAACGATGCCAGCACCTTCGAGCCGATCATGCGGGTCTTGAACTTCCTGGCGCAGAACGGGCCGTTCAGCTCGACCAGCCCCACCGACCAGGCCAACATCGCCCAGGCGGGCCAGATGCTCGACCAGGCGACGCAGTCGCTCACCAACATGGAAGGCAAGCTGGGCCTGCAGCAATCCGAGCTCAACAGCGAGCTCACAGTCCATCAGCAAGCGCTCGCCCTCGCCCAGAATGGCGTCAGCAGCATCCTGACCGTCGACCAGGCGACCGCGATCACGCAGCTGCAGACGATCGAAACCCAGATGCAAGCCTCTTACAGCGCCACCAGCAGCATCGAGAAGCTCAGCCTGGTCAATTACATGGGCTGAGGCGGTCTCGCCCGCTCCGCAAGCCAGGCAACCGGATTTTAACTTCGTTAAGGAAGGATCGGCCTATGTCGATCGCCGCCATCGACCGTCTCCGCCGCCCCTCCGGGGCGCGCCTCCCGGACGTGTCTTCCAGCCGAGCCGCCAAGGAATGGCGCTCGACCCTGGTGCGCCGCGACGCCAGCATCCGCGACGCCATCCGGGCCATCGATGAAAGCGCCCTGCAGATCGCCTTGGTCGTAGACAGCGAGCAGCGCCTGGTTGGCACGGTCACGGACGGCGACGTGCGGCGCGGTCTGTTGCGCGGCATCGCTCTCGACGCCGGAATCGCCGAGGCAATGAACCGCGACCCGATCTCTTGCCCTGCTAAGCTCGGCCCCGAGGCGGCGGCGGCGGTGATGCGCAGCAGCGACGTGAAGCAAGTTCCACTGGTTGATGAGACGGGGCGCGTCGTGGGCCTCGAAGTCCTCGGCGATGTCATCAAGCACAGCCCGCACGACAACTGGGTAGTGCTGATGGCCGGCGGCCTCGGCCAGCGCCTCAGGCCGCTAACAGAAGAGTGCCCCAAGCCTATGCTGCCAGTCGGCGGCACTCCCATCCTCGAGATCATCCTCAAGAACTTCGTGCGCCAGGGATTCCAGCGGTTTTATCTCTCGGTCAACTACAAGGCCGAGATGGTCCGCCGGCATTTCGGCGATGGCGCACGCTGGGGGGTGACCATCGATTATCTCGACGAGCGCGAAAAGCTCGGCACGGCCGGCGCGCTGGGGCTGCTGCCGAAACGGCCACGCGACCCGCTCATCGTCATGAATGGCGACCTCCTCACCGCGGTCAATTTCTCCAGCATGCTCGAGTTCCATCGCGAGCATAACGCTACCGCGACGATGGCCGTGCGCGAGCACACGGTCGAAGTACCGTTCGGCGTCATCGATCTCGCCGACGAATATCTGGCAGGAGTGACCGAGAAGCCGCGCTATTCCTGGTTTATTAATGCCGGTGTCTACGTCGTCGAGCCCAGTGTGCTCGACCTGATCATTCCCGGCCGTGCGCTCGACATGCCGGCGCTTTTTGAGCGCGTGCTGGCGCGCAATGACAAGGTCGCGGCCTTTCCGATTCGCGAATACTGGCGCGACATCGGACGGCTCGAGGATCTCGAGCGGGCGAGCGTCGACTATCCGGCGGCCTTCACTCGATGAGTGATTGCGCCCTGGTCGTCGGCATGGGCTCGATCGGCACCCGCCATGCACGCCTTCTCAGCGAGCTCGGCCTGGATGTGGCGGCGGTGAGCCAGCGCGGCGCCGCCGCGCAACGCTGCTACCCGAGCCTCGCCGACGCGTTCGAGTGCGAGACGCCGCATTACGTCGTCATCGCCAACGAGACTGCGCGGCATCGCGAGACCGTCACAAGCCTGGCCGAGCTGGGCTTCACCGGTACCGTGCTGGTGGAAAAGCCGCTCTTCGATCGGCCGGCACCGCCCCCGACCCATCGCTTCGCCGGCCTCTATGTCGGCTACAATCTGCGCTTCCACCCGCTACTGCTCGAGCTGAGGCGGCTTCTTGTGTCGGAGCGCGCCCTCTCGGCCCATGTCTATGTCGGCCAGTACCTGCCCGACTGGCGGCCGGGGCGCGACTATCGCGCCACGGCATCGGCCTCGCGCGCGGCCGGCGGCGGCGTGCTGCGCGATCTCAGCCACGAGCTCGATTATCTGCTCTGGCTCTTCGGCGCGTGCGAGAGGGTGGCCGCTCTCTCCGCGCAATGCGAGACCCTTCAAATCGATACCGACGCCGTCCAAGGGCTGCTCCTTTCCTTTGAGCGCTGTCCGGTGGTCACCGCGCAACTCAACTATCTCGACCGACAGGCGGCCCGCGAACTTGTCATCAACACGCCGGCGCAGACGATCCGCGCCGATCTCATCCGCGGCACCCTGAGGATCGATGGAGGAGATCGACATTTCGTGGTCGACCGCGACGCCACCTACCTCGACCAACACCGCTCCGCCCTGGGCAATCACCGCGATCGTCTTTGTACCGCGGAGGAAGGCGCCACCACCCTGGCACTGATCGCTGCGGCCGAGCGCGCAGCCGCCGAGCAGCAATGGATTGCGCCGTGAGGCGGCTCTGCATGATCTGTGCCCGCGCCGGCTCCAAGGGCGTGCGCTCCAAGAATACGCGACTCATCGCCGGCAAACCCCTGATCGCGCATTCACTCGACCAAGCGCGCGCCTCCGGTCTCTTCGATGCCATTGCCGTGAGCAGCGACAGCGAGCAGCTCCTGTCGATTGCGCATCGGCATGGCGCAACGTGCCTGGTGCAGCGGCCGGATGCACTCGCCAACGACACCGCTGCCAAATTGCCAGCGATGCGCCATTGCCTGGAGAACGTCGAACGTCAGATCGGTACGGCCTTCGACGTCGTCGTCGACCTCGACGCGACGTCGCCGCTCCGCCTGCCAGAAGATATTCGCGCCGTCGTATCACTGCTGGAGCAGCAGCCGGGCGCCAACGTCATCACCGGCGCTCCGGCGCGCCGGTCGCCCTATTTCAATCTGGTGGAGCGGCGTGCCGACGGCACGGTCGGCTTGAGCAAACCGCCGGCCTCGGCGATCGTCCGCCGTCAGGACGCACCGGAATGTTTCGATATGAACGCCTCGATCTACGCTTGGTGGGCTGCCGACTTCCGTGCCGGCGCCGGCGTATTCGGATTGCTCACCCGCCTCCACGTGATGCCCGAGGAACGTTCCCTCGATATCGACAGCGAGCTCGATTTCCGCTTGGTTGAATTCCTGCTCGAAAGCCGTACCGCCGCGGCCGCCGCCGAATGACCGGAATGACAGAAGCTTCCTATCGCAAACTCTTCGACCTGACCGGCAGGACCGCTCTCGTCACCGGGGCCTGCGGCATCCTCGGCCGGCGCTTTGCCGCGGGGCTTGCCGAGTTCGGCGCCGATCTAGCCCTCGTCGATCTCGAAGCGGAACCGGCCGCCGCGCTGGCCGCCGAGATCTCCCGCCGGCATGGGGTGAAGGCTCTCGGGGTTGCGTGCGATGTCGCCGATCCGGACGCCGTTCGCCGCATGAGCGAGACGGTCGAGTCGAGGTTGGGTAGCGTGCGCATCCTGATGAACAATGCGGCCACCAAAGGCCGCGATCTCGACGCTTTCTTCGCTCCGATCGAGCGATACGATCTTAAGACCTGGCGCGACATTATGGCCGTCAATCTCGACGGCATGTTCCTGGTCGCCCAGACCCTCGGCGGCCGAATGGCGGAGAACGGCGGCGGCAGCATCATCCAGACCGCCTCGATTTATGGCCTTATGGCGCCCGACCAACGCATCTATGCAGGTTCTGAATATAACGGCCGCCCGATCAATACGCCGGCGGTCTATTCCGCATCGAAAGCGGGCGTGATTGGACTCACGCGGCACCTCGCCACCGCCTGGGCAGAGCGTGGGGTTAGGGTGAATACGCTGACCCCCGGCGGCGTCTCGAGCGGCCAGAACAGCGAATTCAGCCGACGCTATTCGGCTCGCGTTCCCTTGGGCCGCATGGCCGAGGCGGACGACATGGTGGGCGCGGCGATCTTTCTCGCCTCCGACGCCTCACGCTACATGACCGGACAGAACATTATCGTCGACGGCGGCCTCAGCGCCTGGTGACGTCTCAACTTGGCCGCTCGCGTCGCTTGCGTTCAGAGACGACGACCATGTGATCGGGAACATCGCTCAGGATGACCGCCCCGGCGCCGATTATCGAGAACCTGCCGACCCGTACCCCCTGAATGACCACCGCACCGGCACCGACATGCGTGCCGGCACCGACGGTGACATCGCCGCACAGGACCGCTCCCGGCGCCACATGACAATGCTCGCCGACGATACAGTCATGATCGACCGAGGCGCGGGTATTGACGATCGCGTTGGCGCCAATCTTAGCTCCCGTCTGGACAACCGCGCCGGCCATGATCTGGCAGCCATCGGCCAGCGCAACGTCGCACGCGACCGTCGCCGAGGGATGGCGGACCCCGACAAAACCATATCCGGCGGCAACGAAACGCTCAAACGCTGCATGCCGCCGCGGTTCGCCGATTCCGCCGATGCCATTAGCCAAGCGATGGGTCTCCGGAGGGTAGCGCAGCAGCACCTCCTCGCCGCCGAGCCAGGGAACACCGCGCGGCAAGTTCCCGGCGACGCCTGGATCCGGATCGACGATGCCGATGACGGGAGCGCTGACGCAGAGCAACGCATCGAGTATCACCCGCCCGTGGCCGCCGCCGCCAATGATGATGATCGGAGGCGTCACGGCTCGATCGGCTCGTCCGCCGCATAGTCGCGCTGCGCCACCCGGCCCAGCATGTCCCAATAATGCATCGCGCTCATGCCCCCCGGGGCACGCTTGCAGTCAAGGTTGGCCGCGCCGAAAATATCGCCGGCGCGGATGGCGCAAGCAGCGACCAAGTTCTTCCGCGCAACCGCCCGCGTTGCCTGCTCGCATTCAGCCGGTGTCTTGAGTGGGCTGCCCAGCGCTGCCTCGACCTCGCGAATTGCCGCGACCATCTGCCGGAGTTCATCCGGTTCCAGCGAGGCAGCGTGGTCGGGACCAGGAAGTCCGCGATCGAGCGTGAAGTGCTTCTCGATGACAACGGCACCGCGGGCGGCAGCGGCGATGGCGACGGCAATGCCGAGCGTATGGTCGGAATAGCCGACCGGCAGTCCGAAAGCTTCGCCCATTGTCTCCATAGCGCGCAGATTGACCGAGGCAGGCGGCGCCGGATATTGGCTCGTGCAATGCAGCAAGCTAAGGCGGGCGCGCAACGCTACCTGCCCCACTTCGCTCTGATAGGCAGCGGCGAAGGCGGTTTCCCCGGGCGCTGCGCCTGGAGCCGCAGACATACCGAAGGCCAGGATGCCAAGCGCAGCCTCAATCTCGCCCAGCGTGCTCATGCCTGTGGAAAGGACGATCGATGCACCGGTGCGTGCGGCGTGAAGCAACAAGGGTCCATTCGTAAGGTCGCCTGACGATATCTTGAGCCGCCTCAACCGGTGTCGCCCGGCGAGCAGATCGATGCTCGGCAGATCAAACGGCGTCGAGAGGAACTCGATGCCGTGCGAGCCGCAATAGGCGATGAGATCGGCATGCGCGGCCTCGTCGAGCTCCAGGCGGCGCAGCATCGCGTGCTGGGTTTCATCGGCAGCGCCGGTACGCTGCTGATAGTCCGCCTTCCCGACATTGCGCGTCGCGATCAGGTCGGCATGAAACGTCTGAAATTTGACCACGTCGGCGCCGGCGGCGACAGCCGCGTCCACCAGTTCGCGCGCTCGCCCCGGCGATCCATTGTGGTTGACGCCGGCCTCCGCAATGATCAGCACGCCTCGGCGCATTCAGCGCTCTCCTTGCTGAAAATCGAAAAAGCGCTTCCGGATCAGAGCACGGAAATCCGGAACCGAAGCGAGGATCTCGACAATGCGCCGCGATGCATCGCCCGAGCCATAGGGATTGGCTACCACCTTCTTGCCCCGCCGCAGTGCCTCGGCGATCGCCGCCGAAATGGCTGCGCGTTCCGCCGGACACGAAATCACCGAGGTTGCCTTCAGCCGCCCCTGCTGACGATCGCCGATATCCACGGTCGGGGTGCCCAAGGAGGGCGCCTCGTAGAGTCCGCTGGAAGAGTTGCCGACCACCGCATCGGCATAACGCAGCAGGCTCAGATAAGTATGCGACCCCAGCGCCGCGAAGAGACGAGCATTGGCATGGACGGCAGAGAAGCCCTCCAGGCGATGCGCCAGCAGCCGACCCTCGGGGTCGGAATTGGGACGCGTGAAGGCGATCGAGAGGCTGTCGCCTAGCGCCTCGAGCGCGGCGAGCAGCTCCTCCAATTCATCTTGCGCCGCGCGACGGCCGAGCGTGGCCGGGTGGAACGTCACCAACAGCAGGCGCCTGCCGAGGTCGAGGCCGGTCGCCCGCTCCAAATCGTCGCGCGACATTGGCGGCGTCCGCAGGATCGCGTCGATCCCGGTGCTGCCGACAGTGAAAATTCGCTCGGGATCCTCGCCAAGCTGGCGCAGTCGGCGAGCAGCGTCGGCATTGGTGGCAAAATGAAGATGTGCCATCTTGCTGATAGAATGGCGGATCGCTTCGTCGAAGGCTCCCTCCGTGACATCGCCGCCGCAGAGATGCGCCACCGGCACTCGCGCGACGAGCGCCGCCTGTGCTGCGGCAAGGATCTCGAAACGGTCGCCGAGCAGCAACAGCAGGTCCGGCCGCAAGCGGTCGAGCGCGTCGGCAAAACCGATAACGCCGAGGCCGATCGATTTGGCGATGCCCACCGGCGTGTCGCTGGCCAGCAGCATCTCGACTCGCGCACCGATGTGGAACCCGTCGCGCTCTATCGCCGCCAGCGTGGCGCCGAATTCCGGAGCTAGGTGCATCCCGGTAGCGATCATCTGCAGCTCGAATTTTGCCGAGGCGGCTATCTCACGCATCGGCCAATAGAGAAGTCCATAATCGGCGCGGCCGCCCGTCACGACGCAGATCTTGCGGCGCGCCATGCCTCAGCCTCCGCCGGCTTCGGCGAGCCCCGCGCCGCTCGGCAGATTGATGAGCCGACGCGCGACGCTTTCTGCGACCGGCAGCTCCATGCGCGGACAATTGCGATAGATCGGCAGGTGGTGCATCAAGGTCCAGGCGGGCCGGCAGCAAAGGCCGGCAGCATTGCAGCGCTCGAGCAGCTGCTCGCGCGCGTCGGCATGCTGCTCGTCGAGCAGCAGCGCGTTGAGCCAGTAATTGCTGCGCGCGAAGGGCGGCTCGGCGACGAAGCTAGCGCCCGGGACGCCCGCCAGCGCGCGACGGTAGCGCTCTGCGAGCTTTCGCTTGCTTGCCAGGAAGCCGTGAATCTGCTCCAGCTGCGCACAGCCCAGGGCAGCATTGAGGTTGGGCATGCGGTAGTTGAACCCTACCGCATCGTGGACAAAGGCCCAGGGGTGCGGCAGCTTTGCCGTGGTGGTGAGATGTTTCGCCTTCTCGGCAAGCGCCTCGTCGTCGGTCGTGATCGCGCCGCCACCACCGGTGGTGACGATCTTGTTGCCGTTGAAGCTGAATGCGGCAAGCCGGGACCAGCCCCCCGTCGGCTTCCCCTTATACCGGCTGCCCAGCGATTCGGTTGCGTCCTCGATGACGAAGAGCCCCCACTCCGCTGCAACGTCGAGTACGGGCTCCATGTCGACCGGATGCCCGAAGGTATGCATCGGCACCAGCGCGCGGATGACCCGTCCCGTCCGGCGATTGATCACCTCGTCGCCGCGGCGCTCGGCAATGTCGCGGAGATAATCGCGAAGCCGATCGGGATCGATACCGAGGGTAACGAGGCTGCTGTCGATGAAATGCGGCACCGCTCCGCAATAGCTGATCGCATTCGCCGTAGCGACAAAGGTGAGGGTCGGAGCCAACACCTCGTCCCCCGGGCGCACGCCAGCCAGCAGCAATGCCACATGCAACGCCGCGGTGCCATTGACGATCGCAACCGCATGGCGCGTCCCGGCGAGTTCCGCCATCTGCCGTTCGAACCGGCCGACAAAGCTGCCGATCGACGACACCACCGTGCTGTCAAGGCACTCCTTGACGTAATCCCACTCTTTCCCGGCGAAAACCGGCTGATGCAGCGGCACACGTTCGCATGTTTCCGGAAGCACGCTGCGCAGCGCCGCCACCGTGACGTCGAGATCGAACTGGAACTGACGTTTTGCCTGGGCCATCAGCGGTTATAGGCTGTCGGCTTGTAGACGCCGAGATTGGCGGGATCCCTGAACCAGTCGATGGTCTCGGAGAGACCCCGACGGAGGCCTTCGATACCGGCATAGCGCGGCTGCCAGCCAAGCAGCCGAGCGGCCTTGCGGTTGTCGGACCACAACCGCTCGACCTCGCTCTTTTCGGGCCGAAGCCTTTCGCGATCCTGCTCGAGCACCAGAGGCGTTCCGATCAGTGCCGCGATCTCGTGCGCGAGGTCGCCGATCGCGACCTCGAACCCGCTGCCGAGATTGACCACCTCGCCGAGCACGCTCTCGGCCGGCGCATCGAGACCGGCAATCAAACCCTGGGCCGTATCGCGCACGAAGGACAAATCGCGCGTCGGATGCAGCGCGCCGAGCCGGACCCGCCGGGTCCCGGCGAGCAGCTGCGTGACAATGGTCGGAATGACGGCGCGGGCCGACTGGCGGGGCCCGTAGGTGTTGAAAGGCCGTATGACGGTTACCGGCACGGCAAAAGAGCCGTGGAACGCCAGCGCCATCTGATCAGCACCGATCTTCGAGGCTGCATAAGGTGATTGCGCGTGCAGCGGGTGGCTCTCGCTGATCGGTACCGTCTGTGCCGTGCCATAGACCTCACTGGTCGACGTATGTACGAACCGGCCGACGCCCGCATCGCGTGCCGCGAGCAGCAGATTGAGCGTGCCGTTCACATTGGTGTCGACATAGGCCTGAGGCGCGTCATAGGAAAACGGGATCGCGATCAGCGCCGCCAGGTGCAGGACGCTGCAGCAACCGCTCATCGCCCGACGCACACAATCGCCGTCTCGGATGTCGCCGGCGATCACCTCGATACCGTCCCGAGCCGATTCCGGCAGCCGGTCGAGCCAGCCCCAGGAGTTGAACGAATTATACATAACGAAGGCGCGCACCGCGGCGCCGCGCGCGAGCAACTCCTCCACCACGTGGGAGCCGATGAAGCCGTCGGCGCCGGTAACCAGGACCGGACCCTCGCTCAGCAAACTCATGAACGCCGCCTGCCAGTGCTGCTCAAGAACTAGCAGGGGTTTGGCAAATAATCCCTTAACGGCGGCAGAAAAGCACCGCTGACGCCGAGGGTTGGCCGGTGCCGAGGGTATCGTTCTTTACCGGTCCTTTACCGGGGTAAATTAGAGTGGAGCGGTACAAATCGAGCTGCGGAGCGACAAAGGCTCCGCAGCCATTCGGAGACCGACGGTGACGACGAGCGCGATCAAATCGGTCCTGGCGGCGACCACGGCGCTGATGAGCAAGCTCGCCGCCGTCAATGCCGCGAACGCCTCCTTGCAGACCAATAGCCGCCTGGCGCTCGTCGGCAACCAGATCACCGCGCAGCTCAACAAGAAGATCGCCCAGCTGAAGGCGCAGTCCGAGGACCCGACCGTCGGCATCCTCCAGCAGCAATCGGCCAATCTCAGCCAGCAATATTCGACCTACAGCGCCGCCGAGACCCAAATCGGCCAAAACCGCACCGTACTCGGCAGCTTGTCGCTCCAGTTGAGCAATGCAGCGGTCGCGGCGCAATCCGGTAATGCCAGCGCCTTCGACGCTGCGGTTCAGTCGTCCAATGACGCCGTCGCCGCCCTCCAGGTGGTACCATTTACGGCGGGCTTGCAGCCAGACGGGGTCGCGCCGCTGAAATATACCGGCCTCAACATCCAGTCGAGCAGCACCTACAATCTGAGCACCCCCGCCGGACAAGCGCAGGCGCTCGCTGATGTTCAGGCTGCGCAGGCGCAGATCCAGCAGGTCACCGCCATGACCTCGCAGAACCAGCAAATTTCGGCCAGCATTCAACAGGCGCTGCAGACCCAGATGACCTCCGTTTCGAACCAGCTCAGCGACCTGCAGCAGACCGAGCTGACCGACGCAGCGGCAAAGATCGCCAATCTGAAGCAACAGTCTCAGATGGAATTCCACATCATCGAGATGAATTTCGGCAATTCCAGCAACGCGGCCAGCATTCTGACTGCCCAACAGGCCTCGGCACAGGCTGCCGCCGTCTCGCCGGGAACCGCGCTCGGCATCATGGTCGGCAGTTCCGGCGAGTTTACCCTGCCGATTGCCAATGTCGCGGTGAGTCCGCCGGCCACGTCGACGAACTTTCAATCGAGCAACTCGACGGGCTCGATCGTCTCGACCAGCGCCTGACATCAGCTAAGGGCTCGTTCCGGGCCGCATCCAGCCGGCAGCAAGACCGAGCGTTACTGCGCAGTGATAGCCGCGCGAGCGTCGACAACCTTGGCAAGCTGCTCGAACAACGCCTCGGTTTGCCGTTCCATGGCGTCGAATGCCCTGGTCACCTCGTCGCAGAACTGCGCGAACAGTCGCTGCCGGATTCCTGGCTCCGAGCTACGGCAGCCGTAGAACATGCCGATCCGCGGCAGCGCATGTAGGCTGCCGTCAGGGATCGTCTCCATATGACCGTAGCTGTCTCCAGCATTGCGCACGAAGTCGCTCAGCGCGTTGAAGACACCGGCGAAATCCGCCGTCGTTCGGTCGAATCCATCGACCAGTCGGCGCAAATCGCGATAGAGCGCCTGCGCCTGCCTGCGCACAACGAGCAGCCGGTCACCACGTAGAAGCTCACCCGGCACGCAATGCGTCATCGTCCGCTTGAGCTCGTCGACCAAACGCGCGTGATCAAGGACCGGGCCGTCGATCTCTATGGACTCCGGAACACGCGGCGTTGCGCCGACGATCAGCGCGCCGTCGCTACAATTGACGACGTTGACGCGGAACGCGGCGATGAGCTCCATCAACAGGCGACGGCTGGCGTCATAGACCCAGTTGGTCAGCACTACGCCGCCAAAATTGCCTTCGACCTGGATGGAATATTGAGCCCGTTTCTCGAGATATTTGCGCCACTTGTCGATATCGCGATAGATGGTTCCTTCGGCATGGTCGGGCGTACCCGGGCGCATGCCGCAATCGACCCCGAACAGAATGAAGTTTGTGAAGCCGAGCCGGCAGGCCGTGGCGATCGCCGTGTTGACGCAAGTCGGCGCGGCCCCGACCATTGTTCCGGTCTCGTCCGCCAGAATCATGCTCGGGCTAACACTGTCGCGGAAGAACAGTATGGTCTCGCCGAACAACGACGCAACGCGCGGATCGACGGTAGACGAGGCAATGAAGCGTACCGGCGAGAGATCGCCATGGGCTTTGGCTTCGCTGATGGTCTCGTATACTTGCGGACCGTTTTCGAGCTCGCAGTGAAAGTCCGGCACGAGACCGTGCTTCAAGAGCGGTCGCAACGCCGTACCCGCCGAGAACAGCACAACCCGGTCACGGATGCGGTGCAGAGTCTCGATAGCCTCGTCAAGCGACGGGCCCGCGCCCACGATAACCACGGTCTCGGGACGATGGCGCCGAAGCGTCGTGTCGAGCAGCCAAAAGGAGTGCTGCGCGAAATTGGTGACCGCATTGGTCATCATCACGAGTTCGTCTTCGAAATACCCGCGGTTTATATATGCGAACTCCGCCGCTCCGTGCAGACGTTTCGACGCCTCGGCGAAGGCCCAAAGCGGATAATGCGTAAACACCCAGCTGCCATCGAGATAGGGCGCGCCATGGGCGGTGACGTGGCGCATGATGGCGGCGACCATTCGCGCCGGGTCGATGTCGGTAACGATGTGGATGTCGCCGTCGACGGCATCGATCTGCGCAAAGATCGCGCTCCAGTCGACCGCTTCGAACGAATAGCCGATGAACTCTGCGAAGGGCTCGACCAGAATCACCCAGCGCGCGCCCGTGCGACGAATGAGGTCGCTCAGGTGGTAGCCAAGCCCGATTCCAAAGACAACGAGAAAAGTCGGTGCCGAGATCGGCCCACGTGACAGTTCACTCACGCCTGCTTCTTTGAGCGTGCGCTCCATCGCCAACATCAGGTCGATGCACACCTGGCTGACCAGCCCGCCAGCGCCAGGCGACTCCATGATCAGCCGCAGCGGCTTTTGCAGAAAGCCATCGACCTGGTCGCGCGACATCCGGCATGCATCGCCGCCGTAGATCCGCCGCTCGCCGAACGAGATGTCGACGGCGGCATCGCCTTCCCGCACCATTGACGATTGCGCGCTTTGGGCGTCGACGGCCTCGGTCAGCTCAGGAAATCGCCCAAGAAAGGTCGCGCGCGACCGCGCGACTCGGTCGATCATGCGGCGGCTCGTTCGAGACTTGCGCGCGCGGCCTCTTCGATCGCCGCGGCGATCTCGGCAGCGGAGGTCTCGCCGCGCGCGGCGATTGGCTCGATCATCGCCGCCGCTTTGCCGCGCGCCTCACGCGAGGCCAGTTCGCCGGCGAGCCTGATATAGGCATCCTCTCCGGTCGCCACCAACGAGTTCAGCCCGAGGTCGCGCAACAACGCGGGATAGGGCTCGAACATGCCTCCCGTCTCCAGCGCCACCACCGGCACCGTCGACGCCAGCGCCGCAGCCGCCATGAAGGGCGAACAGCCCCGCGTGGGCGCCACCGCCACGTCCACCTGGCAGTAGAAATCGTCGGCGCTCTCCGTGGCGATCACGTCGATCCGCCCGGCTAGCTCGCCAAAGCGATGAATCAGCCGGTTCACGTTGGCGGGTGCCGCCATGTCGTTCGCGCGCAGCAGCAGCACGCTGTCCGGCACCGCCGCAAGCACACCGCGCCACAACGCCGTGGTCGCCGCATCGATCTGAGACAGGTGGACGTCGGCGCCGAAGCGACACGCGCGGTCGGGCACCGGTGCAATGGAACGCGTCCAGTCCCGGATCAGCGGATATCCGCCGCACGGCAACGCCCAGAGATCGACGTCGCCGGCTCCGCGCGCCGCGCGCGGCGCTATTGCCGCATCGTAGATTTGCGGGGGAAGGCCTCGGGGTTCGCCGATCCAGGCAACCCGCAAGGCCGTGCTGAGGCGACCAAGCGCCCGCAACTGCTCCGGCACCGCGAAGCCGCCAGCATCGATCACCACATCGACTCCGTCGCCGGCGATCATCTTGGCCAGCGTTGCATGGTCGACGCTGACGATATTGCGCCATTTGGCAAAGGCGCCGCTGAGCGGCGCGTTCTCGCTCCAGCTTTGTTCGCCGCGGCCATAGCCGACTGCGACCGCTCCATGCTGCGCGTGCTCGCGCGCGATAGCCGCGATCGCTGCCGCATCGCGCCGATCGGCAAATCCGGAGACGAAGTAGCCAATGACCAGTTTGTCGCCGGCCGCGCGACGCTGGCGTGCCTTGCCCGGACGAACGAAGCGCTGAAGCCAATCCTTGATCCAGACCGCGCGCTGCGGCTCTCCGACGCCGATCCACGCTGCATCGGCGATGCGCCGTGCTGCGATCGCGGCATCGTTCGACGCCACTAAGGTGGCGCTGTCGTGAAAGCGCGCCGCCGCATCTGTCTTGCCGACCGCAGCGAGCCCGCTTGCCAGCAGGCTCACCGCCTGTGGTGCGACCTGCTGTACTGTAGTCAGCGGCAGCAGGACTTCGACGGCGCCTGCCGCCTCGCCCTGGCGCAACGACAGCTCGGCGCAGAATTGGCGCCCCTCCGCGTCGTCAGGCGCCACATCGACATGTTGCCGGGCCTTTGCCAAAGCCTGGACAAGTTCTCCGCCAGCATCGAGGAGCCGGGCCTGCGCCAGCAGAGGCTTGTCCTGGATCGAGAGGAACGCCTTCTCGAAGGCCGGAAAGCTCGAGGGTACCCAGGCGCGCATCGTTGCATCCTCTGGGAGCGCGATCGCCAGTTTCCCGTAATAGAGGCTCTCGGCGAGATCGCCCGACTGGGCCGCCAGCGACGCCACGATTTCGGCGATGGTGCCATTGTCGGGCGCGCGCTCGAAACATGCCTTGGCGAGCTGCAACGCCCTTGCCGTGTCGTTCAGCGACCAGGCGGCGAGCGAGGTTACGAAGTGCACATGCAGGTCGTCGCTGTCCCGCTCGGCAGCCTCGTTGAGCGCGGCGACCACTGCGGTGTCATCTCCCTCTCCGAGCGCGCGGGCGGCGTCGGCAACGAGTTCACGAATGGATCGCTCGTGCTTGCGCGCTTCCACGACGCGTCTCCTGTGTTAGGCGGTTTCGCGCAAGCCGGCCGGCGCGGCCGGCGGCTGGCCGCCCGCAGCGGTGGCGGCGGCCGCGCGTTGACCCTCGAGCAGCCCCTCGGCGATGTGCCGGTTGATGTTGACGAGGACCTCGACCTGTGCGGGATCCGGACTGGCGAGAAGACTCGCCGTATGCCGATCGATGAAATTGGAAAGTCCGATGAGGTTCCCGCGGACCGGCGCAGGCAGCGGACACTGCGCGTCGACGAGATTCACCTGGAAAATCGTCCACAATCTCCAGTTGCGACGCAGAGCGCTCAACAATTCGTCGCTTGACTGGCTTCTTGCCTCCTCCATCAGCCGAGCCGACTCAAGCAGCGCCCAGGCCTCCGTCTTCGCCGGATTGCCCGGTGCCGGTGCCCTCGCGTATCTCTGTGCCGGTGAGGCCATTCAAGATCTCCTGCTCCTTGGCGATCAGCTGCTTTGCGGATTTCAGCGCCTGGTAGAGCTGCCCGGCTGCGACCTCTTGCTCGAGCTTCCGCAAGAGTTCGCCGGTACTCGGCGCCGCTGCAGCAAATTCTCGTAAAAAACTATGAATTATGGGTAAATAGATCGCACCTTTACCGGGAAACAGGTAAAGGCATTGAATGGTGAAGTAGATGCGGCGCGCCGGCGTCGTCGCCGCCTCTTCGCCGATGATGTCCTTCTCCCTGAGGAGGGCCGCCTCGTTGTGGACGATCAGCTTGGCTGCGTGATGGGCATTCTGCAGGACGACGCCATTGAGAATGAGCTTCTCGCCCGGCTTGAGATTGATCGTGAGCGGCATTCTACTGCTCTCCTCGCATCTGCTGATGCGTCAGTCTCGGCTTGCGCTGGTTAATATCCGGATAATTCCCCGCGGATTTAGAAAGACTGCCCGCGATCAAGCGGAGAGATCATTCGTGCCCAGCCAAGGGAGCAGCAGCGGATCATCGATGCCCTAGTCGCTGGTCGGAGCGCCCAATTCTTTGCGGATCCGGTTAAGGCGCGGTACGACCTAGGCGGCGCTCTGACGGAATTGGGTGGCGAAGTCACCGACAAAAGCGAGCGGCCCGACATGGGTGAGCTTGCTCTGCGTATCGACCCAGATTTCTCCGCCGAGATCGGTCCAGCGCCGGCAGAAGGCGTAATCCTCGGAAAGGTAGACGCCGCTCACGGGGTCTATCATGGTGTCGAACAGCCCATAACGGTGCTGGCTGTTGCCCAGCGGGTCAGTCGACAGGCTGGTGCGCCGGTACTGGAGCTGCGGGTGTGCGGTGCAGAGCGCGGTCAGCGCAGAACGCCGGATCATGAGGAAGCCGGTGCCGGCATAGCGTACTTTGGCGAAACCGTCGCGCGCGACGATCCGCTCCGGGTCCTCTACCTCGAAGACGTATTCGAGCGCGGTGGCGTGCGGAGCGGGCAGACCCGCGGCGATGACCTCGCGCACCCTTTGCCAGTCGATACGCTTGGCAGGATAGGCGCAGGCGACCACGTCTGCATTGAAGGCCAACAGGCGGAATACCTGAGCCGGCTCAAAACCAATGTCAGCGTCGATGAAAAGAAGATGTGTGGGATCTGGCTTGTCGAGGAAATGGGCCACGAGATCGGCGCGCGCGCGCGTGATCAGCGCGTCACCGCCAAGCATCAGCCACTCGAAATCGATCGCCTGCGCCCGGCACGCCGATTGAAGCTTGAGCATCGAATTGGCGTAGGCTGTGGTGACCTGGCCACCGAAACAGGGCGTGGCAACCAGCAAGCTCGGACGATCCGACATCGCGACTCCTCTGTAGGCAGCGCCCCTATATCGTACGCGCTCTCTCTGATAGTGCTCAGACCCTCACCGGCACGCGCGTGCCCTCGACCCAGCGCCGATAGCGCGTGTGCCGCAAGGCACGGCAAATTTCGTCGTAATTCGCGATCCTCTCCGCCGCGACTGGCCCGCGCTCGAACTTAAGTTCGCCCGAGCCGGAACGGCCTGCAGTCTCCACCAGAGTGCCCTCGATACTGCGGTCGGGCAGCCCGAGGAAGCGCAGCAAGCCGCGCATCACTTCCACGCGCCCCAGGTCATGGTATTCCAGCGTGAAAACGTCAGCCGGGTCGGAAAGCATCAATGCTTCCTCGATCATGATGTAGTTGCGCTCGATGGTATGGAAATCATCCATCAATACGCCGGTTGGAATGGTCACCTGTTCCCGGTCGGGTACGCGCCCCCAGGTGATGCGGCCGAAATGAGCCGAGGCGAGGAGGAAAGACAGATATTGCTCGAGCAGATTGTCACGCCAGAGAAAGATCTTCCGCCAGCTCCGGTCCGCACACAGCTGTTGAAGCAGCTTCAAGCTGTGTCGCGGAAAATGCTTGAAGCCAAACCAACCCACACCGCCGATTTCCTGCTCCAGCCGCCGCAGATAGCCGAGCGGATCGGCATCGCGCACCGGAATGTCGCATAATGCCGGATCGGTAGTGCGGTGATGCCGCAACATGATCTCATTCGGATGGAATATCTCGGAAAGGCAGCGTACGCCGTCGATCGCATCGAGATAGTCGACGAGATAGGTCGAACCCGTACGCGGCAGAGACACGATAACGAAGCGTTGATGTCCGGACATGGTTCGGTCCCGTTGGCGACCAGCAGTCGCCTCACAATCGGCGCGGCGAATAGCCCGCCGCTCGAAATCGATCCTTTGTTTTCGCCGATTAGGCTTAATTTTCCACTAATCGTCGAATACGGATGGCCACCGGTTCAAGATCGGATGGAGATGCGCGAGCATTTCTAGATCGAATGCGCCAAAAACGGTCTTTGGATGCCTAGGGCTCAGATCCCTTAGCGGACGCGCACCCTCCCGTCGGGGTCTTGCTCGATGGTCTCCGGCCGAAAGCGGTCCCAACTGCGCAGCACATTCTTCGCGTCGAGGTCGGCCACTTGGTTGACCTGGAAGGCCCACAATTCGCTTCCCGCGGCTTCCGTCAGATTGCACCATGCAAAGGTACGGCCACCGCTCCAAAGGGCGGCAGGTTCGCCCATGATGGCTCGCCGGCTGACCACGAAGAGCGCGGACTGATCGAGCATCCACATGCGTAGCGGCTGGTTCCTTAGCTTGGCATCGACGTAGCTCGCCAGCACAGACAAGAACTGCAGCGCGTTCTCGGTGTTGCGGAAATACGACAGAGAGCAATGGCAGATTTCCATCGGGCTGACGTGCCGGCGCTCGAACAGGCCGCCATCCTGCCCGCTCATCAGCCGCGGCAGCGATGAAGTATGCTCGGTGAATGTGACGTCGATGTCGCTGATCAGCAGATCGCTTCCGCGCACGCGCATCACCTCATGCGCGATCAACAGACGCTTGCATGCAAAAAGACACGCATCTTCCGGCGTCTCGTCGCAGGAGAAGGTGATCCGGCGAGTGTCGGCGGCAGATCCCATGAAGGCGCGGCTGACCGCCGTAGGATTGGACACGTGAAGGTGAATCGCCGCCTCGGGTAAATATTCGCCGATCGAGGCGACGAACCTGGGGCCGAACCGGTCGAAATAGGCGCCGTTACAGGAGGCGAGCACCGTGACAGCCGGGCGTGCGGCGATCTCTTCGATGCGCGGCAGATCGGCGATCGCGCCGTCCGTGAGCGGCATGGTGTCGTCAATATAGACCGCTTGCTGCGCCGCGACGTACAAGTGCTGATGGAAACTCGGCTCACCCGACAGAGCGCCCTGGCCGGCCAATCCGAATCTGACGGTCTCACGCAGCCTTCGGCCGGTCTCGTCGACATCGCCCTCCCAGGCCGCGGTGAAGGCCATTGCATAATGGGTATAGAATTTGAGGGCCGTGTCCGGTGGCGTTTGCTGGTCGAGCCAGCGCATCGGCTCGCTCTCACCCCGCTCGAGAAAGGCCATTACCGTCGCACAGAAGCCATGAATCGCATCCCCCCGGCTTGCCTGGCGGCGGGAGAGTGCCTGCGTCAGCCCGGCAAAATCGCGCTCGCGAATGAATTGGGAGAACTCGTCCGCCGGCCCCCGTCCGTCCATCTCTGGCTCCGCTGCTCGCGCCCGTCCACGCCGCCTAGAGAGACCCGCGCATCAGCGCTTGTCGCCCTCCGGTTCAGCATCGAACCGATCCTGTCCACTCTGCTCGGGCTTGGTTAGCGATCGGTAAAAGCGACAGCCGTCTTGGACGCCCGTGACGGAACGCCACGTCGCCCTGGCAACCTCGCCCGGGCACCTTTACCGCAAATTAAGCATGCGGGCGTCCACTATCTTCCCCGCCCACATCGGACGAGCGCTTCATGATTCTCTGTCCTATTTCTCGCCTGCAGCTGCTGAATTTCCTGCCGAAGGGAGGGGAAGGTGCCGAGATCGGCGTCGCTCGCGGTGAGTTTTCCAAGGCGATTCTCGACACAGTGAAGCCGCGCAAGCTCCATCTCATCGACCCCTGGGAGCATCAAACGCGCGAGGATTACGACACGGACGGCAACAATGTTGAAGACGCCGAGCAGGAAAGCCGATATCGCGGCGTGATCGCTCAATTCGCCGAGGCGATCGACGACGACAGGGTCATCCTTCACCGCCGCTATTCCCAGGACGCCGCCACATTCTTTCATGATGGCCAGCTCGATTGGGTCTATATCGACGGGCTGCACAGCTACCAGGGTGTGCGCTCCGACCTTGCTCTGTACCAGTCCAAGGTGAAGGTGGAGGGCCTCATCATGGGCCACGACTACACCAATCATGAACGTGCGCAGGCGATGAAGTTTGGCGTCGTCGATGCGGTGAACGAATTCGTCGGCAGTCAGGGGCTCTCCTTCGTAGCGCTGACGCAGGAGGCGTTCCCGACCTATGTTCTGGCGAGGGACGCCGATGCGCCGGCAGCGCGCCATCTGATCGCCCATCTTCTCTATCACGTTCCCGGAGTCGTCGAATTGCGGGATTTTCCCGCCATCTGCACGTTCCAGCACAAAATTCTTGAGATCGGCGGCCAGGTGAGAATTCTGCCGTCATTCTGAAGAGCGCCGGGCAGTGCTGGATCTCCGCCCAGCCGCCCCCGGGGCCACATATGAAAGGCCCGTCGGACCGCAAACAGAATGGGCGGCCCGAAGGCCGCCCACCCCGTCACGAAGCGAAGAGCGCGATTTAGTGGAAGAGGCGGAGGACCGCCTGGTCCGACTGGGTCGCGATCGACAGCGACTGAATGGCGAGCTGCTGCCTCGTCTGCAGAGTGACGAGGTTGGTGCTCTCCACGTTGACGTCAGCAACCGTCAGCTTGTCGGAACCGCCCTGAAGGGTGGTCGCATACTGGCTGGTGAAGTCCAGCCGGGTTTGCAGGAAGGTGACGTTGCCGCCCAGCGCCTGGGCGTTCGCCTGCGCCGAGAAGATAGCGGTCTGCAGGGTATTGAACCCGCCGTCGAGCAGCGAGGTACCGGTGGCGCTGACCTTGGACCAGCCGCCGCTCAACCCCTTGAGGTTGGTGGCGAGCTTCGATGCAGCCGCGGCGGTGCCGACGAGGCCACCACCGCTCGAGACGACCAGCTTGCTGACGAGCTGGTTGTAGCCCTTGATCTTCAGCGTCGAGGTCGAGGTGATGCTGAACTGCAGCGACAGCGTCGACTTCGTCGAGTTGACCAGGTTGAGGCCCTGGTACGAAGCGTCGTTGACCAGGTTGTTCAGCTGGACCGTCAGCGTATCGAACTGCTGCGCGGTCGCCTTGCGCTGAGCCCCGGTCTCGGTCTTGGCCGAGTTCAAGAGACCCTGCAGCTGCTGCAGGATCGACACCACGCTCTGGGTCGCCTGCGTCGCCGTCGTCAGGGTCGAGATGCCCTGATCGATGTTCGACTTGCGCTGGTTGAGGTCGTTGGCCCGGTTGGTGAGCGACTGGCTCTGGAAGAACAACACCGCGTTATCAACCGCGCTCGCCACTTTGAGACCGGTGGCCAGGTGGTTCTGAGAGGTGCTGATGTTGTTGTTGATCCCCTGCAGAGAGAGCAGGTTTTGGCGAGTCGACAAACCGAGAACGATGTTACTGGACATGGAATATCATCCTTTCTGGGTGACGGATAAAAGGGCCGCTTCGCGACCCTGCGATTTTCTCGCAACCCGCATGCCACTGATGGGACCGACGCGCCACACGCCGAAGGTCAGAAAATCTGCGGTTTTCACCGCAAAGATCCTCGATCAAAGGATGCGCGCTCTCGGCACCCGGCAAGAATTGCCGGGAGATTGCTGCCGGGTCGGCAATTTTTTCTCCGATGATCCAGCAACAATTGCCCGGTCAGGCGGCGCCGTCGATCTGCGTTCCGCGCGCCGGAGCGACGTCGCCGACGGTCGCATTGAATTGCTTGACCACGTATTTGGGCGGCATGCAGTAGATCACGAAGCCGGAGTCCGGTTCGCGCGCCTCAAGGAACATACGCCCGGTGTTCGGATCGAAGTTGAGCGAGAAGCCGATAGCCGCGGACGTCCGCGGTGCTGACTTCTGCGCATCTGGCGCGGGTTCAGGAGGGCGCAGAGCCGTAGCCGGCGGTGTGCTCGCCGACTGGAGCTGAGGGGAAGACGTCGATGGCGCAGCTTGGGGCGAGGGTGCGACCGGCGACGTCGAGGGTGACGACGTTATCGACACGTCAGTTCTCCAAGGCTCCCGCGCTGAAGGCCGGGCCGGGTACGGCCGCGATGCCTCTCGCAGCCGTCTGTATAACCGGGACCAGCGCTGCCTATCCTTAACTGGCAAAGCGCGTGCCAAACCGGCACGGCAACGGCAAAGTTTGCCGACAAATGCCCGGCATGCTTTGCCGAACTCGTCATTCGAGCCGATCGGCAAATTCAGCCGTCGCCTCATTATTCAATGATTTCAGCCTTTTAGGCCTCCAGCAGGGCTGGCACGCGGCTTGCTGACGCCCAATCCGACGAAAGGAACCTCATGACCGCGTTGCCTGCCATCACCTCGCTCATCGACCCGGCGCCCTCCGTCCGGGCGCCGGAAAGCGCCGATCCGAGCAACTCGCATTTTTTCAGCCTGATGCAGAACGGCCAGAATTCCCACGCGCCCTCGACCAAGGTGGTTGGCACTCCGGCAAGCGGACCAAATTCCGAGACCGCCGCTCCGCCCCCGACATCGGCAGCGAAAACTGGCGAAGAGTCCAAGACTGGCGGAACCGACGGCCACGACAAATCCGCAAAGAAGGGCGACAGCGCAAGCATTGGCGCAGCGGTAGTCGTTCCGCTGCCGGTTCCAGTGGTCCTGACCCAGCCGCCGCCATCCACGACCGGAAGTGCAAACCCCGCCCCAACGACGAGCGGTGCCTCCGCCACGCCACCAACGCAGGCGGCGACTGCACAAAGCAATGCGGCAAGTCTGCTGACAGCTGCGGCGGCGCTCGCCGGCGGAAGTGGTGCCGCTCTGCCGTCCACGCCGACGCCCGGTTCATCTTCGGCGCCACCGCCCCTCAATGCCAAAGACCTCGCCGCAGCCGCCGCAGCCGCAGGCGTTCAAGTGAAAGTCGCAGACAAAGGCGGTCCGACCGCCGCCGCGAACGCCGCATCGAATTCGGCAGCGGCCGCGGCCGGAACGGGCAATACATCGCCTGCGGCAGCCGCGACAGGCGGCACTTCCTCTACAGCGGCCAAGCTTCCGGCAATGGCAGCCACGCTGAGCATGAGGGTCGCGGCGAACGCAGTCGTGCTGGTCTCGCAGCCGCGCGCCGCCATCGCAAGCTATACGCCGCAATCCGACGCCGCGCATACAAAGACCGGCGAAGAGACACCGACTGGCGCTGCGGCAGCGGCACCCTCCTCCGCGGAATCCGCACGCACCGCTTCCCCTGCCGCCGACGCGTCGAACGGACAGGCATCGCCGCAGGCAATAGCCGCCGCAGCGAAGGGCGCCACCGCGACCGCCGTCCCGACGGATCACGGCGCAAGCGATCAAGTGGCAAATGGCGGCCAGGCGCCGACGAACACCGCTTCGGCCGCGAACAGCCCGGTAGCTGCCGCGCAGTTGGCTCCGCTGCAGAATACGTCAGCAGCGCCCGCCCAAACGGCCGCCGCGGCCAATCTGCCCGCGCCGCCGCCAACCGTCAGCATGCAAGTCGCGCTCTCGCTGCATCAAGCCGTCAAGAGCGGCAGCGACCACATTCAAATCCAGCTGCAGCCGGCCGATCTCGGCGCCGTCGACGTCAAACTCAACATCAATCACGACGGTCGCGTGACAATGGTCGTTTCCGCCGATCGAAGCGATACCCTGAACCTGCTGAAGCAGGATGCATCCGGACTAGCCCAGGCGCTGCGCGACGCGGGGCTTCAGGCCGACAGCAGCAGCCTGAGCTTCAACCTTCGCGGCGGCTATCAGTTCAATCAGCAACAGCAGCAGCCGAGCTATAGCGGCGGCGGCAGTACGCCGGCACGCTACAGCGCCGGCCTCGACGACATTGCGATCGTCGCTCCGATCTCCCGTGCAGTGAGCAGCCATAGCGGCTCTCTCGACATCCATGTGTAAGGACAGGATGCCATGACCACACCGATCTCCAGCACCACCGCAGTACCCAATCCGGCTGCGAACACCAACAGCAGTGCCGACACGAACGGCAGCACTGACGGCATCCTCAATTTCACGCAGAACTTCAATACCTTCCTCACTCTGCTTACGACGCAGATGAAGAACCAGGATCCGCTCAATCCGATGGATTCCAACCAGTTCACCCAGCAGCTGGTCGAGTTCAGCCAGGTCGAGCAGCAGATCAAGACCAACAGCCAGCTCTCGACCATGATCTCCAACCAGGCCGGCAGCGAGGCGCTTTCCGCCCAGTCCATGGTCGGGCAGACGATCCAGTACAGCGGCTCCCAGGCCGTCCTGCAGAACGGTCAGGCGCAGTTCTCCTACACGCTGCCGAGCAATGCCTCGGCGGTGAGCGTTTCGATCCAGGACGCGAACGGCTCCACCATCTTTTCGGGCTCCGGGCAGACCACGGCGGGGACCTACAATTTCACCTGGAACGGCCAGAACAACGCCGGCCAGCAGCAGCCGGACGGCGGCGTCTACACGATCAACGTCCAAGCTATGGATTCGAACGGCAAGCCGATCACGGCCACCACCACCGCCACCGGCGTCGTCACCGGCGTCAGTGTCGAGAACAACGTCGCGACCTTCAACGTATCCGGCGTCCAAGTGCCGATGAATCAGCTCATCGGCATCGTCCAGCCCTCCTCGACTTCAGCCTAAGGGGTCATTCATGAGCATCTTCGGAGCATTGCTGACCGGCGTCTCCGGTCTTACCGCCGAAAGCCAGGCGCTGAGCCTCATCTCCGACAACATCGCCAATTCCAACACGACGGCATACAAAGGTACCAATGCGAGCTTTTCCACTCTGGTGACCCAGAGCGCGCAGGCTGGTATCGAAACTGCCGGTGGCGTCGTCGCTTATCCGACCGCGACGGTGAACCAGCAAGGCTTGCTCCAGGCTGCAGCCTCAAACACGGATCTTGCGATTTCGGGAGGCGGCTTCTTCGTCGTTGCCAACAGCGCGACCCCGGGCAGCAGCACCGGCTATTCCTTCACGCGCGACGGCTCGTTCTCGATCGACGCCAACGGCAATCTGGTGAACGGCGATGGCTTCTTCCTTCAGGGACAGAAGCTGACCGCGGCCGAGGCGGGGCAGATCACGGCTGGCAATCTGAACCAGCTCACGGCGACCTCGCTCAACTCGCTGTCGACCATCAACATCAACGGGCTCAGCGGCTCGGCGGTACCGACCACCCAGGTCACGTTGGCCGCGGAGCTGCCGTCGACCGATACCGTCACCTCCACGCCGCACACGATCACCGTGCCGGTATTCGACAGTCAAGGCTCGGAACACGATCTGACCCTCTCATTCAGTGTCGCGCCGATCCAGACCTTCAGCCTGACCGGCGGCGCTCTCACCGCCGGCGATACCTTCAATCTGAAGCTCAACGGCGGCACCACCACCGTGCCGATCGGCGCGCTCCCCGCGAACCCGACCACGAGCGACCTCGCTAATGCAATGAACACCGCCCTGGCCGCCGCCGGCATCAGCACCGTGACCGCCTCGGCGACCAACGGAACCACCGTCCAGTTGCTCGACACCTCGCCTACCGGCGCCGAACTCAACGCGGCCAATACGCTGGTCGTCTCCGCCGGCGGCGGTGCACCCGTGTTCGCTGCCGCGGCGCCCGTTACGACACCGGCCAACACCTGGAACGTCACCGCCAGTATCGCCGGCGGGACGGTCGCGTTCACCGGCGGCAACCAGGTGTCCTTCAATGGCAACGGCTCGCTTGCCTCGGGCTTCGGCGGTCTCACCGTCAACTGGTCGACAACCGGTCCCGCCGTCCCGACCAGCCCTCAGAACCTCACCTTCAATCTCGGCACCGCGGGCCAGATGAACGGCCTCACCCAGGTGGGCAACACCTTCAGCGCCAGCGAGGTCAACCAGAACGGCCTGCACTTCGGCACCTTCACCGGCATCAGCATCGATCAGAACGGCATCGTCACCGCCAATTTCGACAACGGCCTGAAACAGCCCTTTTATCTCGTGCCGATCGCGACGTTCAACAATCCGAATGGTCTGGCGGCGCAGAGCGGCAACAGCTATCTGCAGACGAACCAGTCAGGCAGCTTCCTGCTTCAGCAGGCCGGCACCGGTGCTGCCGGCCAGATCGCGCCGTCCGAGCTCGAGAGCTCGAATGTCGACATCGCTTCGCAGTTCAGCAACCTGATCATCACCCAGCAGGCCTATGCGGCGAATTCGAAGGTGCTTTCGACCGCCAACCAGATGATCCAGACACTGCTGCAAGCGACGCAGGGCTGATACCCGGTACCGCGCCGCGCTGGCCGGCGACGGCGCGCTCGGCACCGCCCTGGCGAGGGGAATCCTTCCGCCTCGTCAGGCGGCCGGGCGGCGCAACCGTTCCAGGCAGTTCGCGAGCCGTTGCTCCAACAGGGGCAGCGCGCGCGCATGCGCAGATGCGACCGACGCACCCGGGCCGGTCAAAAAGGACAAGGCTTCCTCAAGCCGCACCACCTCGCCCATCTCGGCCGGGACCTCGTGCCGAGGCAATGCGCAATCATCGAACGACAGATCGTGCAGCCCGGTGAGCTGGCGCAATGCGGTGGCGGTTTCCCGTCGCTGTCGGGCTTCCATGGTCAGCGCGTCCAGATCGACCACGTAATCGGCGTGCTGAAGCGCGGTCAACATGTCGACCATGTAGACACGGAGGAAGATCCTGAACAGCGAGTCCAGGTTAGCGGCGTCGAAATATCCGAGCAGCGCGCCAAGTTGCGCCGTCGCAATGCCCTCCGGCGCCGGCGGCAGATCGAGCCCGGAAAAGAACGGGCCGAATCGCCCGTGCCGAGCCCCGAAACAGGCGAAGAGTACGAAGCGGAACAAAAAATACCAATTCTGATGAATGGCTGCCTGGTCGCGACAGGATACCCACTGGTCCCACGGGTTGCGCCAGGTGACGATGTTGACGCCCCGGCCGAGCGAACGGAACCAGGGCACCCGCCCGAGCGAACGGCAAAAACCGAAGACTGGCACCGCGCCGACCTCGTGCGCGCGATCGATCAGGTTTCTCAGATAATGCGCCTGCGGCTCATCCGGCTCGTTCTGGTAATAGGTCTCGGCGGCAAAACGCGTCTCATAGAAGCGGACGCCGCCTCCGGGAAGAAGAGCCTCGCGATACTCCGCGAAATACGGTGCGTCGAGGCCAGGATGCCCCGACGCCCAGCGCTGCGGCGCAAGTTGCGACAGCGCTTCGGGGTTCAGCTGCGCCAGCACTTCGTGAAACGGCTCATAATAGGCGCGGGTACCGGCCGCCGCACGGAATCGCTGCCAGAACCAGGTGCTGCCCGAGCGAAATCCGCTATGGAGGAAAATACCGCCGGCGGCGCGTGGTGAGGTGCTCATGGTTGGCAACCTCAGCGCCACGAGAGGAGCGCCGTCTTGGCAAGCCAGCCCAAAGTACGCCAGCCGGCCGGGCGGAGCTCCGGCTCGAGCGCGGCGATCAGATCACCGGCCGGGCGGGGGCCGGCCTCCAGCATACCGACCAGGTGCTCGACATGCGGGGCGTCGAGGAGCGCTGCGGGCATCGGCGTCGCCGCTGCCAGCTCTCGCATCGCCGCGGCCAGCGAAGCGGCGACCCCTGCCGGCAATCCCACCCTTGTCGTCGGTGAAAGACGTTCACTGGGCCAGTCACGGAAAAGATCGAACGGATCGGGCCCGAGTGGGCTCGACGGTCTTCCAGGCAACGGAATGGCCGTTTCAGGGCTAATCCGCCGACGCTCGGCGAGTTCCGACCAGAGTTCCTGATAGGCGGCGATGACAATGCGCCAGTCGAAAGTCTCACGCGCCCGGCGGCGGCCGGCAGCCCCCATCCGGCCGCGCAGCTCAGGCTCACCGATCAACCGGACGAGCACCTCTGCGCAGGCTGCGGTATCCACTGCACTGCTCTGGCTTGTCGCCCCCGAGAACATGGTGTGGTTGAAGCGGCCTGACGCGTAATCGAAAGCGAGCGTCCCACCGCTTCCAGGCGGCGGCATCAGCGTCGGGACACGGAAGCCGTCGACGCCATCACGCACGGTGTCACGGTAGCCGTCCCAATCGCTCACCACCACCGGAAGGCCAGCAGCCATAGCCTCGACCGGCGTCAGACCGAACGTCTCCTGCACGCTGTCCGCGAGAGACACGAATATGTCGGCAGCGAACCAGGCGCGGCGGTTCGCGTCCTGGCGGCTGTCCAGCACGATCCTCCGGACACCCGGCGCAAGCACAGCAGCCGCCTGAGCAAAGGTCTGCGCAAAGAAATCCGAGCGGAACCAACCGACCTCCACCAGACACACAGGGCGGCCAGTTCGCTCCGCGGCGTGTTGAGCAGCGATATAGAGCGGTACCGGATTGGCCTTCTCCGCATGATCGAGCCGTCCGACATAGAGCAGCACGACCGCATCCGGCGGAATGTCGTGGCGCGAACGAAATGCAGCGCCCTCCCCCTCATCCCTTGCAACGAAGGCGTCAGTGTCGACCCCCAGCGGGATGATCGGCATTTCTGCGCGCGCAGCGATCCTGCAACCGCACAAGCTGCCAAGATACTCGCCATACTCCTCGAGGACCCGGATAACAACCTGCTTCGCAACGCGTGTCGTGCAAACCAGCGCATCCCAAGGCTGGATGGGTGCCGTCAGCAGATGACCCACCGCTTCCATGGCGTGGCGCTCAGAGAGCGTATGTGTGACGCCAACCAGCGAAAATGCCCGCTGCCCGCATTCCCGCCGCAACCAGGCGAGCGGCCCGAGATCCGGGCCGGGCGTATAGAGCGCGCCGGTTTCGGCGACACGCTGCAGCTCGTTCAGCTCGATGGTTTCGACCGCCCGACCCGGACGCCCATGCCTTGCGACGAAGTCGGCAAACGCCGGCGCATCCTCCGCCTCGTGCATCAGACCGATTAGCCGCTCGACCACGGCGTGGCGCGCATAAGCGGCGAGAAAGCCCGCCGAGGCCGATCTGCGTCCGGCGACATCGCCGGACAATCCAAAATCAGCCGCCGCGAAGGCGATAACCGCGTCGCCCCGGCAGCCAGTACCCTCGGTAGACGGAGCCGCCGCGCGGCCAGAGGGAAACGACATCGCTGCTCACTCCAGTCATCGCGAAGGTCGCAAGATCGCGAAGCGCCGCCGCAAAACTTCTAGGCGATCATGGTTAAAGAGCGGTAAATCGGCGCGGGACGCGCGCCGAACGGCGCCGCAGTCGCAACTACGCCGGAGCATCGCGGGATTTAGGCAAACGGGCCAGCGCGTTAACCATGGGTTTTAGGGCTTTGTTAAGCGGAGCGGCCTAGATTTCCGGTTACACGAACGGACGCTGCGACAACCGTGAAGACAGACGCACCTTCCTCGCTCGGCTCCTCGTCGGTGGATTGGCTCGACGTCGTCGGTCCCATCGCCTCGCTGGATAGCCTTCCGCCGCCCGACACCAAGCGCTGGGTCATCCGTCGCAAGGCGGAGGTGGTGGCGGCGGTCCGCGCCGGCATCATTACGCTCGAGGAAGCGTGCCGGCGCTACACCCTCTCGATCGAAGAGTTCCTTTCCTGGCAGCGCCTGGTCGACAGCCACGGATTGCCTGGTCTGCGCGTGACCCGGCTGCAAGACTACCGCGAGATCGAGCGCGAGCGCTGAGCCGCGATGCGAGCGCCGTGGCGCTCGCTCCAGCGGCAGTGACGCGTTACCGCGCAGCGGGAAACGCACCAACACACTTTCTCGAGCCCGGCCGTCCTTCCCTATGGTCGCAGCGCTTGTGCGCGCGCGGCCTATGCGCATGAGCGAGGCGTCATACCCTTCGGCATGTTGCGGCAATTTTTGCCGCCATCTGGGAAATTTCTGCCGCCTATTTACGGGTTATTCACCCAATCGCCGCTAGGGTTTCGTCGGGTCTCAAAGCCCGCACGTAAAACCCGGAGACGAGATACAGTGAACGGCCTGCTTCAGACGCTCCGCGGCCTCGGACCGACGCGCCTCGCCATGGTCGGCGGTGTCGCGCTCGCGATGATCGCATTCTTCGCCTTCCTCGCCACGCGCATATCGCAACCGGGCATGGTTCTGCTCTACAGCGACCTCGATACGCGCGACAGCGGCCAGGTCGTTCAGAAGCTCGATACGATGGGCATTCAATATCAGCTTCGGGCCGACGGCGCCCAGATTCTCGTGCCGTCCGACCAAGTTGCAAAGCTGCGCATGTCGATGGCGGAAGCCGGACTGCCGCATGGGGGCACCGTCGGCTACGAAATCTTCGACAAGACCGATGCGCTCGGCACGTCGAGCCTCGTTGAAAACATCAACCGGCTCCGCGCGCTCGAGGGCGAACTGTCGCGGAGCATCGCATCGATCAACTCCGTCCAGTCTGCGCGCGTCCATCTGGTTTTGCCGCGGCGGGAACTTTTCTCTCGCGACCGCGAAATTCCGACCGCATCGATTATTGTCAAGATGCGCGGCCCGCAGCGTTTGGGAAAGCAGCAAGTCGCCGCCATCCAATATCTGGTCGCGTCCGCCGTACCAGGCCTTTCGCCGACACGCGTGTCGATCGTCGACGGCGAAGGCAATCTTCTAGCACGCGGCGACGGCGATAGCGACGCGGCGGCGATCGCAAACAACGCCGACGAGCAGCGGATCAATTACGAAAACCGGCTCGCGCGCAACGTCCAGGAGCTCCTCGAGCGAACGGTCGGTCCTGGCAAGGCGCGCGTCGACGTCCATGCGGATATGGATTTCGACCGGATCACCACCAATTCGAAGAGCTTCGACCCGGACCAGCAGGTCGCTCGTTCAACACAAACGACGAGCGAAACTAGCGACAGCAGCGATTCCGGCGACCAGCCGGTGACAGTGCAGACCAATTTGCCCAATGCCCAGACCGCGACCAGCTCCAGTGGGGGTCGCAGCAAAAGCGCGCGGAACGAAGAGACGACCAACTACGAGATCGGTGAAACTACACGCAGCCAGGTTCGAGAGACCGGTGTGGTGAAACGCCTTTCGGTGGCTGTCCTGATCGACGGCACCTATACCGTGGCCACGAACGGCACCCGCACCTACCATCCGCGTTCGCCCGAAGAGCTGAAGGAGCTTACCGATCTGGTGCGCTCGGCGATTGGCTTCGATGTCAAGCGCGGCGACACGGTGGACCTCGTCAACATGCCCTTCGCCGGCGCCGACGAAGCAATGCCAGCCGCGCCCGTCACGATCTTCGGCTTCGAACGCGCCGATGTCGTAAAAATGGGCGAGATGCTGGTCATCGCCGTGGTCGCCGTGCTGTTCATTCTGCTGGTAGTTCGCCCCCTGCTGATGCGCGTGCTGGAGAACAACGCCGTCGCCGCCGAGGGTGCCAATCTGTTGACCGGCCAAGTCGCCGGCCACGGCGCACCGGCCCTCCCCCCGCCCGCTGGTCTCGGGCCGGCCCTTGCCGCCGCGACCGGCGGCGCGGTCATGCCGGGCGGAGACGGTTCGGGCGACGGTGCGCCGGATAAGATGATCGACATCGGCCAAGTCGAAGGACGCGTCGCCGCATCCAGCATCCGCAAGGTCGGCGAGATCGTCGAGAAGCATCCGGAAGAAGCGGTCGCAATCGTCCGCTCCTGGATGTACCAGGGCGCCTGACGGGAGAGCGTCATGAGCATGCGTGTCCGCGAAGACATTCGCACCCTGACCGGACCGGAGAAGGCGGCCATCCTCATGCTCGCGCTGGGCGACGAGCATACGGCGCGGCTTTTCTCGATGATGGACGACGAAGAGATCAAAGAGATCTCCCAGACCATGGCCAATCTCGGCACCGTGAGCTCGAACATCGTCGAGCGGCTCTTCGTCGAGTTTGCCGAGCAGATATCGGCCACCGGGTCTCTGGTCGGCACTTATGAGAGCACGGAACGGCTCCTCGCCAAGGTCCTCGGCCAGGACCGGGTCAATACGATCATGGAGGAGATCCGCGGCCCGGCCGGCCGCACGATGTGGGACAAGCTCGGCAACGTCAACGAGACCGTGCTCGCCAACTATCTGAAGAACGAGTATCCGCAGACCGTCGCCGTCGTTCTCTCCAAGATCAAGTCTGACCACGCCGGGCGGGTACTCACCCAGCTTCCCGAAAGCTTCGCTATGGAAGTGATCATGCGCATGCTGCGGATGGAAGCCGTGCAGAAGGAGGTATTGGACGACGTCGAGCGCACGCTTCGCAACGAATTCTTCTCGAGCCTCGCGCGCACCAACCGCCGCGACTCGCATGAGCTCATCGCCGAGATCTTCAACAGTCTCGACCGCAACACGGAGACCCGCTTCCTCACCGCCCTCGAGGAGCGCAACCGCGACAGTGCGGAACGCATCAAAGCCCTCATGTTTACCTTCGAGGACTTGGCGAAACTGGACGGCATGGCGATCCAGGGCATCCTGCGGAACTCCGACAAGGCGAAGATCCCGCTGGCCCTCAAGGGTGCGTCCGAAGCCCTGCGCGACCTCTTCTTCGGCAACATGTCCGAGCGCGCCGCCAAACTGCTGCGCGAGGAAATCGCCAGCATGGGTCCGGTCCGCCTCAAGGATGTCGAGGAATCGCAGGCTTACCTCGTCGCTCTCGCCAAGGATCTGGCAGCGCGCGGCGAAATCGTCATCGCCGAGGGCAACGAAGACGAGCTGGTCTATTGAGCGGCCACATGGGCGCACCGCACAAATTCCTCTTCGATCAATCCTTCGATCAGACGGACGCGTCGCGTCCGGCTGTGGCGCGCAAGGCACCGCCGCCGCTGCCCCCAGAACCTACCTTCTCCAAAGCCGAGCTCGACGCCGCGCACACCGCCGGGATGGAAGCAGGACGCGCCACCGCACTGGTCGAGGCCGCGCAAGCGGCCGAGACGCGAGCGGCCGACGCGCTGGCAGCGCTCTCCGCCAGGCTTTCCGCGCTCCTCGCAGCCCGCGATAGCGAGGTGGCGGCCGCACAAAGGCATGCAATCGAAGCGATGCGTGAAGTTTTGCGTAAGCTTGCCCCGGCGCTCAGCCGCAAGGCGCCCCTGATCGAGCTGGAAGAGTTCATCACGCAGTGCTTGCGCGACGCGTTCGACGAGCCACGCCTGGTGCTGCGCATCGCTGATAGCGCCTTCGAGGCGGTGCAGCAGCGGCTCGCCGCACTCACGGCGGCTACGGCATTTGCCGGCAAGGTGGTTCTGCTGGCCGACGAGACCCTGGAGCAAGGAGACGCGCGCGTCGAATGGGCCGAGGGCGGCGCTGAGCGCGATGCAAAACGGTTGATTCACGACATCGACGGAGCGCTGGCTCGCGCTCTCGACTCCATCCCTGTTCCGGGCATGAGCCGCCCAGAGGAGAACGACCATGAGTGATCCACAGAACCTGCAGCTTGACGAGCTCGATAGCGATCCCATGAGCAACGGCGAGGCACGGCCCCAGAATGCAAAGGATCTCGAAGCGGTCTACGACATTCCTGTGCAGATCTCTGCCGTGCTCGGCCGCGCCACCATGCAGGTAAGCCAGCTCCTGAAACTTGGGCGCGGCGCGGTGGTGGAGCTCGATCGCAAGGTCGGCGAAGCCATCGATATCTACGTCAACAATCGCTTGGTGGCTCGCGGCGAAGTCGTCGTCGTCGACGAGCGGCTGGGCGTCACGATGACAGAAATCGTAAAGGCCGATCGCGCCTAGGGAAAGGTCACCGCAAATGCGACTCCTCATCCTCGGCCCGCTCGAGGGCTACATCAGCGCCGCCGGCAAGCTCGCCATGGCGCGCGGCGCAACCGTCGCGCATGCCGACGACATCGAACGCGGCCTCTCAGCGCTCCGTTCGGGTCAGGGCGCCGATCTCCTGATGATGGACGTCAAGCTCGACATCGGCCGGATGATCGAGAGCCTGCGCCAGGAGCGTATCAATGTGCCGGTCGTCGCCTGCGGAATCGGTGCCGATGCCGACGCGGCGGTTCGGGCTATTCGGGCCGGAGCGAAAGAGTACATTCCCCTGCCGCCCGACGCCGAGCTCATCGCCGCGGTTCTGGAGGCGGTGGCGCAGGAAAGTCACGCCTTCCTGTTCCGCGATCCCGCGATGAACGAGGTGGTGCGCCTAGCCGACCAGGTCTCTCCCTCGGAAGCGAGCGTACTCATCACCGGCGAGAGCGGCACCGGCAAAGAAGTGATGGCGCGCTACATTCATCGTCGCAGCCGCCGTGCCAAGCACAATTTTATTTCGGTGAACTGCGCCGCTATTCCCGAGAATCTGCTGGAATCGGAACTCTTCGGCCATGAGAAGGGTGCCTTCACGGGCGCGGTGGCGCGCCGGATCGGAAAGTTCGAGGAGGCGAACGGCGGAACGCTGCTGCTAGACGAAATCAGCGAAATGCATCCGCGCCTTCAGGCAAAGCTACTGCGCGCGATCCAGGAGCGTGAGATCGACCGGGTCGGCGGGCACCAGCCGATCAAGGTCGATATCCGCCTGATCGCCACATCAAACCGCGATCTCGAAGACGAGGTACAAAAAAACAACTTCCGGGAAGACCTTTTCTTCCGACTCAATGTCGTTAATTTGCGCCTGCCGGCGCTGCGCGAGCGGCCGCTCGATATCGAGCTTCTTGCCGATCACTTCGCGAAGAAATATGCCGAGATCAATGCAGTCCCGACGCGTCCCCTTGCGGCGGGGGTGCGCGAGATGCTGAAGCACCACCCGTGGCGCGGCAACGTACGGGAGCTCGAAAATACAATCCACCGCGCCGTTCTGCTCGCGCGAGGCGACGAACTCGGACCAGAGTCGATCCTGCTCAGCGCACCGAAGCCGGGCGCCGAAGCGGTTGCTGCGCCAGCTGCCGGCGCGGGCGGGAAACTCGGCCTCGTTGGCCGCACAGTCGCCGATGTGGAGCGCGATCTCATCCTGGACACCCTGCAGCATTGCCTCGGCAACCGGACGCATGCCGCCAACATCCTTGGCATCTCGATCCGAACCCTGCGCAATAAGCTCCAGCAATATCGCCAGGAAGGAGTCAGCGTCCCGCCTGCCGGCGAGTCGGAACGGGCGATAGCCTAGTCAGCGCCCGAGATGCGTCTGCATGACTCCACCCGTGACCTGTCGAGCGTGACGCGCTGATGGCCGACGCGACCACCATTGCGACGACGGCGGGGCGAGCTCCGAACCCATCGGCTCTCTTCGGCAAACTCGCAGCTCTGCTCCGCCGCGGTGAGATCGCACTCGCGCTTGGCGTCGTCGCAATCCTGGTCGTGCTCATCCTGCCGATGGCGACCTGGATGCTCGACATCAGCCTGGCCCTCTCGATCACCTTCTCGGTGGTGATCCTGATGGTCGCGCTGTTCATCCAGCGGCCACTCGAATTCTCGTCCTTTCCGACGGTGCTGCTCATCGCCACGATGCTGCGGCTCGCCCTTAATCTCGCCTCCACCCGGCTGATCCTCAGTCATGGGCACGAGGGAACCGCCGCCGCGGGCCACGTCATTCAGGCCTTCGGCAATTTCGTCATGGGCGGGAATTTCGTCATCGGCGTCATTGTGTTCACCATTCTCGTCGTGGTGAACTTCGTGGTCATCACCAAGGGCTCCGGGCGCATCGCCGAGGTGGCGGCGCGCTTCAGCTTGGACAGCATGCCCGGCAAGCAGATGGCGATCGACGCCGATCTTTCCGCCGGACTCATCAACGAGGAAATCGCTCGCAAGCGCCGCAGCGAGCTCGAAGACGAGAGCAACTTTTACGGCGCCATGGATGGCGCCTCGAAATTCGTCCGCGGCGACGCCGTCGCCGGACTGATCATCACGGCGATCAACATTTGTGCAGGCATCCTAATCGGGGTCGTTCAGCAGGGCATTTCCTTCACTGAGGCGACGCAGAGCTACACTTTGCTGACCGTCGGCGATGGCCTGGTGTCGCAGATTCCCGCGCTCATCGTCTCCACCGCCGCCGGCATGCTCGTCTCCAAGGCGGGGGTCAGCGGCTCGACCGACAAGGCGCTCTTCGGCCAGCTCTCCGCTTATCCGGCCGCGCTCGGCGTTGCCTCCTTCCTGATGCTGGCACTGGCCTTGATGCCCGGCATCCCGATGCTGCCCTTCCTCATGCTTTCGGCGCTCGCCGGCGGTGCCGCCTGGAAGGCAACCGAGCGCCAGGAGAAGGCCGCCGCTGCCGAAGCCGCGGCGCAGCAGGCCAAGACAGCCGCGCCGGTGAAGGAAGAGCCGATCCAGACGGCATTGCAGATCGATCAACTCCGCCTCGAGCTAGGCTATGGTCTCCTGAGCCTGATCAACAGCGATCACGGCACTCGCCTCACCGACCAGGTGCGTGCGCTGCGCCGCCAGCTCGCCGCCGAAATAGGCTTCGTCATGCCGTCGGTGCGCATTCAGGACAACCTCCAGCTGCCGGCCAACACTTACGTCATTCGCGTCAAGGAGATCGAAGCCGGGCGCGGCGACCTCAGGCCCAATATGCTGCTGGTCATGGACCCGCGCGGCGGGGCCATTTCGATCCCAGGCGAACCCACCGTCGAGCCCACTTTCGGCCTTCCGGCGCAATGGGTCGCCGAGGCCAATCGCGAAGAGGCCACCTTTCGCGGCTACACTGCGGTCGAACCTCAGACCGTGATCACCACGCATCTGACCGAGGTGATCAAAGACAACATGGCGGAGCTTCTGTCCTACGCCGAGACGCAGAAGCTCTTGGACGAGCTCGACAAGAGCCATCAGAAGCTCATCGCCGACATGGTGCCGAGCCAGATCTCGGTGGGCGGCATCCAGCGCGTGCTTCAGAACCTGCTTGCGGAGCGAGTATCGGTCCGCGATCTGCCGACGATCCTCGAAGGCATCTCCGAAGCGTGCGGCTACAGCCGCAATGTGAGTGTCATCACGGAGCACGTCCGGGCGCGCCTCGCCCGCCAGATCAGCGAGCAGAACACCGGTGAAGGCGGCTTTATTCCGCTTGTCAGCCTGTCGCCTGCCTGGGAGCAGTCCTTTGCCGAGGCGCTCACCGGCCAGGGCGAGGAGCGGCACCTCAGCATGCCGCCGAGCCGCCTGCAGGAATTCATCGCTGCCGTGCGCAGCACCTTCGAGCGCCACGCCATGCTGGGCGAAACCCCGGTGCTGCTGACGAGCCCAGCGATCCGCCCCTATGTGCGCTCCATCATCGAGCGCTTCAGACCGATCACGGTGGTGATTTCTCAGAGCGAAGTTCATCCCAAGGCCAAGATCAAGACAGTGGGCACGATCTAAGTCATGCGGCTCAGGACATTCACCGCGGCGACGATGAGCGAGGCCATAGCCCTGGTGCGTGCGCGGCTCGGCCCGGACGCCGTGATCGTCTCGACCGAGGAAGGCGATGACGGGGCGACGCGCGTCACCGCGGCGGTCGAGCAGGTCGAAAGGCTTTCCTCCGGCATCGAGCCCGACGTCATCGACGTGCTCAACGAGGCGCTATCCGCTCACGGACTCTCGCCTCTTGTCGTCGAGAAAATCCTCTGTGCGGCCCTTCCCTTCGAGACGGACGAGCCGCTACTGGCGCTTGGCAGCGCCTTCGCTACCTTTTTTTCCTTCGCGCCGCTGGACGGCGAGGTCCGCCGGCCCCTGCTGCTGGTCGGGCCGCCCGGCGCCGGCAAGACCGTGTCGCTCGCCAAGATCGCCACGAGAGCGGTGATGACGGGGAGGCCGGTGCGCCTCGTCACCGCCGATACCGTGCGCGCCGGAGGCATCGAGCAGCTCGAGGCCTTCGCCCGTGTGCTGCGGCTTCAACTCCACCGAGCCGAGAGCGCCAAGCACCTGGCGCCGCTCGCGGCAGCGATTGAGCCCAACGAGTTGCTGCTCATCGATTCCCCCGGCATCAACCCCTACAGCGCCGGCGACCGGCGCGAGCTGTCGCAACTCGTCATGGCAAGCGGAGCCGAGCCGGTCCTGGTCCTGCCGGCCGGCGGCGATGCGGTCGACACGCTGGAGATGGCGCGGATCTTTCGCGACATCGGCGCGAGCCGCATGGTCGTCACCAGGCTAGACATGGTGCAGCGGCTTGGCAGCGTCATCGCCTGCGCCGAGTCACTCCGCCTGAGCTTCGCCGAAGCCGGCACCTCGCCCGACATCGCCAAAGGCCTGGCGGCCTTCAATCCCGTCGTGCTTGCCCGTCTCATCCTGCCGAAGGCTGCCCAGCAGCCGCAGCAGGTCCACGCCATGAGAGGATCACCATGAAACCAGCCTCCGTCGTGCAGGCGTTCCCGGCGCCTATCCGGGCCGCAGCGCCGCAGCGGCGCAACATCATCGCCATCGCATCCGGCAAAGGCGGCGTCGGCAAGACCTGGTTCTCGATCACGCTCGCTCATGCCATGGCCAAGGCAGGCAAGCGGGTCCTGCTCTTTGACGGGGATCTCGGCCTCGCCAATGTCGACGTGCAGCTCGGCATCGCGCCCGAGCGCGACCTCGCCAGCGTGATCGCCGGCGAGGCGACTCTTGCGCAGGCGGCCACCCGTTATGAAGGCGGCTTCGACATCATCGCCGGACGCTCGGGTTCGGGCGGACTCGCGACGCTTCCCGCGAGTCGGCTCATGGCGTTGCGCACGGAATTGCACCTGTTGGCGCAGAGCTACGACTGTGTCGTGCTCGATCTCGGCGCCGGCATCGAGCGGACGGTGCGTCTCCTCACCGCCCAATCGCGTGCCTGCCTCGTCATCACCACCGACGAACCCACCTCCATCACCGACGCCTATGCCTATATCAAGGTGACGGCGATGGAGCAGCTCGCCGATGGCATCCAGATCGTCGTCAACATGGTCTCGAGCCAGCGCGAAGGCGAGCGGGTCTATGGCACGCTTTTGCGCGCCTGTCGCGAGTTCCTCAAGCTCGACCCGCCGCTCGCCGGAATCATTCGACGCGACGATCACGTGAAGGACAGCATTCGCCGCCAGGTCTCCCTGCTGACACGCCATCCGGGCAGTGAAGCGGCAGCCGACGTCGAGACGATCCTTCAGCGCCTCGACCCGGCGCTCTGAGCGTTGGCGGCGCGGCGATGGCGGACACGCTCAGCACCGTCTCGCTTCCCGGCGCGCCGCTCATCCCTGGCGTGGCGGCTGCGGCGCCGCAGCAAGCGATCGAGCTGGCACAACAGCCGCCGGCGGCATTGCTGCTGGCGGCCACTCTCGCCGCCATCGTGGTCGGCCGAGGCGGTAATGGAGCGCTGTTGCTGCGAACCGATTACGGCACGCTGGCGCTGAAGACACCGCTGTCGCTGCCGGCCGGGAGCCGCGTCGATCTCAAGCTCCTGCCAGGGCCGCCGCCGACCGTGGTGTTGCTGCATATCGAAGCGCCGGGTTCTTCCTTCGCCCGCCAGGCTTCGGCGGCCTTGCCCGAGGCGCCGACCACCGCGGCATCGCCGCAGGCTCCAGCATCGACGCAGACCGACGCGACCGAAGCTCCCCCGGCGCGGCTCGCGCTTGGCAATGAAGTCGAAGCGACAGTAAACGCTCCGCCATCCAACGACGCGACGGCACTGCCTGCCGGCACGCGGCTCGTGCTGCGTGTCGTCGTACCGGAAGCCGGAGCATCCGCGCCGCCGTCTTTCTCGACCTCTGCACCAGCGCGCTTCGCTGCAACCGTCGCCGCGGCACCGCCCGATGCAGCGGGCAAGACCGTCCTCGACACGCCGCTCGGGACGCTGACGCTGGACCGCCGTCTTGCGCTGCCGATGGGCACTACGCTCGACGTTACCGAGGTGGCGATCCTGCCGACGGCTGCGAGCTCTGACCGCTTGGATACGGCCACCGTCGTGCCAGCACGCGTCCTGGCATCGCCCGGCGATGCGGCGGTGGTTCTGCCGATAGGCAGCCGGATCGAGCTGCGGCTTCAGGCGCTGCCCGGCCCGGGAACGCAGGGTGCCGAGCTCACCGGAATGGTCGTCGCGGCAGAGAGCGGCGAGACGCTCCTCGATACCCCGCTCGGCTTGCTGGCGCTGGAACGCCGGTTGAGCCTGCCCGCTGGCGCGCTCGTCGCTTTCGAGCCCCTCGCATCGGCGCCGCCCGAGCAACCCGCGGAAGTTCCGCTGGCCCAGCGCACCAGCTGGCCCGCGCTCGAGGAGACGCTTGCAACGCTCGACCGTACCCTCCCCGCGCTCGCCGCGCGCCTGCGCAGCGACCTCTCCCCGGTCTCAGGCCAGCAGCTTGCCGGCACTTTGCTTTTCCTTATGAGCGCGTTGAATAGCGGCGCCTGGCCGGGCGACGCGACGGCAGCGGCGCTCGATGCCGCAGGTCGCCGGGATCTCCGCCTGAAGCTCGACGGCGATGTCACCGAACTGCGCCAGCTCACGGCGCCGCAATCGGGCGACTGGAACGTCTACCTGTTGCCGCTCCTCGATGGCGCCGCAGTTCGTCCCGTCCGGCTCTTTCTCCGGCGTCGCCAAACGGCGAGCAATTCAGGCGAGCAAGGTACCCGCTTCGTCCTCGAGGTCGAGATGAGCCGAATGGGCGCGCTCCAGCTCGACGGGCTCGTCCGCTCCCAACGCTTCGACCTTGTGCTGCGCAGCCACCGTGCGGTGCCGGTGGAACTGCGGCAGGAGCTCGCCGAGGTCTTCCGCAGTGCCACCGCCGCCGCCGGCCTCGCCGGCGACATGACCTTTACTACCGCGTCGCGTTTTGCCGTCGCGCCGCTCGAGGCGCTTGCGGCGCATATCGGCGTGACCGCATAGTCGAACGCTCTGCCGCCCGCGGGGTGAGCCTCTTTGCGTCCAGACACCCTATATGCACATCATGGCCGGTTCCGGCCCTAGCGGTGCTTCAGCCGCTACTCGCTTCCGACCACGTCCGTCATGGAGACGTCGCGCAACATTTCGCGCAGCCTTTCCGCCTCGCCGCGCCCGTAGCGCGTCTCGAAATGATGCTGGGCCCGCCGCCACAAGGGCAAAGCTTGGTCGATCGTCGCCAGCCCCTTGTCGGTCAGCCGGATTTCCCGTTGGCGCCGGTCCGCTCCGGGGGAGACAACGACCAACCGCGAGCGCTGCAGCGGCTTCAGATTCCGCGCCAGGGTCGTCCGGTCCATGACCATGGCCTCGGCCATCTCGCTGATCGTAACCGCGCCGGAGCGCCGCAGCCTGGCAAGTATCGAGAATTGCGTCCCGCGCACTCCGCTTGGCGCGAGGAAATGGTCATAGACTTGGGTCAGCCGCCGCGTCGCCTGGCGCAGCGCCAGCATGTTGCAGATCTCGGGCGGTGGCTTCGTCGAACTCATCATCGCAACAGATTATGGGTATATGCGCAGAAATCCAGCCTCGATGTTTCAGCATGGCTGGGCTGCGCGATCGGGCGAGCCGCCCCCGGCTCGGGCCTCGCGAGTAACGATCGCTTGATGGCGCGCCAGAACCTGCCTCGCCCGCTCGACCACCGGCACGTCGACCATCTTGCCATCGAGCTCGATCGCGCCGATGCCCCCGGCGAGCGCCGCCTGGTAGGCGTCAGACACCCGCTGCGCGTGACCCACTTCCTCGGCCGAGGGGCGGTATTCCTCGTTGAGGATTCCGACCTGCGCCGGATGGATGCACGAGGCCCCTGCGAAGCCCAGGCGGCGCGAGCGGCGGATCGTGGCGCGGAACGCATCGAGATCGCGGAACTCGGCGACAGTGCCGATAAAGCCCAGCGGCAGGATGCCGGCGGCGCGCGCAGCGATGATCATCTGCTGCTTCGGATAGAGGAGGCCTTCCGCCTCGGGCAGCATGCCGAGCGCAAGCGCGAAATCCTCGGCGCCGACCGAAAGCCCGACGAGGCGCGGATGAGCGCGGGCGATCTCCGCCATGTGGAAGAACGCGCCGGCGGTCTCGATCAGCGCCACCAGGCGGGTCGTGCTTGGCGCCATGCCGCGCTCGACCTCGAGCTCGTCGACGATCTCGGCGACCATGCGTACGTGATCGGCGCTTTCCACCTTGGTCAGCATCAGCGCCTGAACCTGCGGCGAGACTGCCGCCTCGACATCCGCGATCGCCATCCGCCATGGCCGGTTGATGCGCACCACCACGTCGGCGCCCCTGCGCGCAACCTCCTTCGCCGCCTGCTGCAACAGCGTGCGTGCGCGCGGCTTTTCCGCCGCCGGCACGCTGTCCTCGAGGTCGAGAATGAGCGCATCGGCGCCACGATCGGCGGCGCGGGCGACGAATTTCTCGACCGTCACTGGGACGAATAGCATCGATCGCCAGACCGGCAGCAGCTCCTCCGTGCTCATGCTCTTCTCCCCTCGCCGACGCCCTCGACCCGGGCGATGCCGCTGCGTGCCAGTTGCTCGATCTCTTCGGGGCGACAGCCGATCGCCGCCAGGATCGACGCCGTGTGCTCGCCCAGTCGCGGCGCCGGCGTCCGAATATGCCCCGGGGTGGCCGAGAGACGCGGCACGATGTTGTGCATCGCCACCGTACCCAGCTCCTCGTCCGGCAGATCGACGACGATCTCGCGTGCCTGAACATGCGGATCGGCAAGGAATTGGTCGATGTCGTAGATCGGCGCGGCCGTGACCTCGGCCTTTTCGAAGAAGGCGAGATTTTCGGCGAGATCGCGCGCGGCGATGAACGCGGCGATCGGCGCCTCGCACTCATCGGCGTGCCGGACGCGATCGGTGTTGGTGCGAAAACGCGGATCGTCGATCATGTCGGCGCGGCCTATGGCGCGGAAGAGACGCTCGGCCATGGCCTGGATCGAAGCGGAAATGGCGATGTAGCGCCCGTCGCGGGTACGAAAGGCATTGCGCGGCGAGGTGGTGGCCGAGCGGCTGCCGGTGCGCGGCTTGACCGAGCCGGTGAGCCGGTACTCGGCAGCATCCGGTCCCAGGATCGAGACAATCGGATCGAGCAGCGGCAGGTCGATCACCTGCCCCACTCCGCCCCTGACCTCGCGGTGACGCAGGGCGAGCAGCACCGCCGACATGCCGTAGAGCCCGGCAATCATATCGGCCAAGGCGAGCGGTGGGAGCACCGGCGGCCGATCGGCGAACCCGTTCTTGGCCGCAAACCCCGACATACCCTCGACCAGCGAGCCGAAGCCTGGCCGCTCGCGATAAGGGCCGTCCTGCCCCCAGCCGGAGACGCGGACGATGACGAGGCCGGGATTGCGCGCGTGCAGCGCCTCGGGCGCAAGCCCCATGGCTTCGAGAGTCCCGGGGCGAAAATTCTCGATCAGCACATCGGCAGTGTCGATCACCCGGCCCAGCAGCTCCCTGCCCTGGGGCGGTCGCAGCGCAAGCGCCAGGCTCTTCTTGTTTCGGGCATAGACCTTCCAATGGATGCTCACGCCCTTGACGCGCCAGTCACGCAGCGGATCGCCGCGCTCGGGATCCTCGACCTTGATCACTTCAGCGCCGTAGTCGGCGAGCTGCAAACTCAGCATGTTGCCGGCCACCAGGCGCGACAGGTCGATGGCGCGGATGCCGTGGAGTGGCCCCTCGGCATCAGGCTCGAACGAGCGCAGGATCTTCTCCATGGCCGCAAGCTTAGAGGGGCGCGCTTATGCGGCCAAGTGCGGGAGCTGCCTTGCCGACCGGCTGCCGGCGACTTAGGGTCCCTGGTGCCCTGCCCTCGAAGGAGGCGCGTGCGCCACATGTCCGGATCCGTCCCCGAACCGCCCTCGCCCGCCCGACGGCACACCTTCGACGACGCGCTGGGCCGGCGCATCATCGAGCTCCATATTTGGGCGGTTGAGCAAGGACTGCGCGGCGCCGGGGCGGAAGCGCTGTTCGACGGTTTCTGTCAGCTCCTGATCGCGGCCGGCCTGCCGATCTGGCGCGCGTTTACCGCCACGCGCACCTTACATCCACAGTGGAGCGGCTACAGCTATACTTGGCGGCGCGATCTCAACGCCATTCAACCGAACTCCTGGGTGCGCGAGGACGATCTCGAACCGGTCTGGCTCGACAGTCCCTTTGCCTGGTTGCTGCGCGAGGCAGCGCAAACCCCGGCGCTTGCGCTCCAGATGCGCCGCCGACTTTCAGGCCCGGACGCCTCGCACGAATTTCCGGTTTTCGCGGAGTTCGCCGCCGCCGGAGCCACCGACTATTTTGCCATGCTGTGCCGCTTCGGCGCCGAGGGTGACCCCTCTTACGGCAGCGGCATCGCCTACTCCTTCATCACCCAGCAACATCAGGGCTGGTCCGACGATGATCTGACGCTGCTCAGGTCTGTGCTGCCGGCATTGTCGCTGGCAATGATGAGCCATGCCACGCACACCATTGCCGGCAGCCTGCTTGCCGCCTATCTCGGCAGCGACGCCGGACGCCGCGTCCATGCCGGAGCGATCGAACGCGGCTCGGTCGAAAGCATCAATGCCGTGCTGTGGTACGCGGATTTGCGTGGCTTCACGCCGATCGCAGACACATCCCGCGGGTCCGTCATCATCGAGCTGCTCGACGAAGTCTTCGAGACGCTGGCCGCAGCCTTGCGACCGCGCGGCGGCGAAGTGCTGAAATTCCTCGGTGACGGCATGCTGGCGATCTTTCCGGTGACGCCGCCGGGCCGCGCCGCTACCTGCGGGGCCGCCCTCGATGCCGCCGCCGAAGCGATACTGGGTCTGGCGAAGCTCAACGAGGCGCGACGCGCCGGCGGCAAGCCTGTCGCCGCCGTCGATATCGCCCTCCATCTCGGCGAGGTGCTCTACGGCAATATTGGCGCCGCCGACCGCCTCGACTTCACCGTCATCGGGCCGGCCGTCAACGAGGTCGCGCGCATGGAGACGCTGTGCGAACCGCTCGGCCGCAACGTGCTCGTCTCGGCCGAGCTCGCGGCAGCGGCAGAGGCAGGAGAGCGGCTCGAACCGCTGGGCCGGCATCGGCTGCGCGGCGTTCGAACCGACCGCGAAATCTTCGCGCTGAGCTTCGTCGCAGCGCCGGGGGACATCGATCGGGCGCAAGGGAGTTTGCGTTGACGAGTAAGTTCCGTGACGATCGCCTCCCCTGTTTCTTGCCCCGGACGCACCGCCGACCTAGGTTTCGATCCCGCGACGATGATGCGAAGGTGACGCCTTGACCGATCCCTCTGTTCCGCGCGATCAGCTCATCCTTCAGTCCGCCGCCCCCGACTGGTTCCGGCGCGCCATGGCCCATCCGAAGCAGTCACGCCAGGTCGTCGTCGAAGGCTGCCCCATCCACTATCTGCTCTGGCCTGCGGAACCTGGTGCCGCCCGCGAGCGCGGCCTGCTCTTCGTCCATGGCGGCGGAGCACATGCGAATTGGTGGAGCTTCATCACCCCCTATTTCACCCGTGACTTCCGCGTCGCCGCCATCGATCTCTCCGGCATGGGCGACAGCGGCCGCCGCGAGATCTACACGTCTGAGCTTCGTGCCAGGGAGATGCGCGCAGTGATCGCCGACGGCGCGCTGGGCGAACGGCCCTTCGTCATCGGTCACAGTTTTGGCGGCTTCATGACCATGAAGTTCGGCGCTCAGTTCGGCAACGAGATTGGCGGCGCAGTGATCGTCGACTCGCCGATCCGCTCGCCCGAAGAAGAAGCGCAACGGCCGATGTCGGCGCCGAAATGGACGCACAAGAAGATCTACGAAAGTTTCGACGCTGCACTTGCGCGCTTTCGACTGATGCCGCCGCAAAATTGCGAGAACCAGTTTATCGTCGAGTTCATCGCCCGACATTCGCTCATGCCGGTCGAAGGCGGTTGGACCTGGAAGTTTGACGGTGCGGCGATGGGCACGCGACGCTTCGGCGAACCGTTCCGCGAATATCTTCAGGCCGTGCGCTGCCGCGCCGCACTCATCTTCGGCGAGAAGAGTGCGCTGGTCTCGCGCAGCACGGCCTCCTACATGTCATCCCTGATGGGGCCGCATGCGCCGATCGTCGAAGTACCGGAAGCCCAGCACCACGTCATGCTCGACCAACCTCTCGCTTTTGTCGCCGCGCTCCGCATGCTGCTCGATACCTGGATCAGGGCCGAGGCCGCCTGAGTACGCCGCATGGCAGCGTCAGCACCGGCGGGTCTATGCTCGATCGAAAACCCGGGAGGAAATGTCCATGCGGAGCGTCGTCGTCACCGGTGGCAGCGGTAAGGCGGGCCGCGCCGTGATCCGCGAGCTGATCGCGCACGGGCATATGGTCATGAATGTCGATCTTGCCCCGCCGAGCGAACCGCTCTGCCATTTCTTCAAGGCCGACCTCGCCGATTTCGGTCAGGCGGTCGACGCTCTCCGGCGCGCGGCCGGCACGATCGACCGGCGCCGCTCGCCGCTGGGCGAGGCTTCCGCCGTGATTCACCTCGCGGGCATTCCCGCGCCGAGCCTCGCGCCCGATGCAGTGACGTTCCAGAACAATCTCATGTCGACCTACAACATCTTCAGCGCGGCAACCCTCTTCGGTCTAAAGCGCGTGGTATGGGCGTCGAGCGAGACGGCTTACGGGCTGCCCCTGACCCGCGTGCCGCCGCGCTTCGCGCCGGTGACCGAAGACCATCCGCTCGCACCAGAGACCGGCTATGCCCTCGCCAAGGTTCTATGCGAGGAAATGGCCCGCGAAATACATCGCTGGAATCCCGGAACGCGCTTCGTCGGGTTCAGAATTTCCAACATTTTCGAGGAGGCCGATTACGCCCAAATTCCGTCCTTCTGGACGGATTCGACGCTCCGCCGGTGGAATCTCTGGAGTTGGGTCGACGCCCGCGACGTGGCGCAGGCTTGCCGCCTCGCGCTCGAAGCCGAGATTGCGGGAGCCGACCATTTCACCATCGCCGCCGCCGACACGTTGATGCAGCGGCCGAGCCGGCAGCTCATGGCGGAAGCATTCCCCGGCGTGCCGGTGCGCGCCGATCTCGGCGAGTTCGAGACCTTGCTGTCGATCGACAAGGCGCGCCGCGTGCTCGGCTACCGCCCAGCCCATAGTTGGCGTGGCAAGCTGCCGGCCGGGGCGCGCGGCTAAGCGGCGGTCCCGCCGGACTGATGCAGCGTCGCTTCCGCCTTGAGCGCCAGCACTCCCTTCAGC
>DATNDG010000061.1:0-4918 GCA_035553515.1 Allostellaceae bacterium | reverse complement strand
CTCGATTTCGAGACGCGGCTCTTTGCCAAGACGGCGGCGGCGGATCTGCTGCGCCAGGAGCTGCTGAAGCCGGCATATGAGTGCAAGGTGATCGCACTCGGCGCCAATACCGATCCCTACCAGCCGATCGAGCGCGAATACCGCATCACCCGCCGCGTGCTGGAGGTGCTGCAGGAGTTCGAGCATCCGGTCGGCGTGGTCAGCAAATCGACGCTGGTGCAGCGCGACATCGATATCCTCGCGCCGATGGCGGCGAAGGGTCTCGCAACGGTCGCGATCTCGGTCACCACGCTCGACCGCGAGCTGGCACGGCGGCTGGAGCCGCGCGCGGCAACGCCGCAGCGCCGCCTCGATACAATCCGCGCGCTGAGCTCGGCCGGCATCCCGGTCAGCGTGCTCGCCTCGCCGATGATCCCGGCGCTCAACGACCACGAGCTCGAGCACATCCTCGAAGCGGCGCATGAAGCCGGTGCGCGCGGCGCCGGCTACATCCTGCTGCGCCTGCCGCTGGAGCTCACCGCCCTCTTCGAGGAATGGCTCGAGACGCATGCGCCGGGCAAGGCGAAGCATGTCATGTCGCTCATCCGCCAGTCGCGCGACGGCAAGACATACCGCGCCGAGTTCGGCACTCGGATGGTCGGCACCGGAGCCTATGCCGAGATGCTGCGGCGGCGCTTCGACGCCGCCTGCCGCCGCCTCGGCCTCAACGAGCGGCGTCATTCGATGCGCCTCGACACCAGCCGCTTCCGCCGGCCGCCGCAGAAGGGCGATCAGCTGAGCTTGTTGTGAGCCGTGAGGCTAACCGCCATAACGCCGCCAGGTGCCCTCCTGTTGGGCGAGGCGGTCGGCGATGACGCGCCAGGCGGCGGGGTTGCGCGCCATGGTGCTGTGCGGCCCCTTCACTTCGACATTCTCGCGCTGCGGTCCCTCCGCCTCGAGGCAGCTCTGCCAGGCGACGATGCCGTCGCTGCGGGTATGGAGCGCCGTCACCGGGACGCCAGGCGGCTCGTTGATGCGGGCATAGAGGCTGCGCGAATCCGGGCTGTGCCAGCGCGCCAGCATACGGTAGAGCGGCTCAAGCTGGCTCGCGGTGGGGACGTGGATCGGGCTCGCCAGCACGATCACCTGCCGGACCAGCTCAGGGCGACCCTTCGCCAGCTCACGCAGCAGCGCCCCGCCGAGACTGTGGCCGATGAGGCTCGCCCTGCGGTCATGCCGGGCGACGATCGCCTCGAGGCGCCGCTCGAGCCCGTCGAGAACACGCTCGGTCGGGCCGAGATTGACGCCGAGCCGCCAGCCATAGACGGCGTAGCCGCGCACGTCGAGAAAGCGTCGGAGCGGCGCCATATAGCTTTCGCCGCGCAGGAAGCCCGGCACGAGCAGCACCGGATGCCCGTCGCCTTCGGGCGCTCTCAGCGCCGCGGCGAGGATGATCCGGCGCGGCATCGGCGTCACCGCCGAAACCGCCTCCGTCCAGAGCCGCCGCACCGGCGGCCGCACCCGCTTGTCGCTGTGAAAGAGCGCGTCGGTCACGCCGCCACACTCGCCAGCGCGCCGGGCGAGGTCAAGCCCGCACGGCGTCGCGGCGCTTGCTTGTGAAGGGGTGGTGCAGCCTCGCATACTCCGCCCATGATCGCGCTCTTCACCGATTTCGGCTTCGCCGGCCCCTATACCGGGCAGATGAAAGCGGTGCTCGCCCAGCTGGCGCCGGGATGCCCGGTGATCGACCTCTTCGCCGATGCGCCCTCACGAAATCCCAGGGCTGCGGCCTTTCTCCTCGCTGCCTATGCCGCGTGGTTCCCCGCCGGCACCGTGCTCCTCGCGGTGGTCGACCCCGGCGTCGGCGGCAGCCGTGCGGCGCTCTTCCTCGAAGCCGATGGCCGCTGCTATGTCGGGCCCGACAACGGGCTCTTCGAGATCGTGCGCCGCCGCGCCAAGAGCGAGCGGCTCGTCGAGGTCACCTGGCGGCCTGAGAGCCTGTCGGCGAGCTTTCATGGCCGCGATCTCTTCGCTCCGGTGGCGGCGATGCTGGCGCGGGGAGAGAAGCCCGCGGGCGAAGAGCGCCCGGCGAGCTTCGGCCGCCATCCCGACTGGCCCGACGATCTCGCCGAGATCGTCTATGTCGATCATTACGGCAATGCACTGACCGGAATCAGGGCGACAAGCCTGCCGGCGGAGGCGGTGCTGATCGCCGGCGGAGAGCGCGTCACTCGCGCGCCCACCTTCTCCGCCGTCCCCGCCGGCACGCCGCTCTGGTACGAGAACTCGAACGGCCTTGCCGAGATCGCCGTCAATCTCGGCCGCGCCGATCAGGCGCTCCGCCTCGCCATCGGCAGCGCCGTCGAGATCGCACGCTAGCCACCCGCGACAAAATCGCCACAGGTGACGCGGCGCTTGCCAGACTCGGATGCGCTCGTGTCTCTTATCCTGATGCCGGATTTCGCGCTGGAGATGGCGTGCTCGGGCTTGGTCTGCGGTGTGGACGAGGCGGGGCGTGGGCCGCTTGCCGGGCCGGTGGTCGCGGCGGCGGTGATTCTCGACCGCAAGCGCCTGCCGCGGAAGCTCCGCCACGGTCTCGACGATTCGAAGAAGCTCGCCCCCGAGGAGCGCGAGGAATTCGCCGTGCTGCTCGAGCGCTCGGGCGCCGAGATCGGCATCGGCGCCGCCAGCGTGATCGAGATTGACCGCCGCAACATCCTGCAGGCGACGCTTGCCGCCATGTGCCGCGCAGTGGCGGCGCTGCCGCGCCAGCCTTCGGTCGCGCTGGTCGACGGCAATGTGCCGCCGCCGCTCCCCTGCCCGGTCCGCACCGTGATCGGCGGCGACGGGCTCGCGCTCTCGATCGCCGCCGCCTCGATCATCGCCAAGGTGACGCGCGACCGGCTGATGCGGCGTCTCGCCCGGCGCTATGGCGGCTATGGCTGGGAGAGCAATGTCGGCTATGGGACGCCCGAGCACCGCGCCGGGCTGGAGCGGCTCGGCCCCACCCGCCACCATCGCCGCTCCTTCGCGCCGGTCCAGCTGGCGCTGGGGCTGATTTCGATCGAGGCGGTTGAGCCTCTACCGGTTGCGGTCGAAGGCGACTGAATCACCATCCGTAGAGTTCTGATTCGAGTCGAGCGTAACCCTATAAGCGCTTGATTCGAAAAGCATTGACGCCGCGACTCGGCGCGCGCAGAGTGCCCGCGACTCGGGGGAGGCGTAGTGATGCCGGATGCGGGCGGGCGTATCGGGGGCGAGATTCTGGTCGGCGATTGCATCGCCCTGATGGCGAGCTTGCCGGAAGCATCGGTCGATCTGGTGTTCGCCGATCCGCCCTACAATCTCCAACTCGGCGGCGAACTGCTCCGGCCCAACAACAGCCGGGTCGACGGGGTCGAAGAGGCGTGGGACCGCTTCGCCGGATTCGCCGATTACGACCGCTTCACCAGGGATTGGCTCGAGGCGGCGCGGCGGGTGCTGAAGCCCGATGGCGCACTCTGGGTCATCGGCAGCTATCACAATATCTACCGGGTCGGATCGCTGCTGCAGGATCTCGGCTACTGGATCCTCAACGACATCGTCTGGCGGAAGACCAACCCGATGCCGAATTTCCGCGGCCGGCGCTTTACCAACGCGCATGAGACGCTGCTCTGGTGCGCGCGCTCGGCCGACTCGCGCTACACCTTCAATTACGAGGCGATGAAAGCGCTCAACGAGGACCTGCAAATGCGGAGCGACTGGCTCATTCCGCTCTGCTCGGGCCCCGAGCGCCTGAAGCGCGACGGCAAGAAGGCGCATCCGACGCAGAAGCCCGAAGCCCTGCTGCACCGGGTTCTCCTCGCCTCGACCAAGCCCGGCGATGTCGTGCTCGATCCCTTCTTCGGCACCGGCACCACCGGCGCGGTGGCCAAGCGCCTCGGCCGCCGCTTCATCGGCCTCGAGCGGGAAGAGGAGTATGCCCGGGTCGCGCGCGAGCGCATTGCCGCAACCGAGCCCGCGCCTGCGGAGAGCGTCACCCTGCCGGCCAAGCGCGAGGAGCCGCGCATCCCCTTCGGCACGCTCGTCGAGCGCGGGCTGCTGAAGCCGGGTGACGTGCTGGTCGACGCGTCGCGTCGCTTCACCGCCAAGATCCGCGCCGACGGCACCCTCATCTCGGCCGAGGCGCGCGGCTCGATCCACCAGGTGGGGGCGCAGGTGCAGGGCGCGCCAGCCTGCAATGGCTGGGCCTTCTGGCATTTCCTCCATCGCGGCCAGCCGGTGCCGATCGACGTGCTGCGCCAGAAAGTGCGGGCGGAGATTGGAGCGACCGCTCAAGGGTAGCGGCGCGGGCAATGCCGAGATATTTCCCAATTCAGTTAAAGGTGGAGATCAAAGCAAGTTCGAGCGAGATGGCTGCGCTCCACTGGCGCTCTGGCACCCTCGTAGCGGACTTCGAAATTCCCCAGGATAAATTCAGTCTTCTCCGCGTGCGGTTCGATAAGGCGTATATCGTCCGCGTTCTCGACGAGATGCCGCTCAGCACGGAAGAAGACAGCCCAAACCAGGGAAGTGTGCGCGAGCACTTTGCTTACCGCGTCGAGGGAGCCCGCTTTTGGAATGCCCAGTCGGAGACGTTCAAGTTCACGCATAAGGACGCGCAACACTACAGATTCGTGACCGGTGGCAACTGCCTCGATGTTATCGCGGGAGCAGCTCCAGTTATCGAACCGGTTCCGACAAATGCCGGCCCTTCTATGATTTCGCCTTAACCAGAGCTCAGCATTGACGGGCGCCGCCCCATCGCTTAGCCTCTTAGTGATGCAGACCCGCAGGACCAACGGCCTTCGACTTATTGCCCCGACGCTCTGAGGAGTGTCGGGCCGTCGCCGTTTCCGGTTCTTCTTAGGTCCCCTGCCGTGAGTTCTGCACCATGTCTTCGCTCTTCTCGCACCCCGCT
>DATNDG010000060.1:0-5023 GCA_035553515.1 Allostellaceae bacterium | reverse complement strand
GCTCAAGGCGCATGAGAGGGACGGCATCGCCGGCGTGATCTGTGGCCGCGCGCTCTATGACGGGCGTCTCGATCTGCGCGCGGCGCTGCGGATGTTAGAGAATTAAGACAATGGCTGACATTGTCTTCCGGGCTGGCTCGTTCCCTCTCCGCCCTCGGGGGCGGAGAGGGTTAGGGAGAGGTGGGGGGTTCTCCGTCGGCGACCCACCTCACCCTCCCACGCCTGCGGCGTGGGCCCCTCCCTCTCCCCCCTTGAAGGGCAGAGAGCGGACGAACGGGAGCGCCCGATGCTGAAGATGCGCGTCATCCCCTGCCTCGACGTCAAGGACGGCCGCGTCGTCAAGGGCGTCAATTTCGTCGATCTGGTCGATGCCGGGGATCCCGTAGAGCAGGCCAAGATCTACGACCGCGAGGGCGCCGACGAACTGTGCTTCCTCGACATCACCGCGTCATCCGATGACCGCGCCACGCTCTACGACGTGGTGGCGCGTACCGCCGAGCAGTGCTTCATGCCGCTCACCGTGGGTGGCGGCGTGCGCAGCGTCGAGGACATCCGCCGCCTGTTGCTCGCCGGCGCCGACAAGGCGTCGATCAACACCGCCGCGGTGGCGCGGCCCGCTTTCGTCAAGGAGGCGGCGGAGAAATTCGGCAGCCAATGCATCGTCGTCGCCATCGACGCCAAGCAGACCGCGCCCGGCCGCTGGCAGGTCTTCACCCATGGCGGGCGGCGCGAGACCGGCATCGATGCAGTGACTTGGGCGAAGCGCATGGCGGCCTACGGCGCCGGCGAGATATTGCTGACCTCGATGGACCGCGACGGCACCAAATCGGGTTTCGACATCGCCCTCACCCGTGCCGTCGCCGACGCCATCGCCATCCCCGTCATCGCCTCGGGCGGCGTCGGCACGCTCGACCATCTCGTCGCCGGCATCCGCGACGGCCACGCCACCGCCGTGCTCGCCGCCTCGATCTTCCATTTCGGCACCTACCGCGTCGCGCAAGCGAAGGCGCACATGGCGGCAGCCGGCATCCCGGTGCGCCCGTGACTTTTGGCCTCGGCTTGTCGGGCGGAGATTCGTGACATGCTTTTGAAATGGCTGCGTCCGCTGCTAGCGCACGGTCGTTCCAAGGAACGCGTGTTGGCTGTGGCTGGAGCGCCGGAGCGTAGCGACAGGCCGGATGAGAACCCAATCCATGCACTGCTGAACGCTGCCGGCGTTTCCTGGCGATCGCCGCGGGCGGCTCTGGCCGCACGTTACGGAATTCGACAGCACCCCGCTTACGGATGGGACGTCATCGAGATAAGAACACCGCAGCCGATCGTGAAAGGATTGCTTTGGCCACTGTCTGTACAGGTATTTTCTCAATTCTCGCCCGACGTGCCGGCCACCGACTTTTCAGGCATCACGTCCATCGGCGATGATGCGCGCGAGAACCTTCTCGCGTCGATGAACGAGCTGGGAGCGAGGCTCGGAGAACCGAAATTCGCCGATAACTCTAACACACTGAGCCGACGCTGGGCATTCGGTGCTGCCGCTTTGAGTCTCACCGTCTGGCCTCCTGAGATGCAGCGACGACCGCTGACAAACCCCGCGCACAAGCGCGATCCAAGGCTGAAGACAGGCTGCCACGTCTTAATCAAGACAGGGTGGCGAAAGGCCGTCACCGCCGGGGAATTGGGGTGGCTGAACAGCTTTGTGCCGATCGACCGCATTTCGGTCTACCGGAATATCACCGTCGACTCGGCTTACGGATTGCCTGCCGAACAAAGCGAGTTGGAATTTGTGCGAGAGCCGCGCAACGAAATGGCGAGCTTTTTTGGCTTTATCGGGTGTTCAGCCGACCGCGCCGCGCTGATTTTTTGTCATGCGCAGCTCTATCTCGTGCCGATGACGGATGTGATTGGCTTTCATGTCGACCGCATTCGGCCGGCAAAAGGGGCGGGCGGCTCGCGGTTGCACGTAGATTGCCGCCCCAACTACCGGGGTGCCAGGACCAAGCGGTTGCTGATCAGCGCAGCAGATGGGGTTGAAGACTCGAATGGCTTGGCTTCTGCGATATCCAGCGCTACCGGCAAGCCGCTCGAACTTGGCGACTACGTCTACGATGTCTAGTCGGCGGATGGGCAGCAAGCGACGACCAGCCATGCGCCGCTGGCGGTGACACAACGGCGGCGATCTGCTAGGCAGCAAAGCTGTCATTGCGAGATGGCCGCAGGCCGCCGCGGCAATCTCCTGCCGAGTGCGCAGCTGAGGGAGATTGCTTCGCTGCACTCGCCCGAGGGCGTTGCGGGGAGAGGGAAATGGCAGAGATCGACGGCAGCACGCTCGACCGGCTCTATGCCGTGATCGCGAGTCGCCGCGGCGGCGACGCGGCGAAATCCTATACCGCGAAGCTGTTGGCCGCGGGCCCGGCCAAGATCGCGCAGAAGCTCGGCGAGGAAGCGGTCGAGACCGTGATCGAAGGCGTGCGCGGCAACGCCGGGGGTATCGTCGCCGAGAGCGCCGACCTGCTCTATCACCTCCTCGTGCTGTGGGCGGGCGCGGGCGTAGCGCCGGCGCAGGTGTGGCGCGCGCTCGAGAGCCGTGCCGGCACTTCGGGCATCGACGAGAAGAAATCGCGGCCGGCGAGCTGATGGAGGCGGCATGGCCTATGATCGCAACAACGTCTTCGCCCGCATCCTGCGCGGCGAGATTCCGTGCCGCAAAGTTTATGAGGATCAGCACGTCCTTGCCTTCCACGACATCAGGCCCGCGGCGCCCGTGCACATCCTGGTGATCCCCAAGGGCGAGTATGTGTCGTTCGACGATTTCTCGGCCAACGCATCCGACGCCGAGATCACGGCTTTGACGCGAGCCGTGGGCGCCATCGCCCGTCAGCAGGGTGTTGCCGAGAGCGGCTATCGCATTCTCGCCAATCACGGCCGGGACGCTCACCAGGAAGTCCCGCACTTCCATGTGCATATCTTCGGCGGGCGCCGGCTTGGCCCAATGATTTCAAAAGCTTAGATACGGCCAGCGGAAGATTGTTGACCGGTTGTTAACCGGTCCCCTCTAGCATTGCTGCGCGCGGTGCTCCCGCCGGAGACGGGAGTGCTTAGGCGTGCCCGCGGACGGAACCAAGCCAGCGATGTCGAAGCCTCGCAAGCAAATCGCCGTAGTGACCCCGCCGCCCGGCGCCGCGTCCGAGGTCGAGCAGCGGCTGCGCGCCTTCGCCGAGGCCGGCTCCGACTGGTTCTGGGAGATGGATGAGGAGCTGCGCTTCTCCTACATGTCCGATCGCGTCGATCGGCCCAACGATCTGTTTGGCGCCGATTTCCTGGGCCGGCGCATCGACGAGGTCGGGCTGCCCGGCATGGAGGAGACGCATTGGCCGCCGCTCCTGCTGCGACTGGAGATGCGCGTGCGCTTCCGCGACTTCCGCTTCATCCGCCGCAACGCCGTCGGCGCGCCGCGCCATCTCTCGATCAGCGGCGTGCCGATCTTCGACGCGTCCGGCGAGTTCAAGGGCTTCCGCGGCACCGGGCGCGACCTGACCGACGAGACGATGGCCGAGGAGCGCGCGGCGCTGGCGCAGTCGCGCCTGACCGACGCCATCGAGAGCATCCCCGAGAGCTTCATGCTGCTCGACGCCGAGGACCGCCTGGTGCTGTGCAACAGCCGCTATCGCGAGTTGCACGCGCCGATTGCGCATGCCTTGGTGCCAGGCGCCAAATTCGAGGATATCTGCCGCGCGAGCGCGCAAGCCGGGCTGGCGACGCCGGCGGTCGGCCGCGTCGAGGATTGGGTGCGCGACCGCATGGCGCGCCATCGCCAGCGCCATTTCGAGATCGAGGAGCGCCAGACCGGCGAGCACTGGATCCAGGTCGCGGAGCAGCACACCAGCGACGGCGGCACCGTCGTGGTGCAGACCGACATCACCGCGCTGAAGCGGCGCGAGCAGGAACTGGCGGAGAAGACCGCGCTCCTCGGCGCCACGCTCGACAACATGGATCAGGGGCTGCTGGTCATCGATGCCGAGGGCGGCATCAAGATCTGGAACAACCGCATGATCGAGCTGCTCCAGATACCGCCCGAGTTCGTCGGCATCGGGCAGTCGATAACCGGGATCCTGCGCGCCATGGCGATCGAGGGCGTCTATGGCAGCGGCCCAATCGAGACGCTGGTGACGCGGCGCGTCGCCGAAGTGCTGCGTGCCACGCCGCGCGTTGTCGAGATGGTGCGGCGCAACCGCATCATCGAGCACCGCCGTGCGCTGATGCCCGATGGCGGCGTGCTCTTCACCTATACCGACATCACCGAGCGCAAGCGCGTCGAGGTCGACCTGCGCCGCGCCAAGGACGAGGCCGAGCTGGCGAGTCGCAGCAAGACCGAGTTCCTCGCCAATATGAGCCACGAGCTGCGCACGCCCTTGAACGCCATCATCGGCTTCTCCGACATCCTCATCGGCCAGATTTTCGGCCCGCTCAATGATGCGCGCTACGCCGACTACGCCCGCGACATCCGCGACAGCGGGCTTCATCTCCTGACATTGATCAACGATGTCCTCGACATCGCCAAGGTCGAGTTCGGCAAGGTCGAACTGCTGGAAGAGACGGTCGATATCGTTGCGGTGATCGAATCATGCCTCCGCCTGGTGCGCGAGCGCGCCCAGACCGCCGGCATCCAGTTGACGCAGGCGCTGCCGCCCGACCTTCCGCATTTGCTCGGTGATGGCCGGCGGTTGAAGCAGATCCTGCTCAACCTCCTGTCCAATTCGGTCAAGTTCACGCCGAGCGGCGGCCGCGTCACGGTCAGCGCCAGCCGGGATGCGGACGGCTTCCGCCTGGCGGTCGAGGACACCGGCATCGGCATTGCCGCCGAGGACATCGAGACCGCGCTGCGCCCCTTCGGCCAGATCGACAGCCGCCTCGCCCGCAAATACCAGGGCACCGGCCTCGGCCTGCCGCTAGCCCAGTCGATGGCCGAGCTCCATGGCGGGCGGCTGGAGTTGCGCAGCTTGCCCGGCGAGGGCACCACGGCGAC
>DATNDG010000059.1:0-18753 GCA_035553515.1 Allostellaceae bacterium | reverse complement strand
CCGCCCCCGGATGGCCCGCCCTCACCCTCATCGCCCTCATCGCCCTCATCGCCCCCTTCGCCCTCTGGAGGCCCACCGCCGTGGACGCCCACGCCGCCGCCGCCTTCGTCCTCGCCCTCTTCATCGCCGCCGTCTCCATCGTCCTCGCCGTCGGGTCCTAGGGGGGGCGGAGGCGGGGGCGCGGCTTCATCGCCGACGGGCAGTCCGCACGATCCTATAAGCGATTCCGGCGGAGGCTCATCGGCGGGGGCGATGCCGTCCGAGCCGCCCTCGCCCCGCCTGCCCGATCTGCCGCGCGATGCCGATGGGCGGCCGATGTCGCGGTGGCAGCGTCGGTTGAGCCAGAGCGAGGTCGATCGCTGGAATTCGATCGGCGGGACTGGCGAGTGGATGCCGACGGCGCGGCGGAGCGGGCTTTGTTTCTTCGATTGAGAAGGAGTTTTCATCAAATGAGCACGCTGTTCTCGAACGAGTACTTGAAAGGCTTCCGCGACGCAGTCGCCGCCGGCGGCCTCGGGCCGGCCACCTCGACGGGGAAGGCCGGCGCCTTCGACGCGGCGCCCTCGGCCGAGGATGCGAACATCGCGAACGTGAGGGCGACGGTGGCGAAGCTGGAGCGGGCGCGGCCCGGCGTCACGCGGAAGATCGCGGCGGCGCTCGCCAGCGACGCGGCGGTGCCGCCCGATGAGCATTTCGAGCGCGGCCAATTGCATGGGCTGCTCGGCGCGAAGCTCGGCGGCGACGCGGAGGGGCTGGCGGCGCTCAAGCGGCTCCGTCAGCTCGACGGCTTCGAGCCGGAGGCGGCGGAGGGCGAAGACACCGAGGAGCGGGACATTTCGGGCGGCGGCACGTCGCCGTCGAGTCAGGCTCGCGGAGGCCGAGATCAGCCGGAAGATTTTACCGGCAAGCCGCCGACGGTCGCGACGCAGCAGGCCGCCAAAGTCCTGAGCCGCGCGCACGACGCGCGGATCGCGATGGATCAGGCGAATCGGCGCCGCGCCGCCGAGGGGCCGAGCAAGGGCTACGCCGCCCGCTGGCCGAACGCGGCGAACCGCATCAAGGATTTTTAGGAGGCCGGCGATGAGCAAGCTGCTCTACATCTTCGACGAAGGACTCGGCGACGTGGCGATCAACGCGCCGAATGCCCCGCTGGCGACAAATCTGTTCGATCCGAACAACGCCTCGATGCTCGGGAAGCAGCACACGCTGGCGAACAGCGCGAGCGCGTTCGAGAGCGCGTCGCTGAGCGACTTCGATCCCCAGACGAGCAAGCCGAAGCCGTAAACGATGATCTAGCTCGTCGACGTGATGACGATGGCGAGGGCCACTTGATGGATACCAAGGACAAGGCATTGCGCGCCGTCCCGCCGCCGCCGCGCAGCCCGTGCCGCACCCGGCTCGCCGAGGCGATCGGCGCCCGCGCTCGGGCGCTCGAGCGCGAGCGCGAGAAGCTCGCCAACTTGGCGTCGGTGGCGGAGATCGTCAAAACGACGGACGAGCGGCGGCGTCTCGCCGAGTCCGCCGTGGCGGAGACGAAGACAGCCGCGGCCGACCGGATGGTCGCCGCAGCCCGTGGCGGCGTGATCCCGCAGCCGGACCAGGCGCTCGTCCAGGCTCGCATCGAGGCGGTCGCGGCGGCCGACGAGTACCAGGCGGCCAGCATCGCCTTCGAGCGGGTGAAGGCGGAGATGGAAGCGGCGACGGCCGAACGCGAGGCCGCCGAGGCGGATGTCGAACGCTCGGCCGACGACGCGGTGACTGAGGAAGGTCAGAAACTCATGGCCGAGTTCGTCGAGAGAGCGCGCGGTCTGGAGCGCAAGCTCGTCTGGCTCCGCCTCGCGGTCCGGTGGCTCGTCGGGGCGAGGGAGAGAGTTTATGGATTCAATCCGCAGCTCAGCGACATCGTCGACGGCGACGCGGCGGCGGTGAGGTTCCTGGCCGATCGCGACGCCAGGATACCGGGCGTGCCGCCGATCTTCGGCGTATCGGCGTCGAACGAGGTCGTCGACTGGTCGCGGCACGAGCTGAACGCCACGTGGCGGGAGTGGAGGCAGAAGTTGTCGACGCTGCCGGACGCGCTGCCGCCGGCGGTGCAAGGCGAATGATGAATGCGGGGCGCTTCTGAAATGGCAGGCGTCCCGATGGTCCGTCGGGATCGTGCGTACTTACCGGCGGCGCGGTGATGTGGAATCCGAGCCGCGAAAACACATCGGCCCACAGTCGGCGGCCGGGAACTCCTCGCGGCGCGGCCGGCAAAGCGCCCCGCGGCGGTCCTCGGCGATGTCCTCTCCCAGGGGCCGCCGCGGTCGCAACGCGGGGTGAGAAATCCTCGTGCCCGCCTGAACCTCGTGGCGGGGGCGCGGTCGTGTGGCTCGCGCCGGTCAGTTAACTACGCTTGCTTCGGCATACTTAGCAGCCGCTCGATTTCGCGCTCCAGCTCCGCTAGCCGGAAGGGCTTTTGCAGGAACGGCACCGGCCCGCCCTCCAGTTGCTCGATCGTGTGAGGCTCGCCGCTGATCAGCACGACCGGAATCGCCATCGACTGACCGATCTTCATCAGCTCCAGACCGCTGCCGCCGCGCATGACCACGTCGGTGATCAACGCGGCCGGCTTCGTGGCGACCAGGATTTTCTCGCCGACCGATCGTTCGTTCGCCAGCGCGAGCCGGTATCCGCGCCGCTCCAGAGCCGCGGCGATTACGACACGAACGTCGTACTAGTCTTCGACTACTAGGATCAGGGGTGCGTTGGGCATCGTAGAGCCCCTTGGGCTCCGGCACGGAGTCCGGAGAAGTTCAGTCCTACTCGGATCGCATCCGCGGATCGATTATAGAGCAGCCACTACCAGCGGGCGAGCCGATGTCGGGGGAACAACGAGAGCCGCGGGGGACTCGCTCATTCGGGGGGCTCGCTCCGGTGTCGATGCCGGATATATCGCTCCGTATGGAGGACGAGACGACCCATCTCCGCCGCTCGATCGAGCGCTACCGGCGCCTCCTGCGTGAGATCAGCGATGAGCGCATGCGCCGCGAGCTGGAGAAAATGATTGTGGAAGCCGAGGGATCGCCTGAAACAGATCGAGTGCCCCAGTTGACCTAGCGTTCGCCCACGATGGCGAACGGGTATGTAACTACTATATCGCCAAAGGAAAGTAGGCGGGAGCCGCGTCGGTTACCGATGCCACCGCCCGTGCGTTCCTGCCGGGCGGTCAACGAGGCGGGGTCAACGCGCTTCAAGATGGCCGTTCACCACGTCGCCGCGCCAGATAGCGGATACTCTCGCATTCGCAACCAGTCCTGCCATCTCAGGGAAACAGCTTAGGGCAACTATGTGGATTTAATGCAGTCAATCGATGCTGCCAGCTGTTTAATTGCCATGCCGCTTCCGCCTACAGTGCTCGTCGCTGCCGCGAACGTCGAAATGGGGAACGTGACCGCCAGTGCACTAAGGGGGGCGGGCTATCGCGTTCGCATTGCCCGCAACGCCTACGAGGCGCTCCTCGTTCTTGAGCAAACGGGGGTCGATCTCCTGGTTACTGGTCTTCAGATGTCCGACATGGAGAGACTCGAATTTATAAAGCGAGCGAAGGCCATCTACCCCGAAGTTCGCATCCTTCAAATTCCGGCTTTTTCAGGGGCCGCGTCGCAGTCGCAGGCCACCCATCTCGATGACGCCGATCTCGTCACTGCCGCCCGGAGGGAATTAGGAGGAGCGTAGCCTGCCGAAAACGTCGACCTTTGCCAGGGGCATTGCATCTCCCCGCAAGTAACGGCCGATCTTGGCTACGACACATGACGCGCAAATATGGCGACGAAATACCGGAGCCGTCGATGCGCGGGTTTGCGCGCGCCTGCTACGAGCGTACGTTGGAACGGCGGGCGCCGGTGCACGAAAAACTGGTACTTTGCCCATCTGATCCGCCTGGCGTCAGCATGCAACGCTGACGAGGCGTCACCGCTACTTGCGTCCAACCTCGCCCAGTTTCTCGATTTCTATGATGACGCGCCGCCACATCTCGGCTCCATCGGCGTTGTCGGATTTTTCCAGCTCGGAGATCATCGCACGCGCTAAGGGCACAGCTTCCATTCCGTGCAGCTTGCGCCACAGGCGCGCGAGCCGGGACAAGTTCGACGTGGGCATGCCGGAATGTTAGTCCGGAGCAACAAAGCTTGGCTGTGTCCAATGTCGCCAACCCTGCCCCGTGCAACCTCTCGAATCCGCGGCGCAATGAAGCGCAGGTCAAGTCGCTTCGCATAAGCCTCGACCGAGGCACCGTTGTGCTTCCCCTCTCCGTCGCGTTGAGCGCCGCGTGCGATCTCGCGCTCGAAGGCGGGTTAACGATTGACCTTGCCGACCGGCTAGCAGGTTGCTGGCTCTGCCAGCTTGCGGGCCTTGAGTTCCAGGCTTTCGGCCATAGCGAGCCGCTGCGCCTTTTCGCCGGCGCTATCGGTCACTTCCGCCCAGGAGCGATACCATCGGGCGAGGGTGAGTACGGCCTCGATTTCCCGAGCACGGTCAGCATTTGGCGTCTTCGCGTCCACTGCCCGAGCTTAGGGGGCACTGCTGACTAGGAAATTGACCTGGATCAATTAGGGCGATCGCTCAGTAGTGCCGGGTTGATTGTATAACAGGCTCACGCCGCGCTTGACGTCGCACCATCGCTTCCCATGCTTGGCCGAGGGCATGGGGCGAGGTTATGCACGAGGCTGAGAGCGTAAACCAGCACGGTCAGAAACTCACCAGTATCTCGGATCAATGCTGGACCTGGGAAAATGCGGGCGCTGCTACGCGGTCTACGGTTCTGAGCCGCAAGGTTTCCATGATCAGCAATGCCCTTCCTGTGAGCGAGCGAGACGATACATTGAACGGAGGCATCGACGCCCAAAGGCCCCCCGAGGCGAGAAGCGCCCCCGCTGACGTGATCGGAAATGCCGTCAAGATCATGCGGATCGCGACGGGCGAGGAGAGCGAGGAACTGCCGCCGGAAGCCCGGAGCGCTGCCGCTGACCTGGAGAGCCGGCGCGGTGAAGAAGCGGCTCTCCCTGACCGCTAGGGTCCACACATGACCATCTATGTCCTCTTGTCGTGCTTTCTGATCAATGGGCAGCCACCACCGCTCTGCGATGTCGTTTCGAAGCGAACTTACGAAACCGAAGCGGAGTGTGAACGAGACAAGGCGGATATCGAGCGTTATCTAGCTCCGAACCCGAACGGGAAATTCGAGTTATACTGTCAGCAGCGCACTGCTCCTACGACGCCGCCTCAATAGCCGTCTCTTGCCCGCGCTCTGTTGCGTCTCGCGATTATCCGACCCGGATAATTTCAGCGCCCTCTCCGTCGGCAAGGTCGGGGGAGAAGTCGAGCACGGCGAAGAGAGAGTAGCCTGTCATCACCGCCTTTCGCCAGCAAGCTCACCGCCGCCACATGAGCAAGGGCGCGTTCGTCAGGGATGATCACCGGCGCAGAGGGTCTGAACGGTCGCGGCCACCAACTTAATGCGGGCATCAATGAACTGCTCATAGCTCGCTTTCGAATAGTCGAATGATGATGGCGCGGGCAGCATATTGGACTGAAATACCGCGTCTGCATTCATCCCTAAGTTTGTTACGGTGGCCGGAATATATGATGCAGGATCGTTGTCGCTAATTGCGTTGTTACCCGCTGCCGCGATCATACAGATGTTCACAAGCAAATTGTCGTTGATCTGGGCTTTGATCCGTTTTAGGTGCGCACGAGGGTAGACGTGGTGGAACTGTTTCTTGTTATACGAAGAGAGAGCTTCGGCGGGATCGATAAGTGCGCCGTTTGTGAGATTTCTCGGGTGCATCGCCGCAAGAGCCAGCACATAGGCACGGGATCGCGAGACGTTACTTCTAAACGTGATGTCTTTCCAGTCGTCGTCTGTCGGCGGCTCGCCGAAATCCTTTGCAGAACCTGTGCCATCGATAATGAAATTCCGAACAGCGGCAATGTCATTAGAAACGAACCCCTCGCCACCGACCTTATACCGTTCGGCAAATGACGCGCGCCAGAACCATTGACGTACTCGCCGCACTTGATCGGGCGTGAGGTGAGGCGTCTTGGCATACACGAAGCATACGATCACCACGAGTGCTTCGTAAGAGAGGAAGTCCCAACTGTGGATGTCGAATTCGGTTGACAGCAAGTCGACCGTTCTGAGAAGCGCTTCTTTTGTTGTGCCTATGAGCGTACGCATCTCGTCCTTGCTGAGGCGCCGCAGCGTCATCAGAGATTGTTCTTTTATCGTGCCAAGTTGGACGGCCGACATGCATTTGAGGACGGTTTCTCGGTCGATATCATCGAACCCTTTGGGTTCAAGTGCATCTCGTATTTCGTCCACCTCGTCGTCCAGGTCGAACGTCTTTCCCCATGTTGCCGCAACCATAAGGTCATAGGTCGATAATTTTGTTCCCGAGCTATTAATCCGCTCGAAAATCGGACAGACCTCCTCGACTGTAAGGTCTTTTAGGGTGACGACCGGCAATCTGTAATCGGCGAAGGCGCCGATTATATTGTCGAGCCGCTCCTGGTATAGGGCACCATTCTCGACAGTCTGAATTGCGGCACGGAAGTTAAGGAGTTGCGTCGTGTTGAACATCTTCCGTAGAGGGAATTGGGTGATCAAAATGTCGTCGGGTGTTCGGACGAACTTCTCAGTTTTAAGGTCATAGACGACGGAGAAGCCGGCCTCGGTTTCCTTTGCGCCGAGACATGAATAGATCACTGTCAGCCGTTGTTGGCCGTCAAGCACGTAATCCGTCGGTTCCATATCATCGGCGGCCGGCAGACTGAATTCACCGATGTCACGTTCGGCGCGGAGTCGGTCGTGCGTTCGCCACAGCAACAGGCTCCCAACTGGATAGTTGTTCGCGATGCTATCGAGTAGATTGAGCGCTTGCTCATCCTTCCAGACGAACTTGCGCTGAAATTTGGGAACCTTGATCTCGCCCTTGTTGATGCCAGCGATCAGAGCGCTGATGAACTGGACCTCAGTGGCGATACGGCTAGGGGTACCCTTCGCCATGGCAATATTCCTTTGTCGATGAGGTCAGCAAGCATAGCAGCCGCCGAAAAGATTTGGAGTCTGTCAGTATAGTCCCCCTGCCGGTCAAAATTTGCGGCGTCGCGATGCAGTGCATCGGCTCCCGTCTGCTTGGCCTGTGGTTCAGCCGATCTTCGTAGGCGCCGTGATCCTGTAGCCGGTGCGCCGGCTGCCGCAGCGCGGGCACGGGGGCGTTACCATCCGGATGCACGTCGCATCCGGACCGCGCTCGGCGATCAGCTTGTCCAGGTCGATGTCGAAATTGCCGCCGATCGGGTGCGGATCGCCCTTTCTGTAGAGCGCGTCGCAGTCATGGCAGCAGCCGAACAGGCCAAAGCCGTCGGCGCGCAGCTTGCCAAGTGTGTCGAGAACGATCATGGGCATACGGGACATGAGCGGCTCCGCCTAAGCGCGGCGACACTCCGCCGCGTCAAGACGCATGCCTCAATCGCCGCCGGATTTTCTTGGCTGCCCTCTCCTTCGCCCCAGCTCATCAGCTATCGCGTCGCAGTCGTCGGCAAGCATGACAAGCGTCTCTCGGATGAGCGCGCGGTCCGCGCCTTGCGCAGCATCCCGCAAGGCAGTCGCTTTCGCTTTCCAAGTCGCAGCTTTTTCCAGGGCGCTTCTCCCCGCACTCCTGCAAACGTGCGGAATCGCCCGGGAGCCTCACATACACCCTGGGGCTTCATTAAGGCCGCATGGGCGTTGCGCGTGCATCCCAGGGTCGGTCCTTTAGGCGCTGGGCTTGTCCTTCTTGGCGCGCTTGGACCGCGCTCGTTCGCGGGCCACCTCTCCCGTTTGGGATCGGGCCTTCATGCCGGCACGTTGTTTGTCAGCCTTCGCGAAGCGCCCTTCGGCCTTCGCGATTATTTCGCGATCCGGGAACGCTGCCTTGCGGCCTCTGCTCTTGCTGTGGGGCATAGCGACAGTATGGCATGGCGAACGGCTCACGCGCACGGGCGGTCTACAATTCAAACCGCGGTCTGAAGTACAAGGTCGCCGAGCAGCGTGGATCGGAGGGGAATGTGCGCGATTGCAAACCCATGCCTATCCATTGAACGGCCCCCGACCTCATCCTATCTTTTGGTCGCTCCACAATATCCGTGATGAAACATGGAGATATGGAGGCACCAATGGAAAGGACCCTTGCCGACATCGAAGCCAACATCGCGTCTTTGCGTGCGGACGTAACCAAGTACCGGGGGCTCGCTGAAGAGCACCGCGCGGCCGCTAACGTGATGATCGCCAAAAAGCTGATGGAACTGGTCATCGATTTGGAGGCGAGGGCCGCAGAGCTAGAAGCGCTTAAGACAAAGGGCGGCGCGGCGCCATCCTAACCCGTTAGCGGCGGCTCATCGAACGGCAGCTTTAACTGCTTTCGTTCTCGGGCGGTTTGGGATTGGCGATCTTGCGCAGCTTGCGAACGCTAACGGGGCACTAGGCACGGTTTGATGCCGAATGCCGGGCTGGGCGGCTATCCCGGGGCGCGGCGGCGCGAGACGCCAGCTACCACGCTGGCGTGGCGGCCGAGATCGCGGCGCCCTATCCCCGCGGCGGCGGGGCGCCCTCCGGCCCCTCGGCCGTCGCGAGCCGCTCGGCCCGGCGCCTGCTCTCGGCGGCGGCGCTGAGGTCGGCCTCGGTGAAGTCGAGCAAGGCCATCATCACCTCGCGGATGTGGAGAATCTCCTCGTGGATCATGGGTGACCGTGCGTGATTGCTTCCATCGTAGGGGTCGATGATATCGTGCTCGACCCAGAACGACGTGAGCTCTCCGAGTTCTATCAAAGCCGTAGCCAGCTCGGCCCGTACGTTGGCTTCTGTCATGGTTGTCCTTCCGTTCGAGAGGACATGCTGGCACATCGCCGCCGCCTTCACACCTTTTCTTCGACAAAGCTAGCCACTCGGCCTCGGCAGCCAAGTTCCGCCGCCGCGCTCGCCTCGGGGGCCTTTAGGCATCGTTACAGAACTCCCGAAGGGTGTTTCTTCCCTTGGTCGCGAAGAACAGCGGCCAGCTTTTTGTAAAGGCTCGGATTGCCTCGCTTGCTCTCGGGGTCGTTGTTCACGCTGGTCAACTCGCCCGCGATTCGCATTTTGATGACATCCTGCTGCTCATCGTACCAAACGTGTATCTGCAAATCTGTCCCGACCGCGTCTGCCATGCCACTTTCTCCATGCCTACCGGGTAAGCATGGGCGGCGTCGCCGCGGCGTCAAGCGCGGTGCTCCGCCGCGGTCCGATAGGACCTACCAGCACGCCAAGCAGGCCAAGCAGACCTCGCCGCTCTTCGCTCTATTCCGCAAATCCCTAGCCGAGAGCATCTCCAGGATCGCGAAATCCGACGTCGTCGCGGAGCGCCTGGACCAGATCAAACGGTCGCTCGGCGTCACCGACCTCGACGATTGATGTCGAGATCGTCAAGCGCGCGGTTGGAGGTGCTGCTGGGATCTGCTGGATCGGGCCTACATCAAGGCTAGAGCGAAATCGCTCTGGGCCATACGGGCCACCTGACCCTTCCGACGGCGATTTTCGTTATTTATCGTCCGGAGCGGAATAACGGACTGACCTGAGCGGCAGCGATTTATCTTGTTATTTCCGTGGGTTAGATGGTGGGCGCACCAGGGCTCGAACCTGGGACCCGCTGATTAAGAGTCAGCTGCTCTACCAACTGAGCTATGCGCCCCCACGAGGAAGGGCGCGTCTATAGCAAACCCCGCCGGGCTTGTCGAGCGTAAGGGAAGGCTCGCCGGAACCCTGCCGCTCTCGCGCCCAGGATCAAATCCGGGTGCTGACGCCGCCGGCGACGAGGCGCTTGCGCGCCTTGGCCCCTATTCCCCGTCGCCGAGCCGGCCGATCCGCGTGTCGCGGTGGACATAGACGCTCATCAGCAGCCCCATGCCGAACATCACCGTCAGCATGGCGGTGCCGCCATAGGAGATCAGCGGCAGCGGCACCCCGACCACCGGGATGAGCCCCATCACCATCGCCGTATTGATGAAGACGTAGAGGAAGATATTGACGGTGATGCCGAGCGCCAGCAGCCGGCCGAACTGGTTACGGCAGCGGAAAGCGATGGCGTAGCCGTAGATGAACACCAGCGTGTAGAGCGCGATCAGCACCAGCCCGCCGACGAGACCCCATTCCTCGGCGAACATGGTGAAGATGAAATCGGTCTGCTTCTCCGGCAGGAAGGAGAGATGCGACTGCGTCCCCTGCATGAAGCCCTTGCCGAAGATGCCGCCGGAGCCGATGGCGATCTTGGACTGGAGGCTGTGATATCCGGCGCCCAGCGGATCGCTCTCCGGATCGAGGAAGGTGTAGATGCGGTTCTTCTGGTAGTCCTTCAAGAAGCGCCAGAGGATCGGCGCCGAGCCCGCCGCGCCCGCGATGACGATGACGAATTTCCACCAGCGCACGCCGGCGAGGAAGAACATGGCGCCGCCCGCCATCACCAGCATCATCGCCGTGCCGAGATCGGGCTGCTTCAGCACCATCGCCGCCGGCACCATCACCAGCAGCGCCGGCACGATCAGCAGATGCGGCCGGCCGATATCCTCGGGCGCGATGCCGTGGAAATAGCGCGCCAGCACCAGCACCTGGGCGATCTTCATCAGCTCCGAGGGCTGGAGCTGGATGATGCCGAGATCGATCCAGCGCTGCGCCCCCATGCCGAGCCGGCCATGGAGCTGGACGATGATCAGCAGCAGGAAGGCCACGGCGTAGAAGATGTAGGCGGCGTGATAGCGCAGCCAGAAGCGGATATCGATCATCGCCACGCCCAGCATGAGGATGACCGCCACGCCGTAGCGGATCGCCTGCTTTTCCGCCCAGGGATGCCAGCTCCCGTTGGCGGCGGAATAGAGCGTCGCGAAGCCCACCCCGGCGATCAGGGTGAGCAGCAGCACCAGCCCCCAATTGATGCTCCAGAGCTTCTCGGCGAGGCTCGGCTGCGCGCGTCCGGAATCGAAGCTGTTGGCGAACGCCATGCTCTAGAGCCGATCTGCGAAAGGTTGATCACAGCCCTTTCCGCCCGCTTGCGGGGGGAGAGGGCGCGCGCGTCGCGCGCGGGTGAGGTGGGTCGTGATGGCGGACTCCGCGCTAACGTGGAGGCACACCTCACCCTCCCGGCGCCGCGCGCCGGGCCCCTCCCTCTCCCCGCTTCGCGCGGAGAGGGAAATGCTGCGGCTGTCCGTCCTCAACGCCATCTCTCGCTAACCCTGCGCGATGGTGGTGGCGGGGGAGTAGGGCGGGCTCGGCACGCGGTCGACGGGGTCGCGCTTCTGCGCCTCGAGCAGCACGTCGCGGGCGATCGGCGCCGCCGCCGCGCCGCCCTCGCCCATGGTCTTGCCGCCATGCTCGACGACGACGGCGCAGGCATAGCGCGGTGCGCTCACCGGCGCGAAGGAGATGAAGAGCGCATGGTCGCGCTCCTTCCACGGCACGTCCTGGATCTTGCGCAGCCCGTGCTCGCGCTCGGCCTGGGTGATGTGGCGCACCTGCGCCGTGCCGGTTTTGCCGCCCATCAGGTATTGCGGATCCTCGATGCGCGCGTGATAGGCGGTGCCGTGCGGCTCGTTCACCACGCCGAACATGCCGTTCAGCACGACATCGACATGCTTCTGGTTGAAGTTGAGCGGCGCGAATTTGGGATCGATCCCCTTGGCCGCGCCGGCGGGCGTCATGATGCCCGCGCCGCGCGTCAGGCGCGGCACCACCATGCGGCCGGTGACGAGGCGTGCCGCATATGTGGCGAGCTGAAGCGGCGTCACCGAGACATAGCTCTGGCCGATGCCGCAGCTCACCGTGTCGCCGCGCTGCCAGGAGATGCCGGTGGTGGCCTTCTTCCAGGCGCGGGTCGGAATGAGCCCGCTCTTCTCGCCGGGGATGTCGATGTCGAGCTTCTCGCCGAGGCCGAAATTATGCGCCATCGCCGCGATGCGATCGATGCCGAGGATGTCGGCGACGTTGTAGAAGAAGACGTCGCAGGATTGCTTGATCGCCTCGCGCACCGAGAGGGTGCCGTGCCCGCCATGCTTCCAGCAATGGAAGACGGTGTTGCCGAGATGGAAGAAGCCGGGGCAGAAGAAGGTGGTCTCGGGCGTGATCGCGCCGGATTCGAGCCCGGTCATGGCGACCAGCGGCTTGAAGGTCGAGCCCGGCGCATAGACGCCGGCGATCGCCTTGTCGACCAGAGGATCGTAGGGATCGGTGGTGAGCTGGTGCCACATCGCCTGCGTCAAGCCCGACGAGAAGGCGGCGGGGTCGTAGCCGGGGCTCGACGCCATCGCCAGCACCTCGCCCGTCCAGGCGTCGAGCAGCACGCAGGAGCCGCTGAGCTCGTCGGTGCAGCGCTTGGCGGCCAGATCCTGCAGCGCCGCATCGAGGCTCAGCACGATCTCCGTGCCGGCGATGCCGTTCTCGCGGGTGAGCTCGCGCACGACGCGGCCATAGGCGTTGACCTCGACCTGCATGGTGCCGGCGCTGCCGCGCAGCTCCAGGTCGTATTCCTTCTCGATGCCGTTCTTGCCGATCTTGAAGCCGGGCAGCTCCAGCAGCGGGTCGTCGCCGGTGAGCTCTTTCTCCGAGACGGCGGCGACATAGCCCAGCACGTGCGATGCGTTCTGGCCCAGCGGATAGTGCCGCGTCAGCCCTTCCTCGATCGACACGCCCGGCAGCTCCAGCGTGTTGACCTCGATCCGCGCCATCTCGTCCCAGCTCAGATTCTCGCGGATCATCACCGGGACGAAGCTGTGCTTGCGATGGATGTCGCGCAGCACGCGCTTGCGGTCGGTATCGCTCACCGGGATCAATGTGCCGACCGCGTCGAGCGTCGAGGGGATGTCGCCCGCCTGCTCGGCGACCAGCACGACCTGGTATGTCGGCTCGTTGTCGGCGAGCGCCACGCCGAAGCGGTCGACGATGCGGCCTCTCGGCGGCGCCACCAGGCGGATATTGATGCGGTTCTCGTCCGCCAGCATCGAGTAGCGGTCGGCCTGGACGACCTGGAGGTAGTACATGCGCCCGGCCAGCGTGGCGAGCAGCGCCACCTGCGCGCCGCCCAGCAGCAGCGCGCGGCGGGTCAGCAGCTTGGTGCGATTGTTCTCGCGTTGCATGTCAGACCCGCATCAGGAAGGCGCGCTGCGCCCGCGCCAGCAGGTAGCTGGCGAGCGGGAAGATCGCCACGGTGAGCAGCGCCTCGAAGATCGCCGGGCGCGCGCCGAGCACCGCGCCGTGGAGCGCGCTGACGAGCGCCCACTCGAAGGCGACGACCGCCGCCGCGGTGAGCAGGAAGCCCGCCCACAACACCGGGAAGAGCCGGTTCACGAAGAAGCGGCGCTGGCTCATCAACACCGAGCGCGTCAGCAGCAGCGACAGCGCCGAGGTGCCGACATAGGGGGTGCCGTTGAGGAGATCGAGCAGCAGCCCGGCGACGAACACCGCCGAGGGCGGCAGCAGGTCCGGACGGTAGATCGTCCAGTGATAGACCGCCATGAGACCGAAAGCCGGCGCCACCATCGCAAGCCCCGGCACATGCCAGGGCACGATCGAGATGACGACGAAGAGCAGCGTGGTGAGGAAGGGAACGAGCTTGTTGGGAAATCCGCCAGCTTCGCGCTGGAACAGCACCATGCCCATCACCGGCCTCAGCGTGCCGCATCGGAATCGGGAGCTCTCGCGCCTCGCTTCGCCTTGGGTCGCGGCACGGCGCTTTGCGGCAGCACGCCGCCCAGGCCGAAATCGACGATGCGGACATAGTCGAGCCGCGACAGCTGGGCGAAGGGCTCGACCCGCACCGCGCCGCCCTCGACCGAGGCGACCAGGCCCACCGGCAAGCCCGGCGGGAAGACGCCGCCGGCGCCGGTGGTGACGATGCGGTCGCCCGGCTTCACCACCGCGTTGATCGGCAGGTAGAGGAGCCGCGGCTGGTCGGAATTGTCGCCGGCCATCACCGCGCGGTCGTTGGTGCTGGCGACGGTCACCGGGATGCGCGAATTGAGGTCGGTGAGCAGCAGGATGCGCGCGGCGCGCTCGCCGACCTCGGCAACGCGGCCGACCAGCCCCTCGCCGGTCACCGCCGCCTGGCCGCGCGCCACGCCGTCGCGCTCGCCGGCGCTCACCAGCACGTTGCGGGCGAAGGCGCCGCCGGAATTGGCGATGACCTGGGCGGAGATGTAATGCGCGGCGCCCTCGGGCGAGAGCTTGACGAGATCGCGCAGCGCGACGTTCTCCGCCTGGAGCCGGCGCGCCACTTCCTGCCATTGCAGCAGGCGGGCGTTCTCTTCCCGCAGCCGCTCATTGTCGTGGTAGAGATCGAACAGGCCCTCGGCGTGACGCGCCGCGCCGGCCACCGCCGAGAGCGGCTGGGCCACCACCTGCAGCACCGGCGCCGCCGCATCGGCAATGCCGATGCGCAACCGGTCGAACAGCAGCACGTCGGCCTTGCCGAGCACGATGAACATCATCGACAGCAGGACAAGGAACGGAACGACGACCCTGTGGGCCATCGCTCTGACCGGGGCCGTCAGCCTGTCAACCGCTCCCGAACGTTCTCTCAACCTGCTCGCTCCACTCTCGCCGGCCCCGCCCCGCCGGCACTCCAAGTATTAAAGGGCCAGTATTACGCCGATTCGGCCCTCAGTACATGCTGATTAGGACGTTTTTTAAGGTTTTCATTTCCTCGAGCGCCCTGCCGGTGCCCAGCGCTACGCACGAAAGGGGGTCGTCGGCGATCGAGACGGGCAAGCCCGTCGCATGCCGCAGGACGTAGTCCAGATTCCCCAGGAGGGCCCCGCCCCCCGTCAGCACGATACCCTTGTCGACGATGTCGGCGGCGAGCTCCGGCGCGGTGTGCTCGAGGGCGACCTTGACCGCCTCGACGATGGCGCCCACCGGCTCGGCCAGGCTCTCGGCGATCTGCCGCTCGCTGATGACGATCTCCTTCGGCACGCCGTTCATCAGGTCGCGGCCCTTGATCTCCATTACCCGCCCTTCGCCGTCCTCGGGCATGCAGGCGGAACCGATCTCCTTCTTGATCCGCTCGGCGCTGCTCTCGCCGACCAGCAGGTTATGGTTGCGGCGGATATAAGCGATGATCGCCTCGTCCATCTTGTCGCCGCCGACGCGCACCGAGCGCGAATAGACGATGCCGCCCAGCGACAGCACCGCCACCTCGGTGGTGCCGCCGCCGATGTCGACCACCATCGAGCCGGTCGGCTCGGTCACCGGCAACCCGGCGCCGATCGCCGCCGCCATCGGCTCCTCGATCAGGAAGACGCGGCGCGCGCCGGCGCTCTCGGCCGATTCCTGGATCGCGCGGCGCTCGACCGCGGTCGAGCCCGAGGGCACGCAGACGATGATCTGCGGGCTCGCGAAGCTGCGGCGGTTGTGCACCTTGCGGATGAAGTGCTTGATCATCTCCTCCGCGACCTCGAAATCGGCGATGACGCCGTCGCGCAGCGGGCGGATCGCCTGGATGTTGCCGGGGGTGCGCCCCAGCATCATCTTGGCCTCGTCGCCTACCGCGAGGACCTGCTTGCGGCCCTTCACCTGCGCGATCGCCACGACCGACGGCTCGTTCAGGACGATGCCGCGGCCCTTCACGTAGACAAGCGTGTTCGCCGTTCCGAGATCGATGGCCATGTCGGCGGAGAGCATGCCCAAGAGATTTCCAAACATGTTCGTCTATTGATCCGCTGGTTGGGATTGCGAAAAGGTGCTTTTCCTCTGGACGGCCCGGCGGGGCCGCTCTCCGAGCTCCGGTTACGCCGTCATGGCGGCCGGCGCAGTTTTTGCCCTCTTGGTGAGAAGTTTGTTCAAGGCGTGGATATAGGCGCGGGCCGAGGCGACCAGCGTATCGGGATCGGCGCCCTGGCCGTTCACCGTCTTGCCGTTCTCCTCGAGCCGCACCGTGACTTCGGCTTGCGCGTCGGTGCCCTCGGTCACCGCATGCACCTGGTAGAGCTGCAGGCGCGCGGTATGCGGCACCATCTGCTTGATGGCGTTGAAGGTGGCGTCGACCGGCCCGTTGCCGGTGGTCTTGGCGCTCTGCCGCGCGCCGTCGATCTCGAGATCGAGCTCGGCGCTCTGCGGCCCCTTGGAGCCCGCGATCACCTGGAGGCCCAGGAACTTGATCCGCTCGTTGGCGCGCACGACCGCGTCGTCGACCAGGGCCACGAGGTCCTCGTCATAGACGTCCTTCTTGCGGTCGGCGAGATCCTTGAAGCGGCGGAAGGCGTCGTTGATGGCGTTGTCGCCGAGCTCGAAGCCCAGCTCCTTGAGCTTCATCTTGAAGGCGTGGCGGCCGGAATGCTTGCCCATCACCAGGCTCGACTTGGTGAGGCCGATCGATTCCGGCGTCATGATCTCGTAGGTGCCGGAATGCTTGAGCATGCCGTCCTGATGGATGCCGCTCTCATGGGCAAAGGCGTTGGCGCCGACCACCGCCTTGTTGGGCTGGACGACGAAGCCGGTGATCGCCGAGACGAGGCGCGAGGCGCGGGTGATCAGCTCGGTCTTGACGCCGGTCGCATAGGGCATCGCATCGTGGCGCGTCTTCAGCGCCATGACGATCTCTTCCATCGAGGCGTTGCCGGCGCGCTCGCCGAGCCCGTTCACCGTGCATTCGACCTGGCGGGCGCCGGCGCCCACCGCGGCCAGCGAATTGGCGACCGCGAGGCCCAGGTCGTTGTGGCAATGGACCGAGATCACCGCCTTGTCGATGTTGGGCACCCGGTCGAAGAGCATGCGGATCAGGCCCGCGAACTCCTCGGGCACGGCATAGCCCACCGTGTCCGGGATGTTGATGGTGCGCGCGCCGGCCTTGATCGCGCTCTCGACGGTGCGGCAGAGGAAGTCGTGCTCGGTGCGCGAGCCGTCCTCGCAGGACCATTCGACGTCGGGGCAGAGGTTGCGCGCATGGGTGACGCTGTCGATCACCGCCTGGTGCACCTGCTCGGGCTCCATCTGGAGCTTCCATTTCATATGCAGCGGCGAGGTCGAGATGAAGGTGTGGATGCGCGGGTGCTTGGCGTGCTGCACCGCCTCCCAGGCGCGGTCGATATCCATGCGCCCGGCGCGGGAGAGGCCGCAGACGGTCGAGTTCTTGACCAGCTTGGCGATCTCACGCACCGCCTCGAAATCGCCGTTGGAGGCGATCGGGAATCCCGCCTCGATGACGTCGATGCCCATCTCCTCGAGCAGCAGCGCGATCTTGATCTTCTCGTCGAGATTCATCGAGGCGCCGGGCGATTGCTCGCCGTCGCGCAGCGTGGTGTCGAAGATGACGACGCGCTCGCCGCTCTGGGCGGCGGGCTTGGTCTTCCGGGTCGTGGTGGCGCTCATCGCGCGATTCCTCTCGGTTTGGTGCAGCAGGGCAGCAAGTGCGGCATAGGCCCCCCGAACGCCGCGCGCGCCAAGGGCGCCGCTCTGCGCTCAGGGGCGGCTAAGTCGCAGCGCCCCATCGCCCCGCCGCAGACCGAGGAGACCACGGACCCCCGACCGCAGAGCGCGGGCACCGGAAGCGGCGCGCCGAGGCGCCCCCTGCCGTTCACCCGATCCTGCCCTGCCGATCATGTCGCCCGCTCGTCCTGCTGGCTGCCGACCCCCTCGAGCCGGTGCCCTAACTTGCGCCTCTCGGCCTTAACATTCCCTTAAAGTTAACGGCGCAAGACGCGGGTATCTTTATCCCCTTTTTGCCACCCCTCGCAAGCATTCCGTTAACCATAGCGCGAGCCGAGCAGCGGCTCGTCGCCGGCGGGCGGCAGCGGTTGCGGGAGCAACCGCGAAAGCCCGCACCGCGCGGGCTAGCCGCCCCCCGCCCAGCCCTCACCCGGCGGCGCTGCGCGCCGCCACCCTCTCCCGCACGCGGGAGAGGGGCCTTTACCCGCGCCCCCTCACCGACCTACGCTCCCCGCACCAGCCCGGAGGAAACACCATGTCTGGACGCGATATCCTCGTCGCCTGCGCGCAGTTCACCGCGGTCGATGGCGAGAAGGAGGCGACGATCGCGAAGGCGCTCGGCCTCGTGCGCCAAGCCGGCGAGCGCGGCGCGCGACTCGTCGTGCTGCCGGAGGTCTGGACCGGCCTCGGCTACAGCACCAAGACCGCCTATCAGGAGATCGCCGAGCCCATCCCCGGCCCCACCACCGAACGCCTCGCGGCCGAGGCGCGACGCTATCGGATGTACATCACCGGCTCGACCTACGAAGCGGCCGGGAACGGCGTCTACCACAACACCTGCACGCTCATCGGCCCGACGGGCGAGATCGTCGGCAAGTACCGCAAGACCCATCTCTTCGACGCGCCCGACCGCGCCGACATCAAGGGCGGCATCCGCGAGAGCGACAAGGTGCGCGCCGGCACCGAGCTCCCGGTGTTCGACACCGAGCTCGGCCCGATCGGGCTGTCGGTCTGCTCCGATCTGCGCTTTCCCGAGATCTATCGCGAGCTCGCCCTGAAGGGCGCGCGACTGATCGTCTGCGCCTCGGCCTTCCTGAGCCCGCGCTACGACCATTGGGAGTTCTTCCTGCGCGCGCGGGCGGCGGAGAACCAGGTCTTCGTGGTGGCCTCGGGCCAGTACGGCACCGAGCCCAAATCCGGCATCGCCTTCGTCGGCCGCAGCATGGTGGTCGATCCCTGGGGGACGGTGACCGCGACCGCGTCCGATGCCGAGTGCTGCCTCACCGCTGCGCTCG
>DATNDG010000058.1:0-4415 GCA_035553515.1 Allostellaceae bacterium | reverse complement strand
TTGCCGGCGCCGGGCGGACCACTGACCAGCACGCGGCTGCCGGTGCCGGCGACACGCTCGACCTGCTGGCGCAGCTGGGTCATGGCGTGCGAGACGCCGATCAGCTCCTCATCGCCGCCGGCACGCAGCCGCAGCTCCTCGACCTCGCGCCGCAAGCGCGCCGCCTCGATGGCGCGCTCGACCACCAGCAGCAAGCGGTCGGATTTGAACGGCTTCTCGATGAAGTCGTAGGCGCCGATCTTGATGGCGGCGACGGCGGTCTCGATCGTGCCGTGTCCGCTGATCATGACGACGGGCAGATCCGGCAACTCGCGGCGGATGATCTTGAGGATCTCGATACCGTCCAGCTCGCTGCCCTGCAGCCAGATGTCGAGCACCACCAGCGTCGGCCGGCGCGAGCGCACCGCGGCCAGCGCCTGCGTGCTGTTGCCGGCCTCGCGCGTCTGATAGCCCTCATCCTTGAGGATGCCGCACATGAGCATGCGGATATCGGCTTCGTCGTCGACGACGAGAATGTCATGTGCCATGGGCCGCGGCCTTTTCTATGGTTTCTTCTGACTTAGGCGCCGGCGCGACGCGCGGATCGGCGCGGTTGAAGACGAGCGCGACGCGCGCGCCGCCGCCTTCGCGATCCTCGAGGATCAACTCCCCGCCATGGTCTTCCATGATCTTCTTGACGATGGCAAGGCCAAGCCCCGTGCCCTTGGCGCGGGTCGTAACATAAGGCTCAGCGAGGCGATCGCGCCCCTCCGGCGGCAATCCGCGGCCATTGTCCTCGACGATCAGCGCGGTCTGCTGCGCCGCCTCGCGCACGCGGAGCGCGATCATGCCGGGCGGCGCCGCGCCGTCGCGCGCCTGGATCGATTCCGCGGCATTCTTCAGCAGGTTGACCAGCGCTTGGCTCACCTGCCGCGCATCGCAAGCGAGCCGCACCGGGCCGGGCAGATCGAGGTCGATATGGATCTCCGGCGTCGCGGTCCGCTGCAGGAACGCCGCCTGCCGCACGATGTCGATGAGGTTCTCGTCCTTGATGGTCGGCGACGGCATGCGCGCGAAGGACGAGAACTCGTCGACCATCCGACCGATATCGCCGACATGGCGGATGATCGTCTCGGTGCAGGTGGTGAAGGTCTCCGGGTCGTTGCGGATCTCCTTCAGGTACTTGCGCTTCAAGCGCTCGGCCGAGAGCTGGATGGGGGTGAGCGGGTTCTTGATCTCATGCGCGATGCGGCGCGCGACGTCGGCCCACGCCGCCTTGCGCTGCGCCGACAGCAGCTCGGTGATGTCGTCGAAGGTCACGATATAGCCCTTGACCTCGCCCTCCTCGCGCTCGGCCGCGATGCGCACCAGGAGCGTCTGCGAGCGGCCGCGCCGCACCACCTGGACCTGCGATTGCGCCAGGCGCTCCGGCCGGCGCGTCGCCTCATCGAGCAGCTTGGCCATCTCCGGCACGGCGGCGCGGAGCTGATGACCGATGAGATGGTCGAGATCGGCCGACAGCAGCAGCGAGGAGGAGCGGTTCGGCAGGTTGATGCGGCCATGTTGGTCGAGGCCGATGACGCCGGCGGAGACACCCGCCAGCACCGTCTCGGTGAATCGCCGGCGCTGATCGAGCTGGCGGTTGGCCTCGATGAGCTCGCTCTGCTGCGTCTCTAGCTGGTGCGTCATGCGGTTGAAGGCGCGGCTCAACGAGCCGAACTCCTCATCGGCCGCGCCCTCGGGTACGCGCGCGGCGAGATCGCCGGCACGCACCTGCTCGGCGGCAGCGACCAGCGAGCTGATCGGCCGCGCCAGCGTGGTGGCGAAGCGCAATCCCACCAGCACCGCGCCGGTGAGCAGCAGCAAGCCCACGGCGACGAACATCAGCGAGAACGCCGTCTGGAAATTGGAGCGCTGGCCTTCGAGTTGCTTGTATTCGTTGGTCGCGTCCTGCGTCTGCTTCATGTGCAGCAGCACCGCCGGATCGACGAAGCGGCCGACATAGAGATAAACCTCGCCGAAGCGGTCGAGCCGCACCAGCGCGCGCACGCGGTCGTCGTTGTCGCTGGTCATCACCGCGACATCGCCGGAATCGGCCTGGCGCACCGCCCAATCCGGCACCGGCTCGAGCTGCAGCGCCAGGCTGAAGCCGGAGCGCGCGAGGATGCGGCCGTCGGCGTCGAACACCACCGCCTCGTTGAGCGAGCGCAGCGCCGCCTGGGCGCCGACGATCTGATTGAGGCGCTGCGGGTTGACAGTGAGGAACGGCGCGTCGCGGTTGAGGTCGCTCGCCATGCTCACGACATCGGCGCGGATTGTCTGCTGATGCTCGTGGAGATAGGCCTCAGCGACGGCGAGCGAGCTCGACAGCGCGGTGCGCACCCGCTCGCTGAACCAGGCCTGCACGCCGAAGGTGAAAAGGAGGTAGGAAAATACCGCGACGACGATGGTCGGAATCACCGCCACCAGGCTGAACAGGATCACCAGCCGGACATGAAGCCGCGAGCCGGCGAGGCCGCGCCGCCGCTCCGCCCACACCTGCACCAGCCGCCAGGCCACGATGGCGCAGAGCGGCAGCACCAGAATGAGGTTGAGCAGGAGGAAGAGCTGGTCCATGTCGGGCCGGCTCGGCCCGAAGGGCGGCAGCCCGCGCAGCGCCGCGTATGTCGCCAGAGCCGACGCAATCGCCGCGATCGCCAGCGCGATCACCGTCTTGCGCACCAGCCGAACCCGGCGGGCCCAGAGCACCAGCCCCTCCCGCGATACGCTCATCCGCGTTTCCGCCCGTCGCTTTCCGCGCTCCGTTGCGCGTTTGTCACAGTAGTTTAGGCCGCTCGCCCGAGCGATGTCCAACGCGCGGAGACGATCCGGGAAGCGCGGCATTGCCGCATCGAGCCGAAACTGCGGCGGGTTGTCGCAGGATGGCTGCCGGCGCTATTTCGGGTTGCGAGCGACGTCGATGTCGAGCTCGCGGATCTTTTTGCGCAGAGTGTTGCGGTTGAGCCCCAGGAGCTGGGCGGCCTTGAGCTGGTTGCCCCGCGTGGCACCCAGGCTCAGCATGATCAGCGGCCGCTCGACCTCGCGCAATACACGGTCATAAAGCCCCGCCGCCGGCAAACCACCCTCATGGGCGGCGAAATAGTCTTTGAGATGGCGCTCGGCGGCGCCGCCCAGCCCCTCGTTGGCGGCCGTCTCGGCCGACGCCGGCGCGGGCCCCGCCTCGGCGAGCTCGGCCTCGACCGCGTCGACGCCGATGACCTCCTGGGCATAGAGGGCAGCGAGGCGCCGCACCAGGTTCTCGAGCTCGCGCACATTGCCCGGCCAGCGATAGCCCTTGAGGCGCTCCATCGCCGCGCCATCGAGCGATTTCATCGGCAAGCCCTCGGCATGCGCCTGGGCGAAAAAATGCCGCACCAGCGCCGGGATGTCCTCGGCGCGCTCGCGCAGGGGCGGCAGGCGGATCGGCACGACGTTGAGCCGGTAGAACAGATCCTCGCGGAAGAGGCCCTGGCGGATGAGCTGGCGCAGGTCGCGATGGGTGGCGGCGACGATGCGGACATCGGCACGGATCGGGGTGCGGCCGCCGACAGTGGTGTATTCGCCCTGCTGCAGCACGCGCAGCAGCCGGGTCTGCGCCTCGAGCGGCATATCGCCGATCTCGTCGAGGAAGAGTGTCCCGCCCTGCGCCTGCTCGAAGCGGCCGACGCCGCGGGCTGTGGCGCCGGTGAAGGAGCCCTTCTCGTGGCCGAACAGCTCGCTCTCGATCAGCTCGCGCGGGATCGCCGCCATGTTGATGGCGACGAAGCCGCTGCTGCGCCGCTTGCCGTAATCATGCAAGGCGCGGGCGACCAGCTCCTTGCCGGTGCCGCTCTCGCCGCTGATCATCACGGTGAGGTCGGTGCCCATGAGCCGCGCCAGCACGCGGTAGATCTCCTGCATGGCCGGCGACCGGCCGATGAGCGGCAGCTGCTCCTCGGGCTCGTCCGGCCCGGCCGTGGCTGACGGTACCGCCGGAGCGGTCAGCGCGCGCTCGACGACGCTGACCAGCTCGCGCAGGTCGAAGGGCTTCGGCAGATACTCGAAGGCGCCACGCTCATTGGCCTTGACCGCGGTCAGCAGCGTGTTCTGCGCGCTCATCACGATGACGCGCAGCTCGGGGCGGAGCTTCTTGATGCGCGGGATGAGGTCGAGGCCGTTCTCATCGGGCATCACCACATCGGTGATGACGAGATCGCCGTCGCCGTCCGACACCCAGCGCCATAGCGTGGCAGCGTTGCCGGTCGAGCGCACATCATGGCCGAGCCGGCCCAGCGCCTGGGTCAGCACGGTGCGAATGGCGCGGTCGTCATCGGCGACGAGGATGGTCGAGCCGGCCATCATGGCGCGCTCCGCCGCGGCGCCATGGGGAGGCAGACGCGGAACACGGTGCGGCGCGG
>DATNDG010000057.1:0-74590 GCA_035553515.1 Allostellaceae bacterium | reverse complement strand
TGTACTCACCGAGAGCCTGGGTCTGCTGCCTGATCCGCCGACGGCGGGCCTCCTTAGCTGCTTCAGTGGCGATTTCCCGCAGCAAAGTGGACAGGCCGATCTTGCGCTCATGCGCTTCTCTTTCGAGAAGTTCTCGGGTGGAGTCGTCGAGCCTTACGGAAATCGATGCAGACATCGCGTACCTCGGCGTAGTCGTTGATTAACTACATAAAGGTATTCGATCGCGGGCGCAATCAGCCTGACAGCCGTTCGGCGACGATGGTCCAGTGCCAGGAGCCGGGCTTTTTCTGCTGCGTTTGAGTGAGGCTCAACAGCTCGAACCCGGAAAACAACGCGACCAGGGTCGCGGCGTCGCAATAGAAATGCGGGTGGCTGCGCTCCTCGCCGCCGTCGACGACAAAGGTGTCCGGCGCGACGCGGCGGCCGAGCCCGTAATTCGAGTTGCGGGTCGGCAGCATGGTGCCCTGGTACAGCCCTCCCGGCTTTAGCACGCGCCAAATCTCGGCGATGCGCTGGCCGGCGTCGCCCAGGGTGCCGTGGTAGATCACGTTCCACGACAGCACGAAATCGAAGGCTCTGTCGGCATAGGGCAACGCGTCGGCAGTGCCGTGCTGGAAGCCGATGGTAAGGCCGCGCGCCGCCGCCGTCGCTCGCAGCACGTCGAGCCCGGTCTCGCTGCCGTCGAAGGCTTCGACCGCAAACCCCGTCTCGGCCAACAGCAGCGCATGCCGGCCGACGCCGCAGCCGAGGTCGAGCGCCGCCTTGGCGCCGCGCGCCTCCAGCTCGGGCAGCAGCGCGACCACCGCCGGGTGCGGGTCGAGCCAATCGGCGCGGCCTGCATCGGTCGCCCAACGCTTATCCCAGGCGTCGACAGCGGTACCGGTCTGCATCGCATTGGCCATCTGCCGCTTCCCCGTCCGCCTACAGGTTAAACCGGAAATGCATGATATCGCCGTCGGCGACAACGTACTCGGAGCCTTCGAGCCGCATCCTGCCGGCTTCCTTGGCGCCCTGCTCGCCGCCGCAGGCGACGAAATCGGCGTAGGCGATGGTTTCGGCGCGGATGAAGCCTTTCTCGAAATCGGTATGGATGACCCCCGCCGCCTGCGGCGCCTTGGTGCCCTTGGCGACGGTCCAGGCATGCGCCTCCTTGGGGCCGACGGTGAGGAAGGTGATAAGCTCGAGCAGGCGGTAACCGGCGCGGATCACACGCGCGAGGCCTGGCTCCTCGAGATCGAGGCTCGCGAGGTACTCGCGCTTCTCCGCCTCGTCGGCAAGCTGCGCCACTTCGGCTTCTATGGCGGCGGAGATCACCACCATTGCGGCGCCCTGCGCCTTGGCGAAGGCCTCGACGCGTGCCGTCTGCGCATTGCCGTGCGCGGCCGCGCCCTCTTCGACGTTGCAGACATAGAGCACGGGCTTGGCGGTGATGAGCTGCAGCTCCTTGAAGATCGCCTGCTGCTCGGGCGCGAGCACGACCGAGCGCGCGGGCTTGCCCTCGCGCAAGCCGGCCAGCACCGCTTCCATCACCTGAAGCTGCGCCATCGCCTCCTTGTCGGCGCCGCGCGCCTTCTTCTGCGTCGCCGTGACGCGCCGCTCGATGCTGTCGAGATCGGCGAGTAGCAGTTCGGTCTCCACCGTCTCGGCGTCGCGGATCGGATCGATCGAGCCCTCGACGTGGGTGACGTTGCCGTCCTCGAAGCAGCGCAGCACATGCGCGATGGCATCGACGCCGCGGATATGGCCGAGGAACTGGTTGCCGAGTCCCTCGCCGCGCGAGGCGCCGCGCACCAGCCCGGCAATGTCGACGAATTCGAGCTGGGTCGGCACGATCTTCGCGGATTTCGCCAGCCGCGCGCAGACTTCGAGCCGCTCGTCGGGCACTGAGACGCGGCCCACATTGGGCTCGATGGTGCAAAAGGGATAGTTGGCCGCCTGCGCCGCTGCCGTCGCCGTCAGCGCGTTGAAGAGCGTCGACTTGCCGACATTGGGCAGTCCGACGATGCCGCAATTGAAACCCATCTCAGCTCAGCCTTCCTCTTCCGCGGCAGGGCGTGGCGGCTTCGGCGGCGGCGGCTTCAGGATGAGCGCCGCCTTGGTCATGAAGCCCGGCGCATCGTCGGCGATGAGCACCGGCAGCGCTTCGGCCACCGCGTCGAGCAACTTCCCGAGCCAGTCCATCTCCTCGGCGGCGAAATTCTGCAGCACGTAAGGCTGCACTAGCTCCTTGACACCCGGATGACCGACGCCGAGCCTCACCCGCCAGAAATCGTCGCCGATCGCCGCATCGATGGAGCGGATGCCGTTATGGCCGGCGGAGCCGCCGCCGCGCTTGACGCGCAGCTTGCCGGGCGCGAGGTCGATCTCGTCGTAGATGACGGCGATCTCGGGCAGCGCGATCTTGTAGAAGCGCGCCACCTCGCCGACGCTCTCTCCCGAGGCGTTCATGTAGGTCTGCGGCTTCAGCACGTAAATCCGTTCGCCGCCGATCTCGCCTTCGGCAAGCGCGCCCTGGAACTTGCTACGATAGGGACCGAATCCATGGCGGCGGACGATCGCGTCCACCGCCATGAAGCCGATATTGTGCCGATTGCGCTCGTAGCGGGCACCGGGATTGCCGAGCCCGACGATGAGGCGCATTTAGCCCTTGCCTTTGCCCGCCGGCTCCTTGGCCGCTGCCGCAGCGCCTGCTGCCGGAGCGCCGCCCGGTGCCGCGCCTGGCGCCGCACCCGGGGCCGCGCCCGGCGCTGCGCCGGGAGCGCCTGCTGCCGCGGCTGCCGCCTCGGGAGCCGCCGCCGCTTCCGCCGCCGCCGCTGCGGCCGCCGCCGCTGCGGCCTGCTCCTCGCGCACCGCTGTCGGCGCCGCGACCGAGGCCACGGTGAAGTCGCGTGCAATGGTCGGCTTCGCGCCGGCCGGCAGCGCCACCTTGCTGATATGGACGCTGTCGCCGATATCGAGCTCCGCGACATCGACTTCGATGCGCTCCGGAATGGCGTCGGCCGAGCAGACCAGATCGATCTCGTGGCGGACGATGTTCAGGATGCCGCCGCGGCGGATGCCTGGCGACTTTTCCTGGTTCAGGAACACCACCGGGACCGCCACAGTGAGGCGCGTCTTGGCCCCGACGCGCATGAAATCAACATGCTCGGCCCGGTCCGTCACCGGGTTCAGCTGGACGTCGCGGGGCAGGGCGCGCTGCGTGGAGCCGTTGACCTCGACATTGATGAGGCGCGCGAAGAAACCCTTCTTGCGCATCTCGGTCTCGAGCGCGCGGGGCTCGACGCTGATCAGCACCGGCGGCTGCTTCTCGCCATAGATGACGCCGGGAACGCGCCCCGAACGGCGAGCGGCCCGGGCGGCCCCCTTTCCGGCCCGGTCGCGCGCCTCGGCGCGGATGGTGACGATGTCGGCCATCGAAGACTCCTCTCTTGCTCCGCGGACCCGCGCCCAGCGCGCGGGCTTCACCGCTTGCGACGCCGGCCTCCAGGGGTGCCGCGCGTCGCGCCGCTGCCGCATCGCGCGGGCAGCGGAAATTCCGTTCCTAGTCGAACAGGCTCGAAACCGAGCGCTCCTCGCTGATGCGGCGGATCGCCTCGGCCATCAGCGGCGCGATGCTGAGCTGGCGGATGTTCTTCGCCACTCGCACCGCCTCGGTCGCCAGGATGCTGTCGGTGGTGACCATAGCCTCCATCGCCGAAGCTGTCACCCGGGCGACGGCGCCGCCGGAGAAGACGCCATGCGTCACATAGGCGGCGACCGACTTCGCGCCGCGCTCCATGAGCGCCTCGGCGGCGTTGCACAGCGTGCCGGCGCTGTCGACGATGTCGTCGATCAGGATGCAGCGGCGGCCATCGATATCGCCGATGATGTTCATCACCTCGGAGACACCGGCGCGCTCGCGCCGTTTGTCGATGATCGCGAGATCGGCGTTCAAGAGTCGCGCCACGGCGCGGGCGCGCACAACGCCGCCGACATCGGGCGAGACGATGACGAGATCCTCGCCGTTGTAGCGCTCCTTGATGTCCTTGACGAAGACCGGCGCCGAATAGAGATTGTCGGTCGGAATGTCGAAGAAGCCCTGGATCTGCCCGGCATGGAGATCGAGGGTGAGTACCCGGTCGGCGCCCGCGGCAGTGATCATGTTGGCGACGAGCTTTGCCGAGATCGGCGTCCGCCCCGCCGCTTTGCGGTCCTGCCGCGCATAGCCGTAATAGGGAATAACAGTGGTCATGCGGCGCGCCGAGGCGCGCCTCAGCGCGTCCAGCGTGACCAGCAGCTCCATCAGGTTGTCGTTCGCCGGATACGAGGTCGACTGGATGATGAAGACGTCCTCGCCGCGCACGTTCTCGTGGATCTCGACAAAGACTTCCATGTCCGAGAAGCGGCGCACGCTGGCGTTGGTGAGCGGCGTGGCGAGATAGGCCGAAATCGCCTCGGCGAGCGGGCGGTTGCTGTTGCAGGTCAGAATTTTCATACGAGGCTTTGCCGGGTCTGCGGGTGGCGCCCGCCCTGAGCTTCTGAGGACGCCCGTGCCGAGCGGCCGGGACTGTAACAAAGCCGCCCCCGGCCTGTAAATGTCCTTTCCGCGGAGCAGGCTCCTAGGACGCGCCGCTACCCTCGGATTTTACCTTTTCGATCAGCGCGGCCACGCCGGGCGCGGCGGCATTGGCGACGGCGAAGGCGATATCGCCCCAGGGGCCATCGAGGCTGCCGGCCGGCACCGCGTTCTGCTGGTCGATCCGACCCAGCTCGGCGCCGTTCGGCCGGCGCAAAATCCAGCGCACCTTCACCTGCTGCTTCCCTGCTTTGGCCGGCGACAGCTCGACTTGGCCGGTGAGTACGAAGCTTCCCTTGTCGCCGGCCTTCTCGACGAGCGGCACATGCGCGCGGTTAAGCGCATAGGTCATGGCGCGGCTCAAGGTCGTGCCGCCATCGCCCGGCGCCCCGCTCACCCCGCCCACCGCCAGCAGCGGCTCGCCGGTTGCCGCCGCGCGGGGCGCCGGCGCCTGGACGACCTGGGCGATGGCCGGTGCGGCCTTTTGCGCGAGCGCGCGCGTGGTCGCCGCGTCACCCTGCTGCCAAGCACCCTCCGCCGCCTCGCCCTCGACCTTGCCCCTGCCGAGCAGCCTTCCATTGGCAGCGTGCAGCTCCCAGGCGAGGACGACGGCGGCCTCACCCGGCGCGAGCGGGCGCAGGGTGGCGCTCGCCAAAAGATGGTCGCTACCCTTATTGCCACTGCCCAGGGTTGTGGCGGGGATATCCGCATCGCGCAGCGCCGCGGCAAGCGCTGCGCCGAGCGCGGGCGGCGCACCGGCCACCGGAGCCACCACGATATCGGCGCTGTCCGGCGGCGCGAGCGGCGCGTTCGGCACCGGCATCTGGGCGGTGAGGGGGTGCGGCAGCGGCTGGCAGGCGGCCACCGCCAGGAGCAGGAGCGGCAAGAGGCGGCGCATCGGCTCAGATCCCGGAATAGCCGAGCAGGGCCATGAACGCGATGGGAAGAGGCATGGGCGGGCGGCGATGATAGGAGTGCCGGCCGCGCCCCGCAATCGTGCTTGGCTTTGGCCTATTAGGTCAGTATTATTGACTTAATAGTGCAGAGGAGGCGGCAATGGTCGCCTGGGAGAAACACTATGCGGCGCGCGCGCGCCGCATGGGCGCATCGGAGATCCGCGAGCTGCTGAAGCTCATCGACCGTCCGGAGGTGATCTCCTTTGCCGGCGGCATTCCTGATCCCGCCCTCTTTCCGGTCGAAGCCATCGCCGCCGCTCACGCCCGCATCCTGGGCGACCCGCGCCGCGCCGCGGCAGCACTGCAATATTCGCCGAGCGAAGGCTATGCGCCGCTGCGCGACTGGGTCGCCGCCTATATGGGCGGGCTCGGCGTTGCCTGCGGCGGTGAGCACATCTTGATCACGAGCGGCGCACAGCAGGCGCTCGATTTCATCGGCAAGCTCTTCGTCTCGCCGGGCGACCGGGTGCTGGTCGCGCGTCCGACCTATCTCGGAGCCTTGCAGGCGCTCTCCGCCTACGAGCCGATCTTCGACGATCTGCCGCGGCGAGGGGACAACCGGCGCGAGGCAGGCGCCGGGCCACGTCAAGCGCTCGGCTATGTCATGCCCGATTTCCAGAATCCGACGGGGGCGAGCCTCGATCGCGTTGAGCGCGAGGAGTTGCTCGCCGCGGCGGCAGCGCTCGACCTGCCGCTGGTCGAGGACGCTGCCTATGCGGCGCTGCGCTACGAGGGCGAGGAGCAGCCGGCGCTCGTGGCGCTTGATGCGGCGAGCCACGGCGGCATCGATGCGAGCCGCGTGCTCTATTGCGGCACCTTCTCGAAGACGGTCGCCCCGGGCTTGCGTCTCGGCTGGGTCGCGGCGCCGCGCGAGGTGGTGCGCCAGCTAGTCCTCATCAAGCAGGCGAGCGACCTGCACAGCCCGAGCCTCGCGCAGATGGTGCTGCATGAGGTCGTAGAGGAAGTTATGCCCGCGGGGCTGGGCGCGATCCGCCGCGCCTATCGCGCGCGCCGCGATGCGATGCTGGCGGCGCTCGCGCGCGAGATGCCGCCTGGCGTAAGCTGGACACGGCCCACGGGGGGCATGTTTCTCTGGCTCACCTTGCCACCTGGGGCGGATGCTGCCGCACTGCTCGTGCGCGCCATCGCCGAGGCACGCGTCGCCTTCGTGCCCGGCCGCGCCTTCCATGCCGACGGCTCCGGTGCCAACACGCTGCGTCTCAACTTCACGCTTGCCGATGAGGCGCGCATCGCGGAAGGAGTGGCGCGCCTCGGCACGCTGCTGCGGCAGATGTCCGGTATCGCCGAGTAGCACACAACCGCAAGGCATTTCGGCCCTTGCCAATGGTCGCGGCCGTGTCGACGGCGCGCGACCACCCGGCGGGTCAATATCAAATGATGCACGCGCCGTGACAAATTGCGGACGCCGCCCGAAGCTCCGCGGCGGCTGCGGAACATGGTGATGGGTTCGGCGTTGGGGAGGTCGGGGAGTTGCCGATGACCGAGCCACGTGTACCCACCATCCTCGTCGTTGACGACGAGCGCGTACTGCGCGACCTCGTCGCCCATGTGCTGGCAACCAGCGGTTTTCGCGTGCTGACCGCCTCCGACGGGGCCGAAGCGCTGTCGATCATCGCTGCGCAGCCGGTGGACATGCTGTTCACCGACATCGTCATGCCGAGCCGCAGCGGGGTCGAGCTGGCCGAGCAGGCGAAGCGCCTGCGCCCGCAGATCAGGGTGCTGTTCGTCACCGGCTATGCGCAGCGCGCCACCGAGCAGGCGGCGCTGCGCCTCGGCCGCACGCTCTTCAAGCCCGTGCGCGTGCCCGAGATCGTGCGCGAGGTGAAGGCTTTGTTCGCCGCGGCCTGAGGCCGCCCGCCCATCGCGTGAAGGCGGTCGCGTGAAGGCGGTGCCGGTTGCGCCGGGCGTTGCTTCGTGCTGCACTGGTCCCGCCCTGATATCCAACGGAGGAATGGCGTGACCGAGCCGCAATCGAGCCCGCCCCGCGGCGTTTATGCCGCAGTGCTGACGCCGTTCAGCGCCGATCTCGAGCCCAATCACCAGGCCTTCGTCGCTCATTGCCGCTGGCTGCTCGCGCATGGCTGCGACGGTCTCGCGCCGCTCGGCACAACCGGCGAGGCGAATTCGCTGTCGCTGGCGCAGCGCCTCGGCCTCATCGAGGCGAGCGCGGCAGCAGGATTGCCGATGGAGCGCTGCATCATCGGCACCGGCTCTTGCGCGCTCGCCGATGCGGTAACGCTCACCAAGGCGGTGCTCGCCTCGGGCGGCTCCGGTGCCTTGCTGCTGCCGCCCTTCTACTACAAGAACCCGAGCGAGGACGGGCTCTTCGCTTTCTTCTCCGAGGTGATCGAGCGCGTCGGCGACAAGCGGCTCCGCCTTTATCTCTATCACTTCCCGCAGATGTCGGCGGTGCCCGTGACGCCGGCGCTCATACAACGCCTCAAGGCGGCTTATGGCGACACCATCGCCGGCCTGAAGGACAGCTCCGGCGATTGGAACTACACCGCCAATTTGCTGAAGGAGATTCCGGGCTTCGGCGTCTATTCCGGCAGCGAGCAGTTCCTGCTGGCGAATCTGCGCGCCGGCGGTGCCGGCTGCATCTCGGCCAGCACCAACGTCACCGCGCCGCTCGCCGGCGCTGTCTTCCGCGCCTGGCAGCGTGACGGCGCCGACGCCCTCCAGCAGGAACTCACCGAGGCGCGGCTCGTGTTGCAAGGTTTTCCGTTCCAGGGCGGCCTCAAGGAGGTGGTGGCGCGGCTTACCGGCGACCGCCATTGGCTCGACGTCCTGCCGCCGAACCGGCCGCTCTCGCCGGCGCAGCGCGATCAGCTCTTCGCCCGTCTCAAGGAGATTCGCGGCCTCGATCCGCTGCTCAAGGCCGCGTGATCTCTGCGACGGCGCGGCTCAGGCGGCTTGCCTGAGCCGCCGGACCGCCTCGATGGTGCGCGCGCAGGCTTCGGCGGCCTCGGCGCCCTTCACCACGAAATGCTCGCGGAAGAAGCGCTGATGCTCGTCATGCGCGTGGAAGCGCTGCGGCGTTAGTACGGCCGAGATCACCGGGACCTCGGTCTCGAGCTGCACCTGCATCAGCCCCGAGATCACCGCTTCGGCGACGAACTCGTGGCGGTAGATGCCGCCATCGACGACGAACCCGGCGGCAACGATCGCGGCGTAGCGTCCGGTCTTCGCCAGCAGCTTCGCCTGCAGCGGGATCTCGAAGGCGCCGGGCACTTCGTAGAAGTCGATGTGGTTGCCGCCGTGGCCGAGCCTCGCCATCTCCGCCACGAAAGACTCGCGGCAGCGATTGACGATGTCCCTGTGCCAGCAGGATTGGACGAAGGCGATACGCTCGCCCTCGCCGGCAGGAGTGGTGTCGTGTGCGTAGCGCTGATTCATGGCGGCTCCTTTGCCTTGCGACCAGAATCAGGGCGCGAGCCGCTCGGCCTTGCGGCGCGCAGTGCGCGCGGTGCCGGGCCGAAGCCATCCCGCTCTCTTTCATCCGGACTGTGACCGTCGGCGCCGGATTCCAACCGGCTCTGCTGACCCCGGCGACTGGCGCCGCCGGGCGCTCGCGGGCTCGTGCGATCGCTCGCCTTCACCGCCGGTGGGGACTTCCACCCCGCCCCGAGAACGTCGCCGCCCGGACCTCCGGGCGACAAGCGATGATTCCGCGCCGTGGCGCGCCTGGCAACTGCGTTTGCCGCGCGGGCGCTATGCGGCCGAAGCGGTGAGGCGGATCGCCGAAAGGCCGCGGCCGTAATCGGTCTCGCGCCTGAGGTACGCGCGGCGATAGGAGAAGAAGCGCTCGGGCTCGGCGGCGGTGTCGCCGCCGGTGGCGGCAATGACGCCGATGCCGGCGCGCTCCAGCCGACGCGCGACATAGCCCGGCAGGTCGAAGAGAAAATGGCCGGCGCGTGCCGCCGGCTGGAAGAAGCCGGCATTGCCCTGATCCTTCGCGAGGAAGGGGGCCGGGAATTCGAGCCCGACCTCGTAAGAGGGCTGGGCGATGCAGGGGCCGATTCCGGCGCGGATGCGCCGCGGCGCGGCGCCCAGCGCCACCATCGCGGCGATCGTTGCTTCGAGCACGCCGCTGAGCGCGCCGCGCCAGCCGGCATGTGCGGCGCCGACGATCTCCGCCTCGGCATCGGCGAAGAGCACGGGCGCGCAATCGGCGGTGAGGATGCCGAGCGCCATGTCCTTGCGCCGCGTCACCAGCGCGTCGGCGCGCGGGCGCGCCTCTGGCCGCCATGTCTCGTCGAGGACCGCGACATCGGCGCTGTGCACCTGATAGCAGGTGGCGAGCCCCGCGGCCCCGAGGCCGAGTGATGCTGCGGCGCGCCGGCGGTTTTCCGCAACGCTGGCCGCGTCGTCGCGCGAGCCGAGGCCGCAATTGAGCGAGGCGAAGAGGCCTTGGCTGACGCCGCCGGCACGGGTGAAGAAGGCATGCGCCGTGCCGGCCTCGGCGAGGGTGGGGAGCGTGATCAAGCGGCGAATTCCTCGGCGAAGCCCGCAGGCGCCGGCAGATCCGGCTCGGTGAGCGCCAGCGCCTTGAACAAGGTCCCCATGTCCTGCGGGTCGATCAAGCGCCGGCAGCCGCTCTCGATTGCTGGAAGCTGCGCCGGCGTGGCGCGCGCGAAAAGCGCCGCAGCGCGCTCGGCGAGCCCGAGCGCGGCGAGGAATCCGCCCTGCGGCATCGGACCCCAGACGCGTGCGCCGCCCTGCCGTGCGGCGGCGGCGAAGGCCGCGAAATCGACATGGGCGGTAAGATCGGCCTCGCCCGGATTTTCCAGCACCTCATGGCGGCGATGCCGGCTCAGGGCCTGCAGCGTGTCGCCGCAGGCGCTGGGACAATAGCCGTAATCGACGAAGAGCGCGGCGCCTCCCTGCTCGGCGAGCCGCTTGCCGAGCGCCGCGCCGAGCGCCGTGGCCGCCGGCCGGATCTCGGCGAGGCTTCCCGCTTGCGCCGCGGCGACTTGCGGCGGCAGCAGCGCCGCGGCCGGGCTCGGCGCAGGGTCGAGCGCGAAGACGAGGCTCTTTTGATCGGCGCTCAGCGTCACCATGCGCTCGTGCCAATGACGCTCGCCGCGCACCAGCTGGCGGATCGGCAGCGCGTCGAGGAATTCGTTGGCTATCAGGATCAGCTTGCCCTCGGGCAGTCCGGCGATGCTCTCATGCCAGCTCGGATGTGCTGCGGCGAGAAGCGCCGCCTGCTGGTGCCGCAGCACCGGGCTGGCTTCGACCAGATTGAGGCTCACCGCCTGGCCGAAATCCGGCGCCGCCTTCAGCGCGCGCAGCGCATCGGCCATCAGCGTGCCGCGGCCGGGGCCGAGCTCCGCGAGCACGACGCGCTCGGGCCTCCCCATCTTGTCCCAGATATCCGCGCACCAGAGTCCGACGAGCTCGCCGAACACCTGGCTCACCTCGGGCGCGGTGATGAAATCGCCACGCGCGCCCAGCGGATCGCGCGTCATGTAATAGCCGAGGCGCGGATGGAGCAGCGCCTCTTGCATGAACTCGGCGATGGTGAGCGGGCCGGCGGTGCGGATGCGCTGCGCCAGCAGCCGCGCGAGCTCGTTCACGCCGGCGCCGGCACGGGCTTCGCGCGCAGTATCAGCCAGAGCCCGATAAACAGCAGCGGCACCGACAGGAGCTGACCCATGGTGACTCCCCAGAAGAGGAAGCCGAGCTGAGGATCAGGCTGGCGGAAGAACTCGGCGATGATGCGCGCGCAGCCATAGCCGATGAGGAAGACGCCGGTGATGGCTCCCGGTCGCATCCTCAGTCCGCGGCGCTGGCAGATCCACAGCACGGTGAACAGCAGGATGCCTTCGAGGAAGGCCTCGTAGAGCTCGCTCGGATGGCGCGGACAGTTAAGGCCCGCTGCGCCGTCGAAAAGGGTCGCGGGCTGACAGAACGGGCGCAGCGCCGGCGGTACCGCCAGCGGACTTGCCGCGCCCGTGGGGAAGATCATCGCCCAGGGCACGTCGGTCATGCGGCCCCAGAGCTCGCCATTGATGAAATTGGCGATGCGTCCAAAAAAGAGACCGATCGGCACCGCGCAGGCGATGATGTCGGCGAAGCTGAGCAGCGGAATCTTGCGTTGTCGGCAGAACAGCAGGATGGCGATGCAGACGCCGATCGCGCCGCCGTGGAACGACATGCCGCCATGCCAGAGGAAGAAGATCTCCTCCGGATGCTGCATGTAATAGGGGAAGTTGTAGAACAGCACATAGCCGGTGCGACCGCCGAGCACGACGCCGAGCGTCGCCCAGACCAGGAAATCGTCGACGTCCTGCGGCCGCGCCACTTGCGGCGGCCGCTTGGCGAGCGCCAGGCAGTAGCGCCAGCCGATGACCAGCCCGGCGATATAGGCGAGCGCGTACCAGCGCACAGCAAAGGGACCGAGCGTCCAGTGATCGACGACATAGGGGCCAAGGCGGAAGACCTCGGGATCGATGGCGGGAAACGGAATGAACAGCATGCTGCGGGAATGCTCGATGAGGGGTCAACGATAGGGGTCGGCGGCGGCGAGGTAATTCTGGACGTAGTCGCGCACCCCGTCCTCGAGCGAGGTCGCGGGCTTGTCGTAGCCCGCCGCGTGCAGCCGATCCATGCGCGCTTCGGTGAAGTACTGGTACTTGTCGCGAATCTCTGGCGGCGTGTCGACGAACTCGAAGTCGGGCTCGCGGCCGAGCGCGCGATAGACGGCGGCGGCGAGGTCGGCGAAGCTGCGGGCCGTGCCGCTGCCGATGTTGAAGAGGCCGTTCACCGCCGGACGGTCGTAGAGCCACAGCATCATGTCGATGCAATCGGCGACATGGACGAAGTCGCGCTGCTGTCCGCCATCGGGCACGTCGGCGCGATGCGAGCGGAAGAGCCGCGCCTTCTCGCCCTTTGCGGCTCGCGGATAGAGCTGCGCCACAACGCTGCGCATCGTCGCCTTGTGATACTCATTGGGCCCGTAGACGTTGAAGAATTTGAGCCCCGCCCATTGCGCCGGGCGCTTGCCGGGCTGGGCGAGAAGGCGGGCGACGCGGCGGTCGAAGAGATGCTTCGACCAGCCATAGGCGTTGAGCGGCCGTAGCCGCGCCAGCGCCTCGAGCGAGCTGTCGTCGTCGAAGCCGCCGCCGCCGTCGCCATAGGTTGCCGCCGAGGAGGCGTAGATGAAGCGCGTCTCGGTCTCGGCGCACCAGTCCCAGAGGCGCAGCGGCAGGGTGAAATTGGTCGCGGCGATCAGGTCGGCATCGGTCTCGGTGGTCGAAGAGATGGCGCCGAGATGGAAGACGATGTTGATCTCGCGATGGTGCCGGTCGAGGAAATCGAACATCGCTTCGGGCGGCAGCAGCGCTGCGAGCTCCCGCTTGGCGAGGTTGCGCCACTTCTCGTCATGGCCGAGCCGGTCGAACACCACCAGATCCTGCTCGCCGCGCTCCTCGAGCGAAGCGGCGAGGTTCGAGCCGATGAAGCCGGCGCCGCCGGTGATGATGATCATCGCGAGGAAGCCTTCCTGGGCCGCGGCGGTGTTATAAGCGGTGCGGGGCCCGCGTCAAACAGGCAGCCCCGGTCGAATTCGGCTGCGCCGCAGCCCATATCTATGGTAGCTCGGGCAAGCCTTGTCGGAGCGGGACTTTTAGGAGTGACGCCGCCATGCAGACCGAGAACCGCCTGCTCGACGATCTCGCCCGTGTCGCGACCGGAGCGCTCGGCGCGCTCACCGGCATGCGCGACGAGCTGGAGGGACGGATGCGCGACCAGTTCGAGCGCATCCTCGGCCGCATGAACCTGGTGCGCCGCGAAGAGTTCGACGCCGTCCAGGCCATGGCGGCGAAAGCCCGGCTGGAACAGGAGGCGTTGGCGGCGCGCGTCGCCGAGCTCGAGGCGCGTCTCGGCGTGACCTCGGGCGACAAGCCCCGTGCGACGCCTCGTCGTCCGCTGCGCTCACGCCCGGCGATGCGCAAGCCGAAGCCTGCCGAGCCGCTCTGAGCAGGCCCGTTGCGGGGTTGTGGACAACTCCGCGCTTGCGCTGCTTCGCCAGCTTTGGCAGGCTACATTTTGTGGTAGCCTGGGGTGGTTCACACAAGATGCCGCGGATCGCCCTTCGGGTTGGCCCCGCAGGAGGGTGAATGACCGCTTTGTCCCTGGAAGTGCCTGCCGTCGCCGCCAATCCGATCGATCTCGTCGAGGAGATTGTGCAGGCGAACGAATGGGCACATGACCGCGCCAGCGACGAGGAAATGGTGGTGGAGATCACCGGCCGTTGGTGCAACTACCGGCTGCTTTTCGTCTGGCAGCGCGAGATCAGCGCGCTGCACTTCACCTGCGCCTTCGAGATGAAAGTGCCGAAGGCGCGTCGCGCCGCGGTGTTCGAGCTGCTGGCGGTGGTCAATGAGCGGCTCTGGCTCGGTCATTTCGACCTCACCCCCGACGCGTATTCGCCGGCCTTCAGGCAGGGCGTGCTGCTGCGCGGCGCCGGCGGCGCCAGCGTCGAGCAGATCGAGGATCTCGTCGATATCGCCGTGAGCGAATGCGAGCGCTTCTATCCGGCCTTCCAGCTCGTCGTCTGGGGCGGCAAGCCGGCGGAAGAGGCGATCGCCGCGGCGATGATCGATCCCGTGGGCGAGGCGTGACTCGCGCCGCGGCGCCGGAGAGCCCGGCGCTGCTCCTGGTCGGTTGCGGCAAGATGGGGGGGGCGCTGCTCGCCGGCTGGCAGGAGCGCCGGCTCGCAGGCCGTGTCTTCGTGGTCGAGCCCGGCACCGGTGCCGCTCCCTTCGCCGGTAAGCCTGGGATTGCGCTTCTCACCGATGCCGCCGCGCTCCCCGGCGGGTTCCGCCCGGCGGTGGTGGTGCTGGCCGTGAAGCCGCAGGGCATGCCGGAGGTGCTGCCAGCCTATCGCCGCTTCGCTGCCGAGGGAGCGCTGTTCCTGTCAATCGCCGCCGGCAAGACCTTGGGCTTTTTCGCCCGCGCTCTGGGTGAGGAGGCCGCGGTGGTGCGCGCCATGCCGAACACGCCGGCGGCGATCGGCCGCGGCATCGCCGTCGCCTGCGCCAATCGCCGCGTCCGTCCCGAGCAGCGGCGCATTGCCGAGGCGCTGCTCGCGGCGGTGGGCGAGGTCGGCTGGGTGGAAGATGAGAGCCTCATCGATGCAGTCACCGCAGTTTCCGGCAGCGGCCCGGCCTATGTATTCCTGCTCATCGAGTGCCTCGCCAAAGCGGGGGCGGCGGTGGGGCTGCCGGAGGATCTCGCGGCGCGGCTCGCCCGCGCCACCGTGGCCGGCTCCGGCGAGCTGGCGCGGCTTTCGGCCGAGAGCGCGGCCAAGCTGCGCGAGAATGTCACCAGCCCCGGCGGCACCACCCGCGCCGCGCTCGACGTGCTGATGGGTGCGGACGGGCTCGAGCCACTGCTGCGGCGCGCTGTCCTCGCCGCCGCCAAGCGCTCGCGCGAGCTCGCCGACTAACCCCCGTGGGCCGTGCGATCTGGCGGGGTCATGCCGGCTTCGCCTATGCTGGCCGCCTTTGAAGGCGATCTCCGGGAGGCGTTCATGGCAAGAGGCGCCCGCGCCAGGAAGACCGGCGGCAAAGCCGCGCGGGCTCCGGAGGGCGAAGTCGCCGACCGGCTGCTCGATGCGGCGCTCGCGCTCGCCGAGCGCCAGGGCTGGCGGCGGACGGGGCTTGCCGAAATCGCTGCCGAGGCCGGCGTGCCGCTCGCCGAGGCCTATGCCGCCTGTCCCTCCAAACTCGCACTCCTCGCCCGTTTCCACCGCCGCATCGACCGCGCGGCGCTTGCCGGCGAAACCGCCGCGGCGGAGCCGGCGCGCGATCGGCTCTTCGACGTGCTGATGCGTCGCTTCGACGCGCTGGCGCCCCATCGCGGCGCGCTGCGGGCGATGCTGCGCGACAGCATCGGCGACCCGGCCGCGCTGCTGGCGCTCCCGGCACTCATCGGCTCGATGGGCTGGATGCTGGAAGGCGCCGGGCTCTTCGCCTCCGGCTGGCGGGGCCGGGTGCGGGCGCATCTACTTGCTGGACTCTATATTTCAGTGTTCCGGGTCTTCCTAGAGGATGACAGCGCCGACCTTGCCCGGACCATGGCCGCCCTCGACCGCCGGCTCCGGGCGGCGGCTTCCTGGCTCGGCTTGACGGAAGCGCCCGAGCCTCGCTAGCGTACTATTGCATCGCAATATTCTTTGGTCTCCGCCCTTGACTTGGGTAGGTGATCAAGCCATATTCTCGACATTGTGCAGCGCAACATAGCCCTGCCAACTCCGCGAGGGATGAGACCCATGACCACCAACGGTAAGCACACTTTCCTGGACATGGATGTCGGCAAGGCATTCGCCGGCTTCACCTTTCCCGGCCTCGACGTCGAGTCGCTCGTCGCCGCTCAGCGCAAGAATCTTGAGGCGTTGACCCAGGCCAATCAACTGGCCGTAGAGGGTGTGCAGGCGGTGGCCCGTCGCCAGGTCGAGATCGCCCGCGAGGCGGTCGACGAGGTGTCCAGCCTCGTGCGTGAATGGACCCAGCCTGGCGCTCCCGAAGAGCGCATCGCCAAGCATGCTGAATACGCCAAGCAGGCTTTCGAGAAAGGCGTCGCCAATGCACGCGAGCTCGCCGAGCTCGTGAGCAAGGCCAACACCGAGGCGTTCGGCGTCATCCAGAAGCGCGTCGCCGAGGGCTTCGAGGAGCTGCGCGACTACGCCAAGCAGAAGACGGCGCGCTGACCGCCTGATCGATCGCGAACCCACCGCGTCGCCGACGTTTCCCCCTGTGCGACGCGTTGAGGCCGCCCTTCGGGGCGGCCTCTTTTTTTGCCCGCATGCCTATGCCTGGATTTATCGCGGCAGATGCAGCCGCACGCGCAGCCCGTGCTGCGGTGAGTCCTCGATCGTCAACTCGCCGCCATGGCCGCGCGCGACGTCGCGCGCGATGGTGAGGCCGAGCCCGACCCCGCCGGTGGCAGGGTTGCGCGAGGAATCGAGGCGGAAGAAGGGGCGGAAGACGTTCTCGCGCTCGGCCGGCGGGATGCCCGGACCGTCATCGTCGACGAGCACGTCGACGCCCTCGGCGACCGGCAGCGCCGTCACCCAGATGTGACTGCCGTAGCGCCGCGCATTGCTCAGGAGATTGCCGATGCAGCGGCGCATCGCATCCGGGCGCAGCGAAAGGATCATTTCCTCCGGCACCGCGAGCGACACATCGGCGCCGTCGCGGCGTGCTGCCGCCGCCACCTCCTCGAGCAGCAGCGCCACATCGGTGTCCCGCGGCTGCTCCGGCCCCTCGCCGCGGGCGAAGTCGAGATAGCCCTGCACCATGCGCTCCATGGCGATGACGTCTTCCTTGATCTCCTCGACTTCGGGGCCTCCCTTGCCGAGGAATTCGAGCGCAAGCCGCATGCGTGTCAGCGGCGTGCGCAGATCGTGCGAGACGCCGGCCAGCATCTCGGTGCGCTGCGTCACCTGGCGGCGGATGCGGTCACGCATCTTGATGAAGGCGGCCGCCGCCTGACGCACCTCGGTCGCGCCCTCGAGTTTGAAATTGGGCACGTCGCGCCCCTTGCCGAAGCTGTCCACCGCCGCGGCGAGTCGGCGCAGCGACTTCACCTGGTTGCGCATGAAGAGCGAGGCAATCGCCAGCAGCACCAGCGAGGATCCCGCCATCCACAGCACGAAGATATAGGTGGTCGGCGTGAACAGCCGATCGCGCGGCACCGAGACGCCCATCACCCCGTCGCGCAGCTCGATCGAGATCAGCACGTAGCGCGGATTGGAATCGACATCGATCCGGAACGGGCGGCGCACGCGCTCGCTGAGCGCGCCGGCGAGCGCCTCTTCGAGCCAGGTGTCGCCGATCTCCGGCGCGGGCGTGCGCGGCAGGCTTTCGGCGCGCAGGAAGGTGTAGCGCAGGTCGGTGGTCTGCTCGGCGCGCCACAGCAGCGCGTCGGCCTGCTCCACCGTGGCCGCGTCGGTGCGCGAATCGAGCGTGAAGGCGATATCGGCGGCGACGTTGGCCGCGAGACGCCGCTCCACGGTCGCCCAATGGCGGTCGTAGAAGATCCAGGTGGCGATGAGCTGCACCAGCACGAGCGGCAGGATGATGATGATGAGCGAGCGGCCGAAGAGCGAGCGCGGCAGCGCGCGCTTCCACCAGCGCCGATGGCTGTCGGCCGCGGCGGTGCCGGCGAGCGGCGCGCCGCGCTCAATCGGGTTTGAGGACATAGCCGGTGCCGCGCACGGTCTGGAGATAGCGAGGGAATTTGGGGTCGCGCTCGATCTTGCGGCGCAGCCTTGTCACCTGCACATCGACGGTGCGGACATTGCCGCTGAACTGCGCCTCCTCGGAGAGCGCCTCGCGCGAGATCGCCTCGCCCGGCCGGCGCGCCAGCGCCATGAGCAGCGCCGTCTCCGCCGCCGTCAGATGCACGGCTTCGACGCCGCGATAGAGCTCGCCGCGCGCCAGGTCGAGCCGGCAGGAGCCGAAGCGCAGTTCCGCCGAAGGGACTACCGGTTGCGGTACGCGCTGGAGGATGTTGCGGATGCGCAGCACCAGTTCACGCGGCTCGAAGGGCTTCGCCAGATAGTCGTCGGCGCCGTGCTCGAGGCCGTTGATGCGGTCCTCGGGCTCGGCCATGGCGGTGAGCAGCAGGATCGGCAGGCGGCTCTCGCGCCTGAGGCTGCGCGTGAGCTCGAGGCCGTTCTCGCCCGGCATCATCACGTCGAGCACCAGGAGATCGAAGGCAATGCTGGCGAGCCGCGCCCGCGCCTCGGCGGCGTCGCCGGCGGTGGTGACGCGGAACCCCTGATCGATCAGGTAGCGCCGCAGCAGCTCGCGCAGCCGCGCATCGTCGTCGACGACCAGGAGATGCGGCTCGCTACCGTCCATGCCGCGAACTATACACCAGCCCGGCTCAGCGCGCGTTCGGCCCGCGCTCGAAGCGGCGGCGGTCGGCCTCGCTGCTGACGATGCCGAGCATGACTTTGCGGAAGCCTTCGACCGCCTGCGCGCCCGCCTCGCGATAGGCCTTGGCGAGGCGTTGGCGCTGGTTCTCGGAAAGCTGCCGCTCGAGCTCGATGCCCTTCTCGGTAAGCTCCAGCAGGCGCTGGCGCCGGTCGCGGCTTCCGGGACGCTGCTGGATGAAGCCCTGGCGGACGAGCTGGCCGAGTACGCGGCTCAGGCTCTGCTTGGTGATGCGCAGGATCGCCAGCAGGTCGCTCACGCTCATCTGCGGATGCCGGCCGACGAAATAGATGACGCGGTGATGGGCGCGGCCAAAGCCGTAGCGCGCCAGCATCGCGTCCGGCTCGGCGGTGAAATCGCGATAGGCGTAGTAGAGGAGCTCGATCCCCTGGCGCAGCTCCTCCTCGCGGAGGAACAATAGATTGGCGGCGGATTTTACGTCAGCCATGTTGACTTATTTTCGTCGAAACTGTTACACCGATCTCCCTGCCGGGTCATAATGGCGCAGATCACCGACCGGAGCGAGCGGAAGAGACTGAAATGGACACGACAATTTCCTGGAAGGAGCTGGGCTTCCGCTATCTCGATACCGGCGTTTTCATCCGCGCCGATTTCCGCCAGGGCGTGTGGACGCCGCTGGAGCTCTGCACCGGCACCAGCATCAACCTGCATATCGCGGCCACCTGCCTGCATTACGGCCAGGCCTGCTTCGAAGGGCTGAAGGCGTTCCGCCAGGTCGATGGGCGCGTCGCCTGCTTCCGTCCCGATGTCCATGCGCGCCGCATGCGGCTCTCCGGCGAGCGCCTCGCGATGGTGCCGCCACCCGAAAGCCTCTTCCTCGAGGCGGTGCGCGCTATCGTCGCCAAGAACGACGCCTTTGTGCCCCCCTATGGCACCGGTGCAACGCTCTATGTCCGGCCGCTGCTGATCGGCACCGGCGCGGTGATCGGCGTGCAACCGAGCGAGGAATACGCCTTTCTGGTCTTCGCCATGCCGGTCGGTCCCTATTACAAGGACGGCATGGTGCCGGTGCCCGCCTATGTGCAGGAGGACTATGATCGCGCGGCGCCGCACGGCGTCGGCCATGTGAAGGCGGGCGGCAACTACTCCGCCGGCCTCGTCGGTGACATGGCGGTGAAGAAGAAGGGCTTTCCGGTCTCGCTCTATCTCGACAGCGCGACGCACACGCTGATCGACGAGTTCGGCACTTCGAACTTCATCGGCGTCACCCGCGACGGCCGCTACGTCACGCCGAAATCCGCGTCGATCCTCGAGAGCGTCACCAATGACAGCTTGCGCCGCATTGCTGCCGATCTCGGCCTCAAGGTCGAGCATCGTCCGGTGCGCTGGGACGAGATCGAGGATTTCGTCGAGATCGGCGCCTGCGGCACCGCCGCGGTGATCACGCCGATCTCCTCGATCACCCGCGGCGGTAAAACGCTGCGCTTTGGCGCCGAGGACAAACCGGGCAAGACGCTGCAGCGCCTCTATGACGAGATCCAGGGCATCCAATACGGCAAGGTCGCCGACCGCTACGGCTGGATGATGCCGGTCGGCTGAGCCGAGGCGCTACTCCTTCACCCAGCGCGCCGCCGCCTCGTCATCGCTCGTCTGAGCTTCGACCCAGCGCTGTCCCTGCGGCGTCTCCTCGAGCTTCCAGAACGGCGCCTTGGTCTTCAGCCAGTCGATGAGGAACTGGCAGGCGTCGAACGCCGCTTGGCGATGCGCCGAGGCGGCGGCGACGAGGACGATGCGCTCGCCCGGCTCGAGGCGCCCGAAGCGGTGGATGATGAGCACCGCGTCGAGCGGCCACCGCTTCATCGCCTCCGCCTCGATCTCGCCGAGCTGGCGCTCGGTCATGCCGGGATAGTGCTCGAGCGTCATCGCGCCGATCCGGTGCCCGCCTGCGATGTCGCGCACCAGCCCGACGAAACTGGTTACACCGCCGATGCCGGTCTTGCCACTGGTCAGCGCCTCGAGCTCGGCGCCGACATCGAAATCCTCGCGCTGCACGCGGATCATGGCGCTCAGCCTCCGGTCACCGGCGGGAAGAGCGCGACCTCGTCGCCCGGCGCAAGCGCGTGATCCCAGCCGACATAGCGCTGATTGACTGCGACGCGCACCACGCGCGTGTCCTTGAGCGCCTCGGCGAAGCCCGGCCCGCGCGTCTTCAGCCAATCGAGCAGCGCCGCCACGTTGGTCACCCCCGCCGGCGGCTCGACCCGCTCCTCGGATATCCCGATCTTGGCGCGCAGCCAGGCGAAATAGAGCAGCTTCATGGCTGTGAGCTATGCGGTCGGATGGCGGGTTTCAACCGATAGCAGGGCCATTCTCGATGCCCCTCATCCTGAGCCTGTCGAAGGACACCCCCTCGCATGTGCAGCCTCTACTGCGCGAGAAACCCGCCATCGACCGCGAGCGTGTGGCCGGTGACGAGCGACGAGGCGCGGCTTGCGAGGTAGAGCACCGCGCCGACGATCTCCTCGGGCTCGCCGATGCGGCCCATCGGCGTGCGCCGCTCGATCTCGGCGACCGCCTCCGGCTGCTGCATCAACGGGGCGGTAAGTGGTGTGCGGATATAGGTGGGCGCCACAGCGTTGACGCGGATGCCTTGCCGCGCCCATTCGACGGCGAGCGCCCGCGTCAGGTTAACCACTGCGCCTTTCGAGGTCTGATAGGCGACATTGGGATAGATCCCGCCGGAGAAACCCATGATCGACGCGATATTGACGATGCGCCCGCCGCCCCGCGCCAGCATGTGTCGCGCTGCGGTGCGCGCGCAGAGGAAGGAGCCGGTGACGTTGACCGCCATGACACGCTCCCAATCGGCGGGCGCGAGTTCCACCGCCGGCTTGCGGATGGCGATGCCGGCGCTGTTGACCAGCACGTCGATGCGGTCCCAGCGCGCCGCGATCTCCTCGAAGGCGCGCGCCGTGGCGGCGGGGTCGGCGACGTCGATCGCCCAGGGCTCGGCCTCACCGCCGCTGCGCCCGATGCGGCCGGCGATCGCCTCCGCCCCCGCACGATCGCGATCGAGGAGCGCTACCCGCGCGCCGACACGCGAGAGAGCGAGCGCAATCGCCGCGCCGATGCCGCTGGCCGCGCCGGTGACCACCGCCACCTCGCCGTCGAGGCGGAAAGCGGCGAGGGGATCGTCGACATCGAGGCTCGCACTCATGCCAGCACCTCGCTGAAGGGGATGAAGGCGACGCTCATGCCGGGCTCGACGCGGCTGATGCCTTCGCCGATCTCGGCGAGCCCGTCGGAGTCGACCATCGACGAGAGGATGCCGGCGCCGTCGCGCGGGAATTTGCGCGCCACCCACCCGCCATCCTCGCCCGGCTCAAGCCGCGCCCGCACATATTCGCAGCGACTGCTGCGTTTCTTGTAGTCGAATCCCGCGACGACGCGGAAGCGCCGCGGCGGCGGCGCCTCGGCGCCGGAGAGCTTTAGCACCAGCGGTCGCGCCAGGATGAGGAAGGTGACCATCACCGCCACCGGATTGCCCGGCAGCCCCATGAATGGGATGCGGCCGACCTGGCCCATCGCGACCGGCCGCCCGGGCTTTATCGCGAGCCGCCAGAAATGGAGTCGTCCCTGCGCCTCGACCGCCGCCTTGACGTGGTCCTCCTCGCCGGTTGACACGCCGCCCGACGTCAGCAGCAGGTCGTGGCCGCGCGCCCCCTCGGCAAGCGCCGCGGCGATGCGCTCGCGCCGGTCGGGCAGGATGCCGAGATCGGTGACCTCGGCGCCGAGCCCCTCGAGCAGCGCGCGCAAGAGGAAGCGGTTGGCGTCGTAGATCGCGCCGGGCGGCAGCGTCGCGCCGGGATCGCGAACCTCGTCGCCGGTGGAGAAGATGGCGACGCGCAGCCGGCGATAGACCTCGAGCGCGGTGAAGCCGAGCGAAGCCGCAAGCCCGATATCCTGCGCGCGCAGCCGCTGTCCCGCACGTAGCACCGTGGCGCCCGCCTTGACGTCTTCGCCCGCGTGGCGGCGATTGGCGCCGCGCTTGATGCCGGGCGGGATGCGCACGCTGGCCTCCAGCTCCTCGCAATCCTCCTGCATGAGGACGGTGTCGAGCCCGGCCGGCATCGGCGCGCCGGTGAAGATGCGCACGGCGGCACCGCGCGCCGCGGTCGCTTCCAGGGGGTGCCCCGCCGCAGCGCGGCCCTTGACCGGCAGCAGGGTCGCCTCGCCGGGCGCGAGATCGTCGAAACGGACGGCATAGCCGTCGACGGCGGAATTGTCGTGCGGCGGGACGTCATGCGGCGCGGTCACTGGCGCGGCGAGGATGCGGCCGAGCGCCGCCGAGAGGCTCGTCGTCTCGCGCTCGACCACCGGGGCGACCTTGGCGCCGATCAGGTCGAGCGCCGCCGCCATCGACAACAGCTCGCCGCCGAAGGCAAAGCAATCATCGCTGAGCTGTGCCATCTCAGGCCGCCTCGAGCCGGCACTGGGCGAGGATGAAGCGCGCGATCGCCGCGACGTCATCGAGCGCGAAGAGCGGCACCGGCAGCCCGGCGATCGGCGCATCGCTCGCCACGGCGACGACATACGGATCGTCGCGGCAGAGCAGCGGCTTGCCGAGCGAGGGGCGATGCACCTCGAGCTTTGCATGCGTGCCGCGCTTGAAGCCTTCGACCAGCACCAGGTCGACCGGGCTCATCTGGCGCAGCAGCGCCTCGAGCGGTGGCTCCGGTGCGCCCCGGTGCTCGTGCGTGAGCACCCAACGCCGCTCGGAGGCGATCATCACCTCGCTCGCTCCCGCCTCGCGATGGCGCCAGCTATCCTTGCCCGGCCGATCGACGTCGAAGCTGTGATGCGCATGCTTCACGGTCGAGACGCTCAGTCCGCGGCCGGTCAGCTCCGGTAGCAGCCGCTCGACCAGCGTGGTCTTGCCGCTGCCGCTCCAACCGGCGAGGCCGAAGACGCGCACCGCCTTCGTGCTCACGCCGCGCCGCTCGGCTTTGCCGCCTTCACCGCGGGACTCTCCTCGCTCATGTGGTCGAGCCCGGCGCGCAGATAATCGTAGCCGGTGATCAGCGTCAGCACCGCCGCCGCCCACAGCATCAGCTCGCCGATCAGGGTCACCGGCAGGAAAATCGGCCCGGCATCGCCGACCAGCAGCACGCCGATCGCGCCCATCTGGAGGCCGGTCTTCCACTTGGCGAGCCGCGAGGAAGGAACCCGCACCTTGAGCGTTGCCAGATGCTCGCGCAGCCCCGAGACCAGGATCTCGCGGCTCAGGATGACCAGCGCCGGAAAGATCGTCAGCGCCGAGATGCGCTGGAGCGCCGCCAGCATGAACAGGATCGCGGCGACCAGCAGCTTGTCGGCGATCGGGTCGAGGAAGCGACCGAGCTCGGATTGCTGCTTCCAGCGCCGGGCAAGCTGCCCGTCGAGCCAGTCGGTAAACCCGGCCAGGGCGAAGAGGGCGCAGCCGATCCAGGGCCCGTAGGGCGGCGGCACGTAGAAGGTAACGATGACCAGGGGAATCGCGGCAATGCGCGACAAAGTCAGCAGATTGGGAAGGGTCGTCAGCATGGTTCACCGGGTCCCGCGGCGGAAAAACGGGACTTCTTTTGCCAGTCTAGCGCCTTTAAGCCTCGGCATGGAAATGCTCATAGATGCGTTGCGCGACCGCCTTGCTGATCCCCTCCACCCGCTCCAGATCGGCGAGCCCGGCCCGGGCGACGCCGCGCGCCGATCCGAAATGATGCAGCAGCGCCTTCTTGCGCCGGGCGCCGATGCCGGTGATCTCGTCAAGCGGCGAGCTGCCGATCGCCTTGGCGCGGCGCGCGCGATGCGTGCCGATGGCGAAGCGGTGGGCCTCGTCGCGCAACCGCTGGAGGTAGTAGAGCACGGGGTCGCGCGGATCGAGGCTGAAGGGCTCCTTTCCCGGCCGGAAAAAGCGCTCGCGCCCGGCATTGCGGTCGGGACCTTTGGCGATCGCCACCAGCGGGATGTCGTCGATGCCGAGATCGGCCAGCACCTGCCGCGCCGCGGTCAGCTGACCCGCGCCGCCGTCGATCAGCAGCAGTTCGGGCCAGGTGCCGCGCTCGCGGGTCGGGTCCTCCTTGAGCGCGCGCGCGAAGCGGCGGCTCAGCACCTCGCGCATCATGCCGTAGTCGTCGCCCGGTGCGAGCTGCACCGCCGGCGCCGCCTCCGGCTCGACCGCGGCTTCGATGGCAGCGGCAAGCCCGTTCTGGCCGCTCGGCGTCCGACCACCATCGCCGCGGATGGTGAATTTGCGATAGGCATTCTTGCGAAATCCCTCGGGTCCGGCGACGATCATCGCGCCGACGGCGTGGCTCCCCTGGATGTGGCTGTTGTCGTAGACCTCGATGCGCTGCGGCGGCGCCTCGAGGCTGAAGGTCTCGGCGACGCCGGCGAGCAGCTTCTGCTGCGCCTCGCTTTCGGAGAGCCGCCGGCCGAGCGCTTCCCGTGCATTGAGGAGCGCGTGGTCCACGAGCTTGCGCTTGTCGCCGCGCTGCGGCACAGCGAGCTCGACCTTCATGCCGGCGCGGCTCGACAGCGCCTCCTCGATGAGCGTCTGATCGGCCGGGGCATGGCTCAGCAGGATCAGAGTTGGCGGCGGCTTGTTCTCGTAGAACTGGCCGAGAAACGCTGCGAGCACGTCTTCCACCGGCATTTGCCGGTCGTGGCTCGGGAAATAGGCGCGGTTGCCCCAATTCTGCCCGGCCCGGAAGAAAAAGACCTGGATGCAGGTATGGCCGCCGGCCTGGTGCGCGGCGATGACATCGGCGTCCTCGATGCTCTCGATCGAGATATCCTGGCGTCCCTGCACCTGGGTCAGCGCGCGGATGCGGTCGCGTAGGAAGGCGGCGCTCTCGAAATCGAGCTTGTCGGCCAGCTCCTGCATGCGCAGCGCCAGGCGCTCCTGCACTTCCTTGCTGCGGCCCGACAGGAACGCGCGCGCCTCGTTGACCAACCGGTCGTAGCCCGCCTTGTCGATGCGGCCGACGCAAGGGGCGCTGCAGCGCTTGATCTGGTAGAGGAGGCAGGGGCGGGTGCGGCTGGAAAAGATGCTGTCGCTGCACGAGCGTAGCAGGAAGGCGCGCTGCAGCGCGATGATGGTGCGGGCTACCGCGCCGGCCGAGGCGAAGGGGCCGAAATAGTCGCCGGGCGCGCTCTTGGCGCCACGATGCTTGATGATCTGCGGGAAGTCGTGGTTGCCGGTGAGATGGATATAGGGAAAAGACTTGTCGTCACGCAGCAGAACGTTGTAGCGGGGCATCAGCCGCTTGATCAGATTGTTCTCGAGCAGCAGCGCCTCGACCTCGGTATGCGTGACCACCACCTCCATGGCGCGCGTCTCGGCCACCATGCGACGCAGCCGGTTGGAGAGCGCGACGGGATGGGTGTAGTTGGCGACGCGGTTCTTGAGGCTGCGCGCCTTGCCGACGTAAAGCGCATCGCCCTTGGCGTCGAGCATGCGATAGACGCCGGGCCCGGGCGGCATGGTGCGCAGCGCCGTGCGAATCGCCTCGACCCCCTGCGCCAAGCCGCCGCCAGCTGGCAGGGCCTCCTCCGGCGAACGCGCACCTTCTTCAAGTTCGGTCATCGCTCACTCACTTGGCTTGGCGCACGCATCGCGTCAACTGGGCGAAGAAGCGCCCTCTGCGCCTCCTCCCAAAGGACGAGTCGTACAAGGACCTCGGCGGATATCCACGAAGCCTGTGGACAAAACTGTCGAAAACCGGGCGCCGCATAGGTGCTATGCGCGTCAAACCTGGAGTTTCACCGATTTGCTTAAAAAAGCGGCAATTCAACTATCACTTTGAAAACATTACATCTTTTCTTGTCAACTGTAAATCGCTTGTAACAAACCGTTGCCGCACTGTAACCGATGACTATCGGGTCGCCGCGAAAACTGCCCTGTGAACAACTTCCGCGGCGCCGTCCCATGCGGCGAAACGCTGTCGCAAATCCGAGATGGTTAAGGCACTTAGGGCAGGCGGTTAATCCGTTCTATCTCGATTCCGACGGCCGCCACATCGGGATAGACGTCGAGCTTCTCCACGCGGACGAGCGCGCGGCGGATGCGGGCATCGACGAGGCAGGTCTCGGCCACGCGCTCGGCCAGCGTCTCCACCAGATTGACATGGCCTGCCGCGGCCAGCCGGCGAATGCTGCTGACGATTTCGTCGTAGCAGACGACGTTGCGTAGATCGTCGCCGATCGGCGCCGCTTCGCGCACCAGCAGATCGAGGTTGATGCGCACGCGCTGGCGCGCCCCGCGCTCGTGGCGGAAGGCGCCGATCTCGCAGAAGAGCACGAGGTCGCGCACCAGCACGCGGCGGAGGCCCGGGCTGGCGGCCCGCGTAACCTCGCCCGACCGGGTTTCGGCGTCGCTCATGCGCTTCCTATTCCTCCACGCTGGGGCGACCGGCCGCCTGTGCCCAGCCGAGATGCTGCCCGCCATCGAGCGCGATCATCTGGCCAGTCATCGCCGGAGCCGACAAAATGAATCGCAAGGCGTCCGCGATCTCCTCGGGCGTCGTGCCTCGCTTCAGCGGCATCATCTCTTGCTGCCGCTGGAACTGCGCCTCGCTCTGACGTGGGCTCGGCAGCGTCGGGCCGGGGCCGATACCGTTGACGCGGATGCGCGGTGCAAATGCCAGCGCCAGGCTCTGCGTCAGGCTCCAGAGGCCAGCCTTGCTCACTGTGTAGGAGACGAAATAGGGCGTCAGCTTCCAGACGCGCTCGTCGAGGATGTTGACGATGGCGCCCTCGGCCTCTGCCGGCAGCAGGCGCGCGAAATGCTGCATCAGCACGAAGGGCGCGCGCAGATTGACCTCAATATGCCGGTCCCAGCTCGCGCGCGTCGCGCCGGGCGCCGAATCCTCCTCGAAGACCGAGGCGTTGTTGACGAGAAGCCCGAGCGGTCCCAGCGCCTCTACCGCGCGCGGCAGCAACGCCGCGCTCTCCGCCTCGCGCGCGAGGTCGGCGGCGAGCGCCACGGCGCGCCCGCCCTCGGCGGCGATCTCGGCAATCACCGCGTCGGCCTCGTCGTGCGAGCGGTGGTGATGCACTGCCACGGCCCAGCCGTCGCGGGCGAGCGTTAGCGCCAGCACGCGGCCGATCCGCTTCGCCGCGCCGGTCACCAGCGCCGCTTTGGGCATTGGGAAGGGAGCCGTGCTCATCGGCGCCGGTCAGCGTCCGCCGCGTCGATGGCGTGCGCGCACCTTGGCCTTGGTGAGCGCCCGCGCCGAAGTGCCGGCGCGGCCGGCCATAGAGCGGCCGGCCGGCCGCGGCGAGGCCTGGGCGGCTGGCGCCGCACCGTTCGCATCGAGACCGAGATCGAGCTGCTCAAGCCGGCGGATCTCGTCTCTAAGTCGCGCCGCCTCCTCGAATTCGAGATCGGCGGCGGCGGTGCGCATCTGCTTCTCGAGATCGGCGATCACCGCCTTCAGGTTCGAGCCCTGGTAATGCGCCTGCGCGCTTTCGCCCAGCCCGACGGTGACGTGATCCTGCTCGTAGACGCTCTCCAGGATGTCGGCGATGCCACGCCGGACGCTTTCCGGCGTGATGCCGTGCGCGGTGTTATAGGCCTCCTGCTTCTCGCGGCGGCGATTGGTCTCGTCGATCGCCGCCTTCATGCTCTCGGTCATGCGGTCTGCGTAGAGGATGACGCGGCCCTCGAGGTTGCGCGCGGCGCGCCCGATGGTCTGGATCAGCGCGGTGCGCGAGCGCAGATAGCCCTCCTTGTCGGCATCGAGGATGGCCACCAGCGCGCATTCCGGGATGTCGAGCCCCTCGCGCAGCAGGTTGATCCCGACGAGCACGTCGAAGACGCCCAGGCGGAGATCACGGATGATCTCGATACGCTCCAGCGTGTCGACGTCCGAATGCATGTAGCGCACGCGGATGCCGTTCTCGTGGAAATACTCGGTGAGCGCCTCGGCCATCTTCTTGGTGAGCGTCGTCACCAGCACGCGCTGCCCCTTCGAGGCGCAGTCGCGGCATTCCGCCATGAGGTCGTCCACCTGGTGCTCGACCGGCCGGACGATCGGCGAGGGATCGACGAGGCCGGTCGGGCGAACGACCTGCTCGACGAAGACGCCGCCCGCGCGCTCCATCTCCCAGGGACCCGGCGTCGCCGAGACGCAGACGGTCTGGCCGCGCATGCTGTCCCATTCCTCGAATTTGAGCGGCCGGTTGTCGATGCAGGAAGGCAGCCGGAAGCCGTATTCGGCGAGCGTCGACTTGCGCGCGTAGTCGCCGCGGAACATGCCACCGAGCTGCGGGATGGTGACGTGGCTCTCGTCGCAGAACACGAGGGCGTCCTGCGGCAGGTACTCGAAGAGGGTCGGTGGCGGCTCGCCGGGCTTCCGTCCGGTGAGGTAGCGCGAGTAGTTTTCGATGCCGGCGCAGCTGCCGGTCGCAGCCATCATCTCGATGTCGAAGCGGGTGCGCTGCTCGAGCCGCTGCGCCTCGAGCAGCTTGCCCTGGGCGTGGAATTCCTCGAGCCGCAGCTTCAGGTCCGCCTTGATCTGCTCGATCGCCTGCAGCAGCGTCGGCTTCGGCGTGACGTAGTGGCTGTTCGGATAGACGGTGATCTCGTCCAGCGTGCCGGTCTTCTCGCCGGTCAGCGGATCGAACTCGTGGATCGCCTCCAGCTCGTCGCCGAACAGCGAGAGCCGCCACGCCCGATCCTCGTAGTGCGCTGGAAAGATCTCGATCGTGTCGCCGCGTGCGCGGAAGGTACCGCGGCTGAAACTGGCGTCGTTGCGGCGGTATTGCAGCTCGACCAACTTTGCCAGCAGATCGGTGCGGTTGACTGGCTCGCCGATGGCGAGGCTGAAGGTCATCTCCGAATAGGTCTCGACCGAGCCGATACCGTAGATGCAGGAGACCGAGGCGACGATCACCGTGTCGCGCCGCTCGAGGATAGCGCGCGTCGCCGAATGGCGCATGCGGTCGATCTGCTCGTTGATCGAGGATTCCTTCTCGATATAGGTGTCCGACCGCGGCACATAGGCTTCGGGCTGGTAGTAATCGTAATAGGAGACGAAGTACTCGACGGCGTTCTCGGGGAAGAAGCTTTTCATCTCGCCATAGAGCTGCGCCGCCAGCGTTTTGTTGGGCGCCAGGATCAGCGCCGGGCGCTGCGTGCGCTGGATGACATGCGCCATGGTGAAGGTCTTGCCCGAGCCGGTAACGCCGAGCAGCACTTGCTCGCGCTCGTCACGCGCGATGCCTTCGGCAAGCTCCACGATCGCCTGCGGTTGGTCGCCGGCGGGCTGGAACTCGGACTGGATGGCGAAGCGCTGGCCGCCCTGGACCGGGGCGCGCGCGGCAGTGAGCAACGGCATAGGGCTAAGATAAGGCGCGCGCGGCCGCGACACCAGCGGCCGGCACAGCCCAGAGGCGGCCTCGCTGCGCAAGGAACTGTGGCGGCGAGGCCGCCGCCGGATGCTTTGTTGCGCCCTCTCCCCGGCCTTCCCGGCGCGCTCCAGCCATGCCGCAAAACACCGCGGAATCGCGTGCTCGGCGGTTGCGGATGCTGCGCTGCGGCAGTAGTTTACCGCGCTTAATCACCCTCGACCGGTAGCATGCCATGTCTTTCCTCGCCGACCGTCTGTCGCGCATCAAGCCGTCCGCGACGCTCGCCATGACCAAACTGGCGCTGGAATTGAAGGCCGCCGGGCGCGACATCATCAGCCTCTCGGCCGGCGAGCCCGATTTCGACACGCCGGAGAACATCCGCGCCGCGGCAAACCGCGCCATCGAGAGCGGCCAGACGCGCTACACCGCCGTCGACGGCACGCCCGAGCTCAAGAAGGCGATCGCCGCGAAGTTCAAGCGCGAGAACACCCTCGACTACGCGGCCAGCCAGATCATTGTCGGCACCGGCGGCAAGCAGGTGCTGTTCAACGCGCTGCTCGCCACCGTTAATCCCGGCGACGAGGTCATCATCCCGGCGCCCTATTGGGTCTCCTATCCCGATATCGTGCTGCTGGCCGAGGGGACCCCGGTGGCCGTGCCCTGCCCGCAGAACAACGGCTTCAAGCTGCGCGCCGAGGATCTCGAGCAGGCGATCACACGGAAGACGAAGTGGCTCATCCTCAATTCGCCCTCGAATCCGACCGGCGCCGCCTATACCGCCGAGGAGCTGCGCGGGCTTGCCGATGTGCTGCTGCGCCATCCCGATGTCTGGGTGCTCGCTGACGATATGTACGAGCACCTCGTCTATGACGGGTTCAAATTCACCACCATCGCGCAGATCGAGCCCAAGCTCTATCCGCGGACGCTGACCTTGAACGGTGTCTCCAAGGCCTATTGCATGACCGGCTGGCGCATCGGTTTCGGCGGCGGCCCGACCGAGCTGATCAAGGCGATGACGACCTTGCAGTCGCAATCGACCTCGAATCCCAGCTCGATCAGCCAGGCCGCGTCGGTCGAGGCGCTCAACGGTCCGAAGGACTTCATTCCGAGGCACAATCAGAGCTTCAGGGAGCGCCGCGACTCGGTGGTGCAGATGCTCAACCGCGCCAAGGGGATTCATTGCCCGCGGCCGGAGGGCGCATTCTACGTCTATCCTTCCTGTGCCGGCACGCTCGGCAAGCGCACGCCCAAGGGCAAGGTGATCGAGAACGACACCGGCTTTGTCCAGTACCTGCTGGAAGCCGAGGGCGTGGCGGTGGTGCAGGGCGAGGCGTTCGGCCTCTCGCCGCATTTCCGCATCTCCTACGCCACCTCGACCGAGGCGCTGCGCGACGCGTGCACGCGGATCGAGCGCGCGTGCGCAGCGCTCGCCTGAGGTGACCCGGGTCGCCCGACCCGACGAGCTCGGCTGGGTCGCCGATACCATCGCCGCTTCCTTCCGTCCCTATATCGCGCGCATGGGGCGCGCGCCGGCGCCGGTGACCGCCGATCACGCGGCAATGATCGCTGCAGGCGAGGTCCATCTGCTGGAGGAGGCCGGCGAGCGGCTCGGGCTCATCGTGCTCCGCGCCGCGCCCGACCATCTCTTCGTCGATATCGTCGCGGTGGCCTCTGGTGCGCAGCGCCGCGGCATCGGCTGCGCGCTAATGCGCTTTGCCGAGGTGGAAGCGCGGCGGCTCGGACTTCCGGCCGTTCGGCTCTACACCAATGCCAAGATGGCGGAAGCGCTCAGCTTCTATCCGGCGCTGGGATATCGCCAGACCGACGCGCGCCGCGAGGATGGCTTCGACCGCGTCTACTTCGAAAAGCGGCTCGACACGAAGTCCTAGCGAACGAGGCGACGCTCCTCTCCCGCAAGCGGGAGAGAGGCGCCAGCAGTTCATGCCTTACTCAAAACGGCGCATAGCCCGGCCACCCGTTCGGGTATGGATAGGCCGGATGAGGGTAATAGCCCTGCACCGGCACGACGCATTGCTCGCCGCTCTGTGCCGCCGCTGGCGGTACCGCTCCGGGTGGCGGGGGTGGCGGCGACGCGCCGCGGCCGCAGGGGACATAGGCGTAGGTAACCGGCGGTGCCGGCGCATAATAGACGCAGCCGGCGAGGAGGGCGGTTCCCAGGGCGATCAGGCCGTTGTGGCGGAGCCTCATGCTTTCTCTCGTTCGGCGGTGCACTCCCCAAGATATAGGGCGGCAGGGCCCCTTCCTTTCTCCGTTGCACGCAAATGTGTGGGGCCGGCGCTGCGATCGAGATTCCCGTTGCGCCGCGATGATCGGCGCGCGACCATTCTTCCTTGAGAAGAGGCGTCGCCAGCGCGTGGCGGTCTCTCGCACGCCAGGCCAGACGCCCGTCGCGAACGGGAAGGAGGCGTGCATGACCGACAGATCCGCTGGAGCCCGCTGCGCCGCCCTGGTCGGGCCGTATCTCTCCGGCAAGACGACGCTGCTGGAAGCCCTGCTCTTTGCGAGCGGCTCGACGCATCGGCGCGGCACGGTGAAGGACGGCAACACCGTCGGCGATCATAGCGCCGAGGCGCGGGGGCGGCAGATGACCACCGAGCTCAATGTCGCCGCCGCTTCCTGCCTCGGCGATCCCTGGACCATCCTCGATTGCCCGGGCTCGGTCGAACTGGCCTGGGAGGCGCAAAGCGCCCTTATGGCCGCCGATGTGGCGGTCGTGGTCTGCGAGCCGGAAACCGAGCGGGTCCTCACCTTGAGCCCGCTCTTCAAATTTCTGGACGACCACTCGATTCCGCACATGGTGTTCATCAACAAGATGGACAGCGCCAATGCGCGGGTGAGCGAAGTGCTGGGGGCGCTGCAATCGGTCTCGCAGCGGCCGCTGGTGCTGCGTCAGGTGCCGCTGCCGGATCCCGAGGGGAAGGCGATCGGCTATGTCGATCTGGTCAGCGAGCGCACCTACAAATACAAGCCCGGCGAGGCTTCCGACCTGATCAAGCTGCCCGACGACCTGCTCGAGGAAGAGAAGGTCACGCGGGCCGGGCTCGTCGAGAAGCTCGCCGATTTCGACGACAAGCTGCTGGAGCAGCTGCTCGAGGACGTGCAGCCCTCGAAGGCGGAGATCTATGGTCATCTGGCGCGGAATCTGAGCACCGATCGGATCGTGCCGGTGTTCCTCGGCTCCGCGCTCTTCGATCACGGCGTTCGGCGCCTCTGGAAAGCGCTGCGGCATGAGACCCCCGCCGCAGCGCAGACCGCGGAGCGGCTGGGCCTGCCGGCCGGCGGCAAGGAGACGGTGGCACAGGTGATCAAGACCTATCACGCGCCGCACTCCGGCAAGCTCTCGCTGGCGCGCATCTGGAGCGGTCAGGTGACCGACGGCATGACCTTGGGTGGCGTGCGGGTCGCCGGCGTGCTGCGCCTCACCGGATCGCATCAGGAGAAGCTGCCATCGGCGCAGCTGGGCGACGTAGTGGCGCTGGGACGGCTCGACGGAATCGGCACCGGCGCAGTGCTGTCCACCGGCACGGCGCCGCAACTGGCGAAGCCGCCGCTGCCCGAGCCGGTCTATGGCCTGGCGCTCGCCGCCGAGAAGCGCAGCGACGACGTCAAGCTTACCGCCGCGATCGCGAAGCTGATCGAGGAGGACCCGACGCTGCATCTCCAGCAGAACGCCGAGCTGCAGGAGATGGTGCTGTGGGGCCAGGGCGACATCCACCTGCAGATCGCCATCGACCGATTGCGCCAGAAGTACAGCCTGCCGGTGACTGCGCGGAAGCCGCAGGTACCCTACAACGAGACGATCCGCCGGAGTACCGCGCAGCATGCGCGCTTCAAGCGCCAGTCGGGTGGCCATGGCCAGTTCGCCGACATCCAGATCGAGGTGAAGCCGCTGCCGCGCGGCACCGGCCATGTCTTCACCGATGCCGTGGTCGGCGGCGCCATCCCGCGCAACTACATCCCGGCCGTCGAGGAAGGCGTGATGGAATACCTGCGCCATGGGCCGCTGGGATGCCCCGTGGTCGACGTGTCGGTGACGTTGGTCACCGGCCAGTTCCACGCGGTCGACAGCTCGGACCAGGCATTCAAGACCTGCGCGCGTGTGGCGATGACCGAGGCCATGGCCAAATGCGATCCCGTGCTGCTTGAGCCCATTCATCACGTCGAGATCTCGGTGCCCAACGCCTTCACCTCGAAGGTGCAGCGCGTGATCTCCGGGCGGCGCGGCCAGATCCTGGGCTTCGATGCCAAGCCCGGCTGGGAGGGCTGGGACGCGGTGACGGCGCTGCTGCCGCAGGCGGAGCTGCATGACCTCATCATCGAGCTGCGCTCGGTGACGTTGGGGGTCGGCACTTACAGCGATCGCTTCGATCACCTGCAGGAACTCACCGGCAAGCTCGCCGAGCGGGCGATGGCCGGCCGCGGCGAGCAGGCGGCGCAGTAACCATCTTCGGGCGGAGCGTGTGGCGGCGAGGCGCGCTCGCGCGAGCGTGATTTGCCGTGAGCGCGGCAGGACGCTATCTGGCGAGGCAAGGGGCAGGCGCGGAGGCGAGGAGAGAGGGTATGCTCATCAGGCAGAAGCGCGGCTGGGAGCTCGTGGAGAGCGAAGCCACCCCGGAAGCGGTCTTTCACGACCGGCGCCGCATTCTTCAGGCGATGGGCTTCGGCGCGATGCTGGCCGCTGCGCCGGTCGAGGCGGCGCTCGCCGCGCCCGAGGCCGACCCTTCGGCCGGGCTTTATCCGGCGAAGCGCAATCCGAGCTACACGCTCGATCGGCCGATCACCCCAGAGAAGCTCGTCACCACCTATAACAACTTCTACGAATTCGGCTCGCAGAAGACCATCGCCGAGGATGCGCAGCAGCTGCCGATCCGGCCTTGGACGGTGACCATCGACGGGATGGTCGAGAAGCCGATGAAGCTCGGCATCGACGATCTCCTGAAGCGCGTCACGCTCGAGGAGCGGCTCTATCGCCATCGCTGCGTCGAAGCATGGTCGATTGCGGTGCCCTGGACCGGCTTCCCGATGAAGGCGCTGGTCGATATGGCGCAGCCGCTCGCCTCGGCGAAGTTCGTCCGCATGGAGACCTTCCGCGATCCCAAGGTCGCGCCGGGCCAGAAGCAGTTCTGGTACCCCTGGCCCTATGTCGAGGGAATGACGATGGCCGAGGCGACGAACGAGCTCGCCTTTCTCGCCACGGGCATGTACGCCAAGCCGATGCCGCGCCAGGACGGCGCGCCGCTGCGTCTCGTGCTGCCGTGGAAATACGGCTTCAAATCGATCAAGTCGATCGTCAAGTTCACCTTCACCGATAAGCAGCCGATTGGCTTCTGGCAGGAGCTGCAGGGTGACGAGTACGGCTTCTGGGCGAACGTCAATCCCGCCGTGCCGCATCCGCGCTGGAGCCAGGCGACCGAGCGCGTGCTCGGCACGGACGGGCGCCGCCCGACCTTGCTGTTCAATGGCTACGGCGAATACGTCGCGGCGCTCTACAAGGGTCTCGAGAACCAGCCCCTCTATCGCTGAGCTGCGGCTTCGGCGCCGCAAGGCACCGGTTCCCCCTTCTTTCGCGACCGCCCGTATCTGGGCGCGTCGAATCGATCCAGGCGCGGGAAATCGCTGATACCGGTGCTTTGCGCCGTCGCCGCGTCGAAGTAGAATGCACCGCAACATCCCCTTTTCGGAGGAATGACGATGCGTTCTCGTCTCGGCTACGGTGCGGTCGCTCTAGCCCTCGCTCTCCTGCTCGCAGGGTGCGGCAGCTCCACCGGCGATCGGGCGGTGAGCGGCGCGGGCATCGGCGCGGCGGCGGGTGCGGTCGGCGGTGCGCTGCTCGGAGTGCCGCTGGCCGGCGCCGCAATCGGCGCGGCGGCGGGCGGGACGATCGGCGCCGCGACGACCCCGTCCCAGGTCGATCTCGGCAAGCCCGTCTGGAAGTAGCGCATCCCCGGCCCGGGCGGGTCGCCTGGGCGAGCCGTCCCCGGGCTCTCCTGACCTGACCGAAGCTTTGCCGCGCGCGGCGTAGCCGCGGGCGATTGACGTCTTGACGCCTCCCCCTTACGTGGGGGTGCGCAAGCGGCTCGCCGGGCGTTAGTTTGCTGCCGCTATCGGCAAGTCGGGGGAGAAGGAGCGGGTTTTGGCGGCCGATTCCAGCGAGGGGTTGCCGGGCGACGCCGAGCAGCTGCAACTACTGTCTTCGGCGATCGCCGACTACGCGGTATGGCTGCTCGATGCGACAGGGCGGGTCGCGAGCTGGAACATCGGCGCCGAGCGCTTCCAGGGCTACGCGCCGGCCGACGTTGTCGGGCGCGACTTCGCCATCTTCTTCACGCCCGAAGATCAGGCGAGCGCCCGGCCTCAATCGGTGCTCGCGGCGGCGCGGCGCGATGGCCGGCTCGAGACGGAGAGCTGGAGCGTGCGCAAGGACGGCTCGCGCTTTTGGGCACGCCGTGTGATCGAGGCTGTGCGCAACGAGGGTGGGGCCGTCACTGGCTTCGTCACGATCACGCGCAACATGACCGATCGAATGGAGTCTCAGGAAGCGCTGCGCGAAAGCGAGCGGCGCTTTCGCCTGCTGGTCCAGGGGGTGGTCGACTACGCCATCTTCATGCTCGATCCGGACGGCATCGTCACCAACTGGAACCCGGGCGCGCAGCGCATCAAGGGCTATGCCGCCGAGGAGATCGTCGGGCACCACTTCTCGCGTTTCTATACCGATGAGGACCGGCAGCGCGGGGTCCCGCAGCAGGCGCTGGCGAGAGCGCGGCGCGAGGGCAAATACGAGGCGGAAGGCTGGCGCATGCGCAAGGACGGCACTCGCTTCTGGGCGAGCGTCGTGATCGACGCGATCCGCGACGAGACTGGTACCTTGATCGGCTTTGCCAAGGTCACGCGCGACATCAGCGCGCAGCGCGCGGCACAGGAGGCGCTGGAGAATACCCGCGCGGCCCTGGCGCAGGCGCAGAAGATGGAGGCGATCGGCCAGCTTACCGGCGGCGTCGCGCACGACTTCAACAATCTGCTCACCGTCGTCATCAGCAACCTCGATCTCATCCTGCAGGACCCCTCCGACGCGATGCGGACCGAGCGCTTGGCGCAGGGCGCGCAGCGCGCGGCCGAGCGCGGCGCCCGGCTGACGCGACAGCTCCTCGCCTTCGCGCGGCGTCAGCCGCTGCGGCCCGAGCTTGTCGAACTCAATCCGCTGATCGCCGGTTTTCAGGCGGTGCTGCGGCGCGCTTGCGGCGATGCGGTCGATCTGGAGCTGCATCTCGGCAATGTCGTGCGCGCGGTGAACATCGACGCGGCACAGTTCGAGGCCGCGCTGCTCAACCTTGTCCTGAATGCCCGCGATGCGATGGGTGAGGGCGGGGTGTTGCGCGTTGCCACCGAGACTGTCGAGGTGGCGAGCGGCGATCCCGTCGCCATCGAGGGACTCGCGCCCGGCAGTTATGCGGCGGTGACCGTGCACGATACCGGCTGCGGCATGTCGCCCGAGGTGTTGAGGCGCGCCATCGAGCCCTTCTTTACCACCAAGGAGACCGGGCGCGGCACCGGCCTCGGCCTCAGCCAGGTCTATGGCTTCGTCAATCAGTCGGGCGGCCACATGTCGATCGACAGCGCCGTCGGCCGGGGAACGACGGTGCGCTTGCTGCTGCCGGCGGCGCGCACCACCGCCTTGCGCGAGCCGCGCAAGCAGCGTGCGGGCATCGTCCTCGTCGTCGAGGACGATCCCGACGTGCTCCAATCGACGGTCGAGATGGTGCGCGGCCTCGGTTACGACGTGCTCACCGCCGGCGACGCGCTCGACGCGCTGACGCTGTTGAAGCGCAACCTGCCGATCGACGTGCTCTTCTCGGATATCGTCATGCCGCGCGGCATGAACGGCGTCGAGCTCGCCCGCGAGGCGCGCAAGCTCCGGCCGGAGCTGCGCGTCGTCCTGTCCTCGGGCTACGCCAGCAGCGTCCTCTCGGCGGAGCACGGGCTCACCGCCGACTTTGCCTTTATCGGTAAGCCCTATCGCTGGCCCGATCTCGCCGAGAAGCTGCGCGGCGGCCGCGTCAACTAGGCGGACTCAGCGCCGGTACGGGTAGCAGCGCGCCCGGTCGAGATCGAGGCCGAAATGGTCGGCCAGCGCGCGGATCGGCGCCGCATGCTCGCCGTAGGGATCGGCATTGGCGAATCCCACGATGATCGGCCGGAAGCTGCGATCCTCCCTGCCGCCGGGCGGCAGCATGGCGGTGACCAGCGGCTTGCCCTCGTCGTTGCGCAAGGTGAGGAACAGCGGCATCGCCCGTTGCACGTGCGATTTGAGCCCGATCTGCTGTTCGATGAAGCGGCGCGAGGCGGGCGCGAAGCTTTGCTCCGCCTTGCTCTCCTCCTGGCGAAAATATTTTTCGACCGAGTGATGCATGGCCTGGGACTCGTCCGCCGCCTCGGCTTCTGTCTCGAGACGGAACCAGGTCATGCCGGCCGGCGCGTCACAAACGTAGAGCATGCATCCTCCGCCGGTTTTCACTAAGAACTTGGCCTTCGGGCCGGCCGGGACAAGCATCGGGGAGGAGAGAATGGAGGCGCTCGATTTCACCGGACGCACGGTGCTCGTCGCCGGCGGCTCCAGCGGCATCGGCAACGGCATCGCTCAGGCGTTCCGCGCCCACGGCGCCGAGGTGCATGTCTGGGGCACGCGCGCGCGCGCCGAGGATTACGCCGCTGCCGAGGGGAGCGATCTCGCGGGGCTGCATTACGCTCGGCTCGATCTTGCCGATTCGGCCGCCATCGATCGCTACGAGCCTCCATTCTCTCGCCTCGATGTGCTCGTCCTTGCGCAAGGTATCGTCGTCTACCGGCAAGGCGAGTTCAAGCCGGCCGAGTTTCGCCGCGTTGTCGAACTGAATCTGGTGAGCCTGATGAACTGCAGCGCTCGCTTTCACGACATGCTCGCGGAGAGCAAGGGTTCGCTTATCGTCGTGAGCTCCACCGCAGCCTTCCATGCGACGCGGGGCAATCCCGCCTACAATGCCTCCAAGACCGGCGCGCTGGGGCTGACGCGCACGCTCGCCCAAGCCTGGGCCGGCGACGGGATCCGGGTCAACGGCATCGCACCCGGGCTGGTGGCGACCAAGCTCACCCGCGTCACCACCGACCATCCCGCGCGGCTCGCCGCGGCTCTGGAGCAAATCCCGCTCGGCCGTCTCGGCACCCCCGAGGACATGGCCGGCGCCGCCCTCTTTCTTGCCTCGCCGCTCGCGGCCTATATCGTCGGCCAGACCATTGTCGTCGACGGCGGGCTCATTCTTTAATGGGCGGGCCGGAGGCGGGCGGGAGAGGCAGGACATGACCGAACGGGCAGCGTTGAGCGAAACCAGCGGCGAGTTCCTCACGCTGCACGAATTCGTCAAGGCGGCGAAGATCAAGCTGTCGCCCAATATCTGGGACTATCTGATCGGCGGCACTGAGAGCGAGACGACGGTGAAGCGCAACCGTCAGGCGATCGATTCCCTCGCCTTCCGGCCGCGGGTGCTGCGCGACGTCTCGCGCATCGACTGCACCGGCACGCTGCTCGGGCGCAAGCTGCGCCTGCCGGTGCTGCTCGCCCCGGTCGGCTCGCTCGAATCCTTCGATCCCGGCGGCGCGGCGACGGCCGCCAAGGCCGCCGGCGCCTTCGGCGTGCCGATCATGGTGAGCTCGGTCACCCATCCCGGGCTCGAAGCGACGGCCGAGGCGACCTCCGGGCCTAAGATCTTCCAGCTCTATGTGCGCGGTGACGAGGCCTGGACCGATGACTTCGTGCGGCGGGCGCGCGATGCCGGCTACGACGCCTTCTGCTTCACCGTCGACACCGCGGTTTACAGCCGGCGCGAGCGCGACATCGCCAAGCGCTTCATCAAGCCCTGGCGGCAGCGCGCCACCGGTCAGTTCTTCCAGGCCGGGCTCAACTGGGACCATGTGAAGCGCTTCAAGGACAAGCACGACCTGCCGTTGATCTTGAAGGGCGTCGCTACGGCCGAGGATGCCGACCTCGCCTGCGCCCATGGCGCCGCCGCGGTCTATGTCTCCAATCATGGCGGCCGTCAGCTCGACCATGGCCGCGGCACCATCGAGGTGCTGCCCGAAGTGGTGGAGGCGGTGGGCGGTCGCGCCGAGGTGATCATCGATGGCGGCTTCAGCCGCGGCACCGACATTCTCAAGGCGCTGGCGCTCGGCGCGCGCGCCGTCTCGCTCGGGCGCCTCTATTGCTACGGATTGGCGGCGGCGGGCGAGGCCGGGGTCTTCCACGTGCTCGAGCTGCTTGAGACCGAGATGGCCACGAGCCTCGGCCTGCTCGGCATCACCGATCTCGCCGGGCTCGGCAAGTCCTGTCTCCACCCGGCGACGCCGGTGGTGGCGCCGCATGTGCATAGCGCCTTCCCGCTGCTCAATCTCGCCGACGAGGGTTATGGCGGCCGCTGAGCCGTCGCCTCAATCGAGCAGGCGCTGGCTCTCGGGCGAGCGAGGATAGCGGCGGCGCTCGATGGCGAAATAGGCGCTGAGCAGCGGCACGTCTATGCCGAGCGCGCGGCGCAGCTCGTCGAGGCTTTTGTCGAGATGCTCCGCATAGGGCGCCCGGTCGAGCGCCGCGCAGCCCAACACCCGGGCGATGCGGATGGCATCGCGGAAGATGCACACATCCTCCTTGTCGAAGCGATAGATGCCGGGATAGAGCCGCTCGGCCACGAGCGCGAAGAGCCGCTCCTCGGCCGCGCCCAGCCGCGGCGTGCTGCCCATGGTGAAGCCGATGACGAAGGCCTCGTCCTTGGCGAGCAATCCCCGCCCGAGCAAGGCGTGGATGTAGTCATGCGTCTTGAGATCGACGGCGCCGTGAAACAGGTTGAAGCGCGGGTTCTCGGCGAGCTGGACCATCAGCGGAATCTCGTCCGGCGCGGCGCCGACCCGTGCCAAATCCGCCGCTGCCTGGCGCAAGCTGAGATCGCCGCGCGACAGCGGGATGTGCCAGTCCGCATAGCTCAGGGTCTCGCGCATCGCGACATGTCCCCGTCGGCCGCATCCCGTCCGACAAACGTCGGCCGACGGCCTCCATCAGCATGTTCCACTTCCGGTTAGCGAACCCTTGACCGGCCGGCGCAAGGAAATTCCGGCTTGGCTCTCCGCTGCGCAAGGTCGTTGCCAGTACTTGAGTTCCGGCCGAGCCGCCGCTCATTGCGGCGTGATTCTGCCGTCGCGATCGATGCGGAGCGAGCGGGCGGCGCCTTCGGGCGAGCGCGCTGCTGTCGCCGTCCACGCGCCATCGGCGTGCTGCCGGAGCGCGTCGATCCGCGCATAGCCCTGATTGTGCAGCGCATCGGTCGCCTGGGCGCGCGAGAGGGGGGCAGGCGGCGGCGAGACGCCGAGCGCCGGATGCGGATCCGCCTCATGCGGCGGCACCCCGGCCAGGTCCGTCCGACGGTCATGGAGCGGCGGGGTCTGCTGCACCGGCGCCTTCGCCACGTCGGTCTGACGCACATGCTTCGGCGGCTCGAGCAGCGGCACGACCGCCGACAGCGCCCAGGCAAAGAGAAGGAGAATAAAGCCGACGCGGATGAAGGTGTGGGGACGCATGCGCAAACCCATGCGGGAAGCCGGCTTTTGCTGAACCACCCCATGCGCGTCGCGGTTCCATGGCATCACGTGGTCCCGCGCGCTGCGCAACTCTGCGGCCCCGCTGCTGCATGGACGGATCCTGCCGGCGGCCAGATTTTCAGGGCAGCCGATCCCGGTGGTTGAATCGCGCCGGAGCCGCCGTGCCCGATGTTTGCGATCCGATGAATTCGATATGAGATCGGTCCGGCCGCTCGAACGATGCCACCTGCACGGTGTTGCCTGCGGTCAGGGAACGGAGGTGTGCGATGGCAGCGAAGAGTGGTGTCCTCGCGCCCATGGGCGTGGGCGAGATCGGTCGCGCGGTGGCGGGTTTTGCTGCCGGGTTCGGAGCGGTACTGATCTTTCACCAGGGCATGCTGATGTTGTTGCACGTGCTCGGCGTGACGCCGGCATTGCCGTTTTCTCTGCGGCCAACAGCGCCCTGGGGCGTTCCCGTCGTGTGGTCGGCCGCCTTCTGGGGCGGCGCCTGGGGTGTGATCTACGCCTTCGCCGAGCGCGCCTTTCCGCCGCGCCCGCTTTATTGGATCGCGGCCGTGCTGTTCGGCGCCGTCCTGCTGTCGCTCGTGGCGTGGTTCATCGTTATGCCGCTCAAGGGATTGCCCCAGGGCGGCGGTTGGCGCGCTGCCGGCATTGCGACCGGCCTCCTGGTGAATGGCGCCTGGGGATTCGGCACGGGGCTTCTGCTGGGCCCGCGCGCGCACTGAGATACTGCGGGCCTAGACGGCGCTTAGCCGTTTCGCCAGCTCGATGATGCCATTGACGACGTCGCCGAGGTCGCCATAGGCCGTCTCCAACTTACAGCCTAGGCAGCTCTGCTCGTTGAAGTGCTCCAGGACTGCGCTCGGATATTCGCGTGAAAGCCAGGCGAGCGTTCTCTTCCGAAGTTCATCGAGGCTCGATGGCGAAATGCAGCCACCGCGTTTTCCTGCCTCGATGAAAACTCGCTGATGACGCGGGCAGGTAAAGCGAAATGCCACCATCCGGATCGATCCTGAAATTAGATTTCGATCATCTGATGAGGACGAACGCGCCTGCGCAACCGTCGGTCGCCGATTTGCCATCTTTGCTACACGCGATCACAATTTTGCCCGTACTTGCCGAAAGGTTGGGTGTGCAAACTATTTCGTTAGCCCCTCCACCTCCGGCAGGTCCGATGCAGATAGTCGAAGTGCGATTGCCCCGCGCCGAGGTTGCGGGGCGGATGGATGACATGCGGCACTGGCTGGCGACCCGCAGTTGCCAGCACACTCTGACCTCGACGGGCAGCAGCAGCGAGTCGGTGGTGCTTGTGGAATTCGCCTCGGAGGCCGATGCGGGCGACTTCGCCCAGGAATTCGGCGGCAGCCTGGTGCCGGGCTGAGCCCCGCAGACTCGGCGTGGCTCCGACCTGCACCAAAGGAAAAGGCCGGGAACCATTGGAAGATTCCCGGCAAATTTGAACAGGGAGGCTTCACGTCTGGGAGACGTAAGGATCCGAAGACCCTCTTTCCGGGCGCATTGTCCCGGAAATCCGCGCCGCAGCGCTATCGCGCCACAGCAAATCCGACGCCTCGAAAATGCATGCGCACCGGCTAAAGCGCCAACGGGAATTTGGGCGGGCACGGTTGCAAAAACTGCATCCCTTTGGACGCTACCGATGCGCGCAACCAAGTTGCGCTTCCGGCGTTCGCTACCTGCAGGTCATCAACCCAGGGCTTCGCATGGAACAAGCGGTGCTGAACGCGGCGGAGGCGGCGCCGGAGCATGTCGAACGCGAGCGCCGCGAGCCGCCGCCGCCGGCGCTCATTCCAGGATGGCGTTGTCTGCCGCGCGCGCTGATCCGCGCCAACGGCGAAGAGGGCTATGTCGATCTCGCGGCGCTCAACGCGGTGCGCGGCGTGGTCCTCGTGGCCTTGCTCGAGCCCGATGAGGAGGCCAGCCCCGAGGAGGCGCGCACCGCGTTCCTCGCCATGCTGGAGCAGGAAGGATTCGAGCGGCGCTTTCCCGGCGAGCTGCCGGTCGTCGCCTTGGCGCAGCGCCGCGCCGAAGCCGATCAGCTCGCCGCGGCGGTCGATCGCGCCTTCGCGGCCCTGCCGCCCGTGAGCTTTGCCGAGGAATGGGTCGAGTGGCTCGCCGAGCGGCTGGGGCCGGATGCGCCGCCACCTGCGGTTGAGCCTGCCCCGGCGCTGTCAGCGCCGCGCCGCGACGAGGCGCCGCCCGAGCGTGCGACCGATGCGCTGCCGCTGCTGGCGCCGACGCGCGAGGAAGAGGCGGTCGAGTCGGCACCGCCCATCGAGGTCTCGGCGGAAATGCCGCCGCAATCGGAGCCCGAGCAGGCCGCTTCCGTGCTCGATTGGGGAGCGAGCTTCGGCTTTGCCGCGGGTGTCGTGCTGGCGCTGCTTGTCGGCTTGCTGGCGCTGCTGTCGCGCGCGGGCCGGATCTTCTAGCGAGCGGCTCGCCGCTGGCGTTAGCTGTTGCGCCCTTCGGCCACTTTCCGCAGCAGGAAGTCGCGGAAGACGGCGATGCGCTTCGAGGTGCGGAGCTCCTCGGGATAGACGAAATAGGTCTCGACCTCTGGGCCGTTCAGTTCCGGCAGGATGCGAATGAGGTCGATCGCCTCCTGCGCCATGAAGTCCGGCAGCGCGGCGATGCCGAGCCCGCTCTCGACGGCGCGCAGGATGCCGTAGACATTGTTGACCATGAAGATCGGCCGCCGCTCATAGCCGGGCCGCGAACCCGCCTCCCAGAGCCAGTTGATCGGCCGCACCGGCGGGCGCGAATCCTGCCCGTAGACGATGATGCGGTGCTTATCGAGATCCTCCGGCTTCTGCGGCGTGCCGAAGCGCTTCAGGTATTCGGAGGAGGCGTAGATGTGATAGCGCAAGGTGGTCAGGTGCCGCTGCACCAGATCCGGCTGGCGCGGCGCCGACATACGGATCGCCACATCGGCCTCGCGCATCGAGAGGTCGAGCTCGGTGTCGTCGACCACGAGGCTCACCTGGATCTCGGGGTAGAGATCGGTGAACTCGCGGATGCGCGGGGTAAGCCAGGCCGAGCCGAAGGAGACCGTCGTCGTCACCTTGAGCGGGCCTTTCGGCCGGTCCTTCGACTCCGACAGCATTGCCTCGGTCATGGCGAGCTTCGAGAACACCTCGCGCGCGGTGCGGAACAGCAGCTCGCCCTGCTCGGTGAGGATGAGGCCTCGGGCGTGGCGGTGGAAGAGCGGCACGCTCAGGCTCTCCTCAAGCGCGCTGATCTGCCGGCTCACCGCCGATTGGCTGAGGTTCAGCGCCTCGCCCGCATGGGTGAAGCTTCCCGCTTCGGCGACGGCGTGGAAGACGCGCAGCTTGTCCCAGTCCATGCCGGTCACGGCCGCTACTCCGCCGCCCGGAGCGATGCGGCCGCTTCTTCCGCGGCGAGGAATTTCTCCGCTTCGAGCGCGGCCATGCAGCCCATGCCGGCGGCGGTCACCGCCTGGCGGAAGACCTTGTCCCTGACATCGCCGGCGGCGAAGACACCGGGGATATCGGTCGCGGTCGAATCGGGCCGGGTGATGAGGTAGCCCTCGGCATCGAGCGCGAGCTGACCGCGGAAGAGCTCGGTGACCGGCGTGTGGCCGATGGCGACGAAGAAGCCGTCGCAGGGGATGACCGAGCGCTCGCCGGTGCGGGTATCGGCGATGCGCACGCCGGTGACCTTGGGCGGCGCCGCCTCGCCGAGGATCTCCTCGACGATGCTGTCCCAGACGACGCGGATCTTGGGATTGGCAAAGAGCCGCGTCTGCAAAATCTTCTCGGCGCGCAGCTGATCGCGGCGATGGATGAGCGTCACCTTGGTGGCGTGGTTGGTGAGGTAGAGCGCCTCCTCGACGGCGGTGTTGCCGCCGCCCACCACCACCACTTCCTTGCCGCGGAAGAAGAAGCCGTCGCAGGTGGCGCAGGCCGAGACGCCGGCGCCGCGGAAGGTCTCCTCGCCGGAAAGGCCGAGCCAGCGCGCCTGCGCACCGGTGCAGATGGCGAGCGTCTCGCCGACATAGATGTCGCCGCTGTCGCCGACGCAGGTGAAGGGGCGCTGACTGAGATCGGCCTTGACGATCATGTCCGTGATCACCCGGGTCCCGACATGCTCGGCCTGCTTCTGCATCTGCTCCATGAGCCAGGGCCCCTGGATGATGTCGGCGAAGCCGGGATAGTTCTCGACATCGGTGGTGATGGTGAGCTGGCCGCCGGGCTGCAGCCCCTGCACCAGGATCGGCTGCAGATTGGCGCGGGCGGCATAGATCGCCGCGGTGTAGCCGGCCGGCCCCGAGCCGATGGTCAGGAATTTGGTGTGATGGCGCTGGGTCATAGGATGAAGGTTCCGGTCGGTCAGAAGCCGAACATATGGTCGAGGCTGAAGGCGCCGTCGCGGGCGAGCAGCCCATGATAGCCGAAGAGCCGGCAGGTGACGTCGCGGATGATCACATAGGCACCGCTGCCGGCTTTGGCGCGGGCGCTCTCGTCGAACATCTCGTGATAGCGCCAGAAGAGCGAGCCCGAGCAGGGGATGCTGACGCGCTGGCGCGCGACCTCGCCGCCGCTGCGGTCGTGCAGCACGAGATCGGTCGCGCTCTCGCCGTGCCAGGGGGTCGAGGCCGGGTAGATCAGATGGCAGAGCGTGTCGTGCGGTGTCTCGCCGAGGCGCAGGAAGAGCCTGGTCGAGAGGCCCGGCGCGCGCCCGGCATAGGATTGCGGCTCGCCCTTGTAGGTGAGCACCGTGTTGAAGACATGCGCGCCGAAGCTCGTCTCGGCCGCATGGCCGCTGTGCCGGTCCTCGTAGCGGAAGAGGCCGTGCAACCAGCCATCCGCTTCGCCGCCTTCGGCGAAATCGTAGACCAGCTCCAGATGGCCGTATCCCGCGGCGAGCTCGGCGCCGTTGATCACCTCGTCGAGTTCGGCCGCGACGCTGTCGCTGCGTTTCAAGCGGCCGAAGCGGCGGCGTGCCGCCTCGCGGCCGGAGCCGTCATAGACGACGAGCGAGATCGGCAGCTCGCGCTGCGTCGTCGCCATCGGCGTCGGCAGCGCCAGCGAGCGCCACTGGCGGCGCGGCAGCACTGGCGCCGGCAGCAGGTAGCCCTTGCCCAGCATGTTGCCGAGTTCGGCGATGCGCGGATCGGGCTTCAGGTCACTGCGCTCGACATTGACATGGGCGATGCGCCGGCGGCCTTTGCCGATTACCTCGTAGCGCGGCCGCACCACATATTTGCCGGCGCTGAGCTCGAGCTGCTGCGGCCAGCGCGCGCCGGGCAGCAGCTCGGCCACGTCGAGCGCGTAGCTGGCAAAGGGCGGGATTGCGGCGGCGAGCTTTTTCACCGTGCCGTCGCCCATCAGGTTGAGGCTGATGGCGTTCGAGGGCACGGCGCAGGGCTGGCTGTTCTGGAGCCACAGGACGACGCGCTCGCCCGCCGCCGGCGCGGGCAGGCCGGCGTAGAAATCCGCCGGCCAGGAATTGGCGTCATGCGTGCAGGAAAGGCAAGCCTCCGCGCCCGCGCCATAGGTATCGAGCGCGTATTTCACCACGTCATGGCCGACCGCGCCGACCACATGGAGGAAGAGCTGACCGGTGAATTCGGGCAGGTCGAAGCGGCGGCGGATCTCGCGACTGTCGAGCACGATGGAGCCGGCGCCCGATGCCACGTCCTCGCTCCATTCGGCGAGAACCTCGCCGCGCTCTCCGAAGAGCAACAGCCAGAGCTTCACCGCCGCGGCGCCATATCCCGCCCAGTAATTCGCGGTGACGAGTCGGGTCGAAAGCCCGCCCTGCTCGCGGAAGAAGACGAAATTCGTGGCGAAGTTGAGCGAGTCAAGGTAGCGGCGCGGATTGGACAGCAGCGGCCCTGGCAGGCGGATCGCGTCGAGGCTCACCGCCTCGGCGTCCCGCGGCAGCAGATGGCGGATATGGTCGAGCACGCGGCCCGCATCGAAGGCGGCGATGAAGACGAGGCTCGCGCCCGATTGGCCGATCTCGGTCACCGGCTGCGCCGCGCGGCCGAGCACCGGCTGGCCGATCGCGGTCACGTCCTGCACATAACAGCCGGCGATGTCGAGGCCGGCGAGGTCGTAGAGGTCGGAGAGACCATTGGCGCAACCTTCGGGATCGTAGATCGCCACCCTGCCGCGGCCGAGTCGGGCGAGCAGATCCTTCATCGCGCGTGCCGCCAGCGGGTGGGTCACCGCCTTGAAGAAGGCGTTGCCGCCGCTCTTATTGCTGAAGGTCTCGATCCTGAGTTGCATTACCGGGTGCCTGCCGCTTCCCGCCCCCGGAATGACTTAGCAAGCAGGGGCGGCGAATGCTAGGGATCATGCCGGCGGGCGCGGAAGACGTCCGTCCATGCGAAAACTGCGGCGCCAGGGTGGCGCAGTACCGGCCGTGCCGCTAGGCTCCGCCGCCATGGTGATCGGCGGCGGTTTGACGCGGCAGCAGGCGGCGCAGGACGAGCGCTCCTGGAGCTGGGCGCTATGGATAGTCTTCGCCGTGACCCTGCTGCGCTTGGTCTGGCTCGGGCTCGGCCGCGCCGATCTCTACCCCGACGAGGCGCAATACTGGCTGTGGTCGCTGCACCCGGCCTTCGGCTACTACTCGAAGCCGCCGGTGGTCGCCTGGCTCATCGCGCTCACCACCGCCGCCTTTGGTGACAGCGAGGCGGCGATCCGCTTGGCTGCCCCGCTGCTCCATTTTGGCACCGCGCTGGTGCTCTATCAGGTCGCGCTCCGCCTCTATGATTCGCGCGTGGCCTTCTGGTCGGCGGTGGCCTATGTGACCCTGCCGGGAGTTTCGGCTTCGGCGGTGATCATCTCGACCGACGCGCCGCTCCTCTTCTGCTGGGCGGTAGCGCTCTATGCGTTCCTGCGCGCGCGCGAGCCCGGCGGCGAGCGCTGGTGGCTCATGGTCGGCATCGCCGCCGGCTTCGGCCTCCTGAGCAAATACGCCATGGCCTATTGGCTGCTCTCGGCGCTGCTCTTCCTGCTGCTCTTCCGTGACGAGCGCCGGCATCTGAAGCGCTTCTTCGGCGCGGTGCTGCTGGCGCTGCTGGTTTATGCGCCCAATTTCGCCTGGAACGCGTCGAACGGCTTCGTCAGCTATCTGCACACGCGCGACAACGCCGATCTCGGCGGACCGCTCTTCCATCCGAAAATGTTCTTCGAATTCCTTGGCTCGCAATTCGGCGTATTCGGACCGATCCTCTTCGCCAGTCTGCTCGCCCTGGTGCTGCTGGCGCCGCGCAGCCTCAAAGAGCGCCGCGCCGCGCTCCTCGCCTGCTTCGCCCTGCCGACCTTGGCGATGATGCTGGTGGTGAGCTTCCTCTCGCGCGCTCAGGCGAACTGGTCGGCCCCGACCTTCGTCTCGGCCACCGTGCTGGTCGTCGCTTGGCTGCTCGCACGCGGACGCCGGGGGGTGATCATCGCCGCGGTGGCGCTTGATGTGGTAAGCGCCCTCGTCGCCTTTGGCGCGCATGACGTGCTGCCGGCCTTCGGCGCCGAGCTGCCGGTGCGCTACGATCTGCTGCATCGGCTGCGCGGCTGGCGGCCGCTCGGCCAAAGCGTCGGCGATCTCCTGCTGCACCATCCGGGCACGCATCTCATGGCGGACGACCGCGAGGTGATGGCGGCGCTCATCTATTACGTGCGGCCGCATCCCTTCGACGCGCTCAAATGGAACGGTGATGGCGGCGTCCATGACGGCTTCGACCTCACCGCCGAGCCGCAACGCTATGTCGGCGACGACTTCATGCTGGTGGCGCGCACGGGCGATGATGTGCAGCGCATCCTCGCGCGCTTCAAGAGCGTCGATCCCACGGTGCAGGAAATCCTGATCCGGCTCGGCCCCAAGACCTTCCGCACCTACCGGATCTACTGGCTGCGCGGATTCGAGGGCTATCGCTCCAAGGTGGCTAAGGGTTGAGCGGCCGGGGCCAGCCCGGCGCGCGCGAAGCCCTGGCCGATCGCCCAGGCGACGGCGCCGCCCAGCGCGGCGCCCGCCAGCACGTCGCTCGGATAATGCGCGTTGATGATGATGCGGCTCGCCATCACCAGCAGCGCGGCCGCGAGGTAAAGCGGCAGCCCGCGCGGCCAGAGGAGGTAAAGCGCCACCACCAGCGCGCCCATGGTGGTGGCGTGGCCCGAGGGGAAGGACCAGTAATCCGCCTGTCCCGCGCCCCAGGTGAAGCCGTAGAAGCCGTTGGCGAAAAGCAGCTTCGGCCGGGCGCGGCCGAAGATCAGCTTCAGGATGTCGGCGACGAGGCCGGAACCGGCCACTGCGCAGAAGATATAGAGCGCGCAATGGGCGTTATGCGCGAGGCTCGCCGCCAGCCGCTCGCTCGATGACGCCGCCGCTGCGGCGCGGAACGCGAGGAAGAGCCCGGCGCTGACGATGAGATAGCCCTTGCCCAGCCCGAACTGGGTGATGAACGTGAAGGTCGCGCGGAGCTCGGGATCGCTCCCATGAAAGTACCAGGCGACCGGCCGGTCGATGAAGGCGATCGACAGCAGTAGCGCTGCGAGCAGCAGCAATGCCGGCAGCGCCATCCAGCGCGGCGGTGCGAGCGCGCCCAAGCGGCGGAGGAAGCGGTCATCGGCGACGATGAGCCGGTGCAACAGCCAGCAGAGCCCGCCGACGATGAAGCCCGAGAACACGACATCGGAGAGGAAATGCCCGCCTTGCGCCATGCGCGCCAATCCAAAGACCGCGCCCAGCGCCACCGCGCCCGCTTCCGCGGCGTGGCGGCGCCGGCGCTCGGGAATGAGCAGGGCGAAGGAGATGAGATAGAAGCCCATCGCCGGATGCCCGGCCGGGAACGAGCAGTTATGCCCGCATTGCTCCGCCGGCAGCGGCGCCGGCGTGAACTCCGCCTTGCCGCCGAATTCCGTCACCTGCGCCGGCCGGGCCCGGCCCCAGTGATCCTTCAGCACGGTGTTCACCACCAGTCCCGGCCCCAGTGCCAGTGCCAGCAGCAGGAAGGCGGCGGCGCGCCCGTCGATGCGCCAGAGCGGCCGACCGCGCAGCAGCGAAACGAGATAGACCGCCGGGACGCCGGCGACGATGGCGTCGGTGAGGTAGGGGACGCCGAAGTAGATCGCGCGCACCGGCAGCCACTGCGACAGGAAGAAGCCGCTGCCGGGGTGGTAGAAGAGTCCCGCCGTCCAGAGATCGATGGCGGGGAAGATGAGGAAGAGCACCGTCGCCAGCACCAGCGCCGCGACATAGAGGGCGACCGCCCGACTCATGTCAGGCGACCTCGGCGCGGCGCAGCGCGAGGCGCCGGCGAATCTCGGCGGCAGCGCGGCCGGTATCGTCCGGCGGCACGTAGCGCCAGCTCTCGATCGTGCCGGTGAAGGGGCGGGTGATGCCGGCCTCGCGCATCGCCTGGTGGAAGCGCGCGAACTTCTCCGAGCCGCCATCGGGATGGATGATGTAGACCGGCTTGCCGGTCGCCGCCGCCTCGCTCACCATCGAGACGGAATCGCCGGTCACCAGCACGACGTCGGCGAGGCCGAGCAAGCCGAAATAGGGATTGTCGCCGCTGCCGTCCCACACATAGGCGTTGGGCCCGGCGAGCCGCTCGCGCAGCAACCGCTCGTTCTCGGCGCCGGTGCGCCGCGAGGGCGTCACGGCGATGCCGTAACCGGCGCGTGCCAGCGCGGCGAGCTCGTCGGCGAGTGCCACGAAGCGCGCCTCACCCAGCCGATAGACGCGGTTGTTGCCGCCGATCAGCACCGCCACCAGCGGCCTTGGCAGATGCGCAAGCCTCGGCTCGAGCCCGCGCGCGCCTGCCGCGAGCTTCGCCTCGGTGACGCGATGAACCGCGCCCAGCGTGCGCAGCACATTGGCGCCTTGCGCCGGATCATGCGCCGGCACCACCATCAGATCGACGTCGCGGCGCGCAAAGCGCGGATCCTGTACCTGCACCCAGAAGATGCGGTTGCCGCTGGCGCGCTTGGCGGCGAGCGACGGGGCGATGACGGTGCGGCCGCAGGCGACCAGCACGTCCGGCCAGGGCGGCGTCAGCTGGTCGCCCTCCGGGCCCAGCGCCGCCAGCGGCTGCACCCAGAGATGCGGCGTCAGGTGCCGCCACGGCGCGCGCACGGCAAGCCGCTTCTCGACGAAGGGAAAGCCCAGCGCCTCGGCCAGCCCGATCACCTGATTGGCCATGCCGATCTTGCCGTCATGCACCGCCCAGACGCTCGGTGCCGCCATGCCTCTGTCACCTGATCGCATGCCCGAGCCGCGTGTTAGCCGCCGCTTACCAGGGTTGCAAGCGCGGCGCTGCCGCAGGCACCCGCTTGCCTTGCAATAATATTACCTTGTAATACCATGGCGCCGCGCTCGGCAAAGCGCCTCGCAAGGGGGCGCGAGCGCGACGGGTTTCAGCCGATTTCAGAGATATCCGGATGCGACGCATCAAGCTCGACAAGATCGATCGACGGATCCTGCGCGACCTGCAGGACAATGGCCGCATGACCAATGTCGAGCTGGCGCAGCGCGCCGGCATCTCGGCACCGCCTTGCCTCCGGCGCGTGCGCGCGCTCGAGGAGGCGGGCTTCATCCGGGGATATCACGCCGAGGTCAATCCCGAGGCTTTGGGCTACGGCGTCACCGTCTTCGCCCAGGTGGGCCTGTCGAGCCAGGCCGAGCCCGATCTCAAGGCCTTCGAAACCCTGTCGCTCACCTGGCCCGAGGTGCGCGAGGTGCATATGCTCGCCGGCGAGACCGATTTCCTGCTGAAGATCGTCGCCACCGACTGGGACAGCTATCAGCGCTTCCTCACCACCAAGCTCACCGCCGCGCCCAATGTCGCGCATGTCCGCTCGGCGCTTGCCATCCGCGCCTCGAAATACGAGCCCGGCGTGCCCATCGACGTTGATGCCAAGGACTAGCGCAACGCGAAGCGTTGTCGCTGGCGGGCGGCAGCGGTTGCTCTTGCAACCGCGAGAGCCCGCGCCGTGAGGGCTGGCGAAAGGCCCTTCGATCTCGTCATCTTCGATTGCGACGGTGTGCTCGTCGACAGCGAGGTGCTGGCGTGCCGTGCCGTGGCCGCGGCGCTCGTCGCCATCGGCCATGCCATCACGCCGGACGAGGTGGGCGAGCGCTTCCTCGGCATGAGCAACAGGGACATGTATGCCGCACTCGAGCGCGAGCGCGGGACGCCCTTGCCGGCAGCGCTTGCCGCCGAGTTGCAGCGTATGGAGACTTTGCTCTTCGAGCGCGATCTCCGCGCCATGCCGGGACTCGAGGCGACGCTCGCCGCGCTCGCGCTGCCGCGCTGCGTCGCCTCCAGCAGCACGCCCTCCTTGTTGCGGCGGAAGCTCGACTGGAGTCGCCTGGCGCGCTGGTTCGGCGAGGCCGTCTTCAGCAGCGCCGAGGTGGCGCGCGGCAAGCCCGCGCCCGACCTCTTTCTGCACGCCGCCCGACGCATTGGCGTGGCGCCGGCGCGCGCCCTCGTCGTCGAGGACAGCGCGCCCGGCATCCTCGCCGCCAAATCGGCCGGTATGACCGCCTTCGGCTTCTCGGGCGGCAGCCATTGCCGTCCCGGCCATGCCGAGCGTCTCGCCGCTGCCGGCGCCGATCTGGTCTTTCAGGAGATGAGCGCGCTGCCCGCGCTCATCGCTCAGCGGAAAGCGACCTTCACCACTTCGTAGGAGCGGGCGCCGCGCGGCGTCGAGACCTCGACGCTCTCGCCGATGGTCTTGCCGATGAGCGCGCGGGCCAGCGGCGAGGTCACCGAAAGCCGGCGCTGCGCGATGTCCGCCTCATCCTCGCCGACGATCTGGTAGACCACTTTCTCCTCGGTCTCCTCGTCCTCGAGGGTGACCGTCGCGCCGAACTTCACCACCTTGCCCGAGAGCTTCGACACGTCGATCACCTCGGCGCGCGCGATCTTGTCCTCGAGCTCGAGCACGCGGCCCTCGATGAAGCTCTGGCGCTCGCGCGCGGAATGGTATTCCGCGTTCTCCGAGAGGTCGCCATGGTCGCGCGCTTCGGCGATGGCGCGGATGATGGCCGGCCGGTCGACCGATTTGAGCCGCTTCAACTCTTCCTGCAGCCGCTCATACCCGGCTGCAGTCATCGGAATCTTCGTCATGGGAAGGAACTTCTACCCCCGGTGACTTAGAGGCGTTCTAGGGTAACGAAAACCCCGCCCGGCCGTGCCCGGCGGCCGGAGGTGGCTAGAACGACCCCTCAAAATAGGATTGCAGCGAGGCGACTTCAAGGCTGCCGGCCCTGAGCGCGCCGATCGCCTGCACCGCCGCCCGCGCCCCGGCGACGGTGGTGTAGTAGGGGATGCTGTTGGTAAGCGCGGTGCGGCGGAGGCTGAAGCTGTCGGCGATCGCCTGGGCGCCTTCGGTGGTGTTGAAGACCAGCTGGATGCCGCCCGAGAGCATGCGGTCGACGATGTGCGGCCGGCCTTCCAGCACCTTGTTGATGACCTCGACCGGCAGCCCTTGTTCGCGCAGGAAAGCCGCCGTGCCGCTGGTGGCGACGAGCGCGAAGCCCATCTCGACGAGCCGCCGGCAGGGCTCGACCATCGCCGGCTTGTCGCGGTCGCGCACCGAGACGAAGACGCCGCCCGCTTGCGGCAGGTCGACCCCGGCGCCGAGCTGCGACTTGGCGAAGGCGCGGCCGAAATCGCCGTCGATCCCCATGACCTCGCCAGTCGATTTCATCTCGGGGCCGAGGATGAGGTCGACACCCGGGAAGCGGGCAAAGGGGAAGACCGCCTCCTTCACCGCCACCGCGCGCCGCCGCTTGCGGTCGAGCGCGAAGCCCTTGAGCCGCTCGCCCGCCATCACGCGCGCGGCAATCTTCGCCACCGGCACGCCGGTCGCCTTGGCGACGAAGGGCACGGTGCGGGACGCGCGCGGATTGACCTCGAGCACATAGACCGTGCTGTCCTTCACCGCATATTGCACGTTCATGAGCCCGACCACGCCCAGCGCCTTGGCGAGCGCAGCGGTCTGCCGCTCGATCTCGGCGATCACCGGCTGCGGCAGCGAGTAGGGCGGCAGCGAGCAGGCACTGTCGCCGGAATGGATGCCGGCCTCCTCGATATGCTCCATGATGCCGGCGATCGCCACGTCGCTCCCGTCGGCGAGCGCGTCGACGTCGACCTCGATCGCCTCCTGCAGATAACGGTCGATCAGCACCGGGTTGCGGCCTGACACCTGGACCGCGCGCGCCATGTAGCGGGCAAGGCCGGCTGGCTCGTGCACGATCTCCATGGCGCGGCCGCCCAGCACATAGGAGGGGCGGATGACCACCGGATATCCGATGCGCTGCGCCACCCGGTCGGCTTCTTCGGCCGAAGTGGCGGTGCCGTTCTCCGGCTGCTTGAGGCCGAGGCGCTGCAGCAGCTCCTGGAAGCGCCGGCGATCCTCGGCGAGATCGATCGCGTCGGGCGAAGTGCCGAGGATCGGGATCTTCGCATCTTCGAGCGCCTGCGCCAGCTTGAGCGGTGTCTGCCCGCCGAGCTGGACGACGACGCCCAGCACTTGGCCGCGCCGCTCCTCGACGCGCACCAGCTCGATCACGTCCTCGGCGGTGAGCGGCTCGAAATAGAGCCGGTCCGAGGTGTCGTAATCGGTCGAGACGGTCTCGGGGTTGCAGTTGACCATGATCGTCTCGATGCCGGCCTCCTTGAGGCTGTAGGCGGCATGGACGCAGCAATAGTCGAACTCGATGCCCTGGCCGATGCGGTTGGGGCCGCCGCCCAGGATCACCACCTTGCGCCGCTCTGACGGTTCCGCCTCGTCCTCGGGTGGCGAAAGCCCGTCGCCCTCATAGGTCGAGTACATGTAGGGCGTGAGCGAGGGGAACTCGGCGGCGCAGGTATCGATCCGCTTATAGACCGGGCGGATGCCGTGCCGCGCGCGCAGCGCGGATACAGCGCCCTCCTCGCCGCCAGCGAGCTCGGCGAGGCGAGCATCGGAGAAGCCCTGCTGTTTCAGCTTGAGGAGTTGCGCCGCATCCTGCGGCAGGCCCTCGGCGCGCACCCGCGCCTCCGACGCCACGATGCTGCGCACTTGCTCGAGGAACCAGGGATCGTACTTGCAGGCGGCGTGAATTTCCTCGGTGCTGAGCCCGGCGCGATAGGCCTCGGCTATCACCAGAAGCCGGTCCGGCGTCGGCTTCGCCAGCGCCGCGCGGATGGCGTTGCGGTCGCCGCCGGCGGCGCCCGGGATCTCCACTTCGTTGAAGCCGGTGAGCCCGGTCTCCATCGAGCGCAGCGCTTTCTGCACGGACTCGGCGAAGCTGCGGCCGATCGCCATCGCTTCGCCCACCGACTTCATCGAGGTCGAGAGGATCGGCTCGGCGCCGGGGAATTTCTCGAAGGTGAAGCGCGGCATCTTGGTGACGACGTAGTCGATCGTCGGCTCGAAGCTCGCCGGCGTCACCCGGGTGATCTCGTTCCGGAGCTCGTCGAGCGTGTAGCCCACGGCGAGCTTCGCTGCGATCTTGGCGATCGGGAACCCCGTCGCTTTGGACGCCAGCGCCGAGCTGCGCGAGACGCGCGGATTCATCTCGATGACGACAAGGCGTCCGTCGGCGGGATTGACCGCGAACTGCACGTTCGATCCGCCGGTGTCGACGCCGATCTCGCGCAGTACCGCGATCGAGGCGTCGCGCATCATCTGGTATTCCTTGTCGGTGAGCGTCAGCGCCGGCGCAACGGTGACGCTGTCGCCGGTATGGACACCCATCGGATCGACATTCTCGATCGAGCAGACGATGATGCAGTTGTCGGCGCGGTCGCGCACGACCTCCATCTCGAATTCCTTCCAGCCCAGCACCGATTCTTCGATCAGCACCTCATGGGCCGGTGAGGCGCGGAGCCCCCCGCGCACGATCTCCTCGAACTCGGCGTTGTTGTAGGCGATGCCGCCGCCGGTGCCGGCCAAGGTGAAGGAAGGCCGGATGATCGCCGGCAGCCCCACCACCGCGAGCGCCGCCGTCGCCTCCTCGAGTGAGCGCACCAGCCGGCTCTTCGGCGAGGCGAGGCCGATCTTGTCCATCGCCTCTCGGAAGAGCTGCCGGTCCTCCGCCTTGGCGATCGCGTCCTCCTTGGCGCCGATGAGCTCGACGCCATGCCGCTCGAGCGCGCCCGAGCGGGCGAGCGCCATTGCGGTGTTGAGCGCAGTCTGCCCGCCCATGGTGGGGAGCAGCGCATCCGGCTTTTCCTTGGCGATGATGCGCTCGACGATCTCGGGCGTGATCGGCTCGATATATGTGGCGTCCGCGAGCCCGGGATCGGTCATGATCGTCGCCGGGTTCGAGTTGACCAGGATGATGCGGTAGCCCTCTTCGCGCAGCGCCTTGCAGGCCTGCGCGCCCGAATAATCGAACTCGCAAGCCTGCCCGATGACGATCGGCCCCGCTCCGATGATGAGAATGCTCTTGATGTCGCTGCGCTTAGGCATGGGCGGAAGACAAGGCTGAGAGAGAAACCCTCACCGCGCCCGCTCCATCAGCTTGACGAAGCGGTCGAAGAGGTAGTGGCTGTCCTGCGGGCCCGGGCTCGCTTCCGGATGGTACTGCACCGAGAAGACCGGTTTGCCCTTGAGCCGCAATCCCTCGTTGCTGCCGTCGAACAGCGAGACGTGCGTCACCTCGGCGCTCGCCGGCAGGCTCTCGGGCAGCACGCAGAAGCCGTGATTCTGGCTGGTAATCTCGACCTTGCCGGTGGCGAGGTCCTTCACCGGATGATTGGCGCCGCGATGGCCGATCGCCATCTTGCGCGTCTTGCCGCCGAGCGCCAGCGCCAGCAGCTGATGGCCGAGGCAGATGCCGAAGAGCGGCTTGCCGCTGTCGATCAGCTTGCGAATCACCGGCACCGCGTAAGCGCCGGTGGCGGCGGGATCGCCGGGTCCGTTGGAGAGGAAGACGCCGTCCGGCTTGTGGCGCAGGATGTCCTCGGCGCTGGCCTCGGCCGGCACCACGGTGACCCGGCAGCCGGCACTCGCCAGCATGCGCAGGATGTTACGCTTGGCGCCGTAGTCGACGGCGACGACATGGAAGCGTGGCGCGTCGAGCCGGCCATAGCCTTTGTCCCATTCCCAGCGCGTCTCGTCCCAGCGATAGGTCTGGCGGCAGGTGACGTCCTTGGCGAGGTCCATGCCTTCGATGCCGGGCCAGTCGCGCGCGCGCGCGTGCAGCGCCGCCACGTCGATGGCGCCGTCGGGCGCGTGGCAGAGCGCGCCGTTGGGGGCGCCCAGGTCGCGGATGCGCCGGGTCAGCCGCCGCGTGTCGACGCCGGCGATGCCGGCCAATCCGAAGGATTTGAGCCAAGCGTCGAAGCCCTGCGCCGCGCGGTAGTTCGAGGGATCGGTGATGTCTGCGCGCAGCACCAGGCCGCGCGCCGCCGGCGTCGTCGTCTCAATATCCTCGGCATTGGCGCCGACATTGCCGATATGCGGGAAGGTGAAGGTGATGATCTGTCCGGCATAGGAGGGATCGGTCATGATCTCCTGATAGCCGGTCATCGCCGTGTTGAAGCAGACTTCGCCGACCGCCGCTCCCGCTGCGCCGACGCCGCGCCCCCAAAAAACGCTGCCGTCGGCCAGGACCAAAGCTGCGGTGGTGCCGGGCGGGCGCGGGGAGGCGTGCGACATCGGCGCGTCGGTCATGCGGTCGCGAGAACCTCGATCTCGTTGCTGGTGGACCGTTCGCGCCGGTTTCGGCGGCGTTCGGACAACCAGCGTGAGATAGCTTCTGGCATGAACCGCGTCAAGCGCCAACGCCGCCGCGAAAGAGGCGCGAATTCAAGCGGTTAATTCCGACAGGGAATTGCCAATCGGCGGCCGCTTCGATAACGTCCCGAGCGACTCGGGGCAATGGGCGACAGTGTTGGAGAGGGCCATGCTGCGGCAGCGATTCACCGACACGCTGAAGGAAGCAATGAAGGCGAGGGAGGAGCTCACCGTCTCGACGGTGCGGCTCATCATCGCCAAGCTCAAAGAGCAGGACATCGAGGCCCGCGGCCGCGGCAAACCCGAGGGCATCGGCGAGCCCGAGATCCAGCAGATGCTGCAGGGCATGATCAAGCAGCGCCGCGACTCGATCGTGCTCTACGAGCAGGGCAAGCGCGCCGACCTCGTCGCCAAGGAGCAGGGCGAGATCGCCGTCATCGAGCGCTTCCTGCCGCAGCAGATGGGCGAGGCCGAGCTCGAAGGGGCGGTGAAGGCGCTGATCGGCGAGCTCGGTGCCCAGGGCATGAAGGATATGGGCCGCGTCATGGCGGCGCTCAAAGAGCGGCATGCCGGTCGCTTCGACGGCGGCAAGGCGAGCCAGATGGTGAAGCGCCTGCTCGGCTGAGCGCGCGCGCCCCCGCGCGTCGGTTGAACTTCCTCGGCCCTGTGCGCGTTCGCTACTAAGTGCCGAACTTTGCCCCGGGGTTAGTCTTGCGCCGCTTCCTGCCCGTCATGCTGCTGCTCGCGCTGCTCGCCGCCTGTGCCGCGCCGCCGCCGCCTCCGCCAGCCCCGCCGCCCGAGCGGGCGACCTTCTCCGAGACCGGCATCGCCTCCTGGTACGGTCCGCACCACCAGGGCCGGCTCACCGCCAATGGCGAGCGCTTCGATCAGCGCGACTTCACCGCCGCCAATCGCAACCTGCCCTTCGACACCGTGCTCCGGGTCACCAATCTCGATAATGGCCGCAGTGTGAAGGTCCGCGTCAACGATCGCGGACCTTACGTGAAGGGCCGCATCCTCGATCTCTCGGCCGCCGCGGCGACCGCGCTCGGTATGCGCAAGGACGGCATAGCGCATGTCCGCCTCGAGATCTTCGCGTCTGACCAGCCGCGGAGCCGCACCGCCGGGGCGCCGGCGGTCCCGCGCTGAAGCGGCGCCCCACGGGCCGGGGCGCTACGGGAAATCGTGATATAACCCTCGACGGGCACGGCGCGTTGCGCCGATCGCCAAGGGGAGGGGAAGATGGACCTGCGGAGGAAGGGGTTCTCGCGCGTTCTCATGGGCGGCCTTGTTGCGGCGCTCGCCTTAGTGTAGGGGGCCAGCGCCGCTGAGCCCGAGCCGCTCACCGTCAAGACCCTCTGTGGCGCTCAGCGCCGCGCTCGACGAGTTGAAGCCGGTCTTCGAGCAGCAGAGCCATATCAAGCTCGCCATCGCCTATACACTCATCGCCGATGTGAGGAAGCGCGTGCTGGCGGGCGAAACCGCCGACGTGATCATTATCTCGCAGCCCGCCATGGACGATTTGGAGAAGGCCGGCAAGCTGATGCCGGGCAGCCGCACGAGCGTGGCGAGCACGGCCGTGTCGCTGGCAGCCCGCGCGGGCGCGCCCAAGCCCGATATCGGCACGGTCGACGCCTTCAAGAAGACGCTGCTCGACGCCAAGTCGATCGCCTATTCCGATCCCGCCAAGGGCGGCGCGAGCGGCGTCTATTTCGCCAAGGTTATCGAGCGGCTCGGCATCGCCGATCAGCTTAAGAGCAAGTTGATCCCGGTGGGTGGCGCGCAATCCGCCGTTTTGGTTGCCAAGGGCGAGGCGGAGCTCGGGGTCGGGCAGGCTTCCGAGATCGTGCCGGTCCAAGGCGCTGAGCTGGTCGGTCCGCTCCCCAGCGAGTTCGCCAGCACGACGGTCTTCGTCGGCGCCATCGGCGCCGGCTCCAAATCCGCTGAAGCGGCAAAATCCCTCTTCCACTTCCTCGCCAGCCCCGAGGCCAAGGCGGCGCTCAAGCAGAAGGGCTTCGAACCGGGCTAGGCGCGGCCCACGCCGGACGATGGGACGCACGGCGGAAGTGCCGCTTTCCTCCTGGGCGGGCGATGGAGGCTCGCTCAGGCCGCCGCCGCCGAACGATCCTCCGGCAGCTTCCGCCGCGGCAGCGCGGTGACGGCGACGCCCGCGAGGATCAGTGCCATGCCCAGGAGGCGCAGCGGACCGAAGCGCTCGCCGAAAACCACCGCCGAGGCGAGCGCACCGACGCAGGGCGCGAGGAGTGCGTAGGGTGCCACGGCGCCCGCCGGATAGAGCTGCAGCAGCCTTCCCCAGAGCGCATAGGCGAAGACGCTCGCCAGCAGGCCGAGATAGAGCGGCGCGGCGAGGCCCCACCAGGAGGCGGCGGCGAAGGATGCGACGAACGCCTTGGGACCGTCGAGCACCGCCGAGAGCGCCAGCGCCGGCAGCGGCGGCACGAGGCTCGCCCAGGCCATCAGGCGGAGCATGTCCATGGGCGGCAGCCGCTTCACCAGGATATTTCCGATCGCCCAGCTCACCGCGGAGGCGAGCGCCAGCGCGACCCCCCAGGCCGTGACGCCGCCTCCCAGGGTGAGGCCGATCAGCGTGAGCCCCACCAGCGCCGCCAGCATGCCGAGCGATTGCCGCGCTGTCGGCCGGTCGGCAAGGGCAAGCGCGGCAAAGGCCACAGTGAAGAGCGCCTGAGTCTGTACGAGGATGGCGGTTAGGCCCGCCGGCACGCCGCTGGAAATCGCGAAGAATTGCAGCAGGAATTGCCCGGCGAAAAGCGTGAGCCCGATCGCGACAAGCGCGCCCCAGCCGATCGGCGGCGGGTTCAGCCAGAGTGCCGCGAGCGCCGCGACGAGGAAGCGCAGCGCCGTCAGCTGCGGCGGGGTGAAGCTCTCGAGGCCGAGCTTGCTGACGACGAAGGCGATGCCCCAGATCGCCGCCACCAGCAGCGCGAGCGCTGCGTGTCCTGGCTTCATGAGAGCCGCGCCAGCGCGCGGTCGCGCCGGGCGGCGCCGCGCTCGTACCAGCTCTTGCTGGCGTTCGCGATGCCGACGACGGACAGCATGACCGGGACCTCGACCAGCACGCCGACCACGGTGGCGAGCGCCGCGCCCGACTCGAAGCCGAAGAGGCTGATCGCCGTCGCCACGGCGAGCTCGAAGAAGTTGCTGGCGCCGATCAGCGCCGAGGGCGCCGCAACGCAATGCGCCTCGCCCGCCCAGCGATTCATGAGATAGGCGAGGCCGGCATTGAGATAGACCTGGACGAGGATCGGCACGGCAAGCAGCGCGATGACCGCCGGCTGAGCGAGGATCTCGCTCCCCTGGAAGCCGAACAGCAGCACAGCGTCGCCAGCAGTGCGACCAGCGAGACCGGCTGCAACGCGCCCATGACGCGGCCGAGCCCGGCCTCGCCGCCTCGCGCGAGCGCACGGCGTCTCAGCACCTGCGCCGCCAGCACCGGCACGACGATGTAGAGCGCCACCGACAGCAGCAGCGTCGCCCACGGCACGGCAATCGCCGAGAGGCCGAGCAGCAGCCCCACGATCGGCGCGAAGGCGAACACCATGACGGCGTCGTTGAGCGCCACTTGGCTCAGCGTGAAATGCGGCTCGCCGCCGGATAGATTGCTCCAGACGAAGACCATCGCCGTGCAGGGCGCGGCGGCGAGCAGAATGAGCCCAGCCACGTAGCTCTGGAGCTGCGCCGCCGGCAGCCAAGCGGCGAACAGATGCCCGATGAAGAGCCAGCCCAGGGCCGCCATCGAGAACGGCTTCACCGCCCAGTTGACGAGGAGCGTGACGCCGATGCCGCGCCAATGCTTGCGCACCTGGCCGAGCGCGGCGAAGTCGATCTTCGCCAGCATCGGCACGATCATCAGCCAGACCAGCAGCGCGACCGGCAGATTGACCTTCGCCAGCTCCAGCGACCCCACCGCCTCGAAGAAGCGCGGCAGCAGACGTCCCAGCGCCACGCCGACGGCGATGCAGAGCGCCACCCAGAGCGTGAGATAGCGCTCGAAGCGCGACATGGGGTGGCCTCGCCTCAGGTCTCGGCGCGCGTGCGGCCGATCTCGTCGGCCCTGCGCGTCAGCGCCAGCCGGTCGAGCTTCTCGAGCGGCAGCGCGACGAACAGCCGGATCCGCCCCTCGAGCCGGTTCATCGCGTCGCGGAACGCCGCCTGGCGCTGGGCTTCCGTTCCCTCCGCCGCCGCGGGGTCCGGCACGCCCCAATGCGCGGTGATCGGATTGCCCGGCCAGACCGGGCAAGTCTCGCCCGCCGCCTGGTCGCAGACGGTGAAGACGAAATCCATCGCCGGTGCGCCCGGCCTGGCGAACTCGTCCCAGCTTTTGGAGCGCAGATGGCTGATCGGCAGCTCGCGCGCATGCAGCAGCTCCAGGCTCATCGGATGGACGGCGCCTTTCGGGAAGCTGCCGGCGCTATAGGCGCGGAAGCGGCCCTTACCGAGATGATCGAGCAGCGCCTCGGCCAGGATGCTCCTGGCCGAGTTGCCGGTGCAGAGAAAGAGGACGTTGTAGATCTTCTCCATGGCCGCGCTCATCCCCCGCAGCAGGCGGATTTGGCTGGCGTTGCGAGCGCCGCCGGCGCGGGGCCGCAGCAGGGCGCGTCCGCGGCGGCGGGGGAAGCGAGTGCCGCGATCGGCGCGCTCGTGCCATAGACCGTCGCCTCGCCATGGGTGAGGAAGGTCTCCCAGGCGACGCCTTGCGGGTCGGCGATCCATTGCTTTTCAGAGCGCGCATAGCAGCAGGTGGTGTCCCTCTCTTCCACCACCGGCCGCTCGGCTTCGGCCAGCCGCCGATAGACCTCGGCGAGCTCGCCCTCGTTCTCGGCCTGGATGCCGAGATGCGAGAGGCCGGGCGCGCCGCCGCGCTGCGAGACGGCGAAGTTGACGCGCGGGTCCTCGAGCATCCACTTGGCGTAGTCTTGCTTGAGCACGCTCGGCGGCGCGCCGAAGAGCGTCGAATAGAAGCGGACGGACTGCGCGAGATCCTCGACCGCGACATGGACATGGAAGCGCTTCATAGAGACCTCCTTCGGGCTTGGCGTCGCGCCGGCGCGGCTTCTGGGACGGATGGCTTGCAGGGCGGCTCGCAGGCGCTGCCGCGCCCGCAGCAATTCTCGGTGAGATAGGCGACGAGACCGTTCATCGCAGCGAAATCCGCGGCGTAGATGATCTGGCGGCCGAGACGATGCTGCGTCACCAGACCGGCATGCAGCAGCTGCTGCAAATGGAAGGTGAGCGAGGAGGGCGCGAGGCCGAGCCGCTCGGCGATCTCGCCGGCGGGCGCTCCCGCCGGCCCGCGCTCGACCAGCAGGCGGAACGCCTTGAGCCGGTGCTCATGGGCGAGCGCGCCGAGCGCCGCGATGGCCTTTTCCGGTTGCACGCAAACCCTCCGATATTTCGAAGAATATCGAAATAATAGGCATTGCCGGGCGGAGAGTCAACGACATTGCTCGATCCTCTCGGATAAAGCGGCGTTCGGGACCTCAGGCTCCGCGGCTCGCACACGGCGCCGCGGCACAGGTTGACGGCAGCCTTGGCGGAACGAGCGCCGCATTACGCTGGGAGGTTTTGTCGCACCGGAGGCGATCAACTAAAAATTTAATAAAAAACCAAGAGATTGGGCACACACACCTCTGACGCGACTGACGCGGTGTCACGCGGTAGTGCCAAGAGAAGAATGTTTCCATGAAATCCGTGTTGTCCAATCCCTCGGCCGGTCTGGTGGTCGCGCCGTTCGCCCTCGGCTACTTCCTTTCTTATCTGTTCCGGACCGTCAATGCGGTGATCGCCCCGAATCTCGTGGCGGACCTCGGTCTTTCGTCCGCCGATCTGGGTCTGCTGACTTCAGCCTATTTTCTGACCTTCGCCCTTGCCCAGGTGCCGCTCGGGATCGTGCTCGATCAGTATGGGCCGCGCCTCGTGCAGACCTTCCTCTTCGCCGTGGCCGCAATCGGAGCCGCGATGTTCGGAGCCGGCACCAGCTTGACGACCCTTCTCGTCGCGCGCGGCTTGATCGGCTTGGGAGTCTCCGGCGCGCTTGTCGCCGCGCTCAAGGCTGTCGTTCTCGCCTTTCCCAAGGAGCGTCTGGCCCTGGCCAATGGCTGTCTGGTGATGTTCGGCGGGCTTGGTGCATTCGTCGCCGCCGGCCCGACAGACGCATTGCTGAGGCTGGCCAGCTGGCGACAAATCTTCTTCCTGCTTGCGGTGCTCGCCGCGGCGATCGCTCTGTTGATCTTCCTCGTCGTCCCTGAACGGTCCCGTCCTCAAGGTGCAGGCGGGCTGGCCGGCGCGTTAGCGGGGCTCCGGACAGTCTATCGAGATGCATATTTCTGGCGCGTCGCTCCGGCCTCCGCGTGCGCCATCGGGGCGGCGTGGGCGATCCAGGGACTTTGGGCCGGCCGCTGGCTCGCGGACGTCGATGGCCTCGCTCGCGGCACGATCGTATCTTATCTTTCCTCCATGGCCGGCGCCTTGGCGGTGGGCGCGCTGCTGATCGGGTTCGCCGGCGATCGCCTGAAGAGGGCGGGCATCAATCCCCGCTATCCGCTTGCCGCGGCGTTCACCGCATTCGCTCTCTTGCAAGCGGCCATTCTCTCGCACGTGCGAGTTCCCGGGATCGTTCTGTGGTGCGGCTTCGCCGCTTTTGGCAGCACCACTGTGCTGAGCTACGCGGCGCTCGCCGACCATTTCGGCAAGACGCTGGCCGGACGAGCGAATGCGGCGCTCAATCTGCTTCACATCGGGATGGCCTTCGTCATGCAGTGGGGCATCGGCGTGCTGATCGATCGGTGGCCAGTCGATGCCGACGGACACCATCCCAGGATCGCCTACGAAATGGCCTTCGCTGCCGTTCTTCTCGCACAGGTCGTGGCGCTCACCTGGCTGCTCATCCCGCCGCGTAAGGTACCGGCCCTCGGACAAGCGGCCGGGATCGGCGGCGCAGTCAGCGTCGGGACGTAAGCCGCACCTCCGTCTGGAACGGGGATGGCCGAGTCCGCGCTCGACCCTCTCCGCCCGATTGGAGGACGCGCGCGATCACCGGCACGCGGCGGAGCGCGACCACCGTTCCCCAGCTGAGAAGGGTTGCCCCGACAAAGACGGTGACGCCCTTGGCAATCGCGCCCAACGCGACCGTGAGCAGCGCGAACTGGAGCCAGACGACGAAGGGGTAGTGAACGAGATAGATGCCGTAGGAGCTTGCGCTGAGGCTGTCGAAGACAGGTCGGCGAGCGACAGCGAACCGACGGAAGAGTGCGATGAAGGCAAAGCTGATTGTGCCGCAGCACAGGACGAGGGTGACGTCACTGAGAAGGCGCAGGCTGAGAGGCAGCGGCCGATGAGTGACCGCGACCGGCAGAACGAGCATTACGATGACAGCGAGCCGTAGCGCATAAGCGGCAAGTCCGGATGAAAGCCAGATCGACCATGGCCGCGCGAGCCCGGCAAGAAAACCGGACTTAGTGCCGGAGGCTCCCAGCTGGATGCCGGCGAGAAAGTAGACCGCATAGAGCACAAGTCGGCTCGCCTGGAATGAAAATGGACCGAAGGTGAACCACCGATCCGCGCCGAAGGTCAATTCCATTGGGACATAGACCAGTACCGAGATGGCGAGGAGAATAGCGACGCATGCCGACGGGCGGCCATGCACGCCGAGAGGCCAAGGGGCCAGCGCGTTCACCCTCCAGCGGTGCCGTAGCCCATAAAGCCCGGCTGCGACGGCATCGAACACGAGCAGCAGCCAGATGAACCAGGCGGGACCGCTCGGCCAGAAGCCGAGCGACAGCCAAGCGCGCGCGTAAGCAAGGAAGCCGGGGTCGGCGCCGGTTACCGCATAAGATGGATAATAGGCGAGCGGCATCAGGATCGCCGCGGCGACGGCGAATGGCACGCCCAGTCGCAAAATTCGATCGCGCAGGAACCTCGCGCCCCCTTTCCGCCTCAGGCTCGGCCAGACGAAGAGGCCCGAGAGCAGGAACATCAGCGCCATGAAGAACGTGTCGTTGAAGATGACAAGGAAGTCGAAGCCCGCCCACCGTTGGGGATCGACGATCGGCGCAGGCAGAATTTTGAAGGTCCCCGGTTGCGCCGGCCACAGGACCATATAGCCCAGCACCGAATGATGGAGCAGCACGAGAAGAACGATGAACGCGCGCAGGTAGTCGAGACTCGCATCGCGTGCACCGGGCTCGGGATGAGAATCGGCCTTGTCCGTAAGGATCGGCTTTGTGGGGATCGGCGCTTTGAGGCGCGGGAAGGACGACGCAAGCGCCGGACGCGTCAGCATCCAGGCGAGTGCCAGGAACACCAGCGATTGGGCGCCCTGTTCGATGCGCATCCAGGCGGGAAATGGACCAGGCAGAGCCGCGACGCCGACAAAGCCGATGGTACCTAGGATCGCAATCCACTTCGCGCGAACATAGGCCCAGCGCCGGCCTCGGCGCATCTTCAGGCTGCACAGCAGCATGAACAGGCTCACAATCAGAATGATTGTCGACCGGACCCATACGGCGGGCGAAACGCTATGGCGCAGAGCGAAGGCTACCGCGAGAAGCGAGGCGCAGAGAGCGAGATTGATCCATTGTGCGCCAATCACCGGCCGAAGCTCGGCATGAAGCGCGCGGGACGGCGTCGTCACGAGGGGCGTCATGAGGATTGCCTCCGAGTGGCGAGGGCGAAGGCTGCTGACAGCTCCTTCGCATGCAGCTTGACGTCAAGGTTGGGCTCGCGCGCCAACAGCGGCGGCACACCGTCGATGGCCTGGATGATCGTCAGCGCCATCACGCGCGTATGGAAGCGGCGGAATTCACCGGACCGCTGACCGGCGCGCAGCAGCTCTTCCAGGCTCGCAGTTCGCTGGGCGAGCGACTCGGGGCCGATGACCAGGCTGCCATCGGCACGGCGTGCGCTCATCGCGATCTCAACAAGGGCGATCAGTGGCTTGCGATGGGCGTCGATGAATTCCAGATCGGATTCGATATAGGCGCGCAACCGTCCGGCCGCTGACGTCTCGGCCATGATCCGCGGCTCCATATAGGCGCGACCTGCGGCGACCACTTTCTCGACGATTGCGTCGACAATCTCTTCCTTGTTCGGGAAGTGATAGGTGATGACGCCCTTGCTGACACCAGCCCGCTTGGCGATTTGCTCGACCGAGGCCTTGGCAAATCCCAGTTCGGCGATCGTCTCGATCGCACAGTCGACGATTTGCACGCGGCGCGCAGTCTCGGCGAACGATCTGTTCTCCGCGGGAGCAGATTTGGGCCTAGTACGCATGTGCGGATATTAGTACGGACGTACTAATCTGTCAATTCCGGCCTTCGGGCTTGGCGCGGGTGAGCGGACGTGGTCCGGACTGAGCCTTGTGCGGCGCTACCTCGGAGCATTTAGACGCCGCAATGATCAGAAGGTATAGGAGTCGCTCTCGACCGGGTAAGGCCAACGCGCCAGACTTCGATCCAGCAACAATGCTGTGCCCTTGCCGGCGTAGGCCGCAACGATAACCGTCGCCACGCAGGTCAGCATCGCGAAGCTGGGGCCGCCTTGGCCGAGGACGAGCGCGACAGCGGTGAAAGGCAAATGATAGCCGCCGCTGATCCCACTCGCTGCACCGGCCGCACCGGCAAGATCGGCCGGCAGTTCCAGCGACGGTGCGAACACCCGCCCTGCAAGGTCGCCGATTGCCAAAAACGGCACAAACAGGCCGCCACATCCGCCTACCGCCGAGGAAGCGGTGGTGGCTACTGCCCGGAGCAAAGTGACCGCGAGCACGGTCAGCGCTGGGGCCCGCGTGCTCTCTGCCCACGCGATCGCTCCGCTGCCTGGGCCCACGGCGGCCGACGGAGCGGCGATTATTGCGAGGATCAACGCGGCCGCTCCCAAGACCAGCCCGCCAAGGGTGAACCGGACGATGGGGCGGGCATGCCAATATTTCGCTCGATAGATCGCTGTTCCTGCGATCGAGGTGATCGAGCCGGAAAGCAGCCCGATGAACAGCGCCGCCATCAGAGCCTGTTGAAAGCTGTGCGGCGGTTCTTTGGGAACAACCAGGCGAATCAGGTCGACACCAAGAGCAACGTGCCAAAACCATCCAACGAATCCACCGACGAGTGCCGAAGTCACCCGCTCGACGCTCAGTGAGGCGTGCCGTCGCTCCAGTTCGAGGATCAACGCGGTGCCAACCAGGGGAATCCCCATCAGCACCGCTACGCCCGCCGCGCCGCCCCCCACTGCTGCCGGTCGCAGAAGCCAGCGCCACCGGAGATCTCCGAGAGCTACTCCTGTAGCGACCCCGAGATAGGCAGCCGGCTTCTCAGTCCCCATCGCCGCACCCAGGCCTACTGTGGCGTAGACGGCAACCAGGCGGATCGGCACCAAACGCCACGGAAAGCGCTCCTCCTCGCCTGCGAACTCCACGATATCGCCGGTCAGATCCGAGCGAACGGCGCCTGGCGGAAAGGTTCGCCATGCGGCCGCCCACCGCGGCCGCCCCGAAGTATGCGTTTTGCTACTCAAACCGAATCCATGAAGCACGAGAACCGAGAACCCCAATCCGAGCAGAGGCACGAGGATAAGCACCCAGGCGTCCTGTCTGGAGACGAGGGTGAGCATCGCCTTGATCATCTCGGTGACACCAACAACCAGCAAGGCTGCAGCCGATCCGCCTAGAACTCCACCGAGCGCGGAAGTGCCAACGGTTGAAATCATCTCCCTATCCTCGCCGAGAGAGACGTGCCGGGCTTGGTCCCGAGATCCGGCGGCTGCACGACCTGGCCGCCTCTCGGCAAGCATATCATCCCTCGCAGCTGCCACCGCGCTCAAGGAGACGATTTCTGATCCGCGGATGAATCCGCGCCATGACCATCTAGATAGACCGGTCCCCGAGAGGTGCCGGTAGACGGTATTGCGTTTAGCGGGCCGGGCAGCGATGAGCTGCCGGCGGCCGAGCGAAGGCGGGCGGGAAGCGCCTAGGCGGCGGCCGCCTCGAGAAAAATCTCGCCGAAGTCGCTCTGCCAGTCGTCGAGCGTCCGCTCGGCGCGGATCGTCTCCTGGGCGCGGCGGGCGAAGGCGAGGGTATAGTCGCGGTCCCGCGCAAGCTCGATCAGAAGCGCGGCGATCCTGCCCGCCGCCTCGGCATTGACCTCGGTGATGTGGCGCCGGGAGAAGGTGCGGCCGCGCGGGTGAACATAGCAGTCCCGTCCGTAGCGGCCGGGCACGATGAAGCCTGTGGCGCCGGTGCGGACCAGCTCGGCGTAGCCCGGCGCATCCGACACGATCGTCACGCAGCCCATCGCAATCGAGCGCAAGGTCGTATGGCTGTGCAGATCGACGGCCCAGAGCACTGCAGCATCGGCGCGCGCATAAAGCCGGTCGATGCCTTCCTCGTCGAGGCTGTCGCTGATGACGGTGACGCCGTCCTCGGGCTCGGCGCTCAATCCGCGGGCATAGACCAGGAGCTGCGCATCCCGCACTTCCTGGCGCAACGCGCGGAAGGCAAGCAGCAGTTCGGCGAAACCGCGCCGTACGAGATTGTCCGGATGGTGATGGAAGCTGTTGGTGAAAACCAGGGTGAAGGGGCGGTCCACCGCCGTCCGGTCCGGCTTCCTGGCGATGCCGAGCGCCGCCCGGCGGATTTTCGCATCGATGATGTCAGAGCGGAAATAGCTTCGCAGCCCCGTGTCGGTGAGATCGAGATGGGTGACGATCGCCTTATAGCGGTCGCTTTCCAGGAGGGCGCGGAGCCGGCCTTCAACGGCCGGCGCCGGAAAGCTATCGAGCCAGGGACCGTCGAGACAGGCGAGCGCGCGCACTTCTTCCAGATGGAAGACAAGGCGCGGCCGCCTGGGTTCGATCGCTACCGTGTGAAAGAACCACGCATCCGCCTCGGGATCGTCGGCGAACCCGAAGTCGATGTCGGGATGCGACAGGCCGGACATGCCGAGCGGATGGAAGAGATTCGGATAACCCGCGAACTCGCCGTCATAGAGGCAGGAGACCTTGATCCGCTTGGTCACGGCCTAGACAGCTCTCTCACCCGGCGCCCGACGCCGGCGGCTCTTCGAGAAGCTTGCGGCGCAGCCTGTGCACGGCCATCTGCTCGATGTGCGCGCGTGTCTCCCGGCCGAATTTCTGCGCCACCATGTCGAGGTAGCGCTTGCTCGCGAAATATTCGTGGAAGGCCTCGTCGCGGAAGCGCAAGACCTCGGCGGCCGGCACCTTATCGGTCGGCAGGGGCAGGCAGTCGTAGCTGTGCTGGGAATAGCCGCTCCAGTGCTCGGGCAAGGGCCAGCCCTTCTCCACCGCCACGCGGTGGAGCGCCGAGCCGGGATAGGCCATGGCCGAATAGAAGTTGATGAACTCGCAATTGAGCTCGAGCGCGAGATCGAGGGTCTGGCGCATGCTGGCGAGATCGTCGTCGGGCAGGCCGAAGATGAAATTGCCGATGATATTGATGTCGGCCGCCTGGATCTCGCGCACCGCATCGATGATGTCCTGTTGCGCGAAGGTCTTGTCGGCGCCGTCGCGGACATGTTCGCTGCCGGACTCGATGCCGAGCCCGAGCCAGCGGATGCCCGCCTTGCGCATCTGCCGCAGTAGATGCGGCTTCACCGTATCGACGCGTGCATAGGCCCAGATGTTCAGGCCGTAATCGCGCTCGATCAGCTCGTCGCACAGCGCCAGCACATGGCGTTCGTTGAGCACGAACATCTCGTCGATGATCTTGAAGGTCTTGACGCCGTAGGTGTTGTGCAGGAGGTCGATCTCCGCGGCGACCGCCTTGGCACTGCGCATGCGGTAGCGGTTGGTGCCGAACGGCGCGTTGATGCAGCAGAAGCTGCAGGTGTAGGGACAGCCGAGCGAGGTGTAGATCGAAGCGTAGGGCTGGCGCTGGGCGAGATCGCCGAAGCATTGCCAGTTATGGGCGCGATAGCGCTCGATCGGCAGCAGATCCCAGACATTGCCGTGGAGATCGGCGTCGAGGTCCTTGATGAGCGGCGGCGAAGGGTTGGCGCGCACCGCCGCACCCTGCCACCACACGAGGCCCGGGATGCCGGCGCAATCGAGCGGCGCCTCGGTCCGGAGCTGCTCGAGCAGCGCCAGGATCGTGACCGGCCCCTCGCCGTTGCAGGCGAAATCGACCGCCTCCTCGCGCAGCGTGCGCTCGGGCAGCGCCGCCACATGGCCGCCGGCGATGACGATCTTCTGCTCGGGAGTGCGCTCCTTGATGGCACGGCAGGTGAGGCCGGCGCCCACCATCTGCTGGGTCGAGGCCGAGGGCTGATGGCCGAACACGATCATGCCGACGAGGCGCGGCCGGCGCCGCGCGACTTCGTCGGCGACTTGTTCCGGCCCCCAGCCCTCGGCCTCGGAATCGATGATGGCGACGGAGTGGCCGCGGTCGCGCACATAGCCCGCGATGAGCCGGCACCAGAGCGGCGGCTCGATCGCGGTGAGCGTATCGCCGAGCTGCTGATAGATGCGTTGCTTGCCGCCGGGATGGACGAGGAGGAGGTCCAGCGGCGTCATCAGGGAAGGCGGCATGGTCACCCTCATGCAGGCGCCAACTCAAGCGCAATTCGGCTAATAAATAATGAAGCCGCGCCATCAAGGTCCGCCAGAGCTCTGGAATCCCGCGCCAATCCCGCGGCTTGGAATCGAAGTTAATATTCCCTTGACACATCGCGCCTAGTCTTGATGTCGGTAGCGGCGTCTGCCGCCTTCGGGAGCTCCGATGCTGAGCACCACAGTTGCGCACCGGCCATCTCCCGAGAGCATCTTCGCGGCGCTGGAGCAGCGCGCTCGGCGAATTCGCGCCACCTGCATCCAAATGGCGGCCGATGGGCGACAAGGGCATTTGAGCTCGGCGCTGAGCTGCACCGATATCCTGGTGGCGCTCCACAGCGGCTGGCTGAAGCTTTCGCCGGCTTCGATCAAAGACCCGGCGCGCGATCGTTTTCTATTCAGCAAAGGGCATGCCTGCACCGCCTACTACGCGCTGCTGGCGGAGCTCGGCTTCATCGAACGGCAGCTGCTGGCCTCCTACGCCAAGAACGACTCGGTGCTGATCAACCACCCGTGCCGTCACGCCCTTCCCGCGCTCGAAATCTCTTCGGGAAGCCTGGGACACGGGCTCGGCATGGCCACCGGCATGCTCTACGGATTGCGGCTCAAAGGTATCGCGGCCCGCGGCGTCGTGCTGATGAGCGACGGCGAATGCAACGAGGGCAGCGTCTGGGAAGCCGCGATGTTCGCCGCGGCACAGCAACTCGACCGCCTGGTGGCGATCGTCGACTACAATGGGCTGCAGGCGGTCGGCCGCAGCGACGTCATCATGGGTCACATGCCGCTTGAAGAGAAATTCCGGGCCTTCGGCTGGGCGGCCGAGACCGTCGACGGCCACGACCTCCGCGGGCTCGTGGCGACACTCGACCGGCTGCCGTTCGCTGCCGGCAAGCCTTCCGCCATCATCGCCAGGACACGGGGCGGGCAGGGCGTCAGCTTCATGACCGACCGGACGCTTTGGCACTACCGCGTGCCATCGTCGGAGGAGGTCGAGGCGGCGCTCGGCGAGCTTGGCGTCCGACCGATCCATCGGAGCCACCCATGAGGCGCGCCTTTGCCGATACGCTCCACCGTCTCGCCGCAGCCGATGAGCGCGTGATGCTGCTCACGGGCGATCTTGGTTACGGCGTCTTCGACAAGTTCGCGGCCGATTTTGGCCCGCGCTATGTCAATGTCGGCGTGGCCGAAGCGCAGCTCGTCGATTGTGCCGCCGGTCTCGCGCTCGAAGGCTGGCGTCCCGTCGCCTACTCGATCGCCTCCTTCGCAACCGGCCGCTGCTACGAGCAGATCCGAATAGCGGTGGGCTACCACCACGCACCGGTCGTGATCGTCGGGGCGGGCGGCGGCTACACCTACTCCGACAGCGGCGTCACCCACCATGCGGCCGACGATCTTGCACTGATGAGCGCCATCCCCGCCATGACAGTCGTGGCGCCCGGCAGTCCCGAGGAGATGGCGGCGCTGCTGCCCCAGCTGCTGGCGGCTCCAGACCCGAGTTATCTGCGCGTCGGCCGCTATGGCGAGCCCGACTATGCCGCCGAGGCGCCGGCGCAGCTGGGCCGCGCTCGCCTGGTGCGCCAGGGCCGCAAGATCGCCGTCATCACCACCGGCGATGTTGCCAGCGAGGCCGCGACGGCGCTCGATGAGCTGGCGCGCGACGGCATCGCCCCGCTCCATCTGCAGATGCACACCGTAAAGCCGCTCGATACGGCGGCGCTCGACGCGCTGCCGCAATCGATTCACACGATCCTCGCCGTCGAGGAGCACTTCCCGCACGGCGGATTGGCCGCCGCCCTCTACGCCTGGAAGGCGGCATGCGATGCGCCGGTCAGGATCGAGCGATTGGGCCCGCCGCACGCGCTGGCGCTCGGCGGTCTCGACCGGGCCGAGCTCCGCCGCCGCTTCGGCTTCGACGCCGCCGCGATCGCCGCGGCATGCCGCAGGGCATGGAGTGCCGCTCGCTAAAGGTGTCCGTGAGTTAGCCGGAGAAGATGATCTACGACACGATCTATATCGAGCGGGAAGAGAACACGACGAAGGTCCCGCTTACCTTGCACGGCGTCATTCGGCTGAAACCGGGCGCGCGGATCCTGACCTCGCGCCTGAACGGTCCGGCGCGGCTCGGTCTCCAAACGCAGATCGGACCGGACGTGGAATTTGGCCGGTATTCCGGGATGAACGATCATGGCTTCGTCGGGCGAGCCACCATCGGAAACTTCTGCGCCTTCGGCATCCGGAATTCGTTCAATCCGTTCAATCATCCGACCGACTGGCTCAGCACCCACGAGTTCCAGTATCTGTCGCACACCTTCGATTGGGTCGACGAATACAACGAGTTCGTCCGTCTCGAGCGCACGCCGGACATGTTCCAGCGCGTGACCATCGGCAGCGACGTCTGGACGGGGCATCACGTCAACATCATGCCCGGCGCTTCCGTCGGCGACGGCGCCATCATCGCCGCCGGCGCGGTGGTGACCAAGGACGTGCCCCCTTACGCCGCCGTCGCCGGCGTTCCCGCACGCGTGAAACGGCTCCGCTTCCCGGAGAAGACGATCGAGCGGCTGTTGCGGCTCAGATGGTGGGACCTCGAGCTTTCCGAGCTGAGCGGCCTGCCGTTTCGCGACATAGACCGCTGCCTCGATCGGATCGAGGAGATACGCAGTCGCAAAGCGGGAGAGCGGCCTCTCTCGACGGAGCGGCGGCAGGCAATCTGAAGCGCCGCTCGGACCGGGACAGGCGGAATAAGAGCGCCGCAGCCCGTCCCGCCTCAACCTTCACCGGTTATTAGGCAATTTTCGGCAGGCT
>DATNDG010000056.1:0-34924 GCA_035553515.1 Allostellaceae bacterium | reverse complement strand
TTCGTCTTCATGATGCGTCAGGCGCAGGGGACCAACAACCAGGCGATGTCGTTCGGCAAGAGCCGGGCGCGCCTCTTCACCGGCAACAAGCCGACCGTCACCTTCAGCGACGTGGCGGGGGTCGAAGAAGCCAAGTTCGAGCTGCAGGAGGTCGTGGCGTTCCTCAAGGACCCGAAGACCTTTGGCCGCCTCGGGGCACGTGTCCCGAAAGGCATCCTGCTTGTCGGTCCGCCGGGTACCGGCAAGACCTTGCTGGCAAAGGCAGTCGCCGGCGAGGCGGGTGTCCCATTCTTCTCGATCTCGGGCTCGGAATTCGTCGAGATGTTCGTCGGCGTCGGCGCCGCGCGCGTGCGCGACCTCTTCGAGCAAGCGCGGCAGAAGGCGCCGGCTATCATCTTCATCGACGAGCTCGATGCGCTTGGCCGCGCACGCGGCACGTTTCAGGGAATGGGTGGCAATGACGAGAAAGAGCAGACGCTGAACCAGCTCCTCTCCGAGCTCGACGGCTTCGATTCACGCTCGGGGCTGGTACTGCTCGCGGCAACCAACCGTCCCGAGGTTCTCGACCCGGCACTGCTGCGCGCCGGCCGCTTCGACCGCCAGGTTCTCGTCGATCGACCGGACAAACTCGGCCGCATCGACATCCTCAAGGTTCATCTCAAGGGCCACACTCTCGCGAGCGACGTTGATCCCGAGCAGATCGCCGCGCTGACGCCGGGCTTCACCGGCGCCGATCTTGCCAACCTCGTGAACGAGGCCGCGCTGATCGCGACGCGTCGGCGAGGCGATTCCATTACCATGGCCGATTTCACCAGCGCCGTGGAGCGGATCGTGGCGGGCCTCGAGAAGAAGCGGCGCGTGCTCAACCCCAAGGAGCGACGCGTGGTGGCCCATCACGAAATGGGACACACGCTCGCAGCCATGTCGCTTCCCGGCACCGACACCGTCCACAAGGTATCGATCATCCCCCGCGGGATCGGCGCGCTCGGTTACACGATCCAGCGGCCGAGCGAAGACCGCTTCATCCAGACGCGCGAGGAGCTGGAGAACCGCATGTGCGTGCTGCTCGGCGGCCGCGCCGCCGAGCAGATCATCTTCGGCCATCTCTCCACCGGAGCCGCGGACGATCTCGCCAAGGTGACGAGCATCGCGCGCGACATGGTGGCGCGCTACGGCATGGACGAGAAGCTCGGTCCTGTCTCCTACGATGCCCAGCGACCGACCTTCCTGCAGGGTGCGCCGAACATGCTGGGCTGGGAGCAGCGCAGCTACAGCGACGGCACCGCCCACGCCATCGACGCAGCGGTGCAGCGCATCGTCGAGCATGCCTTCACGCGCACCGTCACGATCCTGAAGCAGCGCCGCGATCTGCTCGAGCGCGGCGCCGCCCTGCTGCTCGAGAAGGAAACGCTCGACGGAGCTGATCTCGCAGCGATTCAGGCGCAGATTCGGCCGGAGCATCCGCTGGCCGCGCAGTGACCGCGCTCACAGCCGATAACCTTCGACCGCGTCGGGATCGAAGGTGAAGCCGAAGCCCGGCCGCTCGGGCACGACTACCATGCCGTCGCGCATCTCGAGCTGCTCGCGGAAGAGACTGCCGAACCATGGCATATGCTCAAGATAGGTCGCATTGCCGAGCGCCGCGACCAGGCCCAGGCTCTGTTCGGTGTAGATGTGCGATGAGACCGGAATGTCGACCGCATCGGCCATGTGCGCCACCTTGACGAACTCGCTGACACCGCCGACCCGACCGAGATCGGGCATCAGAACATCGGCGGCACCGGCCTTCAGCATGTCGCGGAATCCGTACCGCGCATATTCGGTCTCGCCGCTGGCAACCGGCGTATCGAGGGCTGCGGCGACGCGCGCGGAGCCGTCGAGATCGTAGGCAGGTACCGGCTCCTCGAACCAGGCGAGCCCGAACTCCTCGAGCCGACGCCCCAAGTGGATCGCGTGTTCGACGGTGAAGCCCTGATTGGCATCGGCCATCAGCGCGATCTCCGGCCCGATCGCGGCGCGTACCGCGGCGACGCGTTCCACATCCTCCTCGAGATGCTTGCGGCCGAGGCGCATCTTCATCGCGCGGAAACCGGCGTCGAGAAAGGAGCGCGCTTCAGCGACGAGTTCATCGAGCGTGGCGCCCAGCCAAAGCCCGCCGCTCGCGTAGGTGGGGACCAGGCTGCGGCAGCCACCGAGGAGGCGATGGATGGGGCGCTCAAGCGCCTTGCCGCGCAGATCCCAGAGCGCCATGTCCACGGCGGAAAGCGCAAAGACCGATACACCCTTGTGGCCGAAAAAATTGATCTCGCGCCACAGCCGCCGCCACAAGCCCTCGCTCATCTCGGGGTCGGCGCCGATCAGAACCGGCGCAAAGCTCAGCACCATCTGCTCGAGAACACCGAGCTGACGCGTGCCGGGCGCGAAGAGATAACCCTCCCCCATCAGGCCATCGCCGGCATCGATGGAGACGAGAAGCGCGCCGACCGAGCGGATGTCGTGAATCGCCGTGCGGATCGGCCGCGACAAAGGCACCTCGGCGCGGATCGTGCTGAGCTTGACGATCTTCATCGGCTCCCTCCCCTTGGCTGCCGACAAGCGTGGCAGGCGGAGGGACATCCGTCCAGACGCCGATGGCGCCCCGCCGATCGCTCGACGAGGCGCCAGTTCGAGGGGGATCTTTGGACTAGTGGTTGGTGCCCTGATTCCCTTCGGGCGCGCCAGGCTGCGAGGCAGTGCCGCCGTTATTGGGCGGATTGGCATTGGGCGCATTGGCGCCGGAGGGCGAGGGCTGCGGCGGCGGATTGGTCGAGCCAGCGGAGGGCTGCTGAGATGTGGCCGCGACCTGCTGCTCGTTGGTCACGCGACCGGTGCGCCCATCGACCTGCAGCGCCAGTGTCTGTCCTCCCCGCTGCGCCTGGGCGCTCCAGGTGTCGCCGGACTCGCGACGAAGGTCGGAGATGTTGCTGTACCCCTCCTGGCTCAGATGCCCGCGCAGCTGCGAGGGGCTCAGCATCGCCTGCTGCGCTCCCGTCGAGGTACCGTTGGCGGCGGTATTGCTGCCTTGGTTGCCTTGCGCCGATCCGGTACGCGTTGCGTTCAACCGGTCGAGCGTCGGCTGATCCAGCATCGCCGTCTGCGGCAAGCCTTCGCGCTTCTGGAAGGCGGTGAGCGCCTGTTTCGTCTTCGGCCCGACGATGCCATCGACGCGGGCATGATAGAGGCCCTTTTGCTTGAGGTCGCGCTGCGCCTGCTTGGCCGTATCGGCCGAAACCTTCTGTTGCGGCGGCGGCTGGGAGGAACCCGAAGTGGCAGCCGGAGTGAGGCCCGCCTGAGCGAGAGCGGTCTCACCGGAGCGATGCTCCATGTTGAGCGCCTGTTTCGCGATCGTATCGGCGCCTTCCGGCATAGCCGCGCCGCCGACCGCGCCGACGACGACACCGACGGCCGCCCCGACCGGACCGCCGACCACGGCACCGACGCCGGCGCCGGTCAATCCGGCGGTGGCGGCGCGCTGCTCCTGGTTCGTGCCGCATCCGGCAGTGAGCAGGCTCAATCCCAAAATCCCGATGAGTGCGACGCGCATGACTGACCCCGTCCCGCTGAGCTAGCGATGCCTTCCCAACAGCGGCTTTTCCGCGGGAGTTCCACCCGGCTCTTGACAAGAACCGGCACCGCGCTATTGTCCGCGGTCGCTTTCAAGGACACCGGCCATGGCGAAATCGAACACCGTTCTGATCAAGCTCGTGAGCAGCGCGGATACCGGCTACTACTACGTGACCAAGAAGAATCCGCGCGCCAAAACCGAGAAGCTCGAGCTCAAGAAATACGATCCCGTGGCGCGCAAGCACGTCGTCTTCAAGGAAAGCAAGATCAAGTAGGACGCCGGCCCGACGTCGACAAAAAAAGCCGCCCGAGGGCGGCTTTTTCGTGTCTATCTGTTGCGTTCAGGACACCCGGCTGACCGGCAGAATCTCGGCTACCGACCCCGCGACGCAGTTGCGGCCGCGCCCTTTGGCCTCGTAAAGCGCTTTGTCCGCGCGCTGCAGGATAGCGGTCGGACTGTCGCCGCCCTCGCGGGTCACTGCGATGCCGGCGCTGATCGTCAGCTCGAGTTCTCCCTCGCCTTCGCCGAGCGAGATCGGCTTGGCGGCAATCACCTTGCGCAGGCGCTCGGCGACCATGGCAGCAACCGCAAGCTGGGTTTCCGGCATCACCACGACGAATTCCTCGCCGCCATAGCGCGCCACCAGATCGAAGCCGCGTACGTGACGCGCAATTCGGCTTGCGACTTCGCGCAGCACCGCATCGCCCGCCGCGTGCCCGTGGGTGTCATTGACACGCTTGAAGAAGTCGATGTCGAGCATCAGCACCGCCGGTCCCTGCGCGCCTTCGGCGGCGCGGGACATCAGCCCGTCGAGATGAGCCATCAGATAGCGGCGGTTGTAGAGGCCGGTGAGACTGTCGGTAAGGGCCAGCGCGAGGCTGCGCTCGTAATTGTCCTGAAGCCGGTCCTGCAGCCGCTTCCGCCGGATCTGGGTTCGCGCCCGTGCGATCAGCTCGTTGCGGTCGATCGGCCGCACAATGTAGTCGTTGGCGCCGAGATCGAGCCCCTTCGCGAGCCGGGGCAGGTCCTCGCTTTCGGCGATCAGCAGGACCGGCACCAGACGGCTGGCATCGTTGCCGCGAAGCTGTGCGACGAGGCGGAGCGCGTCCTGCTGCCCGGCAAGACTGAGGGCCACCAGATCGATCGAGCCGTCCACCATTTCGCGGAGCTGCTCGGGCGTGGTCGGGCGCAGAACGGCCGAGGCGGCCGGCTGCAGCATCTCCGAAAGACGCTCGGCGGCGAAGCTGCTCTCTTCCCACAGCAGGATGCGCGCCGGTCCCATATCCTCGACGCGGCGGTTTTCGGCGATGACGGTGTCGAAACGGCCGTAGACCTCCTCGCGCAGCCGCCACTCCTCCATCATGCGCTTCAAGCGCACGAGCGAGCGGACGCGGGCGAAGAGGGCGACGTCGTTGACCGGCTTGGTCAGGAAATCGTCGGCTCCCGACTGCAGGCCGCGGACGCGGTCCGAGACCTCGGAGAGCGCAGTCACCATGACGACCGGGATATCGACGGTACGCGGGTCGGCCTTCAGCCGCCGGCACACCTCGAAGCCGTCCATCTCCGGCATCATCACATCCAGGAGGATGATATCGGGGCGCTCACGCTGCACGAGAGCAAGCGCTTCGGGCCCGCTGGACGCGGTGATGACGGTGAAATACTCGCTCGAGAGCTTGGCCTCGAGCAGCCTGACATTCACCTCGACGTCATCGACGACCAATACCCGCGCCGACATGGCCAGCTCTCAGCTCAGAAAACGTTCGACAGTCTGCAGGAAATTGGCGACCGATATGGGCTTGGCGATGTAGGCCTCGCAGCCGCCTTCGCGGATTTTCTCTTCGTCACCCTTCATGGCGAAGGCAGTGACGGCGATGATGGGAATGGTCTTGAGGTCGTCATCCTCCTTGATCCATTTCGTCACCTCGAGGCCGGAGACCTCGGGCAATTGAATGTCCATGAGGATGAGGTCAGGATGATGTTGGCGCGCGAGCTTCAGCGCCTCCATGCCGTCCTTGGTCTGCAGCGTGGCGTAGCCATGCGCCTCCAGGAGGTCGTGGAATAGCTTCATATTGAGGTCATTGTCCTCGACGATCAGAACCCGCTTGCTCATAGGAAGATCCTTGTGTTCGGACACTCACGGAGGCGATCGCCGCACGGGGGACTCGACCATCGACGACTCTCGGCGCGCAACACGTCTAACTCACCCTCCCCCGCGTCGAAGTTACCTATAGTTTGGTTTACCTTAAGATTTCGTAACTTTTAGGCGGGCCAAGCCGGCTGCGGCAAAGGGGCGCCTCGACCGTCATGCGCATCGGGATAGACCTCGGCGGCACCAAGATCGAAGCGGTAGCGATGGACCGCCTAGGTGAGGTCGTCCTGCGGCGAAAAATTACAACCCCTGCGGGAGACTATGCCGGAACGGTCGAGGCGGTGCGCGGCCTCGTCGCCGCGGTCGAGGGAGCGCTCGGCCACCGCTGCACGGTCGGCATCGGCATGCCGGGCTCGCTGTCGCCGACCACCGGGCTGGTCCGCAACGCCAATTCCACCTGCCTCAACGGGCGGCCCTTCGACGGCGACCTGACGGCGGCGCTCGCCCGGCCCCTCCGCTTTGCCAATGACGCCGATTGCTTTGCGCTCTCCGAGGCGATCGACGGGGCGGCCGCCGAGGCGAGAGTGGTCTTTGGCGTCATTCTAGGTACCGGAGTCGGCGGCGGGGTCGTAGTCGAGCGCAAGCTGATCCGCGGCGCCAACCGAATCGCCGGCGAATGGGGCCATTCGCCCCTGCCCTGGCCAACCGACGCCGAACGGCCTGGCCCTGCTTGCTACTGCGGCAAGGCGGGGTGCCTGGAGACCTTCCTGTCCGGACCGGGGCTCGCACGCGACCATGGCGCGGCAAGCGGCGAGGCGCTGGACGCGCCCGGCATCGCGGCGCGGGCCCAATCCGGCGATACCGCTGCCGCCGCCAGCCTCGAGCGCTACGCCGGTCGCCTCGCCCGCGGCCTCGCAACGGTGATCAATCTGCTCGATCCCGACGCGATCGTGCTCGGCGGGGGACTGGGCCAGATCGCCTGGCTCTATCGCCGCGTGCCCGAGCTCTGGGGGCGCTTTGTCTTCTCGGACGCTGTGAGCACGCGCCTGCTGCCGCCGCGCCACGGTGCGGCGAGCGGCGTGCGGGGTGCCGCCTGGCTCTGGGATCCGGACGAGGCGCCGTGACCGCGCTCTGCCGCGACTGCGCCGCCCTCGCCGACACGCTGCCCCCTGACGGGCGTTGCGCGCAATGCGGCTCGCCGCGCCTCGCCGCCCATGGCGAGCTTGCCGATCTCTCGCTCGCCCATCTCGATTGCGATGCTTTCTATGCCAGCGTCGAGAAGCGCGACCGGCCGGAACTGCTCGACCGCCCGGTCATCGTCGGCGGCGGCACCCGCGGCGTGGTGCTGGCCTGCTGCTACGTGGCGCGGCTCTCGGGCATCCGCTCGGCGATGCCGATGTTCAAGGCGCTGAAAGCCTGCCCCGACGCGGTGGTGATTCCTCCCGACATGGCGAAATATCGAGCCGTCGGCCGCCAGGTGCGCGAACTCATGCTGACCACGACCCCGCTGGTCCAGCCCTTGTCAATCGACGAGGCCTTTCTCGACCTCGCCGGTACGGAGCGCGTCCATGGCGGTCCGCCGGCGCGCACCATGGCGCTGCTCGCGCGCCGCATCGAGCGCGAGATCGGCGTGACCGTCTCGATCGGCCTCTCCTACAACAAGTTTCTCGCCAAGATCGCGTCCGACCTGGACAAGCCGCGCGGCTTCGCCGTGCTCGGCCGCGGCGATGCGCTTGACTTCCTGGCCGCCAAGCCGGTGGGGTTGATCTGGGGCGTCGGCGCGGCGCTCGAGCAGAAGCTGGCGGGCGACGGTATCACCACCATCGCTGAGCTGCGCCAACGGGGCGAGCGCGAACTGATTGCCCGCTACGGCGCGATCGGCCGCCGGCTTGCGCGCTTCGCCCGCGGCGAGGATGACCGCGCGGTCGATCCCGACGCGCCGACGAAGAGCATCTCGGTCGAGACCACCTTCGCGCGCGACATCGCGGCATTCGAGGCGCTCGCCAAGCAGCTTGCTCCGCTCTGCGACAGCCTGGCGCGACGCCTCGCGCGCTCCGGCCATGCCGCCGCCAGCGTGACGCTCAAGCTCAAGACCGGCAATTTTCGCGTGCTGAGCCGCTCGCGGCGGCTCGCCGACCCGACGCAGCGCTCGGATACGCTCTACCGCGCGGCGCTGCCGCTGCTGCGCGAAGCGGCCGACGGCACCGCCTTTCGTCTGATCGGCATCGGCGCCGACCGGCTTGCTGAGCCGGCGCTCGCCGATCCGCCGGATCTCTTCGGCGATTCCGGCAGACGCTGAGTCACCGCGTCAGCACTTCGGACGCGGCAGCGCCTCGATGTCGTCGAGTTTGGCGTGGACCACGTAGTCGCCGTAGTCGAGCGTCATGTCCTGCGAAACGCCATTGTCGAGGAGACGCATGCCGAGCTCGTAATCGGGCTGCTCCTGATTGCTGTTCGCCGGAAAGAAGGCGAGGCGCATCCGCCAGGACGGGCGCTGAAGCAGCGGGCTCTTCGGCAGCTTCACCCCTTGGTCCTGCGCACCGGGCTTCAACTCCGGTCCGATCACCGCGGTGATCTGCCCGGCATTCTCCACCGTCGCACCGTCGAACACCTTGCGCGACACGAGCTGGTCGCCGGCGCGCGCCCGCGCGATCAGCACCAGTGTGTGCGCCGTCGGAAAGATCGTGCCGGGAGGCAGGGTGAGCGTCGCTGCCTCCGGCTTGGTGAACTCGGCCGAGCCACCCTTGCCGGAGCCGTCGAGCTTAGCTTTGCCCTTGATCTCCTCGTCGAGTTCGCCGTTGCGCACTCGGCGCTCGTTGAAGCGATAGCGCAGCCCGTCTTTCGATTCCCAGGTGACCAGGCTCGAGCTGACATCGACATCATCCTGCTCGGCATATTGGAGCCGCAGGCGAAAGCGCTGCTGCACCGTCCAGCCGTCGCACGTCTCGCCCCACTCATAGACCATGGCGCCGGTCGCGGCCGTGACACCGCTCGCCGCTTTGGTCTGCGCCAGGTCGAGGCTGTAAAGCGCCCGATGGGGCGCGATATCAGCGGCAAGCGCCGCCGGCCCTGCCGCGAGGAAGAGCGCCACGGAGAGGGCGACGAGGCGGCCGGGCCGGAGACTCATGACTGGAAATCCCGATGGACGATGCGCCGAGCGCAAGGGTCGCGGCAGAGTATGTCATGCTTCCCCCCGTCACGGTAGCCTGTCACCCGCGGCCGAAACCGCCCTGCCCTCGGCAGCTTCTGCCGCAGCCGGCAGGTTTTGCCTCAGGTCCTCAGCCGGAATAGGCGGGTTTTCCCTCGTTTGAGCGACTGGCATGGGTTTTGCGAAAAGCTTCGCGGAACACCAAGAACGACTCGGACAACACCAATGCCTGTCCCTGCGGAAAATCGCTGGCATACGGATGAGCAAGGCATCGCGCGGCTCATTCCAGCCGTGGCACCGGCACCGGAAGATCAGCCGGCGCTGCTCGATTGGGCGCTTGCCGCCGCCGCCGCGGCGGAGCAGCGCATCGCCGATCTCGAGGAGCGCCTCGCCTATCTGGAAGGGCTCTCGGTCACCGACGAACTCACCGCCGTCCTCAACCGCCGCGGCTTCGGGCTCGAGCTGACGCGGGCGCTTGCGGCCGCGGCGCGCGGCGGCCCGCGCGGCGTCGTCATCGTCTGCGACCTCGACGGCTTCAAGGCGGTCAACGATCTCTACGGTCATCGCAGCGGCAACGAGGTGCTGCGCCAGGTAGCGGACGCGCTGCGCCGCCGCGTGCGCAAGAACGACGTGGCCGCCCGCCTCGGCGGCGACGAATTCGCACTGCTGCTCATCGGCGCAAGCCTCGCCAATGCACGCCGCAAATGCGTCAGCCTCGCGCGCAGTCTCTCCACATCTCCGCCGCAGGTCGATGGCGCGCCGATCCTGCTCAGCGCCAGCTTCGGCCTCGCCCAATACGACGGCAGCGAAGACCCGGAAGCGCTGCTGCATCGCGCCGACATGGAGATGTACGGACAGAAGCGCGCCGGCCGCGAGACCCAGGGCGTCATCCTCGCCCGCTGAGCACCCCTGCCGCCTCAGCTCGAGGCGAGACGCAGCTTGAGGGTCGCCGCTTCCTCGCGCGAGAGCGGCCCCACCACCACCCGATGAAAGAGCCGGCCGCCCACTTCGGCCGGCACGATGCGGACCTGCAGCGGCGCATAGCGCGACGCGGCGCGCTCGGCATTGGCCGCATCAAGGAAACTGCCGACGGTGACGAAGCGGTCGCGCACCACCGCCGCCGGCGGTGGCGGCCGCGCCACCTCGACCTCGTGCAGATCCACCGGCACGAGCTTGCCTTGCGCGGTGTCGCTCGTGTCGCAGACCGGCTTGTCGTCGAGCACCGGCCGGAGCAAGGCGCAATCATGGCCGGTTGCGGCCGAGAGGCCGTGATCGGTGACCGATTTGCCGGTCGTTACGTAGCTCACCCCATCGGCGGCGAATGAGCCGACGGTGACCGCCGGAGGAACGACGCAGCCCGCCGCCGTCAGCGACAGGAGCAGAGCGGGACCCAGCCACCGGACTCTGCGCAAGGGCTCACCCTCGCCCGTTTCGATCGCACGATTCTCGGCGAAGGCGAGAAACAAAGCAAGAAGTATGCGCGGCGCGTCAGTCCTTCTTGACCGAGGGCGGCAGCGCCAGCCGGATATGCAGCTCCCTCAGCCGTTCCGGCCCCACCTCGGACGGCGCCTGCATCAGCAGATCCTCCGCCTGCTGGTTCATCGGAAAGGCGACGACCTCGCGGATATTGGGCGTATCGGCCAGCAACATGACGATGCGGTCGATGCCCGGCGCCGAGCCGCCATGCGGAGGGGCGCCGAATTTGAAGGCGTTGAGCATGCCACCGAACCGCGCCTCGACTTCGGCCGCCGAATAGCCGGCGATCTCGAAGGCCTTGTACATGATCTCGGGGCGATGGTTGCGGATGGCGCCCGAGCTCAGCTCGACGCCGTTGCAGACGATATCGTACTGGAATGCCTTGATGGTCAGCGGATCCTGCTTCATCAACGCCTCGAGCCCGCCCTGCGGCATCGAGAAGGGGTTGTGGCTGAAGTCGATCTTCTTGGTTTCCTCGTTCAGCTCGTACATCGGGAAATCGACGATCCAGCAGAGGCGGAACTCGTTCGCCGCAATGAGGCCGAGCTCCTGGGCGATCTTGGTGCGGGCGGCGCCGGCGAGCTTCTCGGCGGCCGGCTTCTTGTCGCAAACGAAGAACACGGCGTCGCCGTCCTTGAGCGCGGCCAGTCCCTTCAGCCGCTCCAATCGCGGCCCGTCGAGGAATTTGGCGATCGGCCCCTTCGCTGCGCCCTCGGCAAAGACGATGTAGCCCAGACCCGGCGCGCCTTCGCCGCGCGCCCAATCATTGAGCTTGTCGAAGAAGCTGCGCGGCTGCGCTGCCGCGCCGGGCACGGCGATGGCGCGCACGACCCCGCCACTCTCGACGGCACCGGCGAAGACCTTGAAGCCTGAGCCGCAGAACACGTCGCCGGCCTCGGAGATCAGCAGCGGATTGCGCAAATCCGGCTTGTCCGTGCCGTAGCGCAGCAGCGCATCCTCGTAAATGATGCGCGGGAAAGGTGGCGGCGTCGCCGTCCGGCCCTCGCCGAACTCGACGAAGATGCCGTGGAGCACCGGCTCGATCGCGGCGAAGACGTCCTCCTGCGTCACGAAGGACATCTCGAAGTCAAGCTGATAGAACTCGCCCGGCGAACGATCGGCGCGACTCGCCTCGTCGCGGAAGCAGGGCGCGATCTGAAAATAGCGGTCGAAGCCCGCCACCATCAGGAGCTGCTTGAATTGCTGCGGCGCCTGCGGCAGCGCGTAGAACTTGCCGGGGTGGAGGCGGCTCGGCACGAGATAGTCGCGCGCTCCCTCGGGCGAGCTCGCCGTCAGGATCGGCGTCTGAAACTCCATGAAGCCCTGCTCGATCATGCGCCGGCGGATCGACGAGATCACCTTGGAGCGCAGCACGATATTGGCGTGGACGCCCTCGCGCCGGAGGTCGAGGAAGCGGTAGCGAAGCCGCATCTCCTCGGGATAGTCGGCCTCGGTGTTGACCGGCAGCGGCAGCGGCTCGGCCTCGGAGAGGACCGCGATCTCGGCGATCTGCAGCTCGACCTCGCCGGTGGGAAGCTTCGGGTTCACCGTCTCCGGCGAGCGTTTCACCAGCGTGCCGCTGATGCTCAGGACGCTTTCCAGGCGCTGCGAATCGGCCGCGGCGAAGAGCGGGCTCGAGCGGTCGATGACGCATTGCGTGATGCCGTAATGGTCGCGCAGATCGATGAACAGCAGCGAGCCGTGGTCGCGCTTGCGGTGGACCCAGCCCGCGATACGCACGGCACGGCCGGCATCGGCAAGGCGCAGCGCGCCACAGGTATGGGTGCGATAGACGTGCATGGAAAGTGTCCGCTCCGGCTGGGGGCAGGCGGAAAACACAATCTGGCGCCCGGTTTGTCAAGCGGGCGGCAAGTCGCCCCCCCGTCCCGCGGCAACCGGCTCGGCGACGTTTCCCCTGGGACAACTTTCGGTGTATAGGTCGCCCATGCAGGTTATCGCGTCTACCCCGGCGCTCGCGGCCTTCTGCGAGAGCCAGAAATCCGCCGACTTCGTCACCGTCGATACCGAGTTCATGCGCGACAAGACCTACTGGCCGCAGCTCTGCCTCGTGCAGATCGCCGGGCCGGAACAGGCGGCGGTGATCGATCCGCTTGCGCCGGGCATCGATCTCGCCCCGCTCTTCGCGCTGATGGCCGACACGGGCGTGCCCAAGGTGTTTCATGCCGCGCGGCAGGACATCGAGATCTTCGTCAACATGGCCGGAGCGGTGCCCGCGCCGCTCTTCGATACCCAGGTCGCCGCCATGGTCTGCGGCTTCGGCGACGCGGTCAGCTACGAGAACCTGGCCGGAAAGCTCGCCGGCGCGCAAATCGATAAATCCTCGCGCTTCACCGACTGGGCGCACCGGCCGCTCACCGAGCGGCAGCTTCACTATGCGCTGACCGACGTGGTGCCGCTGCGCATCGTCTACGAGAAGCTCACCCAGCGCCTCGCCAAGACCGGCCGCGCGCATTGGCTCGAGGAGGAGATGGCGGTCCTCACCGATCCCGCGACCTATCGCCAGGAGCCGCAGGAGGCCTGGCGGCGCTTCAAGATCCGCACCGGCAACCGCCGGATGCTGGCGCTGGTGCGCGAACTCGCCGCATGGCGCGAAACCGCCGCGCAGCAGCGCAACCTGCCGCGCAACCGCCTGCTGCGCGACGAATCGGTCCTGGAGATCGCCGCGCATGCGCCGGCGAGCGTCGCCGATCTGGCGCGGACGCGCGGGCTCGGCCGCAACTTCGCCGAAGGCAGGCTCGGCGCCGAGGTGCTCGCCGCGGTGGGGCGCGCCTTGGAGCTGCCGGAAAGCGACTATCCTCTGCCGCCGCCCCGCCGCGACCCGCCGCCCGGCATCGGCCCGCTGGTCGACCTGCTGCGGGTGCTGCTGAAGCTGCGCTGCGAGGAGAACGACGTGGCGCAGAAGCTCGTCGCCGACAGCGAGGATCTGGAGCTCATCGCCGCCGACGACGCGGCTCCGGTGCGCGCGCTCCAGGGCTGGCGCGGCGATATCTTCGGCAAGGACGCGCTCGATCTGAAGCACGGGCGCCTGGCGCTCACCGCGGCCGGCAAGCGGGTCAAGCTGGTGCGGCCCGGCGACGCCCGCGAAGCGGCGCAATAGCCCTCCGCCGGCGCGGCACTGCCCTGCCGCCGGCGCAGGCCAAGACGCGAGACTCGGCAGCGGTTTGGGCATAGGCTTTCTCCACTACCCCGGAAACGCCGGGGAGGTCGACGGGAGGAAGCCATGGAACTCGGCCTGTTCACCATGCCGTCCCATCCGCCCGAGAGAAGTCTCTACGACGGGCAGCAATGGGATTTGCAGGTGCTGCGCTGGGCCGACGAGCTGGGCTTCGCCGAAGCCTGGATCGGCGAGCACCATACCGCGCCGTGGGAACCCAATCCGACCCCAGATCTGCTGGTGGCGCAGGCGCTGCTGCAAACCAAATCGATGCGCATCGGGCCGGGCGGCTTCCTGCTGCCCTATCACCATCCGGCGGAGCTGGCGAACCGCGTGGCGATGCTCGACCACCTGTCGCAGGGCCGGCTCAATTTCGGCGTCGCCGCCAGCGGTCTGCCGAGCGACTGGCAGATGTTCAACGTCGACGGCATGTCCGGCGAGAACCGCGAGATGACGCGCGAGTCGCTCGACATCATCCTGAAGCTGTGGAGCGCGACCGAGCCCTTCCACTATGACGGCAAGTTCTGGAAGGTCGACCGGCCGGCCGAGATGCTGGGCATGCTGCGCCCCCACATCAAGCCGCTTCAGAAGCCGCATCCGCCGATCGGCGTCGCCGGCCTCTCCAAGAACTCCGACACGCTGAAGCTCGCCGGCGAGCGCGGCTTCATTCCAATGAGCCTCAATCTCAACCCGGCTTATGTCGCGAGCCACTGGGAGAGCGTCGAGATCGGCGCCGAGCGGAGCGGTCGAAATCCCAGCCGCCGCGAATGGCGCATCGTGCGCGAGATCTTCGTCGCCGACAGCGACGAGGAGGCGTGGCGCCTCTCGGCCGGCGGCATGATGGGCCGCATGTACGGCGAGTATTTCCTGCCGCTGCTCGGCGCCTTCGGCTTCAAGGAATTCCTGAAGCACCGGCCGGACGTCGCCGATGCCGATGTGACGCCGGAATACTGCGCCAGGCACAATTGGATCGTCGGATCTCCCGCGACCGTCGCCCGGCGGCTCGAGCAGGTCTATGACGAGCTCGGCGGCTTCGGCTCGATCCTGCTCTTCTGCTTCGACTACGTGGAAAATCCCAAGGCCTGGCTCCATTCGATGGAGCTCCTCGCGAGGGACGTGATACCGCGCCTGAAGCACCTCGTGCCCAAGGCGGCGGCCTAGCAGCGAGAAGAGCCCCGCTCCGCCGGCCCGGCGCCAGGAGGCCCGATGGAATTCGGTATGTTCCACGAGTTTCAGTGGTCGCCCGGCGAAAGCGAGCGGGCGGCCTTTGCCCATTCCTTCGAGCAGGTGGATGCGGCCGAGCGCTGGGGGCTCGACGCGATGTGGCTCGCCGAGCTGCATTTCGCGCCCGAGCGCTCGGTGCTGTCGGCGCCGCTGATGGTGGGGAGCGCGATCGCCGCGCGCACGCGGCGCATGAAGATCGGCACCGCGGTTCAGGTTCTGCCGCTCTGTCATCCGCTGCGGCTTGCCGAGGAGGCGGCGACGCTCGACCAGATCAGCGAGGGCCGCCTTATCTTCGGCGTCGGGCGGAGCGGCTTTCCGCGCACCTACGAGGCCTATGGCGTGCCTTACGAGGAGAGCCGCGAGCGCTTCGCCGAGACGCTCGAGATCGTGCGGCGCGCCTGGACGGAGCCGAGCTTCTCGCATCAGGGAAAATTCTTCCGCTACGACAAGGTGGCGCTGGTGCCGAAGCCCTGGCAGAAGCCGCATCCGCCGATCCGCATCGCCGCCACCAGCGCCGACACCTTCGCGACGATCGGCACGCTCGGCCACGCCATCTTCGTCGCGGCGCGGCTCGGCACGCTCTCGGAGCTGGCGCCGCTCGTGCGCAGCTATCGCGAGGCTTATCGCACCGCAGGGCACGCGGGAAGCGGCGAGGTCTATCTGCGCGTCCCGGTCTATGTCGCGGAGACGGCGCGGCAGGCGCGCGACGAGCCCGAGGCGAGCATCATGCGGCTGCTGCGCACGGTCGGTGCGCTCATCGGCGATTCGGCGAAGCATGCCGGCGCGCGCGCCGTCGAGCAGCGCGCCGAGCGCGGCCAGCACCTGCAGACCGTCACCTACGAGGAAGCGCTGCGCGACAAGGTGATCGTCGGCACGCCCGAGATGGTCGTGGAGCGGCTGCAGCAGCTGCGCGCCGAGCTCGGCCTCGACGGCATTCTGGCCGAGCTCAATCCCGGCAGCCTCATCCCGCATGAGCGGGTGATGAATGCGCTGCAGCTCCTCTGCCAGAAGGTGATGCCGGCGTTCAAGTAGCGCCTGCGCGCCTACTCGGGACTGCGTCAGCGATGTACATCATTGATGCAAAAATCGCGCTACCTCAATGACGCAGTCGCACCCGCGATCCACCTTCAATACTAGCGCTGCACCCCTCAGCGATGGAGGCTCGCGCTCGCTGACCGCGTCTAACCGGGTAGCCGGATAGGCGGCGCGAAACGGCAACGTTGAACCTTCGAGAACCTCCAGGCTGAGATTCAGGCAAGGTCGAAGCGATCGGCGTTCATCACTTTGGTCCATGCCGCCACGAAGTCGGCCACGAACTTTGCCTCTGCGTCGTCAGCGGCGTAGACCTCGGCAAGCGCGCGCAGCTCGGAATTCGACCCGAAGATAAGGTCGACGCGGGTGCCGGTCCACTTCAGTTTGCCGGCCTGGCGGTCGTGTCCCTCGAACACATTTTCATCAGAAGTCGCTTTCCACTCGGTGCTCATGTCCAAGAGGTTCACGAAGAAGTCGTTGGTCAGCATCTCCGGACGAATCGTGAAAACGCCGTGCTTCGACTTGCCGTGGTTCGCGCCCAAGACGCGGAGGCCGCCGACCAGAACCGTCATCTCGGGCGCCGTGAGCGTCAGGAGCTGCGCCTTGTCGATCAGCAGCTCCTCCGGCGTGATGTTGAACTTGGCCTTGAGGTAATTGCGGAACCCGTCCGCCACCGGTTCGAGATAGGCAAGGGACTCCGCGTCGGTTTGCGCCGACGTCGCGTCGGTGCGGCCGGGCGCGAAGGGAACGGTCACCGTGTGCCCGGCTTTCTTCGCGGCCTGCTCGACAGCGGCGGAGCCGCCGAGAACGATCAGATCGGCGAGCGACACCTTCTTGCCGCCGCTCGCCGCGCCATTGAAGGCCTTCTGAATCTCTCCAAGGGTGTCGAGCACCTTTGCCAATTGCGCAGGTTGGTTGACCTCCCAATCCTTCTGCGGTGCGAGACGGATGCGCGCGCCGTTTGCCCCACCGCGCTTGTCGGAACCGCGGAAGGTTGCCGCCGAGGCCCAGGCGGTCCCGATCAGCTCGGAGATGGAGAGGCGCGTCGCGAGGATCTTGGCCTTGAGGTCGGCGATGTCCTTCGCGTCGATCAGCTTGTGATCAACCGCCGGAACGGGGTCTTGCCAGATCAGCACCTCTTTCGGGACCTCCGGGCCGAGATAGCGTGCGCGCGGGCCCATGTCGCGGTGTGTGAGCTTGAACCACGCCCGGGCGAACGCATCGGCGAACTGGTCCGGATGTTCATAGAAGCGCCGGGAAATCTTCTCGTAGGCGGGATCCATTCGCAAAGCGAGGTCCGTGACCAGCATGGTCGGGGTATGGCGCTTCGACGGATCGAAGGCATCCGGAATCGTGGCGGCAGCGCCCTTCGCCCTGAATTGATTGGCCCCAGCCGGGCTCTTCTCCAGTTCCCATTCATATTTGAACAGGTTCTCGAAAAAGCTGTTGCTCCACTTCGTCGGCGTGATGCTCCAGGTGACTTCCGGACCGCCGGTGATCGCGTCTTTGCCCTTGCCTGTGCCGAACTTGCTCTTCCAGCCAAGGCCTTGTTCCTCGATCAGCGCAGCTTCCGGCTCGGCGCCGACAAGCGCCGCATCGCCGGCGCCGTGGGTCTTGCCGAAGCTGTGTCCGCCGGCGATGAGCGCAACCGTCTCCTCGTCGTTCATTGCCATGCGCTTGAAGGTCTCACGAATGTCGACGGCGGCGGCAACCGGGTCCGGCTTGAAATTCGGCCCATTCGGATTCACGTAGATGAGGCCCATATTCACGGCGGCCAGCGGATTCTCCAGATCGCGGACGCCGGTGTAGCGCTCATCGCTATGAGGATGAGGGAACCAAGCTTTTTCCTTGCCCCAGTAGACGATCTCGTCGGGCTCCCACACATCGGCGCGCCCGCCGCCGAAGCCGAACGTCTTGAAGCCCATGGTTTCGAGCGCGACATTGCCGGCAAGGACGATGAGGTCGGCCCAGGAGATTTTCGAGCCGTATTTCTGCTTGATCGGCCACAAGAGCCGGCGCGCCTTATCGAGATTCGCATTGTCCGGCCAAGAGCCGAGCGGCGCGAAGCGCTGCTGACCCGCGCCCGCGCCGCCACGGCCGTCGCCGATGCGGTAGGTGCCGGCAGCGTGCCATGCCATGCGTATCATGAGCCCGCCGTAGTGGCCGAAATCTGCCGGCCACCAGTCCTGGCTGTCGGTCATCAACGCGGCGAGGTCTTTCTTCAGCGCCGCGTAGTCGAGCTTCTTGAACTCCTCGGCATAGTTGAAAGCCTTGCCCATGGGATCGGACTTGGGCGAGTTGGCGCGGAGAATCCTCAGGTTCAGCTGATTCGGCCACCAGTCTTTGTTCGACCTCATGCCGACGTTAGTGGTCCCGTGCACCACCGGGCACGTGCCTGCTCTCTTGTCAGCCTCTGCGTCCATGTTTCCCTCCAATCGGGTTTTCTGCTCGGATCACTTGCACGGAGCCATTCAGCTCAAAGCGCGTCGAGCACCTTTTGGAAGCGGCGGGCATGCGACTTCCCGGCCTTGGCGAGCGTCTCGAACCAGTCGGCGATCTCGTCGAAGCCTTCCTGTCGAGCGGCGCGGGCCATGCCCGGATACATTTCGGTCAGTTCGTGAGTTTCGCCGGCGATCGCGGCCTTCAGATCGTCGCCCGTGCGGCCGATCGGTTTGCCGGTCGCGGAATCGCCCACTTCCCTGAGATAGTCGAGATGGCCGTGCACGTGCCCGGTCTTGCTCTCGGCAGTCGAGCGGAACACGGCCGCCACGTCATTGAAGCCCGCGACGTCGGCCTTCTGCGCTAAACACAGATAGCGCCAGTTCGCCTGGCTCTCCCAGGCAAGCGCGTTCTTAAGATTCTGCTCGGTCACTGTTCCCCTGAGAGAAGGCATGTCGTCCTCCTCAGCCTGATCGGAAACGCAGTGACGGCGGGAAGTATGCGCCCGCCGGAGCCGAGGGTCAATTAAGCTTAGAAAAATTCTAGTCTGTGGCCGGAGCCGGGTCCCGGTCGACGCGGATGATCACGTCGACGCGGCGGATGGCGGCGCCCGCGGGCGGCTTCGGCAGGCGGGAGACCGCGACATGCTCGCCCGGAATGTCAAGCAGGCGGCCGGTATCCTCGAAAAGGAAGTGATGATGGTCGCTGACGTTGGTGTCGAAAGAGGAGTGGCCGGAATTCACCACCACCTCACGGAGCAGACCGGCCTCGACGAGCTGATGCAGCGTATTGTAAACGGTCGCGAGCGATACCCGGACCGCCGCCTCGACCACTTCGCCATACAGCTGTTCGGCGCTGACGTGGCGGTCACCCCGCTCGAACAGGATCCGGACCAGCGCCAGCCTCTGCCGGGTCGGCCGCAAACGCGCCGCGCGCAGCAGCTGAAGGGCGTTGGTGAAGGGGCGCGACGCAGTCATGACACAGCGACCCGGCCCAGGCGAAGAAACACAATCTTAGCGCAGAGTCGCTGGGCGGCCAAGCTGCCACGCGACACCGCCGTCAAGTGCAGCGCCGCCAATTGCCGCCGGCGCGTCCGTGCTGCGCGGCTTCATTTTGATTGATCGCAGCGATTGCATAGCCGTCTGCCAGACGGCGCGGCCGGTGAGAACCGAACATTCAGCCTCAGCGTGTCCGCCGGCTTGTCCCGAGAGATGTTCACCCCATCGAGCGCTCTCGGAGGAGATCGACCATGTCCACCCTTGATCTGTCCGGCACTTTTGCCCTGGGCGACCGCATCGTGAAGCGGCTCGGCTATGGCGCCATGCAGCTCGCCGGGCCGGGCGTCTTTGGTCCGCCCCGGGATCACGATGCGGCGGTGGCCGTGCTGCGCGAAGCGGTCGCCCAGGGCGTCAACCACATCGACACCAGCGATTTCTATGGCCCGCATGTCACGAACCAGCTCATCCGCGAGGCGCTCCATCCCTATCGCGACGATCTGGTGATCGTCACCAAGATCGGCGCCCGGCGGGGCGCGGATGGATCATGGCTCCCCGCATTCTCGCGCGAAGACCTCACTCGGGCGGTGCACGACAATCTGCGCAATCTCGGGCTGGACGTGCTGGAGGTCGTGAACTTTCGCAGCATGCTCGGCGCCGGCAGCGGATCGCATGGCCCGGGCGAAGGATCAATCGAAGCGCCGCTCACGGCGCTCGCCGAGCTTCAGCGCAAGGGCCTGGTGCGTCACATCGGCCTCAGCACCGTCACGCCTGCGCAGATCGCCGAAGCGCGGCGGATTTGTGAGATCGTCTGCGTGCAGAACCAGTACAACCTGGTCCATCGCGCCGATGATGCCCTGATCGACGAGTTGGCCCGGGACGGCGTTCCCTATGTGCCGTATTTTCCGCTCGGCGGCTTCAGCCCCTTGCAATCCTCCATTTTGTCCGAGGTCGCCGCGCGCGCCGATGCCACGCCGATGCAGGTCGCGCTCGCCTGGCTGCTGCGTCGCGCTCCCAACATTCTTCTGATCCCCGGCACGTCATCGGTGCAGCATCTGCGCGAGAATCTCGCATCGGTCGAGCTCAACTTGCCGGACGATGCGATCACGGCGCTCAACCGGATTGGCAGCGTCAGACCAACGATCAATCCGCCGCACACCAGGGCGCGCTAGCGCTCACCAGGTGGCGTCGCGCCCGCTTGCTGGCACCGGCCCAGACGGTTAGTTTCCAGGCGGCGCCGCAAAAGTGATCTCCAGAGTGTTCGCGGGATTCCACCGGCTTGAACGTCGAGCGCGGTTTCTGATCGCTGCCCGCGCGCTGCGCAGCGTGGCGCAGGGCGCGCTGGTAGTGGATTTCACTCTCTATCTCCGGGCGCTGGCCTGGCCGGCAACGCGCATCGGCGCCGTGATGGCGGCGGGCTTGCTGCTCGGCGTCGTCCTCACGCTGGCGCTGGGTCCGCTCAGCGATCGCGTCGGCCGCAAGCGATTTCTTCTCGGCTACGAGGTGGTGCAGGTGGTCGCCGCGGCGATCGCGCTCGCCACCAGCCGGCCGCTGTGGCTCGGGCTTGCCGCCGTCGCCGGCTCGTTCGGGCGTGGCGGCAATGGCGCGACCGGCCCGTTCAGCCCGATCGAGCAGGCCTGGCTCGCCGCCGATCTCTCCTCGACACGGCTTCTCAACCTCTTCCGGCTGAACACCGCGGTGGGATTCTTCGGCATGGCGGCGGGCGCGCTCGTCGCGATGCTGCCCGGTGTGCTGGCGACGTGGCTGCCGGGCCCCCTCGCCTACCGGCCGATCTTCGCGCTGGCCGGGGTTACGGCGGTGCTCTGCTTCGTCCTTCTCCGGGCGATCGACGAGCCGCGGCTGATCGCTATGCCGCGCGCTCAGCCGGCCGAGCAGCGGCGCGAAGAAGGGCGGCGGCTGTTTCGTCTGATGAACGCCAATGCGCTGAACGGTCTCGGCATCGGCATGGTGGGCCCGTTCATCGCCTATTGGTTCCACATCCGGTTTGGGGTCGGGCCGGCGGCGATTGGGCCGGTGATGGCGCTCGGCTTTGCCCTGGCCGGGTGGTCGACGATCGCGACCGGGCGGATGATGCGCCGCCTCGGCGCGGTCGACGCGGTCATCGGGCTGCGCCTGCTTGGCCTCATCTTCCTGGCGCTGCTGCCCTTCGCGCCCAGCTATGGCATCGCCGCGGCGTTGCATGTCCTGCGCTCCACCGCCAACCGGGCGACGGCGGGCATGCGACAGGCCCTCGCCCTCGAACTGGTGGACATCAGGCGGCGCGGGCTGGCCGCCAGCCTCAGCACGGTGGCGACGCAGATCCCCCGCGCGATCGGCCCGATCATCGGCGGATGGCTCTTCGATGCCGATCTGCTTGCGGCACCGTTCCTCGCAGCGGGGGCGCTCCAAGCAGGATACCTCCTGCTCTACCGACGGCTCTTCCGCGGCCATATCGGTGCACGGAGCGATACCTAGGGCGGCGCCACCAGCTCGATGCCGAGTTCCTGAAAACGCTGCTTCAGGCGGCGATTGAACTCGCGGAGAACGAACCAGCGGCCGGTGGGCGTGCAGGCGATCTGGCCGACGATGGTCATGCCCGCCGCTCCCACCTTGTCGACGCCCCAGAGCTGCAGATCGCCCAGCATCAACTCGCGAAAGCGCGGCTCCTTGCGCATCTCGGCGGCGATGCCGTTCAGCACCTCGCCCACCTGATCGACTTTCTCCTTCAAGGCGACGCTGACGCTGATATTGGCGTTGCCGATGCCGCGATTGGCGTTGGTGACGCTGCTCACCGAGCTGAACGGCACGAGATGGACGGCGCCGTCATCGGCGCGCAGCCGGATGGTGCGGATCGACAGGTTCTCGACGGTTCCCGAAAGGCCGGACACGGTGACGAAGTCGCCGACCTGCATCGCGTCCTCGAGCAGCAGGAAGAGGCCGGTGATGACGTCCTGCACCAGCTTCTGCGAGCCGAATCCCACGGCGATGCCGACGATCCCCGCGCCAGCCAGCAACGGCGCGATGTTGACGCCGATCTCGCTCAGCGCGGTGAGACCGACGATGGTCACGGTAACGACAAAGAGCGCGCTGCGCAGCACGGGAACGAGGGTGCGCAGCCGCGCGGAGCTCGCCGACGGTTTTCCCTGAAGACGACGCTCGATCGCGCCATTGGCGCCCTCCCACACCAGGATCGCGACTGCGGCGGCGATGCCGATGGTGATGACCGCGGAGAGAAGCTCGCGCCCGATGATGTCGCGGCGGAGCCAGCCCCAGGCGTCGATGCCCCAGGCTTCGAGGAGCGCCACGATGGTGACCACCCAGAGAACGGCGACAACCGCGCCGCGCAGCAGGGGGTAATAGCGGTTGGCGCGCCGCTCGAGCCCGGGATAGCGCGCATCGGCTTCGGCGCTGATGCGGAAGACGCGGTCGAGCGCGCCCAGCACGATGATGCCGATCAGCCGCGCGACGATCAGCACGGCGACCGTCGCGAGCGCCAGGTGCAGGAGCCGGGCGAGGCCGTTGGGGACCGCCATCGCCCAGAACGCCCATTGCGCGACGATCAGCAGGATGGCGGCCCACGGCCAAATCTCGGCCGTGCCGTTGCGGATCGCAGCGATGGTGCCGCCCTGCCCTGGCTTCGCGCGCAGCACCTCGGCGACCGAACGGCGTGATTGCAGCACCATCACCACCAGACAGAGATGGGCGATGAGCCCGATCACCTTGGCGACCCCCTCGGCGGCGAGCGGATTGACGCCGAGCAGCACGGCGATGCGCGACAGCGCGATACCGAAGACTATGATCACGGCGATGCGGCGGACCCAGACCTCGATATAGGCGGCGGTTTGCGTTCGGACGTGGATGAGGCGCAGCGGCGCAGACGCAGGCGCGACCAGCAGCCGCGTCACCGTCATGGTCACGCGGAAGACGACATAGGCGTCGACGGCGTCGAGGACGGCCGGGCGGAGGACAATCGATTGGCCGAACACGGTGTTGAGGAGAACCAGCGCGACCAGGGTGAAAACCGCGACGGGCAGGAGATCGAGCCCGAAGCGCGCGGCGATCCACGGCAAGCGGCGCAACAGCAAGGGCGTGCGCAGGTGGCGCATGCGCCATGGCGAGCGGGGCGGCCGGCGCGGCTCGGGCTCGGCGGGCGCTTCGGCAGGACGGGCATCTGAAGGAAGGGCATCGAGAACGCGCCGCGCGGCCACCCCCTCGACCGCCGCGAGCGGGCGTTTGAGGGCCAGGATCGCCGCCCATTCGAGTGCCAGCGCGCAGCCGAGCACCAGGGCGAGCCGGCTGCCCACATTCGCGAGCCGCGCCCGCGCATCCGGTTCTCGCAGCATGTGCGAGAGGCTGCGGGTGAGCGCTGGGAAATCCGTCATCGCCCGCGCGGTCAGCACCAGATGGTGCGCGACGCCGGTGATCCATTCCGAGGCCTGGCTCAGCAGCGCGGCCCCAAGGCTGTCGGGCGTCAGCGCCGGCGCCGCTTTGGGCGCCGCTGGCTTTGCCGGCGCCGCCGGCGCGGGTGCAGGCTCAGCCTTGGGCGCCGCCGCGGCGATGGCCTTGAAGGCCTCGACGAGCTGCTGCCGCTCGTGCGGGTTCTGCAGGACCTGGAGTGCCGCCCGCGCCTGATCCGCCGTGAGTCCGCCGGCATTCGCCGGCGGCGGCGTCTGCGCCGCAGCGCCGGTCGTCAGCAGGACAAGAACCAACAGGCTCCATCGCCATGTTTTCGCCATGTTGCGCATTGAGAGAGATGTGTCGGGTACTGAGGAAACGCTTCCCCGCCGCGGCCGTCCCGGTATGAGCGGCGCGCGTCCCCGCAAGCGCAGTGGTTGGGGCTTCCCCAGAACCGCCGGCTGCGTTCACGCGGCAAAGAGGAAGCTTGTCAGCGAGAGGTGATGTCCTCAAACTCAGGACAAACGGGGCTGCTCGACGACCGGCCTAGGTGAACCAGGCGAGCGGCCCCGGGGGGTAGTCGCATGCGCAGCACCTTGGACGCATTCATGCTGGCGCCAATCGGTGTGCTGGCCTTCTTGCTGCTATCGGGTGCACCGGCCTCCGCCTTTGAGGTCAGCGGTATCTCCTTCAGCGATTTCCATAAATCCGGCAACTCCTGCTACCAGTGCGGCGGGAGTGCCGGAGGCTCGAGCACCGCCGCACCGGCAGCCCCCGATCCGCGCGAGGTGGAACGCCAGAACCTAATCGTCCAGATGAACTATCAATGGGCTTCCGGCAATCGGCGGGGCGCGATCGACCTCGCCCTCCAGGCGCTCACGCTGCGCGACGATCCCGGGCTTCGGGAGTGGGCTCGGGAGAACAATGCCCAGCTGGTATTCGAGGATGCGCGCGCGCTCCTGGACAAAGGGGATAAGCGCGGCGCATTGGCCGGTTTTCGCCGTGCCCAGGCGATCTGGCCCGACCTCTTCACGCCGAAGGGCCGGCAATATATAGCTGACCTCGAGCAGGACGTGGCGCGAGAAGACAAGGATGAGGCGATCAACAGCGCCGCCGCCGAACAGCGCCGGGAAGCCATCGACCTCTTCACGAACGATGTGCAGCAGGGGAAATGGGTCGAGGCGCGGAAAGCGTTCTACAGCATCCCTGGTAGCGGGCCGCCCTATATCTCCGCCCAGAACTGGTCGGGCCTCTACACGGCCGAGGCCAATATCGCGCTCGACGGCGGCAGGCTCGACGAGGCGATCCGCTCCTTTCAGAGTGCGCTGATCGAGCAGCCGGACAATGCGTCGGCCAAGGCGCAGCTGCAGGCGGCGCTCGCGCAACGGAACAAAGAGGCGGCGCCGATCCAGGCCTTGTTCGATAAGGGGACGATCGGCTCGAGCCCGGTCGACGCGCGAGGACCAAAGCCGCTCGCCGACGTGATTGCGGCAATCCCGGAACTGGCGCAGTCGCCAGCCGCGGAACGCGCCCGCAAGGGGCTGCAGGCGGCCGCAGATCATGATTGGGTTGTGGCGCGCGCCTGGTATCAGGATGCCCTCAACCACGATCCCGGCAACAAGGTGCTCGAACGCGCCGTCGATCTCGCCGATTGGATGGTCCAGCATCGCAATCCGGACCAGGTCAAGTCGCGCACGCCTCCGGCATCTCCGAATCTGCGCTCCGATGACGCCCGCCGTATGAGCGTCATCTACATGCAGCTGGCCGATCAGATCGTTCACAGCAAGCAAAACAACGACCGCGATCGCGCGAAGGCCGACTATTTTGCCCACGAGCTGGAGATGCAGGCGGTCGAGGCCGAGCAGTTCGATCAGGCGGTGAAGAGCGCCCGTCAAAATCAGCGGCTCCCCTTCAAGCAGCAATGACGCGAAGAGAGACGGCGATGCCGCGGTCTAAGGTCGGAGCACTGCTTTGCCTCGCCGTGATCGGCGTGGCATTCGCTCATCAGGCGCCGCGTGCGCGCGCCGCCGGCAATCCCGAGCTGCTGCGCGAATCAATACCGGCCGCCTCGCTTTATCTGCCGCCGCCCGGCCAATCGCATATCGGACAACTCTCGCCGGACCTCAAGAAGAGCCAAGACAAGGCCATCGCCGAGGCGGAGCGCGGCGCCTGGGCAAGCGCGATCACCGACCTCGATCTGGCGCGGATGGATGCCTATTGCGCTCCGTCGCTCGTCTATAATCTTGCGGTTGCTTACGAGGGCAAGGGAGACCTCGCCCGGGCGGCGGTATTCTATCGCGCCTATCTGGCGGAGCTGCCGGAAGCGCGGGACGCCGCCGCGATCAAGGCCGATCTCGAACGCATCAAGCGCAAGCTCCAGGACGATGCCGATCGCTATGCCGACGAGGCGGAGCGTCTTGCTGGAGCTTTGAACGCCACGCCGGCGCGGCCCGGCGCAAAAAGCTTGCGCGAGGCACAGTATGAGGAGATGGCGCGTTTCTATTTCGCGCTCGGGCAAGTCTCGCGCGCGGAAAGGATCGTTGGGAAGCTCCGCAGCATCCCGACGGTCGGCAACTATTCCGATAGCTGGGCCGACCCGCATCGGCAGACGGCAGGCGCCCTCCCGGCGCTGATGAGAGGCGATCGCGACGGATTTCTCCACACCAACTATGCCGGCGTCTTCACCGCCATCCTCGATGCGCGGCAAGGTGACGCCGAGGGCGCGCTGCGAGCCCTGCAACCGGACCCGCCGCTGATGAATTCCTGGAATGACCTGGTGACAGCGCTCAGCACGGCGCGCGCTCACGCCGCCCTCGCCCTCGTCTATGGGCGCGCATTGCGCAATACCCGAGCGTGGGACAGCGGCTGGTTCGGCGGGGCGACCTATGGAGCCATTCGCCTCTTTTGGGACGGCGGTCCGGATCTGGCGGCCGACCTGGCGGGACAACTTCGCAGCTATTTTCAGCGGAACGACATCGGTTACCAGCGCCTCGACGATGCACCCCGCTATCTCGCGGATCTGGCCCTGCTTGGCGATCTCGATACGCTCGACGACGTCATCCGACGGCGGCAATACGACACCTACTGGATGATGCAATGGGTCAGCGTCGACGAAATCGCCGCGATTCTCGCCGCCACTCGGCCGGACGATCCGGAGCGCGTCACACACATCGTCAAAGAGCTAGAGGGACTCGAATACGAAACGATTCGAGGGGAGAGTGCCCATCCCCGCAACGACGAGGTCCTGCATCCGGCGGCGGAGGTGGTGCTGGCACTGCTGCACGGGAACGACGACAGGGCGCAATCGATTTTGCAGACCCCGGACGTTTTGGAGCGCGCCGTCTCGGGAGTTCCCCACATCCTGGCAAACGCTTCGCAGGGCTCGGACCTCTATGACGGCAATGACAATGTTGGCCGCCTCCTGCTGCGCTTTGCCGTTCTGACGCGCCGCAAGGAGCTGGCGCTGCGTCTGGCGGAGCACCGCTTGCCGGGCACCGCGCTCTACGAGCTCCGAAGGCTCGCGCTGACGATGGGACCGGCCGGGTTGGAGGCGACGCTCGATTCATTGGAGGAGGCGGTTTGCCAAGGCTGGCGCCCGCGCGACGACCATCAGGCTCGCCTCGCCTGGAGTGCGCTGGAGCGCGCCGATGACGTTACCGCCGACGACAAGTCTTTCACCTTCACCACCGTCGATGAATTGAAGCGCGCTGCACGTGACAAGCCGGACGCACTGCCTGACATGGTTTTCGATGCCGCGCTCGAGATGTACTTGGCGCTGGCGGAGATCGACGCGCAGCCGCGGTGACGCGACCTCGCCGCCCCTACCCCCGCCTCACCTCGGCGCGCTTGCCGAGGCTGCGCGCCAGTGCGTCGAGGCGGCGCTGGACGCTCTCGCCGTAGCGTTTGGCGGCATCGCCGCTGAGCGTCAAGGCCAGCGTGTTGCCTTCGATGCCGACGCGGCTGCGCGAGAGGCCGCCGGGAACGCCGCCGGAGAGCGTGAAAGCGAGGCGGAGCGCCATCCCCGCCACCCGCGCCACGGCGATCGTCTCCTCATCGAGCAGGCCCTGCAGCACGTCCAGGCCCAACTCGTTGCCGCCATAGCGCGCATGAACGGCCGCGGCGAGCCAGGCGCGCTCGGCATGATCGAGCCCGGCCACCGGCATGAAGAGCACGGTATGCAGCGCCTGATCGGCACGGTAATCCGGATGCTCGTGCCAGGAGAGATCGCAGAGCAGAGAGGCGGCGTGGCGCAGCCGCCGCGACGCGTCGCTCTCGCCGGCGAAGAGCGGGCTCGTCCAGGCGAAGATCTCGTTGCCGTCCACGCCGAAGCGGCGGTTGGCGGCGCCGAGATCGGCGCAGGCGGCGAGCAGCGGATCCTCGCGCTGCGCCTCGCCGCTCAGCAAGCTGAAGACATGGCCCTCGCGCAGACCGAAGGCCGAGAAGACGAGATGCTTTGGTCCGACGCGGCGCAGCAGACGCTGCAGCACGCGCGCGGCGATCGGCACGACGTCGAGGCGCTTGCGCGACACGGTCGTGATCTTCTCCAGCGATTTGCGCGACTGGCGGGCGATGATGTCGAGGAAATCCTCGGCCTCGCTGCGCGGGATCATATAGTGCTGGATGATGTGGAGGGGATAGCGCGTCTGCTCCATGTGGATGCGTGCCAGCGCGCGCCAGGCGCCGCCCACGGCATAGAACGCGCCGCCATCGACCTTGCTGCCGAGCCAGGACACCGAGGCCAGATGCTTGTCGATGATCTCGCGCAGCTTGCGGTCGTCGTCGGCGAGCGTGGCAAGCCGCAACGGTCCGATCGGCAAGGTTGCCGCCGCACCGACCTGCCCGCCGGCGACCGGCACGAGCTCGACGCTGCCGCCGCCGAGGTCGCCGACGACGCCCGCGGCCTCGGGGATGCCGGCAAGCACGCCGAAGGCGGAGAGCCTGCCCTCCTCGGCACCGGCGAGCACCTTCACCTTGAGGCGGTGTCGCCGCTCGATCTCGGCGACGAAGGCGCGGCCGTCGCTGGCGTCGCGGACCGCGGCGGTGGCGAGCACGTCGAGTCGGCGGGCACCAAGGTTGCGCGCCAGCGCAACGAAGCGCTGCAGATTGGCGCGCGCCGATTCGACGCCGTCCGGGTCGAGCTTGCCGGTCGCCTCGAGGCCGCGGCCGAGGCCGCACATCACCTTCTCGTTGAAGAGGGTGCGCGGCGCGCGGCGGATTCCGTCATAGATGACGAGGCGCAGCGAATTCGAGCCGATATCGACCACGGCGACACAGCCGCGGCGCGCGGGAGCCCGCTTCTGCCGCGAATTTCGCCGCGGCACGCTTCGCATGCGCAGGGCCCGGCTCAGGATTGGGCCTTCTCCGAAACGAGGCGCGGCGCAGGACGGGTCCGGTTGAGCGCGCTCCCCCGCCCCGACAGGCTGGGATTGGTCATGAAATAGGTGTGGGCGCTAAAGGCGTCCGGCGCAAGGCTTTCGCGCGCATATTCGCCGTCGGGCTGGAGTCGCCAGGACAAGGCCTGGTCGCGCAGGTTGGCGCCCATGATTTCGTCGAGCACCTGGCGATGCACCGTCTCGTTCTCGATCGGCACCAGCGCCTCGACTCGCCAGTCGAGATTGCGCGGCATCCAATCGGCCGAGGAGATGAACACCCTGGCCTCGTCCGAGGGCAGCTTGTGGCCGTTGCCGAAGCAGACGATGCGGCCATGCTCGAGAAAGCGGCCGATGATGCTCCTGACGCGGATATTGTCGGAAAGCCCCGGCACGCCGGGCCGCAGGCAGCAGATGCCGCGCACGACGAGATCGATCTGCACGCCGGCCTGGGAGGCGCGGTAGAGCAGGTCGATGATGGCGGGATCGACCAGCGCGTTGACCTTGCCCCAGATCTGCGCCGGCCTGCCGGCGCGCGCATGCTCGATCTCGCCCTCGATCAGCTCGACCAGCCGGTGGCGCAGGTTGATCGGCGCCACCGCGATCTTCTCCAGCATCGCCGGCGTGGCATAGCCGGTCATATAGTTGAAGAGGCGCTGCGCATCGCGGCAGAGCGCCGGGTCGCAGGTGAAGAAAGAGAGGTCGGTGTAGACCTTGGCGGTATAGGGGTGATAGTTGCCGGTGCCGAAATGCACATAGGAGCGCAGCGCCCCCGCCTCGCGCCGCACCACCAGCGACACCTTGGCATGGGTCTTGAGCTCGATGAAGCCGTAGACCACCTGCACCCCGGCGCGCTCCAGGTCGCGCGCCCAGCGGATGTTCTGCTCCTCGTCGAAGCGCGCCTTGAGCTCGACCAGCGCGGTGACCGACTTGCCCGCCTCGGCCGCCTCGATCAAGGCGCGCACGATCGGGCTGTCGTCGCTGGTGCGGTAGAGCGTCTGCTTCACCGCAACCACGGCCGGGTCGCGCGCCGCCTGGCGAACGAACTGCACGACCACGTCGAAACTCTCATAGGGATGATGGACGACGATGTCCTTCTGCCGGATCGCGGCGAAGCAGTCACCGCCGAAATCGCGGATGCGCTCGGGAAAGCGCGGATTGTAGGGCGTGTAGATAAGGTCCGGCCGCTCGTCGATGATGAGCTGCTTGGTGTCGGCAAGACCGAGCAGCCCCTCGAGCGGGAAGACGTCATCAGGCGAGGCGTCGAGCTGCTCGCTGAGAAAGGCGCGCAGATCCTCCGGCATGCCGGAATCGACGCCCAGCCGGATGACATGGCCGCGGCGCCGGCGCTTCAGCGCCGATTCGAAGAGCCGCACCAGATCCTCGGCTTCTTCTTCGACCTCGATGTCGCTGTCGCGCAGGATGCGGAACATGCCCTGGCCGGTCACCGAGAATCCCGGGAAGAGATGGTCGAGATAGAGCCCGATCATCTGCTCCAGCGGCAGGAAGCGCACCGCCTTGCCCGGCAGCCGGATGAAGCGGTTGAGCGTGCCCGGAATGAGCAGCAGCGCCTCCATCCGGTCGCCGTCGCTGTGGCGCTGGAGCTGCAGCGCGAGGCCGAGGCCGAGATTGGCGATGAAGGGGAAAGGATGGGCGGGATCGATGGCGAGCGGCGTCAGGACCGGGAAGATCTCGGCCATGAAGCGCTCTTCGAGCCAGGCGCGATCCTCGCCATCGAGCTGGTCAGGGTCGACCACGGCGATGCCGGCCTCGACCATCTGCTGGTGCAGCACGCGCCAGGTCACCTGCTGGTCGCGCATCAGCTTGCCGGCGCGCTGATTGATCGCCTCGAGCTGCTGCTGGGGCGTGAGCCCGTCCTGGCTCGGCGTGGCGATGCCGGCGAGCACCTGGCCTTTGAGGCCGGCGACGCGCACCATATAGAACTCGTCGAGGTTGTTGGCCGAGATCGACAGGAAGCGGAGCCGCTCGAGCAAGGGGTGGCGCGGACTGTCGGCCTCGGCGAGCACCCGTTCGTTGAAGGCGAGCCAGCTCAGCTCGCGATTGATGAACCGCGCCGGTGAATGCGCGTCGACGGTCGACGTCGCGGCGCGTAAGGCTTGGGCCACCGTGTCCGCTCCTCTATCCTCGCCCGGAGTTGCCAGTTTATAACGGCCAGATGTCGATGTCATGGCGGCCGGGAAGCGGATCATGAAACGACTCTACCTGCTCCGGCATGCCAAGGCGGTGCCGCAGGAGGAAGGCCTCGCGGACCGCGACCGGGCGCTCGAGAAGAAGGGCCGCCGCGCGGCTCAGGCGGTGGCGAAATGGATCGAGGAACAGCGCCCCAAGCTCGAGCTGGCGCTCTCATCGCCCTCCCTGCGCACGCGCCAGACGCTTGAGATCGTCGCCGACGCCTTCCCGCACCCGCCGAAAATCCTCTTCGAGGACGGGCTTTACCTGGCGACCGCCCGCCAGCTCCTCGCCCGGATTCATCGCCTGCCGGAAACGACAGAGAGCGTCATGCTGGTCGGCCACAATCCTGGGTTTTATGAGCTCGCGGCTTTCCTATCGGATGTGGCTGCCGGCCCGCTCATGGCCCGACTCGGAGGCTTTCCGACCGGCGCTCTTGCCGGATTCGAGACCGAGCTGCCCTGGGCGGCGCTCGAGCGCAAGCGCGCACGGCTGGTGACGCTGGCGCTCCCCAAGGAGCTGATGCGCGCGATGGAGTAGCGCAGGGCGAAGACCCAGACCTCAACGCAGAGGACGCCAAGGCCACGCGAAGGACGCAGAGGATTCTTCCTCGCGTCCTTGGCGCAACCCTCGCGCCCTCCGCGCTGAAATCCGTTGCTCCGCCCCTGATGCCGATGCGGGGGATCGAATAGACGAGGTTTCAGGCGCGCAGACGCGGCAGGCGAATCGCGGCGCAGAAGCCTTGCGGTGTATCGGGCTGCAGGACCACATCGCCGCCATGGGCGCGCGCGATGGAGCGTGCAATATTGAGACCCAGTCCCGCGCCGCCCAGTTCAGCGGTTCCACTCCGATAGAAGGGCTCGAAGACCCGCTCGCGTTCTTCGGGCGGAATGCCCGGCCCCGGATCGAATACGCTGATCGTCAGCGCTTCGGCACCTTCCTCGACCTGGATCGCCGCGCCCCCGCCGTATTTGACGGCGTTCTCCACCAAATTCATCAGACAGCGCCGGAGTTCCTGCGCATTGCCCAGGAAAGGCCCTTGCGCCGTTCCTGCAACGGCCACGCTCCAGCCCATGTCTTCGGCATCGGTGCGAACGCTCTCGACCAGCGCCATCACGTCGAACAGCGATCGAGCGCCGTTCGAATTGACGCCGCGGAGGTAGTCGAGCGTCTCATTGACCATCGCCCCCATGTCGTCGAGATCGCCGATCAAGCGGTCCCGGTGATTGCCCTCGGGGAGCAGCTCGCTGCGCAGTCGCAAGCGCGTAATGAATGTCTTCAGGTCATGGGAGAGCGCCGCCAGCATCGCCGATCGATCGCGCACATAGTCCTGCAGGCGCAGCTGCATGACATTGAGCGCTCGCGTCGTCGCCCGCACTTCCGCCGGCCCTCTCTCCTGGAGCGGCGGTCGATCGAGATCCTGGCCGAGGGCGAGCGCCGCCTGGGCCATTCGCTTCATCGGGCCGGTGACCCATCGGATGGCAATGAGCATCAAGGCGACGACGATCGCGAGCATGAGGGCGAGCTTCGGCAGCAGCACGTAGAAGCGGGTGACGTGCTCATAGGGCAGCGGGGCCGAAAACGTGACCCAATTGCCGTCATGCAACTGGATTCGGGTGGTGAAGGCGAAACCGCGCGGGATCGGATAAAAAAGCTGCAGCGTGAGATAGCGGTCCAGGAAATTGGCCGGGGAGTCGGAAAAGGATGCCGTCTCCTGTCCGGCGGGGCGGGGCCTCCGGCGCAGCTGAACCTCGGCCGGCCAGCCGGGTCCGAGGTCCCGGCTCACCATCGCCTTGAAGGCGCGCTCGTAAGACCGTTCGGAAGCGCTGCCTGCACCATCCGTGCCGCGCGAGAGCGAAATCGAGAGCGCGCGCTCAGAAAGTTTGCCGATAACCTGAGCACGGTCCTCCGGGCGGACCGCATCAAGCATTTTGGCGAGGTCCGAGACATGCTCGGCCACCTGCAAGGTCGTGCCGCGATAGAACGCCCTGCCGCGATCAAGGACATCGACTCCCGCGCTCAGGAGCTGCGCCAGCACCAGACCCAGCAACAAGACGGCGGTCATCCGCGCCGCCAGGGTTCGCGGTACCAGTCTCACCTAATACTGCCGCACGACGTCCGTCGCGAGGACATAGCCCGCGCTCCGGATCGTTTTGATCAGACTAGGCTCCCGGCCGCTGTCGCCGAGGCGCTGGCGCAGTTGGCTGATCCGCACATCGATGCTGCGATCGTAAGGACCGGCCTCGCGCCCGTGACAGCGCTCGATGAGCTGGTCGCGGGTGAGCAGCCTCTGCGGATTCTCCAGGAAGATCACCAGCAACTGAAATTCCGATGCCGCCAGCGGAACCAGCACCCGCTCGGGTGACAGAAGCTGGCGCTGCGGCAGGCTCAACTCCCAGCCGGCAAAAGCATAGCTGCGTACCGTGTTCTCCCGCTGGTCGGCGGTGCCGCTGCGGCGCAGCACCCCGCGGATGCGCGCCACCAGCTCGCGCGGCTCGAAGGGTTTGGCCACGTAGTCGTCGGCACCCAGCTCCAGCCCCTGCACCCGATCGTCGCTGGCGTTTCTCGCGGTCAACATGATGATCGGCGTCTGGCCGGCGGAGCGGATCCACCGGCAGAGGGAAAACCCATCCTCGCCGGGCAACATCAGATCCAGGACGATCAGATCGACCGGCGCCTTGCGCAGCTCCGCCTTCAGGGCCTGGCCGTCGGCGGCTGTCGAGGCACGAAAGCCGTTCTGTTCCAAATACTCCTTCAGCAACGCACGGATGCTGACGTCGTCATCAACGATCAGAACGTGGGCGCGCGTAGGCATGCTCGTGCCTCTATTGCGCGGTTATCGTAGCACAGTCCCTGGGCCGGCAATGACGCGCTTACACTTGCTTACAATTCTCCGGCTCCTGCTCACAGGCCCCTTACATTGCCGTGTCACTACTTTGCCGTCGCCCGGTGCAGCACCGCTGCGGCAGATTTCGCTCAATTCGTAGGGAGAACGATCATGTACAAGGTTCCGCTGGTTGTCGCCGCCGTGGCCGCCCTGGGCTTCTCGGCGGTTCCGGGCTTCGCGAATGCACCGTCGGCTCGGAGCGCTGCGCCAGTGTCCGCGCTTGCCCTGACCTTGCCGGGCGCCACACTCGTCGCCGACGATGACAACGACAATTCGAGCTCGCAGCAGGGCACGGACTCGAAGGACAGCGACCAGAAGCTCAGCGCGCTGAGCGGCATGGTCGTGGCCGATGACAACGACAACTCGGGCTCGCAGCAGCAGGGCACGGATTCGAAGGACGACGATCAGAAGCTCACCGCGCTGAGCAGCATGGTCGTGGCCGACGACGACAGCTCGCAGCAGTCGACGGACTCGAAGACCGACGATCAGAAGTAAATCGTTGCTGCGGAGGGCGGCGACGAAGGTCGCCGCCCTTTCCGCATGCAAGCGATCGACTGCAATTCTGACGTGCGTCCTTCGACAGGAGCGAAGCGGACAACCCGGCCGACCGCGCTGCGGTCGGCCCCGGAGGGTTCAATCGCAAAGCGATCGAACGGGTTGTCCGAAGGACGCAGGGCGTCTGTCCTAACTCTCCTGGTCGTCCGCGATCTTCAGCACCGCTTTCGCCAGCGGCACGGTGATGCGGCGGCGCTGGGCGAGCGCCGCGGCGTCGAGCGTGGCCACGGCGCGTTGGGCTGCGGCGAAGGAACGCTCGAGATGGAGCGAGAGATAGGCCACGACCTCCTCGCCGACGCCAAGCTGGCGATCGGCGAAGAGCTTCACCAGCAGCGCCGCCAGCAGC
>DATNDG010000055.1:0-26620 GCA_035553515.1 Allostellaceae bacterium | reverse complement strand
CCGGGATGCATGCCGTCGGCCTCAAGCTCGGGCGGGGTTGCGCGCCGGGCGTCGCGCGGGCGCGCGACATCGGCCGCCTTGTCGCGGCGCGGGCGCAGGGTTCTTGCCAGCCATTCGCTCCACATCCTCACCTCCCGGGCCTCGGCCGAGGTGGCAACAAAAAAGCCGCCTCGGGGTTCCGTGGCGGCTGCGCATTCGGGGTCTTTTTCTTCGCGGCGGCTATGAAACCTCGTCCGCCCGAAGCCGAATGCTGCCGCACGCCGGCATTACAAAATGCCGCCAGCGCTTCAGACACACGTCTTTGCCGATGAGCTTGACCATGCGAAAAGTATGCGGGATCGGGCGACGGCAATGCAAGCGGATTCTCCCTGTCATCCCTGTGTTGCACCGCACATCTAATGTCGCGCCGCACAATGGCCGGAGGAAGCGATGATGGAACCGGCGGAAGAGACAAGCTGCCGCTGCTGCGTGGTCGGCGGGGGTCCCTCGGGCATGATGCTGGGGCTGCTGCTGGCGCGCGCCGGCATCGACACGGTGGTGCTGGAGAAGCACGCGGATTTCCTGCGCGATTTCCGCGGCGACACCATCCATCCCTCCACATTGGAGGTGATGGCGGAGCTGGGATTACTGGAGAAGTTTTTGTTGCGGCCGCATGACGAAGCGCGCGTGCTGCGCGGCGAGATCGGAGGGGAGACGGTCACGGTGGCCGATTTCAGCCATCTGCCGACGCGCTGCAAATTCATCGCCCTCATGCCGCAATGGCATTTCCTCGACTTTCTCGCCGAAGAGGCGCAGCGCCTGCCGCGTTTCCGCCTGCTGCGCGAGACCGAGGCGGTGAGCCTAATGCAGGAGGAGACGCGCGTCGCCGGCGTGGTCGCGCAAGCGAGTTCTGGCGCGCTCAGGATCCGCGCCGATCTCGTCATCGGCTGCGACGGGCGGCATTCGACCTTGCGCCAGGCGGCAGGCCTCAGGAGCCGCGATCTCGGCGCGCCGATCGACGTGCTGTGGATGCGGCTCTCGCGGCGGAAGGACGATCCGGCGCAGCCGCTGGGACGGTTCCGCGCCGGGCATATCCTGGTGCAGCTCGACCGCGGCGACTATTGGCAATGCGCCTTCGTCATCGCCAAGAGCGGCTTCGAGGCGCTGCGCGCGCAAGGGATCGCGCAGTTCCGCCAGCAGCTCGCGGCGATCGCGCCGCCGCTCGCCGAGCGCGTCGAGGAGCTCAGGAGCTGGGACCAGGTGAAGCTGCTGACGGTGGCGGTCGACCGGCTCGAGCGCTGGCATAGGCCGGGGCTCCTCCTCATCGGCGATGCCGCGCATGCGATGTCGCCGATCGGCGGCGTCGGCATCAATCTCGCGATCCAGGATGCGGTGGCATCGGCCAATCTGCTGGCGCCGTGGCTGGCATCGCATCAGGGGCCGGTGCCGGAAGCGGTGCTGGCGCAGATCGAGCGGCGGCGGCGCTTTCCGACGCGGGCGATGCAGCGTCTCCAGGTGCTGATCCAGAACCGCGTCATCGGCCGCGTGATGGCGAGCAGCGGCACTCTGTCGATGCCGCTGCTGCTGAAGCTGCTGCAGCGTTTCCCCGTGCTGCGCCGCCTGCCGGCGCGGATCGTCGGCATGGGATTCAGGCCGGAGCATATCCGGATCTAGCTGCAGGGCGAGGGTGCGTCCTTCGACTGCTCGCTGCGCTCGCGCTCAGGATGAGGAATGTTATTGGCGGCCCTTGGCAGATGCCCTTCTCGATTTCCCTCATCCTGAGCCTGTCGAAGGACGCAAGGACGGTTGTGCAGCGTTCGGGTTAGACTGGCGCTTTTCGGGAGGGAGCGATGAGCGGCATCACCGGTGCGGAACTCGCGGGCCTGGCGCAGGATCTTACGGAGCTGCTGCGGCTGCGGACCCTGGCCATCGGCATGAAGCTTTTCGAGGATGTGGCCGCGCTGGATTCGATTCCGGGGCTGCGCCGACCGAAGAAGGGCGCTGAGTTCAGCACCTGCCAGCTGGTGACGCAGGCGCGCATCGCCGGGCTGACGCTCGGCATCGTGCACGACAATCTCCGGCCCAACAGCAATTGCGGCGGCATCGTCGGGCTCAACGCGCCGGGCGAGGATTATCTCTCGGGCCAGCGCATGACCGGCGTCTGGTTCGAGAACCAGGCGGCGGCACACGCCCATCAGCAGCAGATGCCGCGCGTGCCGCATGGGCGCTATCACGCGCTGGTCGCTTCGCCGCTGCGCGCGGCGCGGCTCGACCCGCCGGATATCGTGCTGTTCTACGGCACGCCGGGGCAGATGATCCTGTTCATCAACGGGCTGCAATGGAAGAACTACCGGCGCTACGATTTCTCGATCACCGGCGAGAGCGCCTGCGCCGATAGCTGGGGCCATGCGCTGAAGACGCGCGAGGTGAGCCTCTCGATCCCGTGTTATGCCGAGCGGCGCTATGGCGGCGTCGCCGATGACGAGATGCTGATGGCGCTGCCGCCGGAAGATCTGGCGCGCGCGGTCGAGGGGTTGAAGGGCCTCGCGAAGGCGGGGCTGCGCTATCCGATCCCGCCCTATGGCGCCTTCGCCGATCCGGCCGAGGGAATGGCGAAGAGCTACGGTTGAGGCTGAAGCGCCGCGCCACTATGGTGCTGGCCTCGCGGCCAGCCCGCCTCCATCCCAGGGAAGGATCTCCCGCCCCATGAAGTACGCCCTCCTCGGCGCGCTGACGCTGTTGGCGCTGGCCGGACCGGCCGAGGCGCAGCGGCGGCCCGATGCCGAGGACATGAAGCTCGTCGGCTACAACGATCTCCAGGGGCGTCCCGCCTACGCGCCGGTGATCCACGAGCAGAACGGGCGCTGGATCGCCTATATCGGCGAGCTCGGCGGCAAGGAGGGCGATGAGCGGCCGATGAACCCGCTCACCCGCCGGCGCGAGAACAACGGCACCGCGATCGTCGACGTCACCGATCCGCGCCATCCCAAATATCTCCATCACATTCCGGGCGCGGCGGGGAGCGGCGACGAGGGCGGCGCCGAGATGGCGCGCGTCTGCGACGGCAAGACTCTCCCCAAGGCCGATCCCAAGAAGACCTACCTGCTGCGCACCTTCGGCAGCGCCGCGCATGAGATCTGGGACATCACCAACCCGGTGAAGCCGGAGCTGCTCGCCAGCATCCAGGGCGAGGAAGGCACGCATAAGAACTGGTGGGAATGCGACACCGGCATCGCCTATCTGGTCTCGGGCGCGCCGGGCTGGCGCGTCCACCGCATGACGCAGATCTATGATCTCTCCAACCCCGAGCATCCGGTCTTCATCCGCAATTTCGGCCTGGTCGGCCAGCAGCCGGGTGCGAGCGGCGCGGTGCCGCCGCCGCTGCACGGCCCGATCTCGACCGGGCCCAAGGGCAACCGCGTCTATTTCGGCTATGGCGGCGACAAGGACGGGGTGCTGCAGATCGTCGACCGGCAGAAGCTCCTGAGCGGCAAGAAGGACCCGACGCCGGAGAATCTACTCTATCCGCAGGTGGGGCGGCTCAACCTCTCCGCCTTCAGCGGGATCAACACCGCCTTCCCGGTGCTCGGCATGCCGATCGCCGAGTTCGCCCATGACGCCGAGCCGATGCGCAACTTCGTCGTGGCCACCGGCGCGGCGGAAGTACCGGAATGCCAGGAGCCGCGGCAGATGGCGTTGTTCATCGACGTCACCAGCGAAGAGCGGCCGATGGTGGTGTCGAGCTATACGCCGCCCGAGGTGAGCGGCGATTTCTGCACCCGCGGCGGCCGCTTCGGCACCTATGCCTCGAACGAGAACATGACGCCGATCTTCTACGGCAAGCTCGTCTTCTTCGCCGCGCTCAATGCCGGCGTGCGCGCGGTCGATATGCGCGATCCCTACCACCCGATCGAGGCGGCGCATTACATCCCGGAGCTGACGCCGCGCGGCCAGCCGGTCTGCGCCACGGTCGAGGGCAACCAGCATTGCGTCAAGGTGATCCAGACCAACGATGTCGAGGTCGACGACCGCGGCTATATCTATATCGTCGATCGCGCCGGCAACGGCATGCATATCCTGCAGCTGACTGGGGCGACCAAGCGCATCGCCGATTTCAGCAAGTGAGGGGCCGATGAGCGAGGGAGAGCACAGCATCGCCAACGCCACCGTCACGATGGGACGCACGCAATACCAGGTTGAGATCGCCGCCGGGCATCACCGCCTCGCCGCCGACGAGCCGAAAAGCGCCGGCGGCGGCGATGCCGGCCCCTCGCCTTTCGGCCTGCTGCTGGCGAGCCTCGGCTCCTGTACCGCGATCACCTTGCGCATGTATGCCGAGCGCAAGCAGTGGCCGCTCGAGACGATCGGCGTGCAACTCAGCTATCGCTGGGAGAATGACGCGCCGGTGATCGAGCGCCGCCTCTCGCTCACCGGGCTCGATCAGACGCAGCGCGCGCGCTGCGTCGAGATCGCCGAGAAGACGCCGGTCACCCGCGCGCTGAAGCGCGGCATCGAGATCCACACCGAACTCAGCGCGTAGTTTCGCGCGCCGAGCCCGCTAGTCCCCGGCGGCGCGCAGTGCCGCGGCGCGACGGGCGACGAGGCGCGGCGCGGTCTCGTCGATCGCCAGGATGAAGAGCGCGATGACGATCTGCGCGCCCACCAGGATCCACATCGCGCTCCCGAGCCCGAAGTGATCGGCCATGACACCGCCGATCACCGGCATCAAGGTCGTGCCGACAATGACCGCGAAGAAGTTAGTGGCGCCGAGCGCCGCGCCGCGCACCTCCTCGCCGACGCTCTCGCTGACGCAGGTGGCGAGCACGATCGGCAGCAGCCCGAAACCGCAGAAGCCGTTGATGCCGAGCATGAGCTGCATGCCGCCGAGCCCGAAGCCGCCGGCGATATAGGCGGCGAGCGCGGCGGCGCTGACGAGCGCGCTCACCAGCGTCACCGGCCGCCGCCCGACGTAATCCGAAGCGAGCGGCAGCAGGATCTGTCCGGCCGTGCCGGCGAGGCCCCAGACCACGGCGATGTCGCCGGCCTCGAGCTTGCTGAAACCGCGCAGCTTGGTGAGGAAGAGCTGGTTGAAGGCAATGGTGACGGCGAGCCAGGTCAGGATGGCGCAGCCCATCACCGTCAGATGGATGAGCGAAGGGCTCTTCAGCGTGGCGAGGCTCGCCCGCCAATCGAGCTTGTGGCGGGCTTTCTGAGCCGGCGGCTCGCGCATCACCACGGCAAGGCCGAGCACGACGAAGACGGTGGCGCCGCCGATGATCGGGAAGACCCAGCGCCAGCCGAGATAATGCGAGATCCGGGTGATGATGACCGCGCCGAGGCCGGCGCCGATGAGCGTGTAGCCGGCGGTGAAGAGCGCCTGATTGAAGCCGCGGCGCTGCGGCGCCGATTCCTCGCTGATGGCGGATTCGCCGACCGCCCAGCCGACGCCGTCGCCGATGCCGAGCAGGTCGCGCACGACGAACATCGACAGGAAGCTCCAGGTGGCGCCCATCGCCGCGGTCATGACGCAGACCCAGGCGGCAGCCGGCAGCAGCACGCGGCGCCTGCCATGCCGGTCGGAGAGCCAGCCGCCGACCCAGCTGCTCACTGCCCAGGTGACCGACGTGCCCGCCACCAGCAGCGAGGCCTGCCAATAGGCCATGTGGAATTCCGGCACGATGTCCGGGAAAATGAGGCCGATGCCGACGCGGTTGAGGCCGACGCTGCCCCAGAACAGGACGAGCAGCGCCACCAGCATGAATTCGTAAGCGCTCGACGATCTCGGTTTCACGGGCTTCCTCCCCTCGAAGGTTTTTGCCGACCACCCGCGGATGGCGTCCTCCGGCAGTTTCGTCCGGGGCCGCCTTGCCGCTGCGGATCAGAGCATAGCCGAGTTGGCGCCTCGCCGTCGCGCCCGAGCAGCGCTCTAGGGGCGCGGGGCGCTGAGCCCGCCGGGCGGATAAGGCGGGTTGGGCGGCGCGCCCGGCGGCTGCGCCATGCCGCCCGGCCCGTAGCCGGTCACCGGGCCCGGATTGGGCGAAGCGGTGGAGGGGAAAGGCACGCTCGCCGCCCCCGGCCGCGGCACCGGCGACGGCGCGCGCTGGGCATCCTCGGGACGGGCGGGCAGGAAATACTGCAACGACGGGTTGCGCGTTTGCGGCGCGCCCCGCGTCGCTGCACCCGGGACGGGCGAGGCCGCGCTGTCGCCCGCCGGGCCGGGCGGGATCACGAAATAAGGCGGCGGCGCGCGCTCCGGCGCGTGGCAGGCGGCGAGCAGCAGCAGCGCCGGGACTCCGAGCACGATGAGAGCGGGTCGCATCGACGCTGCCTCCGATCTCGCATGAGACCATTGCCGCGCCGACGGGCGCCGGCCCTTGAAATGCGCGCCCCCGCGCGGGATCATCCGCGTCAGGCGCGCACTGCGCGAGATGTGGGGAGGAAGGTGCCCTCATGGAAGCTCGTCGTCGCCTCGCCGTCGTCACCGGCGCCGGCAGCGGCATCGGCGCGGCAAGTGTCGAAGCGCTGGCGAAAGACGGCTGGCGCGTCGCCTGCCTCGACCGCGACGGCGCCGCCGCGGAGGCGGTCGCGCGGCGCGCCGGCGAGGGCCATCTCGCGCGCGCGCTTGACGTCGCCGACGAGGCGGCGGTCGCAGCCTGCTTCGCCGAGATCGCACGCCAATCCTCCGGCATCGACGCGCTCGCCACCTGCGCCGGCATCCTCGACACCACTTCTTTCATGGAGCTCTCGCCGGCGATCTTCCGCCGGATCTACGAGGTCAATGTCATCGGCACCTTCCTCGCGATCCGCGAAGCGGCACGGCACATGACGAAAGGCGCGCGCATCTGCACGGTCGCCAGCGTCGCCGGGCTGCGCGGCGGCGGCATCGGCGGCACCGGCGCCTATTCCGCGAGCAAGGGCGCGGTGCTGGCGCTCAGCAAGAACGCGGCGCGCTCGCTCGCCGAAAAGGGAATCTCGGTCAACTGCGTGGCGCCCGGCCCGATCGATACGCCGATGCTCGCCGGCGTCTGGCGGCAGCCCGGCGTGCGACAGCGCGTCGAGAGCATGGTCCCGCAAGGCCGCGCCGGCCGCCCCGAGGAGGTCGGCGCAACCATCGCCTGGCTGCTGTCGCCGGCAGCCTCCTATGTCAACGGCGCCACCCTCACCGTCGATGGCGGTCTGGTGATGCCCTAACCCCTGAACGAGGAAAATCCATGTCGATCATCACGCGCAGAACCTTCGTCGGCAGCGCCACCACCGCGGCGGCCGCCAGCCTCATCCTGCCGCGCCCGGCGCGCGCCGCGGAGTTCAGCTACAAATATGCCAACAACGTGCCGGTGGACCACCCGATCAATGTGCGCGCGCGCGAAGCCGCGGCGGCGATCAAGGCGGAGTCGAAGGGGCGCGTCGTGATCGAGATTTTCCCCAACAACCAGCTCGGCGGCGACACCGACATGCTGTCGCAGGTGCGCACCGGCGGCATCCAGTTCTTCACCCTCTCGGGCCTCATCCTCGCGACCCTGGTGCCGGTGGCGTCGATCAACGGCGTGGGATTCGCCTTCAAGGACTACAAGCAGGTCTGGGGCGCGATGGACGGCGATCTCGGCGCCCATGTGCGCGGCGCCATCGACAAGGCGGGCCTCCATGCCTTCGAGAAGATGTGGGACAACGGCTATCGCCAGACCACCAGCAGCACGCATCCGATCAAGACGCCCGCGGACTTCAAAGGCTTCAAGATCCGCGTGCCGGTGAGCCCGCTCTGGACCTCGCTCTTCAAGGCCTTCGACGCCTCGCCTGCCAGCATCAACTTCAACGAGGTCTATTCGGCGCTGCAGACCAAGGTGGTCGAGGGACAGGAAAACCCGCTCTCGATCATCCAGATCGGCAAGCTCTACGAGGTGCAGAAGTACTGCTCGCTCACCAACCACATGTGGGACGGCTTCTGGATGCTGGCCAACAAGCCGGCCTGGGAAAAGCTGCCCAAGGATCTGCAGGCGATCGTCGCGCGCAACTGGAACGCGGCGGGGCTGAAGCAGCGCGACGACATCAAGAAGCTCAACGACTCGCTCCAGGGCAAGCTCGAGGGCGAGGGCATGACCTTCAACAAGGTCGATGCCGAGGCCTTCCGCGCCACGCTGAAGAAGGCGGGATTCTATACGGAGTGGCGCGGCAAATACGGTGCCGAGGCGTGGGCCCTGCTCGAGAAATACGCCGGCGGTCTCGCCTGAAATGGCGGCCGAGCCACTCTCGGCCGCCAGCGTAGCCGAGCTCGAAGCCGCCGGCGCGGAAGGCGGCGAGAAGCCGCCGCGCCGCGCGGCGGCGCTCGACCGCGCGCTGGCGCTCATTACCGAGGTGCCGGCGGCGGCGCTGACCGCGGTGGAGATCCTCGTGCTCTTCGCCGGCGTCGTCTCGCGCTACGTCTTCCATGCGCCGCTCACCTGGAGCGACGAGCTCGCCTCGATCCTCTTCCTGTGGCTTGCCATGCTGGGCGCGGTGATCGCGCTCCGGCGCGGCGAGCATATGCGGCTCACCGCCATCGTGAGCCGGCTGCCCGAACGCTGGCGCGCGCTCGCCGAGACGGTGGCGGCGCTGGTGGTCGCGGTCTTCGTGCTGCTGGTGCTGCTGCCGGCGCATGAATACACGCTCGACGAATGGGCGATCCTGACGCCGGCGCTGCAGATCCACAACAGCCTGCGCGCGGCGGCGCTGGAAGTGGGCGCGGCGCTGATGATGGTGATCGCGCTGGCGCGGCTCGTCGAGCGCGCGAGCCTCGCCCAGGTCGCGGTCGCGCTCGCCATCGTCGGCGCGGCGGCGCTCGCCCTCTTCCTGCTGCGCCCGGCGCTGCTGGCGATGGGCAACTGGAACCTCGTCGTGTTCTTCGTCGCGCTGGTGGCGGTGGCGGTGGCGGTCGGCGTGCCGATCGCCTTTGCCTTCGGGGTCGCCACGCTGTCCTACCTGGCGCTCGCCACCGAGGTGCCGCTCATCGTCGTGATGGGCCGCATGGACGAGGGCATGTCGCACATCATCCTGCTGGCGGTGCCGCTCTTCGTCTTCCTCGGCCTGCTGATCGAAATGACCGGCCTCGCCCGCGCCATGGTCGATTTCCTGGCCGCGCTGCTCGGCCATGTCCGCGGCGGACTCTCGATCGTGCTGCTGGGCGCCATGTACCTGGTTTCCGGCATCTCCGGCTCCAAGGCGGCCGACATGGCGGCGGTGGCGCCGGCGCTCTTCCCGGAGATGAAGCGGCGCGGCGCCGATCCCGGCGAGCTGGTGGCGCTGCTCTCAGCCTCGGGCGCCATGTCGGAGACGATCCCGCCGAGCATCGTGCTGCTCACCATCGGCTCCGTCTGCAACATCTCGATCGCCGCGCTGTTCAATGCCGGGCTGGTGCCGGCGCTGGTGCTGGCGCTGGCGCTCTGCGTGCTGGCCTGGTTCCGCTCGGGCGGCGAGAATCTCGCCGGCGTCCGGCGCGCCGGCGCGGGCGCGATCGCGCGCAGCTTCGTGATCGCCTTGCCGGCGCTGGTGCTGCCCTTCCTGATCCGCGCCGCGGTGGTCGAGGGTATCGCCACCGCCACGGAGGTCTCGACCATCGGCATCGCCTATGCCGTGTTCGCCGGACTCCTTCTCTATCGCCAGTTCGACTGGCGCCGGCTCTACCCGATGCTGGTCGACACCGCCTCGCTCTCGGGCGCGATCCTGCTGATCATCGGCACGGCGACGGCGATGGCCTGGGCGCTGACCCAGTCGGGCTTCTCCGCCAGTCTCGCCGCGGCGATGGCGGCGATGCCCGGCGGCAAGGGAGGATTCCTCGCCGTCTCGATCGTCGCCTTTGCCGTGCTCGGCTCGGTGCTGGAAGGGATCCCGGCGATCGTGCTGTTCGGGCCGCTGCTCTTTCCGGTCTCGCGCGCGCTGCACGTCCACGACGTGCACTACGCGATGGTGGTGATCCTCGCCATGGGACTCGGCCTCTTCGCGCCGCCCTTCGGCGTAGGATTCTACGCCGCCTGCGCCATCGGCCGGGTCTCGCCGGATGCGGCGATGACGCGCGTCTGGCCCTATCTCGGCGCGCTGCTGCTGGCGCTCATCATCGTCGCGGCGCTGCCGCAGCTCTCGATCGCTTTCCTTTAGGCGCTAGACCACGCCCTCGCGGCGGAGCGCGGCGATGCGCGCGGCATCGAAACCGCATTCGGCGAGGATCGCCTCGGTGTCGCCGCCGAGCGCGGGCGCCGGCCGCTTCGGCGGCTCGTCGCCGGTCAGAACCGGCCCGCCCACCATGCGGAAATCCGCGCGCTCGGGATGCGGCACCGGCCAGATCATGCCGCGCTCGGCGACGAAGGGATTGTCGAGCGCGGCGCCGAGATCGTTGACCGGCGCCGCCGGCACGCGCCCGGCGAAGCGTTCGAGCCAGTCTGCGGTGGTGCGCGCGGCAAGCACGCCGTCGAGCACCTCGGTCAAGCGCGCGCGATTGGCGAGGCGATCGGCGAAGCTGCGGAAGTCCGGCGCCTCGACGAGATCCGGCCGGTCGATCGCCTCGCACAGCAACGGCCAGAACTTCTCCTTGTTGCACATCAGGAAGATCCAGCCGTCCTTGGTGCGATAGAGCTGGCTCGGCGAGAGCGAGGGATGGCTCGAGCGCGGCTCGCGCGACTGGCGGTGTCCCTCGTTCAGGTACCAGGTCGCGAGATAGCTCAGATTCTGCAGTGCGCAGTCGAAGAGGCTCACATCGATGTCGCGGCCAACCCCCGTCTGCCGCGCAGCGATGATGCCGGAGAGCAGCCCCAGCCCGGCAAAGAGCCCGGTCATGTAGTCGACGATCGAAAGCCCCATGCGCGCGGGCGGGCCGTCGGGCTCGCCCGTAAGCGCAAGATATCCGGTCTCCGCCTGCATCAGATAGTCGAAGCCCGGGAATGCGGCGCGCGAGCCGGTTCTGCCATAGGCGGAAAGATGCGCGCAGACGAGGCGCGGATTGGCGTGCTTCAGCGCCGCATAGGTGAGGCCGAGCCGGTCCGGCTGATCGCCGCGGAGATTGTCGAGAAGCCCGTCGGCGCGGCGCGCCAGCGCCGCCAGCACCTCGCGGGCCTGAGGTTGCTTCAGGTCGAGCGTCAGGCTGCGCTTGTTGCGGTTGAAGCTCTGGAAGAAATGGCTGTCTTCGGCGCCGAGATGATAGGGGCCGACGGTGCGCGCGCTGTCGCCGCCGTCGCGCGGATTCTCGACCTTGATCACTTCGGCGCCGAGATCGGCGAGCTGCATGGTGGCGTAGGGGCCGGCGCCGTACTGCTCGACGGCGATGATGCGCAGGCCCGCGAGCGGCAGCATCAGACCGGATTCCGCTGAATGAGCTGGCGCGCGATGATCAGGCGCTGCATCTCGTTGGTGCCCTCGCCGATGACCAGCAGCGGCGCGTCGCGATAGAGCCGCTCGACGCTGAACTCCTTGGAGTAGCCGTAGCCGCCATGGATGCGCATGCTCTCGAGGCTGCAGGTGATCGCCGCTTCGGTGGCGAAGAGCTTTGCCATCCCCGCCTCCATGTCGCAGCGCTCACCGCGGTCGTAGATGCGCGCCGCGTCCTCGACCAGGAGCCGCGCGGCGCGCACCTGCGTCGCCATCTCGCCGAGCTTCAGCTGGATTGCCTGGTGCTCGCAGATCGGCTTGCCGAAAGTCTTGCGAATCTGGCTGTAGGCGATCGCCTCGGAGAGCGCCGCCTGCGCGACGCCGACGCCGCGCGCCGCGACGTTGATGCGCCCCAGCTCGAGCCCGCCCAGCGCGTGCTGCAGCCCGCGGCCCTCGTTGCCGCCGATGAGCCGGTCGGCAGGAATGCGGTAGTCGCTGAAGACAAGTTCCGCGGAATCGATGCCCTTGTAGCCGAGCTTCTCCAGCTTGCGGCTCACGGTGAAGCCAGGGCCCTTCTCGGCGAGAAAAAGGCTCATGCCACGATGGCGCGGCTCGGCGCCGGGATCGGTCTTGACCAGGAGCGCGAAGCACTGGCCGTAGATACCGTTCGAGATCCAGGTCTTGGTGCCGTTGATGACATAGTGGTCACCGTCGCGCCGCGCCACGGTGCGGATCGCCTGCAGATCGGTGCCGCAATCGGGCTCGGTGAGCGCGAGACCGCCGCGCAGCTCGCCCGACGCGAAGCGCGGCAGGAAGCGCTGCTTCTGCTCGGGCGTGCCGAAGCGCTGCACCGCCGCCGCCATGATAAGATGCGAGTTGAAGATGCCGGAGAGCGACATCCACACGGTCGAAACCAACTCGACGATCTTCGCATAGGTGCTGGTCGACAGCCCGAGCCCGCCATAGTCGCCCGGAATGGTCGCGCCGAAGAGCCCGAGCGCCTTCATCCGCTCGACGATCTCCTCGGGATAGATGTCGTCATGCTCGAGCCGATGGACATGCGCCTTTACCTCGCGATCGAGGAAGCGCCGCACACTGTCCAGAATGAGCGCGTCCTCAGCGCCGTCGCGGGCTTCCAGATCTGCCATGCTGCGGCTCCTCCCCGGGCCTCGCCGGCGCGCTTGACCGGCATCGGCGATGGCTAGCATTCTCGCCCGCACGAGTCCATTGCGCGAGACGCAGGGGCGCGGGGAGGAAATGATGAAGCTCGAAGGGCTGCGCGTCGTCGATCTCTCCTCCTTCCTGCCCGGCCCCTACCTCACCTTGACGCTCGCCGATCACGGCGCCGAGGTGATCAAGGTCGAAGCGCCCGGCGAAGGCGATCCCGGCCGCGGCATCGGGCTCGCCGACGGCGAGGCGTCGGTGTTCTTCCGCACCATGAACCGCGGCAAGAAAAGCGTCGTTCTCGACCTCAAATCCGAATTCGGACGCAAGGCGCTCTACGCGCTCAGCCGCAGCGCGGACGTCTTCGTCGAGAGCTTCCGCCCGGGGGTGGTGGAGCGGCTCGGCGCGGATTACGCGACGCTCTCCACACTCAACCCGCGGCTCGTCTATTGCTCGATCAGCGCCTTCGGCCAGAGCGGGCCCTATCGCGAGCGCCCGGCGCATGATCTCGCCGTCGAGGCGCTCACCGGTTCCATCGGCATGACCCTGGGCGAGGACGGCGCGCCGGCCGTGCCGGCGCTGGCGGCGGCCGATATGCTCGCCTCGCTCCAGGGCCTCGCTGCGGTGATGATGGCGCTCTATCGCCGCGAGCATACCGGGCGCGGCGACTATATCGACATGGCGATGCAGGATGCCGCCCTGGGCGGCATTCCCAATCTCATGGGTCCGGTCTTCGCCGAAAGGCGTGCCCCCATTGCGAAGCACGAGCGCACCACCGGCGGCGCCGCATTCTATCGCGTCTACGAGACGCGTGACGGCCGCCATATCGTACTCGGCGGCCAGGAGATGAAGTTCGTGCGCAATCTCCTGGGAGCGCTCGGCCGGCTCGACCTGGCGCCGCTCGCCGAGCGCGGTCCGGGCCTGCACCAGCAGCCGCTCGTGGACTATCTCGTCGGCGTTTTCCGCGAGCGCAGCCGCGACGATTGGGTGGCGTGGTTTCGCGATCGCGACATCTGCTTTGCCCCGGTGAACGACCTGCGCGAAGCGGTCGACGACCCGCAGGCGCGTTGGCGCGGCATGATCCTCGTCGATGGCGAGGGGCGCGAGCATCTGGGCCCCGTCATCAAATACCGCGATGAGCCGCCCCGTCCCGGGCTGCGGGCGCCGCGCCTCGGCGAGCACACGGAAACGGTCCTGGCGGAGCTCCCTGGCCTCCCCCCTCTTCGGGGAGGTTGATCGGCGGGCGCGGCTGGTGCACGCTCTAGGTGAAGGGGAGAAGCCGATTCACCCGAAGCCCGTAAAGCTTTGGCACCGGCCGCAAACAATCCAAGGCGAGGAGGAGACCCGATGACGAGCCGATTCACCCGACGCGACGTGTTGCATGCCGGAATGGCCGGGCTGGCCGGCGCCGGCATGGTCGTCCATGCGCCGCTGCTGGCGCGCGCCGCCGACGCACCGAAGAAGAAGTTCAAGATCGCGTTGTCGAATTCCTATATCGGCAACAAGTGGCGCATCGAGATGGAGAACGTGTTCAAGGCGGCGCTGCAGATGGAGCCGTTCAAGTCGGAGGTGGAAGGGACCTGGTTCAACTCCGGCAACGACGCCAGCAAGCAGTCGCAGCAGATCTCGAACCTGATCGCCGAGCGGGTCGATGCCATCGTGGTGAATGCCGCCTCGCCGACGGCGCTGAACGGCATCCTGCGCCAGGCGACGTCGCGCGGCATTCTCGTGGTCTCCTTCGACAATGTCGTCACCGCGCCGACCGCGCTCAAGGTCAATACCGATCAGGTGGAGTTCGGGCGGAAGCTGGCGGAGTGGCTGGTGAAGAAGATCAACGGCCAGGGCAACATCATCATGGTGACCGGCGTCGCCGGCACCACGGTCGATCTGGACCGCAACAAGGGCGCCGAAGCGGTCTGGGCCAAGAATCCCAATATCAAGGTCGTGAACCGCTATACCGGCATGTGGGACTCCGCCACCGCCGAGCGCAACACGGCGGCGATTCTGCCCTCGCTGCCGAAGATCGACGGGATCTGGTGCCAGGGCGGCACGGATGGCGTGCTCAAGGCTTTCATCAGCGCCAAGCGGACGCCGCTGCCGCCCACTGCGGGCGAGGCCGAGAACGGCTTCCGCAAATTCATGATCGGCTACATGGGGCAGAAGGTCGACGGGATCTCGATCGGCCAGCCGCCCTTCCTGTCGGTGATCTCGCTCGAGCTCGCGCGGCGCGTGCTGCAAGGCAAGTATCCCAAGAAGGACATCACCATCCCCTTCCCCTATGTCACCAACGACACAGTGAAGGCGGGCGAGACGGTGTTCCCGAACCTGCCGGACAGCTTCTTCACCGACTTCACCGATGGCGGCGTCAGCCCGATGCTGAAGCTCTGCGCCGATGCGGCGCTCGACGGCAAGGCCTGCGCAGGCCGGCTGGCGGTAACGCTGCCCAGCGCGTGAGCCGGCGCTCGCGTTCGTCTCAGAGGGTCAGCGCCAGCACCGTTCCGGCGACGGCGACCAGCAGGGCGATCGCCGCTGTGGCGATCACGAGGTCGACCCGCCGGACACGGTGGGGCACAGCCGCGGGATAGTCGCGGGCCGAGGCCGTAGGATCGGGGTCGACGAGCGGCACCGCCTTTTGCGCGCGGCGCGCCGGCTCGGCATGGGCGGGGACAGCCTCAGGGTTCGGCGCCGCGACCTTGTCGCGCAACTCGCCGCTCTCCCGCTTCACCCATGGTGTAGCGGCCTTTCCGTGCCGCTTGTGTTGCATGCCTGGGCGAAGCTCACTCGCCGGACGCGTCTTCCTTCTTCGCGGACTTCTTCGCGGACGTCTTTCCGGGCGCTGCGGCGGGGTTCGGCTTTTTCCCGGCGAACGCTGCTTCGACCTCTTCGCGGGTGATCGCGGCGCGCGGATTGCCCGGCTGGCCCAGATTCTGCTCGATGGTCTCATCGCCCAGCATGCCTTCGGGCGTGTCGCGCGCCTCGGGCGCGGCGGCTTCCGGCGAAGCGGCGCCGGCGATGAGGTGCATGTCGATCGACGGTGGCAAGCCCGGCGACTGCGCCTGCGCGCTGTCGCCGAAATCGCCGGGTTCCGCAACGTGGCCTTGGCTCTCGTCCTGCGACAGCCCGGCAGCGAGCCCCTCGGGAGCGGGGGCGATGATCTCCGCGTCCCAATTCTCGCAATTCCGCCCGAAACCTTGCAGTCCCGCTTCGAGAAATTCCGGCATGGCGGAATCGCCGAGCAAGAGATCGGCGACGAAACGCGCACCGCTCTCGGCGAGCCGGTCGCGGGCCTCGCGGCGCGCATCCTCCCATTCTTCGAGGGAGAAATCCTCCCGCCCGACGAGAACCAGCGCGACCAGATCGATCCGCTCGTCGCCACTGAGTCCTTGGGCAAGCTCCGCGATCTCGCGCATCCGCGGATCGTCGGCCTGTTGCTCGAGCCCGGCGAGCGGCGAATCATCACCCTCATCGGGCGAACCGGCAGGCTCCGCCTCGTCCATTCCGCCGATTTCGCGCAGCGTCTCGATGGCCGCGCAGATCTTGTCAGCGCTGATCGCAAGCTCCGGCATGGTCGCTCCTCCGTCGCGCATGTCTTTGGCATCAACGAGCGAGCCGGACGAGACGTTCAGCGGAGAATGTCCGATGCGACGATGCAACCACCGTACGATCTCAAGCTCGCGGGCTTCAGCCCGCCGATTGCGCGTTTTCCTCCAACTAGCGCGGCGACGCCTCGATGCGCTCGCGCCGCCGTCGCTGAACGGTCTCGCGCCAGAGGATGTAGAGACCGGATCCCACGACCACGGCCGAGCCGATCAGCAGATGACGGGTCGGAACATCACCCCACACGATGAAGCCGAGGATCGTCGCCCAGACCAAGGAGAGATAATTGAACGGCGTTACCGCCGAGGGCGGCGCGAGATGCAGCGACTTCGTCCACCAATACTGCGCGACGCCGTTGGCGAGGCCGGCCGCCGCCATGAGGAGCGCGTCCTTGAAAGCGGGTGCGGAGAAGCCAAACGGCAGCAGCAGCGCGGTGAAGCAGGTGATCAGCGTGAGCTGATAGAAGGTCAGCGTCTCCGTCGACTCGGTGACGCTCATGCGCCGGATGGCGATCGCCACCGTCGAGATCAGCACGGCATTCGCCAGCGCGAAGATCGCGCCGGAATGCAGCATGCCGGCATCGGGACGCGTGACAAACAGCACGCCCAGGAATCCCATCAGCAGCGCCGACCAGCGGTGGACGCCGACCCGCTCCTTGAGGATGAGGATCGCCAGCAGAGTCGTGAACAGCGGCGCTGAGAAGCTGATGGCGATGGCGCCGGCCAGCGGCATGAGCTGAAAGGCCAGGAAGATGCTCAGCATCGAGCAGAATTGCGCCAGCGCGCGCTTGACATGATCGACGCGGCGCCCGGTGCGCAGCACCGCGAAGCCGGTACGTGGCAGGATCAGCGCATAGCAGGGAACGAGCGAGAAGAGCGAGCGGAAGAAAGCCACCTCGCCCACCGGGTAAAGCGCCACCTCCCACTTCACCGCGGCATTCACCGCGGCGAAGACCAGGGAGGAGCCGACCATGTAGAGGATGCCGAGCGGGATCTGATCCTGTCGCGGCGAAGATGCGGTGCGTGTCATGTCCTCGTGCCGGATCGCAGCGGCCGATACGGCCGAAGCCCCAGGACCGCCCTGCAGCGGATACCCGGCAGCATGCCATGTCCGGCGAGGAGCCGGAAGCGCGGCCGCTGCCGGCATGAGATTCTGCTCCTGTCTCGCCCTCCGGATGCGTGGATGCTAAGCTCCGACCGGCGACGCGGCTTGATCGAGATCAAGGATGACGAGCGGCCTCAAGAATGAAACATCGCGCACCGGCGCCGTGCGGCGTCGCTCTTGCGGAGCGCGAGCGGCGGCGCCGGTGAGCGCGCCGCAGCGGCGCCGCGCAACGATCGCAGCATGACCTCGCGCCCCTTTGTCGCGCTTTGCGCGGCCACCGGCCTCCTCGTCCTTGGCAGCGCAGCCGGCGTGACCTGGCTGGCGATGAGCCGCTCCGGCGCCAGTGCGGCCTCGGCCTCGCCGATGACGGCGATCGGCGGTCCCTTCAGGCTGATCGCAACCGACGGCAGCACGGTCAGCGACCAGACCTATCGGGGCAAGTGGCTGCTTGTCTATTTCGGCTACACCTTCTGCCCCGATGCTTGCCCGACGGCGCTCGGCAATATCGGGGACGCGCTGCGACGCCTCGGCCGGCTCGCCCGGCGCGTGCAGCCGCTGTTCATCACCATCGATCCGCATCGCGATACGCGGAAGGTGATGGCCGCTTATGTCAAAGCCTTCGATCCGCGCATCGTCGGGCTCACCGGCAGCGCTACCGAGATCACCATCGTTGCGCGCGAGTACGGCGTCTATGTCGCGCCGAAGCGGAGCAGCGGCGAAGACTACCTGGTCGATCACAGCTCCTTCGTCTATGTGATGAATCCAGAGGGACGATTCGTGGCGACACTCGCCGGCTCGGCATCCGGCGCCGAGATGGCAGCGCAGATCGAGACTTTGCTGTCGAAGGCGCCGGAAGCAAGGCGATAACTGGACGACCGTTATCGCTGCGGGGGCCCTGGCGGTCGCTGGCGCTGATGCCGTACAGCCGCGCTGAAGCCGGGCGGGATGCATCCTATGCTGATCGGCATCAGGCACGCGCTGTCGCCGGGTGAGCATGTCCCGCTGACATCGATATTCGAGAAATCCAGCCGCGAAACAACCGGCGTCCGCGTCGAGAAAGACCCGCGCCATGAAGATGGACGCGTGGCAGCGATGCCGGCCCATAGGGCGCCCCGGCGGCGGCGCGGCGAATGCGGTTGAACGTTCTCCGCTCTATGCTACAACTCGGCGTGCGGACGAGGCCGCAAACCAGCATTTCGCGCATTTTCGGTCGGAGATCGGCAGCACATGATAGAGATCAACATGCACGTTCGAGGGCGCGCAGCGCTTCGGCTGCTTGCACTAGGCACGGCGGTCGCCCTGCTGGCGGGTTGTGCCGGGCCGGTTCGTACCGTGGCCCAGGCCGGGCCGGTCAATCACATCACCGGCTACACCGTGAACGGCGTCCATTACACCACCGCCACGGACGCGCTCGCCGCGGAGCGCCGCGCCAATGACGGCTACGTCGAGGGTGTTCACCACGAAGCCGACCCCATCACGGGCAGCGTTCGGATCATTCTCCCCGACCACGACCGCCTTCGTCCGCTCGTCATGCAGAACCTTTTTGCTGCCACGAAGCGTCAGGTGATCGGCCAAGCGCTTGACTACTATATCGACCGCGACCAGCTCCTCATTTCCGAGGCCGCCAAGGCGATACTAACATCCAGTGCATTCGAGCAGGGCAGCACCGTCGTGCAGAACGACGTGCTCGACCCGCCGCAAGGCGACGCCGATTACCTGGTCTGGTTCCAGGTACGCACGGCGCTGCCGAACAACACCGGCGCCTGGATCGGCCACTGGCTGGTGCGACGCAAGGGCAGTCCGACGACCGCCCCGGCCGCCTTCGACCCCGGCACCGCAGCGGGAGCGCCGCGGTATGATTCCTTCATCAAGAGCGTGCGGCAGGCGGCGCTGCGGCTCGGCGGCCATTCGCGGAGTGGCATCACCTTGAGCAGCCCGCAGGCGGGCATCGTCTCAAGCGGGACCTTCACCGCCTCCGGCGTCATCATCGACGGCAAGGGCCACATCCTGACCAACGATCACGTGATCCGCAGCTGCATCGCGCCGAAGGTGACCGACTCGGCGAACCATCGCTTCGCTGCAACGGTCATTGCACGCGATTCGCAGAACGATCTAGCCCTGCTGGAAACGAAGCATCGTTGGCCCGACACGGCGACGTTGCGCGACGGGCAGGAGCCGCGGCGGGGCGATGCGGTCGTGGTGGCAGGCTATCCGTTGCACGAGCTGCTCGGCTCGGGCGTGACCGTGACCACCGGAAGCCTCAGCGCGCTCACCGGTCCGCAGGACGATTCACGCTTCATCCAGATCAGCGCGCCGATTCAGCTGGGGAATAGCGGCGGGCCCGTGCTCGACTCGAGCGGCCGGCTGGTCGGCATCGTCGACAAGGAGATCAACGGACTGGTCGTCGCGCTCCTCACGGGCGGAGCGGTGCCGCAAAACGTCAATTTCGCGCTGAAGACGGCGATCATCCGAAATTTCCTCGACACGCACGACATCGCCTATGCGCATGCTGCGCCGGGCCGCACGATGGACGGCGGCGAGGTCGGCACGCAGGCGCGCCACTTCACCGTGCTGATCACCTGCAAGGGAGCATAACGCTCAGCCCGGCACGGGCACCTCGTGCGTGTGCACGTCGTGCCCGGCCCGGCGCTCGAGGATCTCCTTCGCCCGTGCCTCGGCGGCGGCATCGGGCGTGCGCACCCAGAGCAGGATGCCGCCGCGATCGAGCTGTTCCTGCAGGAAGTTCTGGTGCCCCTCGCGATAGGCCTTGCCGATGAGCGCGGTGGCACCGCCGACGCCGGCCATCGCCGCTGCGGTAACCCCGGCGGCGACCAGCGTGGCACCACCTGTCATCACGGTGAAGCCGGCCGCGGCAAAGCCGGCGATCAGCGTCGCCAGGCTGATATCGAGGGTGCGGCGTTGGCGGATATCGGTTTCGTCGATGACGGGATCGCGCGGCGCCGCGGGATCGTCCTCGACCCGGCGCATATCGCTGTAGTCCTTCTTCAGATGGCCTTCGAAACCTTCGCGCGCGAGAAAGCTGATGTCGGCGCGATTGAAGCCGCTGCTCTGAAGTTCGGAGACCGCCGCTTTCAGCGCTTCGGCATCGGTGAACGCCGCAACCGCCTCGCGAATCATCGTCTCAGCCATATGCCTCTCCGTTGCTGCCCTTGAAGCCAACGGAGCGCGGTAGCGCGAGGTTCAGCGTACCGACGCCGGCGCCCGCGCCAGCCAGTCGAGGGTCGCGCGCAGCTTCACCGCCTCGCCGAGCGCGATGATCGCCGGCGGCTCGATTGCGGCAGCAGCCACGTCCGCGGCGGCACGCGCAAGCACCGTCTCGAGCACGCGCTGGTCCGGTGTGGTCGCCTTGCTCACCACCGCCACCGGCTCCTCGGCCGGCCGGCCGGCGGCGATCAGCCGCTCGGCGATGGCTCCGAGGTGCTTCAGCGCCATGTAGAGCACGAGCACCGGCGCGCCCTTCGCCAGCGCCGCCCAGTCGAGCCCGTCCGGCAGCTCGCCGTCGCTGGCATGGCCGGTGATGAAGGTCACCGCCGAGTTGATGTCGCGGTGCGTCGCCGGGATGCCGGCATAGGCGAGGCCGCCGATCGCCGCGGTGATGCCCGGCACGACGCGAAAGGGAATGCCGGCGGCTGCGAGTGTCAGCGCCTCCTCCCCGCCGCGACCGAAAACGAAGGGATCGCCGCCCTTGAGGCGCAACACGCGCTGTCCGGCGCACGCCCAACGCACCAGCCGTTCGGAGATATCGGGCTGCTGCGGCGACGGCTTGCCGCCGCGCTTGCCGGCATAGTCGAGCACGGCGCCGGGACGCGCCAAGGCCAGGATGCGCGGGTCGACCAGCGCATCATAGACGACCGCGTCGGCATGACGGAGCGCATGCAGCGCGAGCAGCGACAGCAGCCCGGGATCGCCCGGCCCGGCGCCGACCAGCCAGACCGAGCCCGCGGCAAACTCCGGCAGGTCGATTGCGGGAAGCTCCATGGGCGGAGACTACACCGGGCACCGCGCGGCGGGTAGTATCACCCCATGTCACGGCGACCAACGGGCGAATTGAGGCGCGGCTGGACCACGGGCGCCTGCGCCGCCGCTGCGGCGCGGGCAGCACTGACGGCGCTGCTCGGCGGAAGCTTCCCCGACCCTGTGGAAATCCGCCTGCCACGCGGCGAGCGGCCGAGCTTCCCGCTGGCGCTGGGCGAGCGGCGCGGCAATGCAGCGCGCGCCGGCATCGTCAAGGATGCCGGCGACGATCCCGATGTGACGCACGGCGCCCTGGTGATCGCCGAAGTGGCGCGCGGCGCGCCTGGCAGCGGACTGGTCTTTGAGGCCGGCGAGGGGGTCGGCCGTGTCACGCGAGCTGGACTGCCGATCGCGGTCGGAGAGGCGTCGATCACCGCCGGCCCGCGCGCGATGATCGCCGAAGCGCTCGACGCCGCAGCCGCCGATTGCGGCTGCGAGCGTCCGCCCGATCTCCTCGTCACGCTTTCCATTCCGGGCGGCGCCGCGCTGGCGGCCAAAACCCTCAATGCGCGGCTCGGCATTCTGGGCGGCCTCTCGATCCTCGGCACGACCGGCATCGTCACGCCCTATTCCTGCGCCGCCTGGATTCATTCGATCCATCGCGGCATCGACGTGGCGCGCGCGGCAGGGCTCGAGCATCTCGCGGCCTCGACCGGCTCGACCTCGGAGAAGGCGGTGCAACGCCTCTTCGGCCTGCCGGAGATCGCGCTCATCGATATGGGCGATTTCGTCGGCGGCACGCTCAAATACCTGCGCCGGCACAAGGTGGCTCGGCTGACGCTGGCCGGCGGCTTCGCCAAGCTGGCAAAGCTCGCGGCAGGCCATCTCGACCTCCACTCGGGCGAGAGCCACGTCGATGTCGAGGTGCTGGCGTCGACGCTGGCGGAGCTCGGCGGCGATGCGGCGCAACTCGCCGCGACACGGGCAGCGGGAAGCGCAGGCGAGGTGCTGACCCTTGCCGGCGCTCAGCGCTCCGCGCTCGCCGAGCGCGTGGCGCGGCAAGCGCGCGAAGTGGCGCTGGCGACGCTTGCCGGCGGCATCGCCGTCGATGTTGCAATCTTCGACCGGCAGGGAGAGCTCATCGCCCATGCGGGACCCTGAGCCTGCGCGGCATCTGCTCATCCTTGGCGGCACGGGCGAAGCTGCGGCGCTCGCTTCGGCGGCGCTCTCGCGCTTCGGCGAGCGGCTGCGGATTACCAATTCGCTTGCCGGCCGCACGTCGCATCGGGCGGTGCTCGCGGGCGAGCTGCGCATCGGCGGCTTCGGCGGAGCCGATGCGCTTGCCGCCTATCTCCGCGCCGAGGGCATAGACTGCGTCATCGATGCCACGCATCCTTTCGCCGCTCGGATCTCGGCGCAGGCGGCGTCGGCCTGTGCGTCGGCCGCGGTGCCGAGGCTCCTGCTGCTGCGCGCGGAATGGAAGCGGCACGATCTCGACCGCTGGATCGACGTCGCCGATGTTCCGGCCGCCGCCGCCGCGCTCCGCCAGCTCGGGCAGCGTGTCTGGCTCACCGTCGGACAGCGCGAGCTCGAAGCGTTCTCCGGCCTCACGCGGCACCATTTCGTGGTGCGACTCATCGAACCACCCGCATCGCCGCTGCCGCTGTCGTCCTGCGACCTCCTGCTCGGGCGCGGCCCCTTCAACCTGGCGGAGGAGCGGCGTATCCTGGAGCGCCACGCGATCGAGGTGCTGGTCACGAAGGCGAGCGGCGGCGACGCAACCGAGCCGAAGCTCATCGCCGCGCGCGAGCGTGCTCTGCCGGTGGTGATGGTGCGCCGGCCAGTGCCGCCGGCGGGCGAGCGCGTCGAGGAGGTGACGGCGGCGCTCGACTGGCTTGCCGCGCGGCTCGCGTGACGGCAGCGAAGTTTTGGGAGGGATGCTCATGAATTGCTTCACTCGCCCGCGCAGCGCTGCCGCTCTCGTCATCGCGACCCTGGTCCTGGCGCTCGCGCCCATGAGCGGTCGGGCGCAGCTCCTGTCGTTCCCCGACTGGTACACGCTGGCGGATGCGGCAGCCAACAACAAGGCTGGCGCCGTCGCTTATCTGCTCAATCGCGGCGAGAACCCGAACTTCGTCGATTCCATCGGCCATTCGCCACTCGATTACGCCGCCACTTTCGGCAATGCGCAAATGCTGCACCTGCTGCTCAATGGCGGAGCGCGCGTCGACTATCGCGACTCGCTCGGCGACACGGCGCTCCACTGGGCGGCCGAACGCGGCCAGCTCGACGCGATCCGGATACTGGTCTCGGCCAAGGCGCCGATCGACGCGCAGAACAAGCAGGGAATCACGCCGTTGATGCTGGCGGCGGGCGCCGACAAAGCGGCGGCGGTGAAGGAGCTGCTCAAGGCCGGCGCCGATCGGACGAAGCAGGATTTCACCGGCCGCGACGCCCTGGGCTGGGCCGCCGGACACGCCGCCGCGCTGCAGGCGCTTCAATCGACGAAAGCGGGCTGATGGCGACGAGCGCAGCCGCGCGCGTCCGGCGATGACCGCCGCCAGCGGCGCCGCGCCGCGCCGCGGTTCCGCCGTCATCGAGGTGCTCGCGGCCTTTCTCCGGCTGGGACTCACCAGCTTCGGCGGTCCGGTGGCGCATCTGGGATATTTCCGCGCCGAATTCGTCGAACGCCGGCGTTGGCTGGATGAGAGCGCCTATGTCGATATCGTCGCGCTCTGCCAGTTCTTGCCGGGACCGGCGAGCAGCCAGGTCGGCATCACGCTCGGCCTGCTGCGCGCCGGCCTGCCCGGCGCCGTCGCCGCCTGGGTCGGCTTCAGCCTGCCCTCGGCGCTGGCGCTGATCGCGTTTGGCTACGGGGTGGGCGCGCTCGGCGACACGGCGCATGCTGCCTGGCTGCACGGGCTCAAGATCGTCGCAGTCGCCGTCGTGGCTCAAGCCGTCTGGGGCATGGCGCGCAAGCTTTGCCCAGACCGCGAGCGCGCGAGCCTCGCCGTGGGCGCGGCGCTGCTGGCGCTGGCGGCGCCCTCGGCGGCCGGGCAGATCGGTGCGATCCTGTTGGGCGGGCTCGTCGGCTGGCGCCTCCTGCCGCCTGCGCTGGGCGGCGGCGCGACCGCGCTCGGCCTCAGGCTCAGCCGGACGCTCTCGCTCGCCGCGCTCATGCTGTTCTTCGCGCTGCTGTTCGGCCTGCCGCTGCTCGCCGCGGCGACCGGCGATCACGCAGTGGCACTGGCGAGCAGCTTTTATCGTTCCGGCTCGCTGGTGTTCGGCGGCGGTCATGTCGTGCTGCCGCTGCTGCAGCAGGCGGTGGTGCCGCCAAGCTGGGTCTCAAACGATACCTTTCTCGCCGGCTATGGTGCGGCTCAGGCGGTGCCGGGGCCGCTCTTCACCTTCGCCGCCTATCTGGGCACGGTGATGGGGCCGGCGCCCAACGGCTGGGTCGGCGGACTGCTTTGCCTCAGCGCAATCTACCTGCCCTCCTTTCTGCTGTTGGTGGGGGTGCTGCCGTTCTGGGAGGCGCTGCGTCGCCGCGCGGCGGTGCAATCGGCGATGAAAGGCGTCAACGCCGCGGTGGTGGGGCTGCTGCTCGCGGCGCTTTACCGGCCGGTCTGGACGAGCGCGATCCTCGGGCCCAGCGATTTCGCGCTTGGCCTCACCGCCTTCCTACTGCTCGTCTTCTGGCGCGTGCCGCCCTGGCTCGTCGTCATCCTCGGCGCGCTCGGCGCAAGCGGGCTCGCCGCGCTCTGACGGCGCTGGATCAGCGCCGCTGCCGCGGCGTCTCGAGCACCAGTGCATTCACCATGTTGATCGGCGCGCCCGCGGCATAGGCGTTGATCTGTTCGAAGATGTCGATGAATTGCAGCTCATACTCCTCGCGCGTCACATAGCCGAGATGCGGCGTGCAGAGCGCCTTGTCGCTGAGCAGCAGCGGATGGTGCGGATCGGTCATCGGCTCCTCCTCGAAGACGTCGACCGCAGCGAAGCCCGGACGCCCCGCCGCCAACGCCGCCGCGAGCGCGCCCGGCTCGATCAAGCCGGCGCGGCTGGTGTTGACCAGCAGCGCGGTGGACTTCATGCGCGCCAGATCGGCAGCGGTGACGATGCCGCGCGTCGCGGGGACAAGCCGCATATGCAGCGAGATCACATCGCAGGCCTCGAGGAACTCCTCCTTGCTGCTGGCCGCCTCGTAGCCGTCCTGCCGCGCCCGCGCGAGTGAGTCCGGACGCGCCCAGGCGACCACGCGCATACCGAAGGCCCGGCCATAGGATGCGACGACGCTGCCGATCCGGCCATAGCCGTAGATGCCGAGCGTCTTGTCGCGCAACGAGGTGCCGACGCCGCTCTGCCAGCGCCCCGCTTTCAGCGAAGAGACCTGCTGCGGGATCTGGCGCAGCGCCGCCAAGACCAGGCCCCAGGTGAATTCCGCCGTCGCATAGGAGGGCGTGCCAGGATGCATGCTCGAGCAGACAAGCACGCCGAGCCCAGTGCAGGCGTCGATATCGATATGCGGATAGACGCTGCGCTGGCTGATCAGCCTGAGCTTCGCCAGACGCTCCAGCAGCGGCGCGCGGATTTTGGTGCGCTCACGGATGAGGACCAGCGCTTCCGTATCGGCGAGCCGGCGGGCGAGCGTGTCGATATCGTCGACATGGTCGTTCCAGACGGTGACCTCGTGCCGGGCGAGCTTGGCGAAGCAGGGCAGACCGCGCAGCGTGTCGAAGTAATCGTCGAGGATCGAGACCTTCATCGCCGCCCTCCCCCAAATGCCGGGTCTGCCGCCGGCGGTCGAGTTCGACGCCAGAGACAGCTTGCTGATCAGGACGCCTTACCAACAACATCCATTGCAAGATAATAGGTGCAAGGCATGCGACCGTCGTTGCGGTAGCCATGCTCCAAGTCGCCATCGTGATAGATGCTGTCGCCCGCCCGAAGAACATACTCGGTTCCGGCGAGCGTCAAGGTCAGCGTGCCACGCTCGACAGCGAGATATTCGCGCGACCCGGCGCGATGCGGTGGGAAGGTGCCGGCGTCGACGCCCGGCGCAAGCGTCATGCGCATGAGTTCGAACTCGACGCCCGGGAGTACCGGCGAAAGGCTGCGCCGTTCTATACCCGCCGCATCCTTGATGACGCGCTGATCGAGAATGCGCATCACAATCACCCGAGGGCTCGCCTCCTCGTCGAGGAGACGGCCTATCGAGGTATCGAGGGCGGTCGCGACCTGTCCCATAACCAGGATGGACGGTACTTTCTGGCCGCGCTCGACGGTCGAAAGCATGCTGACGCTGACCCCGGAGCGCTCGGCCAGGGCTTCATCGCCCCGGCTCCGTTCACAAACGGGCGGCGCCGGACGGCGCCGCCCGCCCCACCCCCGCTCAGTACTCGGAAACCAAGGTCAGCCGCCGCTCCAGCACCTTGCCCTTGGTCTCAGGACCGATGAGCAGGGCGAAGACGAA
>DATNDG010000054.1:0-7379 GCA_035553515.1 Allostellaceae bacterium | reverse complement strand
GCGCGGTCCCCAGCCAGCGATCGAGCGCCCAGCCGATCGCCGTGCTGACCACGACGGCGACGACCAGTTCCACGCCGATGCGGAGGGCGAGCCCGAGCGCGCTCCCGAAGACACTCTGTCCGCCTTGCGCAGAAGCGCCGGAAGCGTTGCGCTCCCGCCCGCGACGTGCCCGGTCGAGCCGCTGTTCCAGGTCCCGCAGAGGATCCTGCGTGTCGCGTTCGTCCATTGGCGAAGCGCCCGCAAAGCTTGAGGAAAACGCCCCCGCGTCCCGGCCGCCTCGGCGCCGAAACGGCGCGCACCATAAGGGTGGGTCAGGGGAGTGTCAAGGGACGCGGGCGGTGCTGGAAGCCGCGGCGATCGCGGCGAGTTCCCGGCGCATTTCCGCCGCCGTCGCGGGCTCCGCGCCGGCGGCGCGGACGAGCCGCGCCGCCTCCTCGACCCAGGCGACATTGCCCATCGGCGTGCCCTTGGGCGCATCTTCCAATCCGACCCGCACATGGGCGCCGCGCGCCACCGCCTCGCCGATGAGCGGGCGGATATCGACGCGGAGCCCGGCGACCATCCAGGGCATGGCGCCGGCTTCCTCTTCGAGCAGCGCCAGATGCGCCGCGAGCGCATAGGGCCGGGGCGGGAAGCCGAAGGCCAGTCCGTCGGAGAACATGAAGCGATAGACCGGCGGCTTCACCGCGAGCGCGCGGGCGAGCGCCGCGCCGGCGCGGGTGAAGCCCGGCTCGTAGATGGCGAAGGCGGGATGGAAGCCGTGCCGCGCGGCCAGCGCGAGGCCGTGGCGGATATGGGCCTCGGGATTGAGATATGTCCCGGCTGGCTTCGCCGCGCGCGTCGTCGCCCGCGCGGTGAAATTGACGCTGCCGGGATCGACCACGGCAAACTCGATGAGGTCGCGCGCGGCGAGCGCCTCGATATGCGCGAAGCGCTCGGCGCCCTGGGCCTCGCTCGTGTCGCTGGGGTCCGACGGGATCGACGGATAGACCGGCACGTCCACCTGGCGGCGGATGCCCTCGATGATGCGCGCATAGACCTGCCAGTCGAAGGTCTGGGCGCCGCCGCCGTCATAGGCATGGGTGTGGATGATGGCGGCGCCGGCGCGCGCGCAGGCGACCCCCTCCGCGACGATCGCCTCGACGGTATCGGGAATCCCCGGCTGCAGCGCCCGGCTCCACGCGCCGTTGAGCGCCGCCTCGATCCAGACCTTGCGCATGGTGCCGCCTCGCCCCTTGTGGCTCGCCAGTTTACGAGGAAGCCGGCTGCATTACGATCCCGCGTGCTTCGACAGGCTCACGATGAGGAATAGCGAGAATGGCCCTGACCAGGGCCCTGAAGAATTTTCCTCATCCTGAGCCTGTCGAAGGACGACGGGCCGCCTTGCAGCCCTGTGGCATTACGCCGTGCGCCGCAGCTCCTGCGCCTGCTGCAGATCGACCGAGACGAGCTGCGAGACGCCGCGCTCGCCCATGGTGACGCCGAAGAGCCGGTCCATCCGCGCCATGGTGAGGCGGTGATGGGTGATGATGAGGAAGCGCGTCTCGGCGGTCTCGGCGATCTCCTCGACCAGCGTGCAGAAGCGGTCGACATTGGCGTCGTCGAGCGGTGCGTCCACCTCGTCCAGCACGCAGATCGGCGCCGGGTTGGTGAGGAAGACGGCGAAGAGCAAGGCCAGCGCGGTGAGCGCCTGCTCGCCGCCCGAGAGCAGCGACATGATCTGCAGCCGCTTGCCCGGCGGGCTCGCCAGGATCTCGAGCCCGGCCTCGAGCGGATCGCGCGTCTCGTCGCCGTCCTCGCCGCGATCGAGCGTGAGATGGGCGCGGCCACCGCCGAAGAGCCGGGTGAAGAGCCGGGTGAAATGCTCGTTCACCTCCGTAAAGGCGGCGAGCAGTCGCTCGCGCCCTTCGCGGTTCAAGGCGGAGATGCCCTCGCGCAGCTTGGCGATCGCCCCGGTCAGATCCTCGCGCTCGCGGTTGAGCGCGCCAAGCTTCTCCTCGATCTCCGTCGCCTCCGCTTCGGCGACGAGATTGACCGGCCCCATGCCGTCGCGCTCGCGCACTAGGCGCTGCAGCCTTGCCTCGGCCTCTTCGGTCGCCGGCAGTTCCTCGCCTTCCTCGACGCCGCCCGTCGCGAGCACCGCCTCGGGCGCGCAGGCGAGCCGCTCGGTGATGCGCTCGGCGACGCTCTGCCGCGCGATCTCCGCCTGCTCGCGGCCGGCCTCGCAGCGCACGCGCTCCTCGCGCGACTGCGCCAGCGTCGCATCGGCGGCCTTGCTCGCCTTTTCCGCTTCGGCAAGCCGCGTCTCGCCCGCCGCCAGCGCGTCGCCCGCGGCGTTCCGCCGCTCGGTCGAGCCGGCGATGCTCTCGGCGAGCTTCTCGCGCTGCTCGGCGATTTCGGCGGGACGGCGATCGAGCCGCTCGATCTCCTCGCTGACCTCGGCGCGGCGTCGCTCGATGGTGGCGTGCTGGCGCGCCGCCGCCTCGGCGCGGCTCGTCCAGGATTGCGATTCGGCGGCGATGGCGGCGATGCGCTGGGCGCGCGACGCTGCCTCCCGCAGCAGCCGGTCATGCTCGGTCTGCGCTGCCGCCTGGACGGTGCGCCGCTCGGCGAGCTGGGTGCGCAGCCGGTGGGCTTCCTCGCGGCCGAGCGCGGGATCGGGCAGCTCGGCGAGCCCTTCGGCCGCCTCGCGCGCCCGCGCCTCGGCTTCGGCGAGATCGGCGGCGAGACGCTCGGCCGTCTCGGCCAATCCTGCCAGCCGCGAGGCGGTGGCGGCGGCGCGCCGCTTCAGCTCGGCGTCGCGTTCCTGGGCGCGGCCCAGTGTCGAGAGCGCATCGCGCATCGCCTGGCGCTCGGCGCGCTCGGCCTCGCCGGCCTGGCGCGCGCTGCGCTGGATCTGCTCGAACTCGGCCGCGCGCGCCGCGAAATCGCGTTCGACGGTGCTCAGCTCCTCGCCGAGCTCGGCGAGGCGGTTGCGCTGGCGCAGCCGTTGCCCGGCCGCGGTCGGCGTGCCGGCGGCACGGCGGAAGCCGTCCCAGCGCCAGAGCCCGCCATCGCGGGTGACGAGGCGCTGGCCGGGAACGAGCTGCTTTTGTAGCCGCTCGGCGGCTTCGGCATCGGCGACGACGCCGATTTGCGCCAGTCTCCGCGCCAGCGCCGGCGGTGCGGTGACATGGCTGGCGAGCGGCGTGGCGCCGCCCGGCAGCGCCAGCGGATAGGCATAGACGGGCAGCGTGCGCCAATGCGACGGCGCCTCGGCATCGAGCGGCGCCGTGAGATCGTCGCCGAGCGCGGCGCCGAGCGCCGCTTCGAAGCCCGGCTCGACCCGGACGCTGTCGATGATTGGCGTCCAGCGCTTGTCGCTCGCCGCGGCCAGCAGCTCGGTCAGCGCCTGGATCTCGGCGCGCAGCTTGGCGCGGCGCGCTTCCAGCGCCTGCATCGGCTCGCGCGCCGCCTGCTCGGCCGCCTGCGCGACGCGCAGCGCCTCGGCGGCGGCATCCGCGGCGGCGCGGGTGCGCTCGACCTCGGCCTCGGCGGCGCTGAGCGCCGCAGCGGCTTCCTCGCTGACCGCGGCGGCGACCGCCTCAGCCTCGAGCGCGGCGCGCTGACGGGCGATTTCCTCTTGTCGCTGTCCGAGGCGGGCGCGGCGCTCGGCCGCTTCCTGCTGCTGGCGCCAGAGCGCGGTGCGGCGCGCTTCATCCTGTGCTACGCGCTCGGTGAGCCGCGTCAGCTCGGCGTCGAGCGCCGTCACTTCGGCGACCGCCGTGGCGAGCGTCGCCGCGGCATCGCGCTGCGCCGCTTCTTCCTGCGCCCGCGCCGCGATGAGCGTGCTGCGCTCCTCCTCGAGCCGCGCCAGCGCGGCGCGGGCATCGGCGGCGAGCTCTTCCTCTCGCTCGATGTCGGCGGCGAGCTGGGTCATGCGCTGGCTCGCCGCTTCGCGCGCCGTCGCGACGCGCCGCTCTTCCTCTTCGAGCGCCTGGCGCGCCAGCAGCAGGCGCTGCAGCTCGGCGGCGGCGGCGGCCTCGGCCTGGCGGAGCGCCGGCAACTCGCCCGCCGCCTCTTCGCGCGCGCGGTCGGCGGCGAGCGCCGCCGCGGTGTGGTCGGCAACCGCGCGCTCGGCCGCGGTCAATCGCTCGGCCGCGGCTTCGAGCTCGGTGCTCGCCGCCTGCCAGTGCAGGTGCAGCACCACCGCTTCGGCGCGGCGGATATGGTCGGAGAGGCGGCGGTAGCGCTGCGCTTGGCGCGCCTGCTTCTTGAGCGCGTCGAGCTGCGTCTGCAGCGTCGCCAGAACGTCGTCGAGCCGCGACAGGTTCATCTCGGCCGCCTTCAATCGCAGCTCCGCCTCGTGGCGGCGCGAATGCAGCCCGGCGACGCCGGCGGCTTCCTCGAGCAGGCCCCGGCGCTCGATCGGCTTGGCGTTGATGATCGCGCCGATGCGCCCCTGGCTCACCAGCGCCACCGAATGCGCGCCGCTGGCGACGTCGGCGAAGAGGAGCTGGACGTCGCGCGCGCGCACCTCCTTGCCGTTGACCCGGTAGCCCGAGCCCTCGCCGCGCTCGATGCGCCGCACCACCTCGATCTGATCGTATTCGTTGTAATGCGCCGGTGCGTTGCGCCGGCTGTTGTCGAGCTGCAGCGTCACTTCGGCGACGTTGCGCGGCGGCCGCGCCGTCGTGCCGCCGAAGATGACGTCGTCCATCTCGCCGCCGCGCATGCGCTTGGCGGAGTTCTCGCCCATCACCCAGCGCAGCGCCTCGACCAGGTTCGACTTGCCGCAGCCATTCGGACCGACGATGCCGGTCATCCCCGACTCGATCACGAGGTCGGTGGGATCGACGAAGGACTTGAAACCGCTGAGCCGAAGCTTCGAGAAATTCACCTGGCGACCATCCGTCCTGTTCGGTGCGTCAGCTCTTGAGCGCCGCTGTCAGCTGCTTGTCGAAGACCTCGAAGGGCTGGGCGCCGTTCGGGTCCATCTTGGCGCCGTTGATAAAGAAGGTCGGCGTCGAATCCACCCCGTATTCCTTCTGCGCGGTGAAGGCTTGCTTGGTGATCTTGTCCTCGGCCGCCTTGTCGGAGAGGCATTGCTTGATCTTGCTCTCATCCACCCCGGCGAGCCGGGCGATGCTGCCCACCGCCGCCTCGGGATCCTTGGCGCTCATCCAGTTGAGCTGGTCCTGATAGACCGTGTTGATGAACGGGAAAAAGCGGTCCGCCGGAACGCAGCTCGCCAGCATCGCCGCATGCAGGTCGAGATCGTTCAGCGGGAAGACGCGGAAGATGTATTTCGCCTTGCCGGTGTCGATCCAGTTCTTTTTCAGTTCCGGCAGGGTGGTCTTGTCGAACTCGGCGCAATGCGGGCAGGTGAGCGAGCCGTATTCGATGATGGTGATCGGCGCGTCAGCCTTGCCGAGCACGTGGTCTTCGGCGGTGGGGGTCGGCCCGGACGCCGGGGCGGCGGCGGTGGCCGGCACGCCCGAGAGGGACGCCGCCAGCGTAAGAGCCGCCAAGGTCAACCAGATTTGACGCATTTCCCCGCTCCGACCACTAGATGTTGATGCTACGGCCTCACCTGGGCCATTGCAAGACGATGACGCTGAAACGGCAATCAGCCGCGGTCCTTTGCCGTGCCGAGGACAGCTTCGCCGAGCCGCCTCAGCGCGGCCTTGAGATCGCCCTCGTCGATATCAGCCAGACGCTCGTCAAGCAACTGACGTTCCTCGCTTTTGAGCGGGCGGCGATGCGGCGGCGCCGGGGTCGGATCGGCGAGCGGCGGGCCTTGCTTCAGCGCGAGTCGCGCGATGGCGCGGTAGCCGAAAAACGCGTTGATGCGTTCGATCAGCACGGGTTCGCGATGCTGCACCTCAAGGCCGAAGCCGGGAGCGACTCGGAGATGCAGCGTGCCCTCGCGCCGTTCGCCGCGCGGAAAGGAGAGCTTCTCGGGAGCGACGCCCGGCGCCAGGCTCTCGCCGATGATCGCCGGCCATTGCGCCACGAGCTGCGCTTCGGCGAAGCCGCGTTTGCCGAGGACGGCGCCGGCGATCTTCGGCACTTCCGCCGCGATCGCCCGCACCCTGCCGCGCCGCTGCTCGTCCAACTTGCTTCCTCTTGATCGCTGCCGCACCGATGCTAGCGCTCGCGCCGCCCGCGTGCCAGGACGATGCCGGATGTACGCGTGTGCAAATTGGCGCGAATCGCGAGAAGGCGAGCGAGTCGCGGCACTTCCGCCCTGCGTCCTTCGACAAGCTCAGGGTGAGGTAAACTTCTTGTGGCACAAAGGAAATTCGCCTGACCCTGAACGCGAACGTAGTGAGCAGTCGAAGGACGCACGGTCGTCTGTCCCAGCTTTTTCCGCCTGGCTCTGTCTCAGGAAAGCAAGCGGGAAAAATGCACGCCGATCACGTCATGCGATGGCGGCGGGGCACCGCGCGTGATAGAAGTGCGGCCTCTAGCTTCGCATGGCCCGCCTTTCACGCCAGACCGCTCGAGCCGCCACCCTCGCCGCGCCGATCGATCTCTCGGAGCTGCCGGAGCGGCTGCTCGCCTGGTATGACGGCCATCGCCGTGTCCTGCCCTGGCGCGCGGCGCCCGGCGAGACGGCCGATCCCTATCGCGTCTGGCTCTCGGAGATCATGCTGCAGCAGACCACCGTGGCGACGGTGGCGGGATATTTCGCGCGCTTCCTCGAACGCTGGCCGGAGCTGCGCTCGCTCGCCGAGGCGCCGCTCGACGATGTGCTGCATGCCTGGCAGGGGCTCGGATATTACGCCCGCGCGCGCAACCTGCACGCCTGCGCCCGCGCGGTCATCGCGCGCCACGGCGGCGTTTTCCCAGAGGACGAGGCCGCGCTGCGCGCGCTGCCCGGCATCGGCGCCTACACCGCGGCGGCGGTGGCGGCGATCGCCTTCGGCCGCGCCGCGACGCCGGTCGACGGCAATATCGAGCGCGTGATTGCGCGGCTTTTCGCCGTCGAGGAGCCGCTGCCCGATGCGAAGCCGGCGCTGCGCCGGTTGGCCCAGAGCCTGACCCCGGACGAGCGGGCTGGCGACTACGCCCAGGCGGCGATGGATCTGGGCGCCACCATCTGCACGCCGAAGAAGCCCAAATGCATGCTCTGCCCCTGGCGCGAGGCTTGCCGCGGCCTTGCCGCCGGCGTCGCGCAAAATCTGCCGGCGCGGCGCGCCCGCGCGGCGAAGCCGGTGCGCCGCGGCGTCGCCTTCTGGGCGGTGCGTCCGGATGGCGCGGTGCTGCTGCGGCGGCGGCCGGAGAAGGGCCTGCTCGGCGGCATGATGGAGGTGCCGTCGACGCTGTGGCGCGAATCGCCCTGGAGCGAGGCCGAGGCGAAGGCGGCGGCGCCCTTCGCCGCGGGCTGGCGGCTG
>DATNDG010000053.1:0-14292 GCA_035553515.1 Allostellaceae bacterium | reverse complement strand
CGAGAGCGCCTCGGCGAAGTGCTCTGCCAATGCCGGTTCGAGCCGCTCGGCAAGCGCTGGCTCGACGGTGCCGGTGAGACTCACGTGAAAGCGGAAGTCTTCCATCACATAGGGATAGCCCCAGCGCACCAGATTCGTCTCCTGTGACGCCGTCAGCCCCGCGGCGCGCCGACGCGAGAGCTCGGCCGTGTCAGCCGGTGCGCGGAAGCGGTCGAAGCGCTCGACACAGGTGGCGGCGAGCGCGTCGAGTACTGCGGAGCGTGCGCCGGGAACCAGCGCGAGAAAGCGGCCGATCCGCTTCAAGCGGAGCGGTGCGGCCGCGACGCCCGGTTGCTCTCGAGCGAATTCCGCGAGCGCCGCCTCGAGCTCGGCGGTGCTTCTTCCGTCGGCGAGGCGAAAGGGCGGCTTCAGCGTGGCGTGCAGTCCGTAGCGGCGCGGTTCGGCTGTGGCGCGGGCAAGTTCCGCGGCGTCGAAGCCAGCAAGCGACGGCCCTCTCACGCAGCGATCGTCCTCGGCGCTGCGTCCGAGCCACGCCTCGCCGATTTGCGCCAGCGCTGTGTGGCGCGGCGGTGCCCAGTAAACGGCAAAACGATAAGGTGCGCGGGCTTCGCTCACCAAGTGTGTCTCGGAAGAGTCATTGGGCGGTCATGCAAACGAAACAGAGCCGGCGTAGAAGCGGAGGAGCGAAAGCCGTGCGGCAATGACCGCTGGCGCCGCGATTCTAACTCAGTCCGAGGGGAGAAAGCATGCAAATCCGGTTTCTGTCCGCGCTGGTATCCGGCGCCGCGCTCATCGCCCTGCTGGGCGCCGCGACATCGGTCCAGGCGGCAGGAGCGGCCGATTGCCCGAATGGCGGCGTCGTTCGCTTTGGCGTCGAGCCCTATGATACCGCGCCGAAACTGGTGCCGATCTACGAGCATATCGGCAAGCTGATCGGCGAGAAGCTCGGCTGCGAAGTGAAGGTCTACGTCACCACCAGCTACAACGCCGAGATCGAGGCGATGCGCAACGGCAAGCTCGAAGCCGGCGAGTTCGGCCCGCTCGGCTATGTCCTGGCCCATCAGGTCGCCAAGGCGGAAGCGGTGGCCACCTTTGCCAACGCCGAGAACAAGCCGGATACCTACTGGGCGAGCCTCGTCACCTGGCCCGGTTCCGGCATCAAGACGGTTGCCGATATTCGCGGCCATTCCTTCGCCTTTTCCGATCCCGCTTCGACCTCGGGTCACCTCTTTCCGGCCTATGGGCTCAGCAAGGCCGGCGTCGATCCCGACAAGGATATCCGCGCCATCTATGCCGGCAGCCACACCTCGTCCTTCGAGGCGCTCTACAACCACAAGGTCGATGCCGGCGAGCTCAACAGCGAGCAGCTCGAGTCGGCAAAACAGCGTGGCCACTACAAGGACGGTGACCTCGTTTTCCTGTGGAAGTCGAACCCGATCCCGATCGATCCGATCACCGTCCGCGGCGATCTGCCGCCGGCCTTCAAGAAGCGGTTGATCGCGGTGCTGCAGAACCTCGATCTCTCGGCACTTCCCGCGTCCGACCGCAAGATCATGGGCGTCCATGGCATGCGTACCGTGCCGCAGACAGACGCGTCCTTCAACGGGATCCGCGACCTCGTCAAGACGCTCCACATCGATCTCAACAAGCTGAGCTGAGCGTGCGAGGCGACGAGGAGAAGTCAGTATGCTCGATGTGCGCGGGCTTTCGCTCCGCTACCCCAACGGCACGCAGGCGCTCGCCGGCTTCGACGTTGCCGTGGGGTCCGGCGAACTCGTTGTCGTGCTGGGCGGCAACGGTAGCGGCAAGACGACGCTGCTGCGCTGCATCTCGCGCACGCTTTCGCCCGATAAGGGCGAGGTTCGCGTAGGCGGCGTCGATCTCGCGCAGCTTTCTGGCGAGAAGCTGCGGCGGGCGCGGCTCGATCTGGCGGTGATCTCTCAGCACGCGGCGTTGGTGCGGCGGCGCAGCGTGATCGCCAATGTCGCAACGGGCGCGCTCGGACGGCACGACACGCTATGGACCGCCCTCGGCGGGCTGCCCGCCGACGAGCTTACCGCGGCGCGGGGCCATCTCGGTGAGGTCGGGCTCGACCATCTGGCGCGGCAGCGCGCGGGAACGCTGTCCGGCGGGCAGGCGCAGCGCGTCGCCATCGCCCGGGCATTGGCGCAGCGCCCGCGCGTGCTGCTCGCCGACGAACCGGTGGCGAGTCTCGATCCCGAAGCGGCAGAGGACATCATGCGCCTGCTGAAGCGCCTCGCCGCCGAGGAAAAGCTCGCCGTGCTTTGCGTGCTGCACCAGGTCGAGCTTGCCTATCGCTATGCCGATCGCGTCGTCGGCATCCGCGGCGGCCGGCTCGCCTTCGATCTGCCACGCGCCGAGGTGTCGCGCGAGGCCGTCCATCGGCTCTACCTCAGCGAGGCGGCGTGACCGACGGGGCAGTGCCGCGCGGCGCGGCCACGGCCGCGCCTGGCCCCTGGTCCGCACTTATTTCCAGCGCAGCGCGGCTTGCCGTGCTGCTGGGCACGCTGCTCGTCATCGTCCAGGCGCTCATTGTCGTCCAGGCGCGCCCGCAGGATCTGATCACGGGTGTGCACGGCATGGCGGATATCATCCGCCGGGCGACCCCGCCCGATTTCTCGCATATCAATACGGCGCTCTGGCCGGCGCTGGAGACCATCGACATCGCTATCTTCGGCACCATTGCGGGCGTCATTATGGCTTTGCCTCTGGCCGTGCTGGCGGCGGCGAATGTCACGCCGTCGCGCCCGCTCTATTACCTCGCGCGCGGCGTCATCGGCTTCACCCGCGCCGTGCCCGACCTGGTCTGGGCACTGTTCTTCGTCACCGCGGTTGGGCTCGGGCCGTTTCCGGGTGGACTCGCTCTTGCCGTCCATTCGATCGGTATGCTCGGGCGTCTCTTCGCCGAGACCATCGAGCACATGGATATGGCGCCGATCGATGCGCTGGCGCTTACTGGTGCGCGCCGGCTGCAGATCTTCACGCATGGCGTCGTGCCGTCGGTGCTGACCTCGCTTGCCGGCATCAGCCTCTACCGGCTCGACGAGAATATCCGCTCCTCGCTGGTGCTGGGGTTCGTCGGTGCGGGCGGCATCGGCTTCCAATTGCTGACGGCGATGAACCTCTTCCAGTACCGCCAGGTCTCGCTGCTGTTGATCGTCACCTTCGTGATCGTCCTCACCGCCGAACGGCTTTCGGCGGTGCTGCGTGAAAAGCTCGCTTGAGCGTCGCCCTGCGAGCACGGCGGTGGAACTCGTCTCAGCCTTCCGGAACCACCATCTGCACCCGATCTCCGGCAAAGATCGTGAGCGAGCGCTGGATCGCGATCCCCGCCGGATCGACATTCACAGCTTCAGATTGCAATACCGGCCGCGCCGTAGGTTGGCCGAGATGGCGCGCCTCGCGCTCGGTGGGAAGTCGCGCGAGCAGGCGCGTGAGCTTTCGCGTGTAGTCGGCAATGCCGCAGCGGGCGAGGGCCGCGGTGATCGAGTTGGTCTCGGCAAAGGCAGCAGGAAGAGTGGCGAAGCGCCGCGCGGGAAAGCTGTGGATGCCATAGCTCAGCGTGACCCCATCGGCGTCGCTCACGGTTTCGATCTGCACCACCCGAGCGTCGCGACGCAAACCGAGGTCGCGTGCGGTCGCCGCGTCGGCGGCGACCACGGCGACCGAGAGCAGCCGATGCCCCGGCTCGCGGCCCTGGCTCTGCAGATTGGCGCTGAAGCGCGTGCGCCGGCCGAGCACGTAGTCGAGCAGATGGTCGGCGATGAAGGTGCCGCGGCCTTGCTCGACGCGCACCAGCCCCTGCTCGGCGAGCGCGCCAATGGCGCGGCGCACGGTATGGCGATTGACGTCGAAGCGCGCGGCAAGCTCCGGCTCTGTCGGCAGCCTGCCGCCCGAAAATCCGCCGGCGGAGATCTCGCCGGCAAGGCTCTCGGCGATCTGCCGCCAGCGGGTAATGCCCTTGTCGGGCCCGAGCACGCTCATTCTTCCTCCTGGCCGCGGGAAAGCGCTTTACAGCCGCCGGCCGACGCGGCATTCTTAGCACAAATTCATCTAGACGACTAGATCATGCCGCTGACGCCCGTGACCGATCACCGCCGCTGGATGGCCGCCCTTTCGCGGGCCGGCGAAGCGCTGCTCGAAGAGGTCTGGGCGGCGCTCGCGCCGCGGCCCTCTTATCGCCTGCTGCGTCCGGTCGAGATCGGCATGACCCTGCTGCGAGGCCGCATCGCCGGCGGTGGACACCCTTTTAATTTCGGCGAGGCGACGATGACGCGGGCGGCGGTTGCGCTCGAGACCGGAGAGCAGGGGTTCGCCTATCTGCTCGGCCGGCATCCGCGTCGGGCCGAGCTTGCCGCGGTGTTTCACGCGCTGCTTCAGCGCGCGGAGAGCCGCGCGTTCGTCGAGGAGCGCGTAGTGAACCCGACCGCGGCGGCGCGCGCTGCCGAAGCGGCGGCGATGCGCGCGGCGGCGGCGGCGACCCGCGTCGACTTCAACGCTCTGGTGCGCGGCGATGGATGAGCTGGGGCTCGAGCAGCCGGTCACGGCGGCGCAGCGCATTTTTCGGACGCTGCTTACGGCGCTGTCGGAGCCGGGCCGCGTGCTGGATCTGCCGATCTGCTGCGCGCCGCCGGAAGGGCTCGATCCGGCGGCGATGGCCGCGGTGCTGGCGCTATGCGACGGCGACACGCCGCTCTGGCTCGACGCGGCAGGGCGCGCCGCTGCGCCTTATATCCGCTTTCATACGGGCGCGCCCATCGTCGCCGGTATGGGCGACGCGCTCTTCCTGCTGGCAGAAGCCCGCCATCGCCCGCCGCTCGCCTTGCTGCGGCCCGGCACGCCGGAATATCCAGACCGGTCGGCGACGCTCATCCTCGCCGTCGAGGAATTGCGCGAAGGCGAGGGCTGGCGCCTTTCCGGACCCGGCATCGCGGGCGCGCGGCGCCTGGCGGTGCCGGACGTCGATGAGGGTTTCGCCGCGGAGTGGCGGGCGAACCATGCGCGCTTTCCGCTTGGCGTCGACATCATCTTCGCGGCGCGCGACCGGGTGGCCGCGCTGCCGCGCAGCACAAGGCTGGAGGCCTGAGCCATGTATGTCGCGGTAAAGGGCGGCGAAGCGGCGATAGACGCGGCCCATGCGCTGCTCGCCGAGCGCCGGCGCGGCGATGCCGCCGTGCCGGAGCTGAGCCTCGCCCAGATCCGCGAGCAGCTCTCGCTTGCCGTCGACCGCGTCATGGCCGAGGGCGCACTCTATGACCCCGATCTCGCCGCGCTCGCCGTCAAGCAGGCGCGCGGCGACCTCATAGAGGCGATCTTTCTGCTGCGCGCCTATCGCACGACCCTGCCGCGGCTCGCCGAGAGCGAGCCCATCGATACCGGGCGCATGCGGGTCGAGCGGCGCATTTCGGCCACTTTCAAGGATCTGCCGGGCGGTCAAATCCTCGGCCCGACCTTCGACTACACGCATCGGCTGCTCGATTTTGCCTTGGCAGCGGAACGCCCGGAACCGCCGGCTGCGCGGGCACAAGCGCCGGCAGCCCCGGCGGAGCCGATGCCGCGCGTCGCCGCGATCCTCGGCGGCGAGGGGTTGATCGAGCAAGAGAACGCAGCGGCCGCGGCGGCGCCGGGCGACCTCACCCGCGCGCCGCTCGCCTATCCCGCCTCGCGCGATCTGCGTTTGCAGGCGCTGGCGCGCGGCGATGAAGGCTTCCTGCTTGCCATGGGCTATTCGACCCAGCGCGGCTATGGCCACAGCCATCCCTTCGCCGCCGAGATCCGCCAGGGCCGCGTCACTGTCGAGATCGTGCCGCCCGAGCTCGGCTTCGCCGTCGAGATCGGCGAGATCGCCATCACCGAATGCCAGATGGTGAACCAGTTCAAGGGCAGCGATGCGGCGCCGCCGCAATTCACCAGCGGCTACGGACTGAGCTTCGGCGGTGCCGAGCGCAAGGCAATGGCGATGGCGCTGGTCGATCGCGCGCTCAGGGCTGCCGAGCTCGGCGAAGAACCGCAGGCGCCGGCGCAGGACCAGGAATTCGTGCTGAGCCATGCCGACAGCGTCGAGGCCTCGGGCTTCGTTCAGCATCTGAAGCTGCCGCATTACGTCGATTTCCAGTCCGAGCTAGACCTGCTGCGGCGGCTGCGCCGCGAATGGAGCGCGCGGCGGGAGGCAGCGGAATGACCGTCGCTACCGCCGGCTACAACTTCGCCTATCTCGACGAGCAGACCAAGCGCATGATCCGCCGCGCCATCCTCAAGGCGGTGGCGGTGCCTGGCTACCAGGTGCCCTTCGCCGGGCGCGAGATGCCCTTGCCCTATGGCTGGGGTACCGGCGGCATCCAGGTGACCGCGTCGATCATTGGCTCCGAGGATCGCCTCAAAGTCATCGACCAGGGCGCCGACGACACCACCAACGCCGTGTCGATCCGCCGCTTCTTCGCCAAGACGGCGGGCGTGGCGACGACCACGCGCACCTCCGAGGCGACGATCATCCAGACGCGCCACCGCATCCCCGAGACGCCGCTCGCCGCCGGGCAGATCATGGTCTTCCAGGTGCCGATCCCGGAGCCGCTGCGCTGGCTGGAGCCGCGCGAGACCGAGACAAGGCGCATGCATGCCCAGGCCGATTACGGCAGCATGTATGTGAAGCTCTACGAAGACATCGCGCGCATGGGCCGCATCGCCGCCGCCTATGACTATCCCGTCATGGTCGCCGGCCGTTATCTCATGCGGCCCTCGCCGATCCCGCGCTTCGACAATCCGAAGCTCGACCGCTCGCCGGCGCTGCTGCTCTTCGGCGCCGGCCGCGAGAAGCGCATCTACGCGCTGCCGCCGCATACTCCCGTCAAAAGCCTCGATTTCGAAGACCATCCCTTCGCGATCGAGCGCTGGACGGAGCGCTGTCAGCGCTGCGGATCCGGCGAGAGCTTCCTCGACGAGATCGTGGTCGATGACCGCGGTACCCGCCGCTTCGTCTGTTCGGACACCGACCATTGCGACGCGCGGCTCGCAAACGGGAGCGCGCCATGAGCGAAGTGCCGCTTCTCGTGGTCGATCATCTCGCCAAGCGCTATCGCGAGCGGCCGGCGGTGCGTGGGGTGGGCTTCACCCTCTGGCCCGGTGAAGTGCTGGCACTGGTCGGCGAATCCGGCTCGGGCAAGACGACGCTCCTCAACATGATCGCCGGCCGCGTCGCGCCCAACGCCGGCTCGGTGCGCTTTCGCGTGGAGAGCGGCGATATCGTCGATCTCGTTGCGCTTTCCGAAGCCGAGCGGCGCATGCTGGTCCGGCGCGAGATCGGCTTCGTGCACCAGAACCCGCGCGACGGTCTGCGGCTCTCGGTGAGCGCCGGCGCCAATATCGGCGAGCCGCTCATGGCCGCGGGTGCGCGCCACTATGGCAGCATTCGCCACACTGCCGCCCTCTGGCTCGAGCGCGTTGAGATGGATCCGCGGCGGCTCGACGATCTTCCGACCAGCTTCTCGGGCGGCATGCAGCAGCGCCTGCAGATCGCCCGGGCGCTCGTCACCGAGCCGCGCCTTGTCCTGATGGACGAGCCTACCGGCGGGCTCGACGTCTCGGTGCAGGCGAAGCTGCTCGACCTGCTGCGCCGGCTCGTCGGCGATCTCGGCATCTCGGTGGTGCTGGTGACGCATGATCTCGGCGTTGCGCGGCTCCTCGCCCATCGTCTCCTGGTGATGCAGCAGGGCGAGGTGGTCGAAAGCGGCGTCACCGACCAGGTGCTGGACGATCCGCAGCATCCCTATACCCAGCTCCTCGTTTCCTCGGTGCTGGCGGCATGAGCGCGGGAGAACTCATGCTCGAGGTCTCGGGCCTTGCCAAAGCCTTCACGATCCATGCTCAAGGCGTCCACCTCGAAGTGCTCGACGGCGTCGATCTCGCGGTCCGTGCCGGCGAATGCGTCGTACTCGATGCCCCCTCCGGCAGCGGCAAATCCACGCTGCTGCGCGCGCTCTACGGCAATTACCGCAGCGATCGCGGCCGCGTCCTGGTGCGCCATCGCGACGCGATGGTCGACGTCGCCGCCGCGCCGCCACGTCTGCTGCTGGAGCTGCGCCGTGAGACCATCGGCTATGTGAGCCAGTTCCTGCGCGTCATCCCGCGCGTGCCCACGCTCGATATCGTCGCCGAGCCGCTGGCGCGCCGCGGCGCCTCGCCGTCCGAAGCGCGCGAGCGCGCCGCCGAGTTGCTGAGCGCGCTCGCTCTGCCCGAGCGTCTCTGGCTGCTCGCGCCCTCGACCTTCTCGGGCGGCGAGCAGCAGCGCGTCAATATCGCCCGCGCGCTCATTGCCGCGCATCCGATGCTGCTGCTCGACGAACCCACGGCATCGCTCGACGCCGAGAATGCCGGGCGCGTGCTGGCGCTGCTTGACGAACGCCGCCGCGACGGCACGGCGATGGTCGGCATCTTCCACGATCCCGAGGCGCGCCGTAGGATCGCGACGCGTCTCTTTCCTTTGCCCGGGAGAAACCTGGCGGCATGAGCGAGACCATCTTTACCAATGCCGAGATCGTCACCCGCAAAGAGAGCTTCCGCGGTGATCTCGTCGTGCGCGACGGGCTGATTGCCAGGGTCGAGCCAGCGCTCAAAGCGAGCCGTTCGCTGGGCGCGATCGATCTCGACGGCGATTTTCTCCTGCCAGGCCTGGTCGAGCTGCACACCGACAATCTCGAGCGGCATGCGACGCCGCGGCCGCGCGTGCGGTGGCCCGCGGTCTCTGCGGTCGTCACCCATGATGCGCAGATGGCGGCCTCGGGCATCACCACCATCTACGATGCGCTCGCCATCGGCGACATCCAGCGCGGCGGCGACCGTATCGAGGCGCTCGATACCATGGTGACGGCGGTCACCGCCGCGCAGCAGTCCGGCATGTTGCGCGCCGATCATCGCCTGCATCTGCGGTGCGAGCTTTCCTATCCCGAGCTCCGCCAACTGATAGAGCCGCTCGCCGGGCATCCCATGGTCGGGCTGATCTCGCTCATGGACCATACGCCCGGCCAGCGCCAATTCGTCAGCCTCGATCAGTTCAAGACCTATTACCAGGGAAAGTACAATCTGAGCGACACGGCGCTCGCCGAATTCATCAAGAGCCGGCAGGCGGACCAGGAGCGCTATGCCGGCGGCAACCGCGCCGCGGTGATCGCATTGGCCCGCCGGCGCGGCATCCGGCTCGCGAGCCACGACGATGCCACCGCCGCGCATGTCGAGGAGGCGCGCGAGGCGGGGGTGGTCATCGCCGAGTTCCCGACCACCCGCGAGGCGGCGTCGACCGCACATGCGGCGGGCATGAGCGTTCTCGGTGGCGCGCCCAATGTCGTGCGCGGCGGCTCGCATTCTGGCAATGCCTCGGCGCTCGACTTCGCGCGCGCCGGCATCCTCGACATTCTCTCTTCCGACTACGTTCCGGTGAGCCTGCTGCATGCTGCCTTCAAGCTGGCGGACGAGGCCGGCATCAGGCTGCCGGATGCGGTGGCGACGGTGAGCGCCAACCCCGCCGCGGCGGTCGGTCTCGAGGATCGCGGCCGCATCGAGGCCGGGCTGCGCGCCGACCTCGTGCGCGTTGCCGTCGTCGACAGGCTACCCTTCACCCGCACCACCTGGCGCCTCGGCGAGCGCATCGCCTGAGCGCAACCATGATTCCCGTCGATTTCGGCGAGCTCGACCATCCCTGGCACCCCGGCGCCGGCATGACCGAGGCGCCGACGATCCATCCGACCGCGCTGGTGAAGCAGAGCCGCATGGGGCCGTGGACGGTGCTTGGCCCGCGCAGCAAGCTGGTCGAGAGCGAGTTCTGCGACTACGCCTACACGACGCAGGACTGCGACATCTACAACGCCGAGATCGGCAAGTTCTGCAATATCGCGGCCGCGGTGCGCATCAATCCCACCAATCACCCGATGTGGCGGGCAAGCCAGCATCACTTCACCTATCGCAGCCGCTCGCATCATCTGGGCGCCGAGGACGATGCCGAAATTTTTGCCTGGCGGCGCGATCACCGCGTCACCATCGGTCCCGATGTCTGGATCGGCCATGGTGCGATCCTCATGCCCGGGGTCGGCGTCGGCACCGGCGCGGTGATCGGCGCCGGCGCCGTGGTGACGCATGACGTCGCCCCCTACACCATCGTCGTCGGTGTCCCGGCGCGGCCGCTGCGCCGCCGCTTCGACGCGGAAACCGAGGCCGGGCTGTTGCGGATCGCCTGGTGGGACTGGCCGAAGGACCAGCTCGCCGCTGCGCTCGAGGACTTCCGCCGGCTCGACGCGACGAAGTTCGTGCGGAAGTACGACCGCTAATCCGCGGCGACGACCCGGTTCTCGAGCACGCCGATCTCGGCGATCTCCATGCGCACGACGTCGCCCGGCGCCAGGAAGCGGGGCGGCTTGCGGAAGACCCCCACGCCCGACGGCGTGCCGGTCGCGATCACGTCGCCCGGCTCGAGCGCCAGGTACGAGGAGAGATAGGCGATGAGATGCGGTACCGGAAAGATCAGGTCATGCGTGCTGCCGTCCTGCACGAGCTCGCCATTGACGAAGCCGCGCAGCCTGATGTTACCGGGATCGGCGAATTCATCCGGCGTCGCCAGGGCCGGCCCCATCGGGCAGAATCCATCCATGCTCTTGGCGAAGCTGGTCTGGGGCGGGCTCACGTCGAATTGCAGCTCGCGCGCGCTGACATCGTTGAGAATGGTGTAGCCGGCGATGCAGGACGCCGCCTCGCTTTCGCTGACGCTCCGCGCCCGCCGGCCGATGACGACGGCCAACTCGGTCTCGTAGTCGAGCTTAATGACGCGGGGTGGCTTCGGGATCGGGGCGCCGGTGCCGATGACCGAGCTCGCGAGCTTGATGAAGATGCGCGGCTGCTCCTGCGCGGCAAGCCCGCCCTCGGCGGCATGCGCCCCGTAATTGCGGCCGATGCCGAGGATCTTGCCCGGACGGGGCACCGGGGCCAGCAGGCGCACCGTGCCGGGCGCGTGCCAGGCGCGGGGATTGCCGAGGCCCGCGGTGAGCGCCTGCCGCGCGATCGCCATGCCGGGCTCGCCGCGTTCCAGCAGTTCGGTCACCTCGCCGGGACAGGCGGGAAGCGCCGCGGCAAGATCGATGATCTTCCCCTCCGCCCAGGCACCGAGCCGCGGCACCTCACCCGCCGGAACGAAGGTGACGAGCCGCATCTCAGCCGCCCTTGAGGTCGTGCACCTCGGGGAAGAACAGGTCCTTCCAGGAGGCGGGCACCGCCTTGACTGAGCCCACATCATGCATGAATCGGGCGAATTTCATGGTCTGCTGCGGCACCATCGTCCAGGTCACCTGCGGGCCGGCGAGCACGTTGGTGACCATGTCGAGCGGCAGCTTCGATTTGGAATCCTCGATCCAGAGCGCGGCGGCTGCGCGCTTGTCGGCGTTGATGATCTTGGTCGCCTCCTCGAGCGCGGCGATGAGCGCGCCGTAGAGCTTGGGATTGGCATCGTGAAACTTCTTCGACGTCCAGGCGACGGTGAAGCTGTGTGGACCGCCCATCACATCGAAGGAGTTGAGGACGGTGTGAATGCCTGGGTGCTCGAGCTGCTCCTGCTGGAAGGGCGGCACACTGAAGACGCTGCTGAACTCGGCGCCGCCGGAGATGAGCGCGGTGGTGGCGTCGGGCGGCGAGAGCGAGACGGTGAGCGGGTCGAGCTTCGCGTAATTCGCCTTGCCGAAAGCCTGCGCCGCGGCCATTTCGAGCGTCACCGCCTGCACCGACACCTTGACTGCCGGCACCGCAATCTTGTCGCCGGGCCGGAAGTCGCGGATCGTCTTGATCCGCGGGTCGCGCGAATTGAGCAGGAAAGGTTGCGAGCTCAGCGCCGAGATGCCGCGCACTTCCTGCGGCGTTCCCTTGGTCTTGCTCCAGAGCGTCACCAGACCCGGCACGCCGCCGGCCACCACATCGACCGAGTCCGAGAGCAGCGCGTCGTTCATCATGTTGGGACCGTTGAAGGTCGCCCAGACCACTTTGACGTCGCCCAGCCCCGCCGCCTTGGCGTATTTCTCGATGAGCTTGTCGTGCGCGAGCACGTTGAACTGCACGTAGCCCATCGAGAATTGCTTGGCGAGGCGGATTTCGGTCGCCTCCGCCCGCGCCGCAGGCGCGTTGCCGAGTGCGAGCAGCCCCGCGACGGCGGCGGCGGCGAAAATATACTGACGCATTGCTCCTCCCCTCAAAGCGGCGCGCTGTTGCCCCGCAGCGCCGATCGGTCGGGACCATAGCAGCAGCCTCAGGCAAGCGGAACGGGCGGAGCGATTTTCATTGTGGGGCCGAGCGCTTATGCTCCGCGCGCCATCCTCGTGCCCGGAAAGGAAGCCGCATGTCCAGCTCCCCCGTCCTTGCCAATCGTCCCTCCGGTCGCATGACCGGCGGGCGGGCGATGGCCGAGATGCTGCGGCTCGCCGGCGCCGGACCGATGTTCGGCATGGGCGGCTTCCAGCTGCTGCCGTTTTATGACGCGGTGGGGCAGCTGGGCCTCGCTCATGCGCTGATCAATGACGAGCGCTGCGGCGCCTTTGCCGCCGACGCCTATGCGCGCGTCACCAATCGCCCCGGCATCTGCGACGGCACGCTCGGCCCCGGCGCCACCAATCTCGTCACCGGCCTCGTCGAGTCCCTGAACGCCGGCACGCCGATCGTGGCCTTTGCCGGCGACACGCACCGCGCGCATTCCTGGAAGAACATGACGCAGGAATGCCGCCAGACCGAGATCCTGCGCCCGGCGGTGAAGGAGCTGATCCGCATCGAGCTGACGAGCCGCATACCGGAGCTGATGCGCCGTGCCTTTGCCGTCGCGACCTCCGGCCGGCCCGGCCCCGTGCTGCTCGACGTGCCGGAGGATGTCTGCCACGGCGAGCATGATTTCGCCGCCGAGGACTTCGCCATCGATCCCAAGACGCTGGCGGCGCCGGCTCAGCGCATCCGTCCGGCGGCCGACGACGTGACGCGCGCGGCGACGCTCATTGCGCGCGCCAAGCGGCCGCTCATCCTCGCCGGCGGCGGCATCCATTTCTCGGGCGCGCAGGCGGCGCTGCTGCGTTTTGCCGAGAGCCTCTCGATCCCGGTCGCGCACACCATGAGCGGCAAGGGCAGCATTCCCTGCACCCATCCGCTCTCGGCCGGGCTCTTCGGCCGTTATTCGCGCATCGCCAACGACCTCATCGCCGCCGCCGACTGCCTGCTGGTGGTCGGCTGCAAGCTCGGCGAGATTCCGACCAAGCGCTATGCGCTTCTGCCGCGCGGCGTGCCGGTCATCCATCTCGAGATCGTCGCCGAGGAGATCGGCCGCTGCCATCCGGCCGATATCGCGCTCTGGGGCGACGCGCAAGCCGGGCTCGACGATCTCGCCGAAGCGGCGGCGGGCGAGGGGAAGGCGGCACGCGCAGGGCTCGCGGCCGAGCTCGGCCAGCGCATGTCGGAGTGGCGCAAGGAGGCAGAGCCGCGGCTTCTCTCCGAGGAGCGGCCGGTCAACATGGCGCGGCTCTGCCAGGAGCTCAACCGCGTGATGCCGGCCGAGAGCATCCTCGTCGCCGATGGCGGCTTTGCCGCGCATTGGACGGGGCTCCTCTACGACACCAAGGCGGCGGGCCGGCATTTCATCGCCGATCGCGGCCTCGCTTCGATCGGCTACGGGCTGCCGGGCGGCATGGGCGCGGCGCTGGCGGCGCCCGAGAAACCCGTGGTGGCGGTGACCGGCGATGGCGGCTTCAACATGGTGCTGGGCGAGCTCGAGACCGCGCGCCGCACGGCCGCCAATCTCACGGTGGTCGTCGTCAACAACGCGGCGTCGGGCTATGTGAAGGCGCTGCAGCACGCGATGTTCGGCCGGCGCTACCAGTCGAGCGATCTCGTCGAGATGAACTATGCCGAGATCGCCAAGGCGATGGGCTGCCGCGGCATCCGCGTCGAGGATCCGGCGACGCTCGGCGCGGCGCTCAAGACCGGGATATCCGAGCGCGACCGGCCGACGGTGGTCGATGTCGTGGTGACGCGCGATCCCGGCAAGATGCTGCCGGCGGTCGACAGCCGCACGGTCGAGATCAAGAAGGGCGACCGGGTGGCGTGAAACAGCGGGAAAATGTTTCACGGGGGGGCAACCCGCGCTGCGTGAAACAGCGGGAAAATGTTTCACGGGGAGGCGCGCAATGTTTCACGGGAAACATTGCATCTTCCCCAGGGGAAGAGGCGGCCGGCGCAGCTTCGCCGGAAAATCAGCGGATCAGGAGGTTG
>DATNDG010000052.1:0-69684 GCA_035553515.1 Allostellaceae bacterium | reverse complement strand
ACCTGCGCGGCGATCGAGGACCGTCCCTCGGCGGTGCGCTATCCCCGGGGCGAGGGCATCGGCGTGGCGCTGCCGCAGCGGGGCTCGCCGCTCGAATTAGGCCGCGGGCGGGTGCTGCGCGAGGGGAGCACGATCGCGCTGCTGAGCCTGGGCTGCCGGCTGCAGGAATGCCTGAAAGCCGCGGACGAGCTTTCGGCGATGGGTCTGTCGACGACGGTGGCGGATGCGCGGTTCCTGAAGCCGCTGGACACGGATCTGGTCGAGCGGCTGGCGCGCGAGCACGCGGTGCTGGTGACGGTGGAGGAGGGCGCGGTGGGCGGCTTCGCCGCGCATGTGCTGCAGCATCTGGCGCATGCCGGGCTGCTCGAGCAGGGGCTCAAGGTGCGGCCGCTGACGCTGCCCGACCGCTTCATCGACCACGACGCGCCCGCCCGGCAGTACGAGCAGGCCGGCCTCGACGCCAGGCATATCGCCGAGGCCGCGCTCGCCGCGCTCGGGCGCGGCACGCACGCGATCCCGGCGCGCGCATGATCTCGCGCCGCGCCTTCTTCGCCGCGGCGATTGCCGCGGCTGCGGCGGTGCCGTTGCACGCCGAGGCCGCTGCGCCCTCAACGCCGGGCGCGATCATCACGAGCTTCTATGACGTGTTGCTGACGACGATGAAGGACGGTCCGACGCTGGGCTTTTCCGGCCGAAGCGCGCGACTCGCACCGGCGATTCGCCGCGCCTTCGACCTGCCGCTGATGACCCGGCTGATGGTCGGCCCCCAATGGACAAGCCTCACCCCGGCGCAGCAGCGCGATCTGGTCGCCGCCTTCAGTGAGTTCAGCATCGCGACCTATGCAAGCCGCTTCGACGATTTCTCGGGGGAGCGCTTCGAGGTCGATTCGGCGACGACGCCGGCGCCGCCGAACGGCATCATCGTCCATTCGAAGCTGATCAAGAGCGACGGCGAATCGGTGCAGCTCAATTATCTCATGCACCAGGACCCGGAAGGCTGGCAGATCGTCGATGTCTATCTCAGCGGGACGGTGAGCGAGCTGGCGACGCGGCGCTCCGAGTTTTCGTCGGTCATGCGCCGCGGCGGCGCAGACGCGCTGGTCGACGCGCTTCAGAAAAAAGCGGCTGAGCTGCGCAGCTGACCGCCCGGCTATTGCGCCGGGGCTTGCGAGGTCTGTTTGACCGGCTGGGGATCGCGATAGAGTGAATCGAGGTCCGGGATCGCCGCCGGCTCGCCGTGCCGGAGCTCGGAGGCGCGATGCTGCCGCCAGAGGCTGCGCAGTTCGGCGTAGAAATCGATGGCGTTGCGCTGCAGCTCGTCGAGGGTGTCGAGATTGCGGGCGCGCTGATCGATGCCGTCGACGGCACCGCGCACCAGCCCCACGTACCACCAGTGGTAATTCGAGGCCAAGTGATTCCAAGGGTCGGCGTAGCCATCGACCCCCATCCCGACGGCATCGCGCGGGTCCGAGGGTCCGAAGATCGGCAGCACCAGGTAGGGCCCATCCGGAACGCCCCAGCTATAGAGTGTCTGGCCGAAATCGCCGGACTGCTTTGGGAGCCCGTTGCTGCTGGCGAGATCCATCACTCCGCCCAGTCCGAACGTGCTATTCATCAGGAAGCGGGCAAAGGTGTCATGCGCCCGCTTGAACTGGCCCTGAAGGAGATTGTTGGCGAAGACCAGCGGTTCGCCCAGGTTGTCGAGGAAATGGCGAATCGCGTTTCGGCCGACCTCGGGCACAACCGCGACATAGCCCTTCGCCACCGGCTTGAGCGCGACCCGGTCGATGAACAGGTTGAAGTCGAAGATCTTGCGGTTGAGGGGCTCGAGGGGGTCGTTGGTCTTCTCGAACTCGGCGCGGGCCGACGGGTCGCTCGGCGGCGTCGCACAAGCGCTCAACGCGAACAGTCCCAGCACGAGGAGCGCCGCGGTCATGCAGGAACCGTTGAGAACGGAATGGAGCCGCTTCATGTTGTTGAATTCCCGCGAGTTCGGGCGCTCGTCCCCCAAGCCGCGGCATCGTTGACAATGCCGCGTCCGAATGCAACAGCAATCTTAACGATAATCCCCCAGCCCCGGTCGTCGCGCCGGTGACGCAGATCACAGTATGTATCTCGATTCGTTAATAATTCTTGGATGGGTGTTGCTCGCGGGCAGCAGTGCCGGTTGCGCGTACCTGGCCTATGCGGGGTGGGTGACGCGGCGCTTCGCGGCGCGGGCGCAACAGCGTCCAGTACGCTCGCCGCCGGTCAGCGTGCTGAAGCCGCTCTGTGGCGAGGACCCGGAGCTCTACGAGAATCTCGCTTCCCTCTGCCGCCAGGACTACCCGGCCTGGCAGATTGTCTTCGGCGTCCAGGATGCCGCCGATCCCGCCATCGCCGTGGTGCGCCGGGTCATGGCCGAATTCCCTGCGGCCGAGCTGAAGCTGGTGATCGAGGCGGGACGTCGCGGCGGCAATCTCAAGGTTGCCAATCTGCAGAACATGCTGCCTGCGGCACGCCACGACGTCATCGTCATCGCGGACAGCGATATGAGGGTCTCGCCCGACTATCTCGCCACGGTGACCGCGCCGCTGCTCGATCCCGCGATCGGGCTCGTCACCTGCCTTTATCGCGGGGTGCCGACCGGCGGCTTTTGGTCGCGGCTGGCCGCCCTCCACATCAACCACGGATTTCTGCCTCAGGCGATGGTGGCCGACAGCCTGGGCGCGAGCGGCGGCTGCTTCGGCGCGACGCTGGCGCTGCGCCGCGACACGCTGGCGGCGATCGGCGGTCTGGCGGCGATCGCCGATCAACTCGCCGACGACCATGCGCTTGGCGCAGCGGTGCGCGGCCTCGGCCGCACCGTGGTGCTGTCGCCCTACCTCGTCGACAATGTCATTGCCGAGCCCAGCCTGGCGGCTCTCTTCCGTCACGAACTGCGCTGGGCCCGCACCATCCGCCTGGTCGCGCCGGCCGGCTTTCTCGGCTCGATCGTGACCCATCCCATGGCGCTGGCGCTCGGCGCGCTGGCGCTGGGGACACAGCCGATCGCGGCGCCGGTCCTGCTGCTGGCGGCGCTTTCCTGCCGCGCCCTCATGGTGCGGATGGTTGATCGCGCGCTCGGCCTGGTGCCGACGCCGCTCTGGTTGATGCCCGGTCGCGATCTGTTGTCGTTTGCGGTATTTGCCGCTAGTTTCTTCGCGCGCAAGGTCGCCTGGCGCGACCGGACGTTCCGCGTCGGGCGCGACGGACAGCTGATACTCGACGGAGACAGGCCGGCATGATGAAGACACTGTTCCTTCACCCGCCGTCATATGAGGGGTTCGACGGCGGCGCCGGCTCGCGCTATCAGGCGCGTCGCGAGATTCGCTCCTTCTGGTACCCGACCTGGCTCGCGCAGCCGGCGGCGCTGGTGCCGGGGAGCCGCCTCATCGACGCACCGCCGGCACGCATTCCGCTCGCCGACGTGCTGCCACTGGCGCGCGACTACGATCTCGCCGTGTTGCACACCTCGACCCCTTCCTTCGCCTCCGATGTCAAGGTGGCCGAGGCGTTGCGCGACGTTAATCCCAAGCTCAAGGTCGGCTTCGTCGGCGCCCGCGTCGCGGTCCAGCCGGAGGAGAGCCTCAAGGCATCGACCGCCATCGATTTCGTCGCCCGCAACGAGTTCGATTTCACCGTCAAGGACGTCGCCGAAGGGGCGGATTTCGCCGCCATCGACGGACTCAGCTATCGCGACGCCGCCGGGCGCATCGTCCACAACCGCGAGCGGGCCGTCCTCGAGAACATGGACCAGCTGCCCTTCGTCACCGAGGTCTACAAGCGCGATCTCAAGATCGAGAATTATTTCATCGGCTACCTCAAGCATCCCTATCTGTCGCTCTATACCGGCCGCGGCTGCAAGTCGCGCTGCACCTTCTGCCTCTGGCCGCAGACCGTGGGCGGTCACCGCTATCGCGTGCGCAGCGTCGAGCACGTCATCGAGGAGATCCGGCTGGCGAAGCACTACTTCCCGCAGGTGAGGGAGTTCTTCTTCGACGACGATACCTTCACCGACAACCTACCGCGCGCCGAGGCGATTGCGCGCGAGCTCGGCAAGCTCGGCGTCACCTGGTCCTGCAATGCCAAGGCGAACGTGCCACGCGACACGCTCAAGGTGCTGCGCGACAACGGGCTGCGCCTGCTGCTCGTCGGCTACGAGTCCGGCAATCAAAAGATCCTGCACAACATCAAGAAGGGGATGCTCGTCGACGTCGCGCGGCGCTTCACCAAGGATTGCCACGAGCTTGGCATCACCATCCACGGCACCTTCATCCTCGGTCTGCCTGGCGAGACCAAGGAGACGATCGAAGAGACCATCCGCTTCGCCAACGAGATCAATCCACACACCATCCAGGTCTCGCTGGCAGCGCCCTATCCGGGCACCTTCCTGCACAAGCAGGCGGTGGAAAATGGCTGGTTCGACGCCGAGCACGCCGATCTCGTCGACGAGCACGGCATCCAGATCGCGCCGCTCCACTACCCGCATCTCTCGCACGAGGAAATCTTCGACTCGGTGGAGCTGTTCTACAAGCGCTTCTACTTCCGCGCCGGCAAGATCGCCTCGATCGTCGGCGAAATGGTGAGAAGCCCCGAGATGATGGTGCGCCGGTTGCGCGAGGGCGTCGAGTTCTTCCAGTTCCTGCGCGAACGGGAGCTGGCGCACTGAAGCTGCGCCGGCGGCTCATCGTCTGCGCCGACGATTTCGGCCTCGACGATGCCGTCAATGTGGCGGTCGAGCGGGCGAGCCGCGAAGGCATCCTCACCTGCACCAGCCTGATGGTCGGCGCGCCGGCGGCGGCCGAGGCGGTCGCGTGCGCCCGGTGCCTGCCGCGGCTTCGGGTCGGGCTCCACGTCAATCTGGTCGACGGCGCGCCGGTGCTGCCGCCGGAAGCGGTGCCGGACCTCGTCGACGGGCGCGGCCAGTTCGATACCAACATGTTCCGCGCAGGCTGCCGCTTTTTCTTCGCGCCGCGGGCGCGGCGGCAGCTCGCCGCTGAAATTCGCGCGCAGTTCGCCGCGTTCCACGCCACCGGACTCGAGCTCGACCACGTCAATGCTCATCGCCACATGCACGTCCATCCGACGGTGGCGGGACTGATCCTGCGCATCGGCCGGGAATTCGGCGCGCGCGCGATGCGGGTGCCCGACGAGCCGCATGCGTTGCTGAACCATGTCGCCGCCGCGGAGGGGAGCCGCGTGCGCCGGCCGCTTTATCGGCCCTGGATCGCCATGCTGCGCCGCCGGCTGCGCCGCGCCGGCATCGCGGTCAACGACCATCTGCTCGGTCTTGCCTGGACCGGGAGCATGACGGAAGAGCGCATGCTGCGCCTCGTCTCGGCGCTGCCGCCCGGCGTCAGCGAACTCTATTGCCATCCAGCCGCGACGCAGACCCCGCGGCTTCTCGCCACCATGCCGCGCTACCGCCAGACCGAAGAGCTGGCGGCGCTGCTGAGCCCGCGCCTGCGCGCCGCGATCGAGCGCGACGGCATCGAACTCGTCAGCTACGCCGATCTTGCGCCGGGCTGACGCTCACCGTGCGGGCGGTTCTCGTGCCGGCCCGAGCAGCGCCGGCAGGACGAAGAAGGTGCACAGCAGCGTGTAGAACAGGGCGACGGTGAGCAGCTTGCCCATCTCAGAGGTGCCGGGATCGTTCGACAGAGCGAGGCTGCCGAAAGCGGTGCCGGTGGTGAGTGCGCTGAACAGGATGGCGCGCGCGGTGCTCGACTGCAGCGGCTCGCCGTGACCGGTGCGCCAGCGCATGACGAAATAGATGTCGAAAGCGACGCCGACGCCGAGCAGCAGAGGCAAGGCGATGATGTTGGCGAAATTGATCGGCAGCCCGGCGAGGACGCTCGTCGCCATGGTCAAGAGGCCCGCGAGCAGCAGCGGTGCCAGCACCATCACCACATGCCAGACCCGCCGCAGCACCAGCGCCAGCAGCGTCGAGATGGCCGCGACCGCGATGAGTCCGGCAACGAGGAACGCATTGGTGACCGTGCGTGCCGATTCCTGGATCGTCACCGGCGTGCCGGTGGCATCGGGTGCGATCTGCTGGACGGCGGTGGTAAACCGGCGCAGCACCCGGTTCTCGCGGGCGTCGCCCTTCGGGAAGACCTCGATCCTCGCCTGCCCGTCCGGAGCGATCCAGTCGCGCTTCAACGACTCCGGCAGGCTCGCCAGGGTGACCGGCTCCGGCTGCAACGAGAGCCGTAGCTCGTTGAGACGCTGTTCGATGCCGGGTGCGAGGTTGGCGCGCAATGCCGGCAGCACGGCTGCGCCGCGGGCCATCACCTGCTCGAGCGCCTTGGCGAGCGCCGCGGCGCCGGCGCTGCCGCGCTCCGCAGCCTGCTTCATGTCCGCCGCGCACCGCGCGATCGTCGCCAGCACCTCCGCATCGGAGGGTGGCGGCTTCACCTGCGCCGGCGTCAAGGTCGGGCCGAGAAGCTGCGCCGCGTCGCTTATAATGGCGATCTTTGCCTCTTGGTCCTCAGGGACATAGCTCGCCGCGGTGACAACCTGCGCGACCTCCGGCAGTTTTTCGAGCCTTGCCGCGAGCGCCGCAGCGTCGGCAACGGACGGCGAGAGGATGTCGATGGTGTAGGGGGTCGTCGACGGGTTCGACATCAGGTCGAACAGAGTCGATACCGCCTCCTGCTTCGGGTTCTGCAAATGCAGCGGGTTGAAGTCGAAGCTCAGCCGCGGCATCAGGGCCATGCAGCCCAACGCGAGGAGAACCGAAGCGACCAGAACCGGCCTGCGGTGGCGCAGCAGGAAGCGGTCGACCGGCGCAGCGCGGGCGAACCCGACCGGGCGCTGCTCGCCCTTCGGCCGGAGGATGGTGAGCAGCGCCGGCAGCAGGCTCAGATTCAGCACAAGCGCGAGCAGCATGCCGACCCCGGCGATGAGCCCGAGGTCGGAGACCCCGGTGTAGTTGGTCGGCACGAAGGAAAAGAACCCTACCGAGGCGGCGAGCGCCGCGACGGTGAGCGGTCCGCCAATGCCGCGCGCCGTCGCCCGCAGTGCTTCCGGGAAATTGTCGGCATGGAACCGCTCGTCGCGATAGCGCACGCTGAATTGGATGCCGAAATCCACGGCGATGCCCACGAAGAGAACGGCGAAGGCGACCGAGATCGGGTTGAGCGGACCGACTGCGCCGACGGCGAATACGCCGCAGGCGACGAGGCCGACGATCAGCGTGGTGATGATGGCGGCGAAGAGCCGCAATGAGCGGAGCGCCAGCATCAGCCAGAGGCAGAGCAGCCCGACCGAGAGCGAGGTGGAAAACCACGCTCCATTGCTCAACGTCGAGAACTGGGCGTCCGAGAGTGCGACCGGTCCGGTGATTCGCACGCGGACGCCGTTCTCCGGCGTCAGTCCGAGCTGCTGCGCGGCTTCATGGACCGCCTCGGTCGCCCGCTCGCCCGGCTGGACGGCGCTGTACTGGAGCCTGGGTTGCGTCAGGATGAATCGGCGCAACTCGAGCGGCTCGGGCTTGCGGCCGGTCATCATTGCCTGCCACGAAATGGGCGAGTGCTTGCTGGCGAGTGCCGCTTCGGTCGCCTTGGCCACCGTCGCGAGAGGCGCGTCGATGGCCTTGGCACCTGACTCGTCGTGGATCAGCCCTTGCGCCGCGAGGTCGAGCGCGTCGAAGACGCCGCGCAGGCTCGGATCGGCGGCCAGCGTGCCGATCAATGGCTGCGCCGCGATGATCTGATCGGCGAAATCCTGCACCTCCTGCTTGGACAGGAAGAGAAGCCCGTTCTTCTGGAAGTAAGAGCCGCTCTCCGGCCGCCGAACCGTACGGAACAGGTCCTTTTCGGCCGCAAGCCGCTTGGCCAGCGCCGCGCTCGCATCGCCGGCCTGGTCGGCGGTGGCGGCGTCGATCACCACCAGCAGCAGATCGGCATTCTGGGGAAAGGCGGTGTCGAGCGCCTTCTCGCGCTGGCGCCAGGGCAGGTTGGGATTGATCAGCTTGTCGACGTCGGTGTCGATACTGATGTGCTTGGCCGCATAATAGCCACCGCCGATCGCCAGTAGCAGCACGACGACTGTGATGGCGGCGGCATTGCGCCGGCTGAACTCGACGAGGGTCGCGATGACGCCCAGCATAGCGTCTTCAGGCCTTGTGCCGGCTTGACGGCATCACCGGGCCGCGAGCGGCGGCGCGCTGCGCGGATGGGATGGTGCTGGGGGCCGCGGGCAAGGACCGAAGCGCCGTTGCGGCGGGGTGTGGCGCAGCGGCGCGCTCACGCGAGGCGGAGGGCTGCATGACGCCTCTTTATCGAGGACCGGCTCGCGAGGCGCAAGCCCTCCCGAGGATCGGCTATGCAACCTGCCGTCCCGCCGTCAATTGACGCCACTGGATCCGGCCGATAGCCTCGTCGAAATGCGGCCGAGCAAAGCGGCATGAAAGTCACCGTCTTCGGCGCCGGCGCCATTGGCGGGTACATCGCGGCGAAGCTCGCGATGGCCGGCCATGAAGTGGCGGTGGTGGCGCGCGGACCGCATCTCAAGGCGATCGCGGCTGAGGGACTCCGGCTCGAGGAGCGCGGCGAGACGCGCGTGCTCAGGCTGCCCGCCACCGACCGTGCGGAGGAGCTCGGCCGGCAAGAGCTGGTGGTGATCGCCACGAAGGCGCATGCGATGCCGGGGGCGGCACCGGCGATTGCTTCGCTGCTCGGTCCCGAGACGGTGCTGCTACCGGCGCAGAATGGGATACCGTGGTGGTTTCCCTACCGCGCCGGGCCGCCGCTCGAGGGCTCGCGGATCGTCGCGGTCGATCCCGATGGCAGCGTCGCGCACCATCTCGCTGCCGCGGGCGTCGTCGGCTGCGTCGTCTACATGGCGGCTGCCGTGCCGGAACCCGGGCTCGTCCGCCGCTTCGGCGGCAATCTGCTGATCCTGGGCGAGCCCGACGGCACGAACTCGCCGCGGCTCCGGCGCGTTGCCGAGGTGCTGGGCGCTGCCGGCATCAAGGTGGAGACCACCCCCCGCATCCGCGATGCGGTCTGGATGAAGCTCTGGGGCAACGTCGCGTTCAATCCGGTGAGCGTGCTTACCGGGGCCAAGATGGCTCGCCTCGCCGAGGATCCGGGCGTGCGCGCCGTGCTGCGCGGCGCCATGCTCGAATGCCAGGCCGTCGCCGAGCGGCTCGGCACGCGCTTCGACCGCGACGTCGAGGCGCGCATCGAGGAGGCGCGTGTCATCGGCGACTTCAAGACCTCTATGTTGCAGGATTTCGAGGCGGGGCGCCCGGTGGAGATCGACGCTTTGGTCGGCGCGGTGGTCGAACTCGGCTGCCGGGTCGAGGTGAAGACACCGATGCTCGAGTCGATCGGCGCGCTGACCCGCATGCGCGCGGCGGGCTAGAGCTCAGGCCGATCCGTAGACCGGGCGGATGCCGCTTGCGGGACGCAGCGCACGGTTTCGCGATAGAGGATATAGAGGCCGCTGGCGGCGACGACGCCACCCCCGCCCAGCAGCGCCCAGCCGGGCACATCCCCCCAGATCAGGTAGCCCAATCCCAGCGACCAGATCATCGAAAGATAGCTGAAGGGCGCGGCGACGGCCGCCGGGGCGAAGCGGAAGGCCTGGGTCCACCAGAACTGGCCGATGCCGGAGCAAAGGCCGGTGGCCGCCATCAGCAGCGCGTCGGTAAGGGCGGGCGCGGTCCAGGCGTAAGGCAGCAGGATCGCGCTCAGCGCGGTGGTGACGAGCGCCTGGTAGGCGACGAGCGTCGGGCTCGCCTCGGTCAGCGTCATTCTGCGCACGGCGATGGTGACATTGGCGCCGATCGCCGCGCTGGCCAATGCCATGAGGGCACCGGTCGAGGCAAGCCCGCCACCGAACCCGCCGCCGGAGCGGACCATCAGCAGCACGCCGCCGAATCCGACCAGCACCGCCGCCCAGCGATGGCGGCCGACCCGCTCCCCGAGCAGCGGGATTGACAGAATGGTGAGGAAAAGCGGCGCCGAGAAGGTGATCGCCACCGCATCGGCGAGCGGCATCAGCCCGAACGCGGCGAAGATGCACATCATCGAGATGAACTGCAGGACGCCGCGGCCGACATGCTCCCCGAGGCGGCCGGTGCGCAGCAGTCGCGCGCCGCCGCCGGCGAAGACCAGGCCCAGTGCCGGGAAGAGCGAGAACGCACAGCGGAAGAAGACCACTTCCTCCAGCGGGTAGCGCGCCGCCTCCCATTTGACGAGCGCGTTGATCATCGAGAAGACGAAGACCGAGGCCAGCATATAGAAGATGCCGGCGCGGACCTCCTCGCGGCTCGGGACCGGCATGACGAAGCGCCGCGCCGGGCCGGGAGAGGGCGCTCGCCATCGGACTTGGGCAGGGCGTGCCGGCATGGCGACGGGTTTCTACGCCGGCGGCACTTGAAACGGAGTTAACGCCGTGTCGGGAGACTGTTATCTCCAGCCGCAGCGGCCTCTGAAACCTTTGGTTCGCCCGAGCGTTGACGCGTCGGTTGCCCGCGCCCGGCTCCCGTATCGAACAAAGAGGATGAATGGCGTCCCGTACCAGCTGGAAAGGCCTTCTCGTCCTTGGCCGCATGGGGTGCGCGGTGCGGCTCCAGGCCGCCGCCGCCCGGACCGACCGGCTGGGCTTCCAGGCGCTCAACCGGGCGACCCTCAACCGCCTGCAAATGCGGCCGCATGACCCGCAGACCGGCAAGGAGGTGACGCGCGAAGCGGTGGTGCGCGGCTACGAGGTCGAGCCCGGGCGCTTCGTGCCGCTCGAGGAGCGAGAACTGGTCGAGATCGAGATCGACTCCTCGCGTACGCTACGCATCGAGCGCTTCGTCGAGCGCGACGCCATAGACCGCGCCTATGTCGATGCCCCCTATTTCCTGATGCCGGACGGGCGCGCTCCCGACCCGGCCTATGCCGTGCTGCGCGAAGCGATGCGCCGCCGCGGCCTCGCCGCCATCAGCCGGCTCGTCCTGGGGGCGCGCGAGCGCGCCGTGGTCATCGAGCCGCGCGGGAGGGTCATGCTGCTGACCAGCCTGCGCGCGGCGCATGAGGTGCGGGGCGAGGAGGCGGCCGGCGAGAGCGAGGATTCAGCGCCCAGCGAGGCGATGATCGAGCTTGCCGAACGGATCATCGCGCGGCTCGCCGGGAGCTTCGATCCGCGGCGCGACTTCCGCGATCGCTACCAGGAGGCGCTCTTCCATTTCGTACAGTCGAAGCGTCGCGGCGAAAAGCCGGCATTGCCGGCGCTCGCGCCGCCGAGCGTGGTCGGCGATTTGCAGGAAGCGCTCGAGAGCAGCCTGGCCGAGCTCTCCGCGCCGCTGCCGCGCGGCTCGGCGAAGGCCGGGCTACCCACGCACTGAGCGACGCTCCCGGTCAGACCACCGCTTTGCGGCAATAGAACGCTTCTGCATATCCCGACAGCGCGTTGCAGCCGATGCCGCGCAGGCGCAGCAAGGCGAAGAACGTCTCCTCGGTGAACCAGGAAGCGCGTGTCCGTTGGCTCGGAAAATGCTCCAGCAGCCCCGCGACCTTGCGCCGGCAATGCTCGGCGCCGAGCGGCACGAACAGGTTGGGATTGCCAAGATCGCCGTCGTATTTCGGGATCTCGTATTCCCAGACGAGATGGTCGCGAAAGGTGTTGTAAGTGAGTTCGGCGACCAGCCGGTGATCCTGGTGCAGGTCGTCCCGGCAATGCGTCAGCACAAGCGACGGGCGATACTGCCGCTTGAGCCGCTCGAACTCCTCTTTGAGGGCGGCGTGTTGGGAGGGAAAGAACCCGTCGCGGAAGTCGCGGATCTCGATTTCGACCTCGGCGAGGCCGCCGAGGAACCAGCGCGCCGCCGCAGCGGCCTCCTGCCGGCGGTGCTCGTCGCCGCTGAACACCAGCCAGCGAACGCTCATGTTCTTGTGCTCGGCGGCGAGCCGCAGGATCGTGCCGCCGCAGCCGATCTCGATATCGTCCGGATGGGCACCGAGGCAGAGCAGGCGGAGCGGCTCCTGCGCCCCGGCGAAAGCGAGGCTGAGCACGGCCGCCTCAGCTCCCGGCGCGCACGTGCCAGGCCGCTGTGGGCGCGCGTTCCGCCGGCTTTGAAGAGGCGGAAAGGCGCGGTGCCTCGGCCGGCTCGCGACGCCACACCTCCCAGGGCGCGCGGCCTTTCGTGTAGAGGCTTTCGAGCGCTTGCAGGTCCTTGAAGGTATCGACGCAGCGCCAGAATCCCTCATAGGGGCGCGTGGCCAGCCGGCCTTCGCCGATGAGCCGCTGGAACGGCTCGACCACGAGTTCGTCTCCCGCCTGCATGTAGTCGAAGATCTCGCGGCGAAGCGCGAAAAATCCGCCGTTGATCCAGGCATTGGCGCTCATGACGTCGTCGATCGACGTGACGATCCCGTCCTCCCGGCGCGAGACGAAATGGAAGCTGTTGTTGGGGCGGACGCTGAGGAACGTCGCGACATGATTGCTGCGCCGGAAGTCCTCAATCATCGGCGGCAGAGTGAAATCGGTGAGTCCGTCGCTGTAATTGGCGAGGAAGATCTCCTCGTCGCGCACGAAAGGCTGCACCGCCATCAGCCGCTCGCCGATATTGGCGTTGATGCCGGTATCGACGAAGGTGATGCTCCAGTCCTCGATGTCTTTCTGCAGCAGGTCTATGTGCCGGCCGCCCTGGGACAGGACGAAATCGTTGGAGCGGCATTCGTTGTAGTTGAGGAAATAGTCCTTGATGACGTCGCCCTTGTAGCCGAGACAGAGGATGAAATCGCGATGACCGAAATGCGCGTAGTACTTCATCACCCACCAGATCAGCGGCCGATAGCCGATCTGCACCATCGGCTTCGGGATCGTGTCGGAATAGTCGCGCAGCCGCATACCGAGGCCGCCGCAAAACAACACCACCCGCATGACTACCTCGCTTGCCTTGCCACAGGCCTACGCATCACGCGTAAACGGTCGTCTCCGGGATGGGCACGACGAACTTGCCGCCCCACTCGCGGATGAAGGCCATCTGCGCCATGATCTCGTCCTTCAGGTTCCACGGCAGGATCAGCAGATAGTCCGGGCGCGTCTCGGCGATGCGCTCGGGCGGCAGCACCGGAATGTGCGTCCCGGGCAGATACCTGCCGTGCTTGTAGGGATTGCGGTCGACGGTGTAGTCGACGAAATCGGCGCGGATGCCGCAGTAGTTGAGCAGCGTGTTGCCCTTCCCAGGCGCGCCGTAGCCGACGATCCGCTTGCCGGCGCGCTTGGCGTCGATCAGGAAATCGAGGAGGCCGCGCTTGGTCTCGCGTACCCGCTCCTCGAAGGCGGCATAGGTCGAAAGCTCGCGCAAGCCGGCGCGGTGCTCGCGCTCGACGAGCGCGGCAACCGAGGGCAGCGTCGGCTGCGCCGCATTGTCGGCGTGACAGACATAGAGCCTGAGCGATCCGCCATGGGTCCACAGCTCCTCGACGTCGAACACCCTGAGACCCTGCGCGGTGAGAATGCGCTCGGCCGTCATCAGCGAGAAATACGAGAAATGCTCGTGATAGATCGTGTCGAACTGATTGCCTTCGATCAGCCGGAGCAGATGCGGGAATTCGAAGGTCGCGACGCCGCGCGGCTTCAAGATGGTGGGCACGCCGGCGAGGAAGCCGTTGATGTCGGGCACCTGCGCCAGCACGTTGTTGCCGATGACGAGGTCAGCGAGCGTGCCGGCGCGCGCGAGCTCGCCCGCCAGCTCGCGATCGAAGAAGCGCGCGAGTGTGCGTACCCCCTTCGCCTCGGCCGCCTCGGCGACGTTCTCGGCGGGATCGATACCCAGCACCTCGTAGCCCTTGGCGACGAAGAATTGCAGCAGGTAGCCGTCATTGCTCGCCAGCTCGACGATCCGGCTGCCGTGGCCCAAGCGGAAGCGCTCCGCGGCCATCTCGCAGTACTGCCGGGCGTGGTCCAGCCAGGCGCGGGAGAAGGAGGAGAAATAGGCGTACTCCCGAAAGATGTGCTCCGGGGCGACGTATTCCTGTACCTGCGCCAGGAGGCACTCGCCGCAGACCATCACCTTGAGCGGGTAGAACGGCTCCATCCGGTCGAGCTCGTCGGTCGCCAGAAAGCTCTCGCAGAGCGGCGACATGCCGAGATCGACGAAATCATGCAGCGCGCCGCCACAGAAGCGGCAGCCGGCAGGCGTGCGGGCGGCGGTCGGAGACATCGATGCGTCGGCGTTCGGTTCGGGTGGGGAGGTGGGGGCGGCTTCGAGCGGTCCGGCGGCCCCGCCTTTCTCGCGGAACGGGACGACGAGCGGCAGATCGAGCGCCATTCATTTCCTTTCCAGGGAGAGCCGCAACGGGCCCGGGAGCGTCGCGCGGAAGGGAACGCCCTTGTCCACAGATTGTTCCGCGGGAGGGGAAATTTCGCCGTCCGCGGGAGAAGCGGGGAGGGCGCCCCCTGCGGTTTTCCGGTTGCCTGCCGCGGCCGCGCGTAGTCTCCTCCAACTCCCGCCACCGAGCCGCCTGAGGATCTTCGATGTCCACCCCGTCCGCCGTTCCTACTGTTGCCAGCCTTGCCGCGGCACTCGCCTCCGGCAAAACCACGAGCCGCGAGCTTGTCGAGGCGGCGCTCGACCGGATCGCCGATCCGGCGGGCGAGGGGCGGCGCTGCTTCCTGCGCGTCTATGCCGAGAACGCCCGCGCCGCTGCCGATGCGCAGGATCGGTTGCGCAACGCCGGATACGTGGCCTCGCCGCTTGCCGGATTGCCGGTATCGATCAAGGACCTCTTCGACGTCGCCGGGGAACGCACCCTGGCGGGATCGCGCGCGCTCGACGATGCGCCGCCGGCGGCTGCCGACGCGCCGATCGTGGCCCGGCTGCGCGCCGCGGGCGCTGTTCTCGTCGGCCGCACCAATATGACCGAATTCGCCTTCTCCGGCGTCGGCATCAATCCGCATTACGGCACGCCGGGAAACCCCTTTGATCGCAAGCGGATACCGGGCGGGTCGTCGTCGGGTGCGCCGGTTTCGATCACGGATGGGATGTCCGTCGTAGCGATCGGCACCGATACCGGCGGCTCGGTGCGCATTCCGGCGGCATTCTGCGGCACGGCGGGCTTCAAGCCGACGCAGCGCCGCGTGCCGCGCGACGGGGCAACACCGCTCTCGACCACGCTCGATTCGGTCGGGCCGCTCGGGCGTAGCGTCGCATGCTGCGCGGTGACCGACGCGGTCATGGCCGGTGAGCCCGCCGTCGCGCCGCCTGCGGCCGCTATCGCCGGGATGAGACTGGGCCTCCCACGCACCCTGGTGCTGGACGATCTCGATGCCGAGGTGGCCGCCGCCTTCGAGCGCGCCTGCTCCGCGCTCTCGCGTGCCGGTGCGCGCATCGTCGAACTGCCGCTCGCCGAACTTGCCGACTATCCGTCGATCAATGCAAAGGGCGGCTTCTCGCCGCCGGAGGCCTATGCCTGGCACGAGCGACTGCTGGCGCGCCGCGGCCAGGATTACGATGCACGCGTGCGGCTACGCATCGAGCGCGGGCGCTCGATGAGCGCCGCTGAATATGTGACGCTTAGCCGCCGCCGTGGTGAATTCATCGCTGCAGTGGCGCAGCGGACGGCGGATCTCGATGCGCTCATCATGCCGACGCTGCCGCTCGTCGCGCCCGAAATCGCCGCCTTCGAGCGCGAGGAAGAGTTCTGGCGGCTCAACGGGCGCATTCTCCGCAACACCGCCATCGTCAATTTCCTCGATGGCTGCGCGCTGACCCTGCCGATCCAGCGGCCGGGCAGCGCGCCGGTGGGGCTGATGCTGGTCGGAAGCCAGAACGCCGACCGCCGATTGCTCGCGCTGGGATCAGCCGTCGAAGCGGTGATCGAGCGCGAGCGCCAAAGCTAGGGCGCGGCGAACCGCGCGGTGGCCGAAGCCCCCCGCGCGGTCCTTGCTCGCAGTCGGGATTACCTGAGCTCGCAGTCGGGATTACTTGCTGCCGCCGGCACCGCTCGCGCCGCCGGCCCCTGTGCCCGCGCCGCCAGCTGCGCCTGCGCCTCCCCCACCGGTACCACCCGCACCGGCACCGCCCGCGGCGCCACCCGTCCCGGTACCGCCCGCGTCGCCGCCCGGCGATTGCGGCGCCATGGTGCTGCCGCTGCCCTCTGTGGAGTTCGCGCCTGGCGTGGTGGAATTGGCGCCTGGCGTGGTCGAGCTCGAGCCCGTCGAGTTGCTGGGCGGGGCCATGGTCGTTCCGCTTTCGCCCTGGCCGTTGGTCGTCGATTGTTGAGCCAACGCCGTGCCGCCGGCGAGAAGGGCTAGAATCGCTGCGACCGGGAGAACTGACTTCATGGGGTTCCTTCCTCCGAGGATGCTGTCCACCCTCGGCCAACAGGGTCGGGAGCGGTAGCACTCCCGACGAAACCCTCGCGCGCCGGCTTCGCGCGGCGCTCTACTGCGCGGCCCTGCGCCGTCAGATGGAAGGTTGCCTTCAGCCGACGCTTCCGCCGTCCAGCATCGAGGAGCCGCGCCGCAGGCTGCGCTGCAGAGTGGCCAGCACTTCGGGGAGCTTGCCGCCGGCGAGACGCTGTCGGCCGCTTAGCACCGCGAACTCGCCCAGGCGGCCGCCGCCCGAGGCGGTTTTGACGACGGTATAGAGGGCGCTCTCGTGGGTGTGGCGGAAGACCGAGAACAGCGCGGCGCCCTCGCGCTGATCGATCGCATAATCCCGCCATTCGCCGCGTGCGACCTGGCGGCTGTAGAGCGACAGCAGCTGCTTGAGCTCGGGGCGTGTGAAGAAGACTGTCTTGTGTCCGCGCCGGTAATCGTTCAGACGAAAGAGTGTCGCCATCGGCCGCCGCGGAAGAAGCTCGTCATGGGATCGCCACAATAAGCAGTTTTCCTCATTTCAGGGCGCAGGTCCAGCAGCAAACCCGGGCGTCCCGGTTTGCCTCCCCGTGGCCGAAACGCTATGGTGGCGCCCGCCCGGCGCGGGTTGGAGCAGTTTGTGAGCGACATTTTCCATGAAATCGACGAGGAGCTGAGGCGGGAAAATTTCGCCAAGCTCTGGACGCGCTACGGTAAGTACGTGATCGTTGCCGCGATCGTGCTCGTGCTCGCCACGGCGGGGGTCGTCCAGTGGCGCCGCTATCAGCAGAGCCAGCGCGAGGCCGAAGGCGCGCGCTACCTGACCGCACTCGATCTGGCGCGCCAGGGCAAGGACAAGGACGCGGCTGACGCCTTCTCGATCATCGCCCGACAGGCGGGCGGCGGCCACGCCATCTTGGCGCGTTTCGAGGAAGCGGCGCTCAAAGCACGTGCCGGCGACATCCCCGGCGCGGTCGCGCTCTATAGGGCGCTGGCGGCGGACGGCTCGGTCGATGGCATGTATCGCGACGTGGCGAAGCTGCTGGCCGCCGAGTACGAGCTCAAGAGCGGTGACCCCAAGGCGATCATCGAGCAGATTGCGCCGCTGACGTCGACGACAAGCCCATGGCACCCGACCGCCCTGGAACTCACCGCGCTTGCCGAACTCAAGAGCGGCGACAAGGCCGCGGCGCGGGCGACCTATCAGCGCGTGGCCGACGATCTGGCGGCGCCGCAGGATCTGCGCGCGCGGGCGGCCGAGATGGTCGCGGCGCTCGCGGAGTGAAGCCTTGACTGCGGTTCGGGTTCTGGCGCGTCTCACCGCCGCGGGGCTGCTGCTGACGGTCGCCGGGTGCAGCTGGTTCAGCGACATTTTCGCCGATACTGCTAAAGAGAAGCTCAAGGGCGAGCGTGTCTCGGTGCTCACGCTCGATCGGACGCTCGAGCCGGATCCGGCCCTCCTCAAGCTTCCGGTAAGCCTGCCGAAGCCGGTGCTCAACGCCGACTGGCCGCAGTCCGGCGGATACCCCACGCATGCGATGCAGCACCTGGCGCTCGACGGCCCGCTCCATCGCGAATGGCGAACGAGCATCGGCGCCGGCCAATCGCGCTATGGCGCCGTGCTGTCGCAGCCGGTGGTCGAGGCCGGGCGCATCTTTGCGCTCGACGCGCAGGACGTGGTGATGGCGCTCGATGCAAAGACCGGAAGCGAGTTGTGGCGCAACGACGTGAAGCCGGATAGCGCTCTCGCGCACGCCTATGGCGGCGGCATCGCCGCCGCGGGTGACCGGATCTACGTCACCACCGGCTATGCGCAGGTGCTGGCGCTCGATGCCGCCACCGGCCGAGAGATCTGGCGCCAGCAGGTCAGCGCGCCGATGCGCGGTGCGCCGACCGTGGCCGATGGGCGCGTTTTCGCCGTGACCGTCGAGAACGAGCTCGACGTGCTGTCGGCCGACGACGGCCATCGGCTGTGGACGCATAACGGGCTGCCGGAGACTGCCGGGCTGCTCGGTGCAGCGAGCCCCGCGGTCGAGGGCGACATCGTCGTCGTGCCATACAGCTCCGGCGAGCTCTACGCGCTGCGCGCCGAGAACGGCCGCCCGCTCTGGACCGACAATCTGGCCACTGCACGGCCACTCGGCGCGCTCTCGACTCTCGCCGATATCCGCGGCCGCCCGGTGATCGATCGCGGCCGCGTCTACGCCGTGAGCCATGCCGGGCTTGTGGTGGCGATCGATCTGCGCACCGGTGACCGCGTCTGGGAGCAGGAGGTCGGCGGCACGCATGGGCCTTGGGTGGCCGGCGACTTTCTCTATCTTCTCGCCAACGACTACGACCTGCTCTGCCTCATGCGCTCGGACGGACGCGTGCGCTGGTCGATCGAGTTGCCGCGTTACGCGGATCCGGATAAGCGCGTCGATCCCGTGCGCTGGGCCGGTCCCGTGCTGGCCGGCGACCGGCTCATCGTCGTTTCCTCGAACGGCGACGCGATCTCGGTCTCGCCCTATACCGGCAAGGCGCTTGGCCACGTCGAGTTCCCCGATGGCGTCTTCCTCGATCCCGTGGTCGCCAATGACGTGCTCTATGTGCTGACCGACGAGGCCGATCTCATCGCGCTCAAGTGAGCGCGCCGGAGGGGCGATGGGATTGACGGTCACCATCATCGGACGGCCCAATGTCGGCAAATCGACGCTGTTCAACCGCCTCGTCGGTCATCGCCTGGCGCTGGTCGACGACACGCCGGGCGTGACGCGCGACCGGCGCGAGGGCGAGGCGGCGCTGGGCGATCTGCGCTTTCGCGTCATCGACACGGCGGGGCTCGATGAGGCTGCATCCGGCAGCCTCGGCGCTCGCATGCAGGAGCAGACGGCGCGCGCCCTAGCCGGTGCCGACGTTGCGCTCTTCCTCATCGATGCGCGGACAGGGGTGACGCCGCTCGATCGGCATTTCGCCGATGGGCTGCGGCGCGGCAAAGCGCCGGTCGTCCTGGTCGCAAACAAAGCCGAGGGGCGGGCGGGCGAAAGCGGGCTGCTCGATGCCTTCGAGCTCGGCCTGGGCGAGCCGGTCGCGATCTCGGCCGAGCATGGCGAAGGCATGGCCGAGCTCTTCGCAGCGCTCAGTCCCTTCGCCGCGGCGCCGGAGACAGCGGTGAGCGAAGGGCCGGGCGAAGCCGGGGAGGACCGGCCGCTGCAGCTCGCCATCATCGGCCGGCCCAATGTCGGCAAGTCGACGCTGGTCAACCGCCTGCTCGGCGAGGAGCGGGTGCTCACCGGGCCCGAGGCGGGAATCACACGCGACGCGATCGCCACGCTCTGGCAATGGCGCGGACGCAAGGTGCGGCTCATCGATACGGCCGGTTTGCGGCGGCGGCCGAAAGTGGAGGAGAAGCTCGAGAAGCTCTCTGTGGCCGAAACACTGCGCGCGATCCGCTTCGCCGAAGTCGTGGTGCTGGTGCTCGACGCGATGCAAGGGCTCGAGAAGCAGGACCTGACCATCGCCGAGATGGTCGAGGAGGAGGGCCGTGCGCTCGTGCTCGCGGTCAACAAATGGGATCTGGTCGAAGATCGGCAGGCAGCGCTGCGCCGCGTCAAGGACCGGCTCGAAACCTCGTTGCCGCAGCTTCAGGGCGTGCGCCTCGTGACGCTTTCGGCGCTGAGCGGCGCCGGCCTCGCCAGGCTGATGCCGGCGGTGATCGAAACGCATGAAGCGTGGAACCGCCGCATATCGACGCCGCGGCTCAATCGCTGGCTCGTCCGGGTGCAGGATCGCCATCCGCCGCCGCTGGTCTCCGGCCGCCGCCTCAAGCTGCGTTATATGGCGCAAGCGAATATCCGCCCGCCGACCTTCGCGCTCTTCGCCTCCAAGCCCGGCGATCTGCCGGAAACCTATCGGCGCTACCTCGTCAACCTGCTGCGCGAGGATTTCGATCTGCCGGGCGTGCCGATCCGCATGATGCTGCGCAAGGGCAAGAACCCGTTCGCGGGGGAGTAGGTTTTAGTCGCGGCGCTTGCCGGCAAGCTCGCGGCGCAGCGCCTGCAGCTCCTCGAAGCGCTTCGTCACGTCACGCAGGATCGCCGCCATGCCCAGAACGCCGCCAGCCGGCGACGGGAAGGGCAGAATCGTGAACTCGATCGACACGCGCGTGCCGTCCTTGCGCAGCCCAGGCACGGCAAGCAGCTCGCCCGCTGCATAGCGCGACCGGCCGGTCTCCATCACCTGTCGCCAGCCCTTCCAGTGCCGGTCGCGCAGCTTCTCCGGAATGATGATGTCGAGCGAACGGCCGACCGCTTCCGCCGCGCTCCAGCCGAACATCTGCTGCGCGCCCTTGTTCCAGAAGCGAATCAAGCCCTCGGCGTCGGCGAAGACGATCGCATCCGGAGCCTGCTCAGCGAGCGTGCGGCAGAACTCATCGAAGTCGAATTCCATGAGCGTGCTCCTGGGAGCTGTCTAGGCGTGGACGATCTCACCGTGCAGCGCGCACTCGGCGGACGCCAGCGCGACGAAGGGCTCGACCACGTCCTCTGGCGTCCTGAGCTGCGATCGGTCTTCGCCGGGAAAGCCCTGCAGGCGAAGCCTGGTGGCGACCACGCCGGGATCGACGAGGTTCACCCGGAGCTTGGTCTTGGCGACCTCTCCGGCATAAATCCGCACCATCGTTTCGAGCGCAGCCTTGCTGGCGGCATAGGCGCCCCAATAGGGCGTCGCGTCGCGCGCCGCGGCGCACGTCGTGAAGATGGCCCGGCCGGACTCCGACAGACGGAGCAGCGGGTCGAGCGAGCGGATGAGGCGCCAATTCGCCGTCAGATTCGTGTCGATCACCTCGGCCCAGATCTTCGGGGTGAAATGGCCCATGGGCGACAGCGTGCCGAGCACGCCGGCATTGGCGACCAGCACGTCGAGCCGGCCGAAGCGCTGGTAGAGTGAGGCACCCATCTGATCGAGCTTGTCGAAATCGCGCAGATCGAGCGGCACCAGCGTGGCGGTGCCACCGCCCGCGCGGATTTCGTCGTCGAGCTCCTCGAGCCCGCCCACCGTGCGCGCAAGCAGGATCACATGCGCGCCCTCGGCGGCGAAACGCCTGGCCACCGCGGCGCCAATGCCGCGCGACGCGCCGGTGACGAGCGCCAGGCGGCCCGCGAGACGGCCGGAGGGTTCAGACATACCGGCGCGACCGGCGAGGCAGGCCGCTCATGCGAGCCTCGTTCACGCCGTCTCGGCGAGCAGCGAGAGCTGGGTGGACACCTTGCCGGCGTCGTGGTCTACGAGCGCGATCGGGTAGTCGCCGGTGAAACAGGCATCGCAGAAGCGCGGCGCGGCGGGGTCGCGCTTCACTTCGCCCATCGCGCGATAGAGCCCCTCGATGGAGATGAAGGCGAGAGTGTCCGCGCCGATGAAGCGCGCCATCTCGCGCACGTCCATGCGCGAGGCGAGCAGCTTCTCGCGCTCGGGCGTGGCGATGCCGTAGAAGCAGGAATGACTGGTGGGCGGGCTCGAGATGCGCATATGCACCTCGCGCGCTCCGGCTTGCCGGACCATCTCGACGATCTTGGTCGAGGTGGTGCCGCGCACGATGGAGTCATCGACGAGAATGACCCGCTTGCCTTCGATCTTCACGCGGTTGGCGTTGTGCTTGAGCTTGACGCCGAGATGGCGGATCTGGTCGGTCGGCTCGATGAAAGTGCGGCCGACATAGTGGTTGCGGATGATGCCGAGCTCGAAGGGGATGCTGCTTTCCTGCGAATACCCCAATGCCGCCGGCACGCCGGAGTCCGGCACCGGAATGACGATGTCGGCCGCGACCCGGCTCTCGCGCGCGAGCTCGGCGCCGATGCGCTTTCTCGCCTCGTAGACGCTGATGCCATCGACGACGCTGTCCGGGCGGGCGAAATAGATGTATTCGAAGACGCAGAAGCGCTGCTTCGCGCGCTCGAAGGGCTTGCTGCTCTGTACGCCCAGCGCATTGATCGTGACGAGCTCGCCCGCCTCGATATCGCGCACGAACTCGGCGCCGATGATATCGAACGCGCAGCTTTCCGAAGCCAGGATCCAGGCATCGCCGAGCTTGCCGAGCGCCAGCGGCCTTACTCCCAGCGGATCGCGGACGCCGATCAGCCCATCCTGAGTGAGCGCCACCAGCGAGTAGGCGCCCTCCACCTGCCGCAGCGCATCGACCATGCGCTCCTCGACGGTGCGCTTCAGGCTGGTGGCGATCAGGTGAACGATCACCTCGGTGTCGCTGGTCGATTGGAAGATGCTGCCGCGGCCGACGAGCTTGCGTCGCAGGTGGTAGGAATTGGTGAGATTGCCGTTGTGGCAGATGGCGAGGCCGCCGAATTCGAAATCGGCGAAGAGCGGCTGGACGTTGCGCATGGCCACTTCGCCGGTGGTGGCGTAGCGCACATGGCCGATGGCGGAATGCCCCCGCAGTCGGCCGATCACTTCCTTGGAGCTGAAATTCTCGCCGACATGTCCCATGCCGCGATGAGCATGAAACTGCTCGCCGTCATAGGCGACGATACCGACGGCCTCCTGCCCGCGATGCTGGAGCGCATGCAGCCCGAGCGCGGCCAGCGCGCCCGATTCGGGGTGGCCGTAAATCCCGAAAACCCCGCATTCCTCGCGCAGATGGTCGTCGTCGAGCGGATGAGTGGTCAGCATGACGCTGCCTTGGTTAAGAGAGAGCGCAGGAATTCCGCGCCTGACATAGGCATCACCGAGCGGAATGTCGAGCATTCCCGTGCAGTTTCTACACGCAACCGCTGGTTCCCGCCAGAGGGCGCGGCCACTTATTGCGTGCCCTGCTGCTGCTGGATCAGGCGGTCGAGATCGCGCTGATCCGAGTTGGTATAGCCGGCCCCATGGCCTGTCGCGGTCGTCTGCCGGGGCCGGCTCAGCGCATCCATTGCGCCGGCCGCTTCCTGCATCTGCTCTGCCGCCCGTCTTGTGCCCTCGGCAGTGGCCTCGGCTCGGACCCGATAAACCGCGGGGACCAACGAGCGCAGCCGTTCGGCACCGGTCGCCAGCAGCGGCAGCGTCCGCGCATCGGCGATCCAGGTCGGCTGCTGCGCGGCAGGCGGCAGTGCCCATGAGAGGGCGATGTAGGCGATGCACACCAGCACCAGCCCGCGCACCAGGCCGAAGACCAACCCCAAGGTGCGGTCGACGGCGGAGAGCGAGCTCTCCTTGACGCGGCGCGCGACCGAGGACGTCGCGAGCGAAAGGATGATGAGTGCCACGAGGAAGACCGCAAGGCCGGCCACCGCTTCGGCGACCGCGCCCCGCGGCAGGAAGCGCTCGGCCACCGGGGTCGCATAGGGCAAGCCATAGAGCGCGGCGAAGCCGGCGCCGATCCAGGCTGCTACCGACAGGGCCTCTTTGACGAAGCCGCGGGCGAAGGCGAAGAGCCCCGACAGCAGCACCACGCCGATGACGATCATGTCGAGCAGGTTCATCGCCGCACTCCCGGCAGGGCGACGCTGCGCTGGGCGCGGTGCGGCAGATCGTCGAACAGCTCGGCCAGCTGGCGCAGATGGCGGATCTCGCGCAAGGCGATGCCGGCCGGCGGCCTGCGCTCCTTGCCGCGGCCGCGATAGGGCGGCACCAGAGCGCCGGTGAAGCCGAGCTTGCCGGCTTCCTTGAGGCGCGCCTCGGCCTGCCCCACCGGCCGCACCTCGCCGGAAAGCCCGATCTCGCCGAACACCACCGTCTCCGCCGGCACCGGCTGCAGGGTGAGCGCGGAGACGAGAGCGGCGGCGACGGCGAGGTCGGCGGCCGGCTCGGCGATGCGCAATCCACCGGCGACGTTGAGATAGATGTCGTTGAGCCCGATCTGCACGCCGCAGCGCGCCTCGAGCACCGCGAGCACCATGGCAAGCCGGCTGTTGTCCCAGCCGACGACGGCGCGGCGCGGCGTGCCGAGGCTCGAGGGCGCCACCAGCGCCTGGATCTCGACCAGCACCGGGCGGGTGCCTTCCATGCCGGCGAAGACGGCGGCGCCGGAGGTCTCCCCCTGGCGTTCGGCAAGAAAGAGGGCGGAGGGGTTCGGCACCTCGGCCAGCCCCGCATCGGTCATCTCGAAGACGCCGATCTCGTCGGTCGGCCCGAAGCGATTCTTGACCGCGCGCAGAATGCGGAACTGGTGACCGCGCTCGCCCTCGAAATAAAGCACCGTGTCGACCATGTGCTCGAGCACGCGCGGCCCCGCGATAAGCCCTTCCTTGGTGACGTGGCCGACGAGGATCACGGAAAAGCCGCGCTGCTTGGCGAGGCGGATGAGCTCCTGCGCCGAGGCGCGCACCTGGCTCACGGTCCCCGGCGCGCTGTCGAGCGTGTCGAGATACATCGTTTGAATCGAGTCAATGACGACGACCTCGGGCGCATCGACGGAATCGAGCGTGGCGATGATGTCCCGGATGCTGGTGGCGGCGGCCAGACGGACCGGCGCTCCGGCGACGCTGAGCCGCGATGCGCGCAGCCGCACCTGGTCGAGCGATTCCTCGCCCGAGACGTAGGCGCAGCCGGCCGACGCGCCGCCCCTGCCGGCGGCGAGCGCAGCGACGACCTGGAGCAGCACCGTCGATTTGCCGATGCCGGGATCGCCGCCGACCAGCAGGGCCGAGCCCGGAACGATACCGCCGCCGCAGACGCGGTCGAACTCGGCGATCCCCGAGACGCGGCGGGGCGTCGCCTGCGCCGTTCCTTCGAGGCCGGAAAAGGCGAGCTTGCGGCCCTTTCCCCCGCCGAGTCCCTTGGGCGTCGAGTCGCGCAGCGCCTCTTCGACGAGACAGTTCCAGCCGCCACAGGCGTCGCACTTCCCCGCCCATTTGGGATGGGCGGCGCCGCATTCCTGACAAACGAAATGGGCCTGCGCACGCGGCAAATCAGTCTCCTCGACCGCTCACAGCGCGCGCACCTCCATCTTGATCGGCCCTTCGGCGCGGCCGTGAATGAACTGGTCTACGTAGGGGTTGCCGGACCGGTCGATCTCGTCCTTGACCCCGGCCCATATGATACGCCCTTTGTAGATCATGGCGATACGGTCGGCGATCTTGTGCGCGCTCGCCATGTCGTGGGTGATCGAGATGGCGGTGGCGCCGAGATCGCGCACGCACTGGACGATGAGGTCGTTGATCACGTCGGCCATGATCGGATCGAGGCCGGTGGTCGGCTCGTCGAAGATGATGATTTGCGGCTCGGCGGCGATGGCGCGCGCCAGCGCGACCCGCTTCTGCATGCCGCCCGAAAGCTCCGATGGCCTGAGCTCGCCTACCTCGGGGCCGAGCCCCACCGCGCCCAGCTTCTGCAACGCGATCTCCTTGGCCGCGCGGCGGTCGATGCCGCGGCCCTGGATCAGCCCGAAGGCGACGTTCTCCCAGACGCGCAGCGAGTCGAACAGTGCCGCGCCCTGGAACAGCATGCCGAAGCTTTGCATGAGCTTTTCGCGCTCGCGTCCCGGCATGCCGATGACCTCGCGGCCGTCGATCTTGATCGAGCCGCCATCGGGCTCGAGCAGGCCGAGCACGCATTTCACCAGCACCGACTTACCGGTGCCGGAGCCGCCGATGATCACCAGGCTCTCGCGCTCGCCGATATCGAGATCGATGCCGTCGAGCACGACCTTGCGGCCGAAGGACTTCCTGAGGCCGCGGATGACGATCTTCGGCGGGTGGCTCATGGTCAGAAAAGCACGCTGGTGAGCGCGGAGTCGAAGAGCAGGATGAGGATCGAGGCCGAGACGACAGAATAGGTCGTCGCCGTGCCGACGCCTTCGGCGCCGCCGCGCGAATGGTAGCCGTGATAGCAGCCCATCAGCGCGATGATGAACCCGAACACCGCGGCCTTGATGAGCCCCGAAATGACGTCGTCGGCATGCAGGTAATCCGCGGTCTGGCCGAGATAGCCTGCCGGGTTGAAGCCGAGCTTATACGTCGCGACGAGAAAGCCGCCGAACACGCCGATGATGTCGGCGATGAGGACCAGGACGGGCACGGCGACGGTGCCGGCGAGGAGGCGCGGCACCACGAGGTATTTGAAAGGATTGGTCGCCAGCGTTGAGAGCGCGTCGATCTGGTCGGTGACGCGCATGGTGCCGATCTCGGCGGCCATCGCCGCGCCGATGCGACCGGCCACCATCAGCGAAGCGATCACCGGGCCCAGCTCGCGCGTCACCGACAGCACGACTACGAGCGCCACGGCGCCTTGCGCGTTGATGCGGCTGAAGCCGGTATTGGTCTGCAGCGCCAGCACCACGCCGGTGAAGAGGGCGGTGAGACCGACCACCGGCAGCGAGTAGTAGCCGATGTCGATGAGCTGGCGCGCGATCAGCCGCGGATAGAAGGGCGGGCGCAGGCAATGGCTCAGCGCCTTCAGCGCAAAAAGCGCAAGCCGCCCGGCGGCGCCGAGGAAGGAGAGGAAGACGCGCCCGACCCGAGCGAGGAAGTCGAACATGCTCAGCCGGCCTCGCCGCGATAGATCCGGTGATAGCGCTGTCCGAGCGCCGTCAAGATCTCGTAGCCGATCGTGCCGGCGGCGGCCGCCACCTCGTCTACGCCGTAGGTATCGTCCATGAGATCGACGAAGTTGCCGGGCCGGGCCAGGGCGGGATCGATGCCCGTCACGTCGAGCGTCAGCAGGTCCATTGAGATGCGTCCGACGACGGGAACCCGGCGACCGGCAATGCCGGCGCTACCGCGATGGCTCCCCGATCGGAGCCAGCCATCGGCATAACCGACGGCGACCGTGGCGATCCGGCCGGGGCGCTCCATGCGATGCGTCGCACCATAACCAACGGTCATGCCGGTGTCAATGTCGCGCACTTGCAGGATTCTGCCTTTGAGACGAACCACTTGGGCCATCGGATTGGGGCGCCCGGGCAGCGGATTGACGCCATAGAGCGCGGCGCCGGGGCGGACGAAGGCGAAATGGTAATCGGGCCCGAGAAAGATGCCGGAGCCGGCGGCGAGGCTGGCCGGCGCCTGGGGCAGGAGACCGAGCGCGGCGCGGAACGCCGCGAGCTGCTCGGAATTCTGCCGCGCCCCGGCATCCTCGGCGCAAGCGAGGTGGCTGAGGACGGCGCGAAGCTGCAGTCCCGCCAGGCGCTCCGGCGCGCCGGCGAGCGCCGCCAGCTCGTCGCGTGCAAGGCCGAGCCGCGCCATGCCGGTATCGACATGGATCATCGCAGGGAAGGCGCGCGTGCGGGGATTGGCGCGCCAGGCATCGATCTCATCGGCCGAGTTCAGCACCGGGATCAGGCGCGTACGGGTGAATTCGCCGCCGGTGCCGGGCAGGAAGCCGCCGAGCACCGCGATCTCGATCCCGGGCAACACGCGCCGCAAGGCGATGCCCTCGTCGATGGTCGCGACGAAGAAGAGCCGGCAGCCCGCGGCGGCGAGCCGCGGCGCCACGCGCGCCATGCCGAGGCCATAGGCGTCGGCCTTGACTACTGCCGCGCAGCTTGCGCCGGGGGCGAGCCGGGCGGCGAGCCGGCGCCAGTTCTCGACGATGGCGGCGAGATCGACCTCCAATACGGCGCCGGCGCGCGCGAGCGCGCGCGACCGCCGCTCAGTGGTCATTGGGCAGGTGGTCGTTGCGGACGAAATTCTCGAAGCGGGTGGTCTCGCCGTCGAAGCGCAGCGTCACCTTGCCGATGGGACCGTGACGCTGCTTGGCGATGATCACCTCGCCGGTGCCGTGCACCTCCTCGAGCCGCTGCTGCCAGTCGGCATAGCGTGCGTTGAACTTGTCGTCGCTCTCCTCCGGACGGCGCATCGGCTCGCCGCGGCTCAAGTAGTATTCCTCGCGGAAGACGAACATGACCACGTCGGCATCCTGCTCGATCGAGCCGGATTCACGCAGGTCGGACAGCATCGGCCGCTTGTCTTCGCGCTGCTCGACCGCGCGCGAAAGCTGCGAGAGGGCCAGCACCGGCACGTTGAGCTCCTTTGCCAGCGCCTTGAGCCCCCGGGTGATCTCCGAGATCTCCTGCACCCGGTTCTCGACGCTGTCGCCCGAGCCGCGCAGCAGCTGCAGGTAGTCGACGATGATCATGCCGAGACCCTGTTGGCGCATCAGCCGCCGGGCGCGGGTGCGCAGCCCGGCGATGGTGAGAGCAGGGGTATCGTCGATAAAGAGCGGCACCGAAGCGAGCTTCTGGCTCGCCTGCACGAAGCGGCCGAAATCATCGTGCGAGACGTCGCCGCGGCGGATGCGGTCCGAAGCGACGCGGGATTCTTCCGAGAGCACGCGCGTTGCCAGCTGCTCGGCCGACATTTCGAGCGAGAAGAAGCCGACCACCGCGCCATCCTCCGCCTCGACCTTGCCGTCGGCGGTCCTGGTCGGGCGGAAGGCTTTGGCGGCGTTGAAGCCGATATTGGTGGCGAGCGCCGTTTTGCCCATCGACGGACGGCCGGCGAGGATGACGAGGTCGGAGCGATGCAAGCCGCCCAGCAGCTTGTCGAGATCGGTGAAGCCGGTCGAGACGCCGGTGGTGCGGCCGCTGCGCTTGAATGCGGCCTCGGCCATGGTGATCGCCTCGGTCAGCGCCTGCTTGAAGGCGCGAAACCCACCTTCGAACTGGCCGGTCTGGGCCAGGTCGAAGAGCTTCTTTTCCGCCAACTCGATCTGCCCCGTGGCGCCGCGGTCGAGGTCGTAGTCATAAGCGTCGTTGACCGTGTCCTCGCCGATGGTGATGAGCTGCCGGCGCAGATAGAGGTCGTGGATCGTCCGGCCGTAATCCTCGGCGTTGATGATGGTCACCACCGAGGTGGCGAGCCGCGCCAGATATTGAGCGCCGCCGATCTCGGTCAGTGCGCCGTCCTGGTCGAAGAGATTCTTGAGCGTCACCGGATTGGCGATCTGCCCGCGCTCGATCAGCTTCGCGATTGCGCCAAAGATGCGTCCATGAACGCCCTGCGCGAAATGGTCGGGGAGCAGGAACTCCGCCACCCGGTGATAGGCCGCGTTGTTGACCAGAATGGCGCCGAGGAGCGCCTGTTCCGCCTCAATATTATGCGGCGGCGAGCGGTAAGCGGCATCCCCCTCGCGCAGCGGCGTGACGTTCGAAGGCGTGGCGGAAGGGAGGGGTGATTCCATGTGCTGCACAGATACCGGACGGAGGGTGTCGAACTCGACGGGAATGTTATCAACTCGCGTCGCCTGTGGACATGACCATTCCATGCACAGGCCTGTGGAAGGCGGGGACGCCGAGTCGCTCGCGGGCGTTAGGCCGGTCCGCAGCGCGGGTGAGGCGCGGCCGAAAGTCGCGGCGCGGCGGCTTCCGGCCGGAGTGTCCCAGTTTGCTGCGCTAGGCGCGTGCCCGGATGCGCTCGGCGGCGGGGGCGCGGTGGCTGCGCTCGAAATCGGTGATGTAGTCGCGCGTCAGCGGCACGGTGTCCACGCGCTTGGCGAGCTGCATCTGGAAATTCATGTGGCCCTGGTGGCGGAACGCGATTTCGGAGCCCGCGAGATAGAATTCCCACATGCGGCAGAAGCGTTCGTCGTAAAGCGCCCGGACGCGCTCGCGATTGGCGTTGAAGCGCTGCCGCCAGGCGCGCAGCGTTTCGGCGTAGTGCAGGCGTAGGATCTCGATGTCGGTGATCCAGAGCCCCGTGCGCTCCACCACCGGCACCACTTCGGAGACCGCCGGCGAGTAGCCGCCGGGGAAGATGTATTTGCGCAGCCACGGATTGGTGGCGCCGGGACCATCGTGCCGGCCGATCGAGTGGAGCAGCGCGACGCCATCCTCGGCCAGCAGTTCCTTCACCTTGCGGAAGAAGGTCGGGTAGTGGACCACCCCGACATGCTCGAACATGCCGACCGAGACGATCCGGTCATACCGGCCCTCGGCCTCGCGGTAGTCGCACAGCTCGAAACGCACCCGGTCGGCGAGGCCGGCCGCCTCGGCGCGTTGGCGCGCCACCTTGAGCTGCTCGCTCGAGAGCGTAAGGCCGGTCACCGAGACGTCGCATTCGCGCGCGAGATACAGCGCAAGCCCGCCCCAGCCGCAGCCGATATCGAGAACCTTCTGGCCGGGCCGCAGCAGCAGCTTTGCCGCGAGATGGCGCTTCTTGTTGGCCTGGGCTTCCTCGATTCCCTGGTCGGGCACGAGGAAATAGGCGCAGGAGTATTGCCGGTCCGCATCCAGGAAGAGGTCGTAGAGCGTGTCCGAGAGGTCGTAATGGTGCGCGACATTGGCCCGGGCGCGGCGCAGCGGGTTGTATTGCTGGAACACGCGGAAGGCGCGGCCGAAGCCGTTATAGAGCGGCGTCAGCAGGGTGTGCGGCGCAAGATTCATATTGGCGCCAAGGAAATCGAGGAAGTCGTAGACGCTGGCATCCTCGATAATCAGCGTGCCGTTCATGAAGGCTTCGCCGAGGTAGAGCCGCGGATTGAGGAAGAGCTTGCGGCCCAGCGAGCGGTCCCTGAGCCGGATGGTGATCGTCGGCCCGGGGTCGCCGCCGGCGAAAGTTTGAACCGTGCCCTGTGCGTCGATGACGCGCAGCGTGCCCTGACTCACCAGGTGACGAAGCAGATAGGTCAACAGCATCGGTGCCGTCCTCCCTGGAGAGCCGTGACTCGTTGGTTTCCCTCAACTATCTCGCAACTGAGCCCGCCGTTACAAGAGCCGCGCTTGGGGCCGCTCCATTCGCCTAGAGCATGGCAAGGGGCTCGGCACGGCGCGGCGGCGGGAAGCCCTGATCGAGCTCTGCCAGATCCTCCGCCGAAAGGGTTATATCGAGCGCCCGACGATTCTCACGGGCATGCTGGGGTAGGGCCGCTTTCGGGATGGCGATGACCCCCTCCTGGCGGATGAGCCATGCCAGCGCGATCTGGGCGGGGGTCGCGTCATGCCGCCGCGCCACCGCGGCGAGCGCGCGATGGCGCAGCAGCCGACCCTGCTCGATGGGCGAGTAAGCCATCACCGGCATGCCGTGCCGGCGCAGCCAGGGTAGAAGTTCCCATTCGACGCCCCGGCGGCTGAGATTGTAGAGCACCTGGTCGGTGGCCGTCGCCTCGCCGCCGGCGAGGGCGCACCATTCCTCCATATCGGCCGTGTCGAGATTGCTGACGCCGTAATGGCGGATCTTGCCGCTGCGTCGCAGCTCGAGGAAGCCCTCGAGCGTCTCGGCGAGCGGCACCTCGCCCCGCCAATGCAGCAGGTAAAGGTCGATCCGGTCGGTCCCGAGCCGCTTCAAACTGCGCTCGCAGGCGGCGATCGCTCCGGGGCGCGTCGCGTTATGCGGATAGACCTTGCTGACGATGAAGAGCGACTGCCGCCGGCCGGCGATGACCTTGCCGACCAGCTCCTCGGCACCGCCTTCGCCATACATCTCGGCCGTGTCGATGAGCGTCATGCCGAGCTCGATGCCAAGGGTCAGCGCGGCCGCTTCGTCGGCAGCGCCGCGGCGCGCCTCGCCCATGCCCCAGGTGCCGAGGCCGAGCGCCGGGACCCTCTCGCCGCCGGGCAGGGCTACCTGTCGCATCGCGCAATTCCCTCTCGCTTCCGTCCATTGGCGCGAACGCCTGATGCAGGCAAAATGTCCTTTTGAAGGGCGCAACGGGGAGGGGCTGCGATGAGCGACACGCCTGCCGGTCCGGAGCTGCCGCCGGTCTCACCCGGCAGCATTCTCGTGGTGGAGAGCGGCGAGGGGCTCTTGAAGCAGTACCTTCTCGATGGCCGCCATCGGCTTGTCGCCGACGAGCCGACGCAGCTCGGCGGCAGCGATGCCGGCCCCAATCCTTATGAGCTCCTGCTGATGAGCCTCGGCGCCTGCACGGCGATGACCTTGCGGCTCTACGCGCGGCGCAAGCAGTGGCCGCTGGAGCGTATCGCCGTGCGGCTCAGGCATCAGCGCATCCACGCCGAGGACTGCGCGGAATGTGAGACCAGGATCGGCTTTATCGATCGCATCGAGTGCGAGATCGAACTCGCCGGACCGCTCGATGCCGCGCAGCGCCAGCGGCTGCTGGAGATCGCCGATATGTGTCCGGTGCACCGCACCCTGACCTCGGAGATCAATGTGCGCAGCCGGCTCGCGCCGGCCTGAGCTCAGCGCGGCTCGGGGCTGGCTTCGCCCTCGGGCTCGGCGGGCTCGGCGGCTGAGGCCTCGCGGGCCGCCGCTTCCTGCGCGAGCCGCACCGGATCGATGCCGCGCGCCTGCATCTCGGCCTCTTCGGCCGATTGGGCGACGTTGACGGTGACGGTCACCGACACCTCGGGATGGAGCACGACGCGCTGCTTGTAGAGGCCGAGCGTCTTGATCGCCTTGTCCAGCACCACCTGTCCGCGGCCGATGGTGAAGCCCGCCTCGGTGACCGCGTCGGCGACGTCGCGTGCGGTGACCGAGCCGTAGAGCTGGCCGCTCTCGCCCGCCTGACGGATGACGACGACCGCGAGCCCGTTCAGCTTCTTCGCCACCTCTTCCGCTTCGCCGCGGCGCGCGAGGTTCTGAGCTTCGAGCTGGGCACGCTGCTTCTCGAAATAGGCGAGATTCTCCTTGGTGGCGCGAAGCGCCTTCTTCTGCGGCAGCAGGTAGTTGCGCGCGAAGCCCGGCCGCACTTTGACGACCTGGCCCATCTGGCCCAGCTTCTCGACACGTTCGAGCAGGATGACGTCGACCATGGGGCCCTCTTATTGCACGCTGTAGGGCAGGAGGCCGAGGAAGCGCGCGCGCTTGATCGCCTGGGCGAGTTCGCGCTGCTTCTTGGTGGAGACCGCCGTGATGCGGCTCGGCACGATCTTGCCGCGCTCGGAAACGAAGCGCTGCAACAGCTTCACGTCCTTGTAGTCGATCTTGGGCGCGTGCGGGCCGGAGAACGGGCAGGATTTCCGCCGGCGGAAGAACGGCCGCCGCGCCGCGGGGCGTCCGCCGCCCGAAGCATGACCGTCGCTCATTCCTCGCCTCCTTCGCTGGCACGCGGTGCTTCTTCGCGGTCCCGCTCGCCATAGCCGCGCCGTCCGCGATCACGATCGCGGTCGCGCTCCTCGCCCCGGCCGCGGCTCTGCATCACCGCCGACGGGCCCTCCTCGAGGGCCTCGACGCGCACGGTCAGATAGCGGATCACATCTTCATTGATGCGCATGTTGCGCTCGAGCTCGTTCACCGCTTTGGGCGGCGCGTCGAGGTTGAGCATCACGTAGTGACCCTTGCGGTTCTTCTTGATGCGGTAGGCGATATTCCGCAGACCCCAGTATTCGCGCTTGGCGACCTGGCCGCCCTGCTCGGTGACGAGCGTCGTGAAGGCGTCCGCCAAGGCCTCGACTTGCGCCGCCGAGATGTCCTGGCGCGCAATGAAGACGTTCTCATAGAAAGGCATGAAGGCAGCGCTCCTTATGGCTGTTCGCGGCCCGGCGCTGGTCGGAATGTCCGACGGTCAGCCGCCCGGGCCTAGCCGGCACCGGCCGGCAAGGAGGGGGCGGACTATACACAAAGGCCGACCGGGCGCAAGCCCGCCCAACCGCGCCCCTGCCACTCGCTTAAAATGAGTAATTGACTTACTATATTGCAATAGCTAACTAAATTTCGCCGCATTGACGAGAGGCTGACCATGGCAGCTGACCTTGTGCGTCCCGAGCGGTTGCAGCTCATGCTTTCGGCGGCGGAGCTGAAGGCGGTGGACGATTGGCGGTTCAACGCGCGCATGCCGAGCCGCGCTGCCGCCGTGCGCGAGCTGCTGCGGCGTGGTCTTGCCGCCGAAGGCTTCCCGCTTATGACCGACGGACGGAAATCCGCCAGCTACGGCGTGCTCGATCGGAACCGCGAAGGATCCTAGCAATCCCGCGGCGATGCTGGACACCCGGCCGGTGCGGTGCTATCCCCGGGCGCCCAATCGAGGAAGCGCCATGCATCGTTGGCTCCTGATCGCCGCGCTCGCCGTCATCGCCAGCGCCTGCAGCACGTCGCCGGAGCCCGATCGCCTGGTCTTCGGCGTATCGGGAGACCGGGCCGCCGGCACGGCGACGGCGCAGGAAGACGCCGAGATGCGTCGCTTCCTGGACGCGAAGCTCAATCAGATCTGCACGCGCGGCTATGACACGGTGAAGGTCGATACGCTGGCGGCCGAGGGGGGCAAGCAGCTTGTCGACGAGGAAGCCCGGTGCCAGGACTACAGCTTCAGCCTGTTCTGAGCGGATTCTGCCGATGACGCGTGCATTGATCTTTCCCGGCCAGGGCTCGCAAGCGGTCGGCATGGGGCGCGAACTCGCCGGCGCCTTCGTCGCCGCGCGCGAAGTCTTCGAGGAAGTCGACGAAGCGCTTCGGCAGAATCTGTCGCGGCTGATGTTCGAAGGGCCCGAGGCCGAGCTCACGCTCACCGAGAATGCGCAGCCGGCGCTGATGGCGGTAAGCCTCGCGGTGCTCCGCGTGCTCGAGCGAGACGGCGGTTTCGAGTTGACGCGGCACGCCGCTTTCGTGGCCGGCCACTCGCTCGGCGAATACTCGGCGCTGGCGGCCGCACGCTCCTTCTCGCTGTCCGATGCGGCGCGCCTGCTGAAGCGCCGCGGCCAGGCGATGCAGCGCGCCGTGCCGGTCGGTGCCGGTGCGATGGCGGCGCTGCTGGGTCTCGATCTCGATGCGGCGCGTGCGGTTGTCGGCGAGGCGGCACAGGGCGAAGTCTGCGATGTCGCCAATGACAACGGGGCCGGGCAAGTGGTCGTCAGCGGCGACAAGACGGCGGTCGAGCGCGCCATCGCCGCAGCCGCGGCGCGGGGCGCCAAGCGCTCGATCATGCTGCCGGTGAGCGCGCCCTTCCATTGCGCGCTGATGGCGCCGGCGGCGCGAGAGATGGAGGAAGCGCTCGCCGAAGTGTCGCTGCGCGAGCCGCATGTGCCGCTCGTCGCCAATATCACCGCGGCGCCGGTCAGCGATCCCGATGAGATACGTCGGTTGCTCGTCAAGCAAGTCACCGGACTGGTGCGCTGGCGCGAAAGTGTGCTCGCCATGAAGGAGGCGGGGGTCGATCAGCTCGTCGAGCTTGGCGCCGGCCGGGTCTTGAGCGGCCTCGCCAAGCGAATCGACCGCGACATCGCCGTCGCCGCGCTGGGGGCGCCGGCGGAGATCGACACCTTCGTCAAGACGCTTTGAGGATCCAGGGATGTTCGATCTCGGCGGCAAGAGCGCGCTCGTCACCGGCGCATCGGGCGGTATCGGCGGCGCGATCGCGCGGGCGCTGCATGGGGCCGGCGCAAAGGTCGTGCTGGCCGGCACGCGCGCAGCGGCGCTCGAAGCGCTTGCCGCGGAGCTGGGGACGGGCGCCTTCGTCGCGGCGGCCGATCTCGGAGATCCCGGCGCCGGCGATGCGCTGATCAAGGCCGCCGAGGCGGCCGCAGGACAGGTCGATATTCTCGTCAACAATGCCGGCCTCACTCGCGATCAGCTCGCGCTGCGCATGAAGGACGAGGACTGGCAGCGGGTGATCGACATCGATCTCACCGCCGGATTCCGCCTCGCACGCGCCGCTTTGCGCGGCATGATGCGTCGGCGTTGGGGACGCGTCATCGGCATCACCTCGGTCGTTGGCGTCACCGGCAATCCCGGGCAAGCCAATTACGCCGCGGCCAAGGCCGGCATGATCGGCATGTCGAAGGCGCTGGCCGCCGAGGTGGCGACGCGCGGCATCACCGTCAATTGCGTCGCCCCGGGTTTTATCGCGACGGCGATGACTGACAGCCTGGCCGAGGAGCAGCGCCAGCGGCTTGCCACCGCCATCCCGATGGGGCGGGTCGGCACGCCCGAGGAAGTCGCGGCCTGCGTGTTGTTCCTGGCCAGCGACGAGTCGCGCTATGTCACGGGGCATACCTTGCACGTCAATGGCGGAATGGCCATGATTTAGGGTGCGCTGGGGAGCGAGGGGGGCGGATGCTGGCAAACCGCCATGAACTATGTTATGTGACCGGCGCTTTCGGCCCGGTCGCTTATGCGGCGACGGTCGGCACCAGGCCTGCCTGAGGGTCCGCCGTTGCGCCGAAAGTCCATTCTACAAGCCCGTTTTTTCGTCGAGGTACAAACCGATGAGCGATGTCGCCGAGCGAGTAAAAAAGATTGTGGTGGAGCATCTTGGCGTCGACGAGTCCAAGGTGACGGACAACGCCAGCTTCATCGATGATCTCGGAGCCGACAGCCTCGACACGGTCGAGCTGGTGATGGCGTTCGAGGAGGAGTTCGGATGCGAGATTCCGGACGATGCGGCCGAGAAGATCGTGACCGTCAAGGATGCGGTCAGCTTCATCGAGGCGCACAAGTAGCGCTGGTCGGGCTCGTACCAATGTCATCCGGTAGCACCGCATGAAACGCGTCGTCGTCACCGGCATCGGGCTCGTCACCCCGCTCGGGATCGGGGCGGAAAACGTCTGGAAGCGGCTGCTCCAGGGACAATCGGGCCTCCGCGCCATTCAGAGTTTCGACGTCTCGGATCTGCCGGCGAAGATCGCCGGCCAGGTGCCGCGCGGCGAGACGGCCGCGGGCAATTTCAACGCGGACGAGTGGGTTCCGCCGAAAGAGCAGCGCAAGATGGACGAGTTCATCGTATTTGCGCTGGCGGCGGCGGAACAGGCGGTGACCGACGCCGGGTGGAAGCCTCAGGGCGACGAGGATCGCGAACGCTCCGGCGTCATGATCGGCTCCGGCATCGGCGGGCTGCCCGGCATCACCGAAGGCGCGATCACGCTGCACGAGCGCGGGCCGCGGCGTCTGTCGCCCTTCTTCATTCCGTCCAATCTGATCAATCTCGCCTCGGGCCATGTGTCGATCCGCTACGGCTTCACCGGCCCGAACCATGCCGTAGTCACGGCCTGCTCGACCGGCGCGCACGCGATCGGCGATGCGGCCCGCCTGATCATGTGGGATGACGCCGACGTGATGGTCTGCGGCGGAGCTGAGGCGGCAATCTGCCGGCTCGGTCTGGCAGGCTTCGCCGCGGCGCGCGCGCTGTCGACGGGCTTCAACGACGAGCCGACCCGCGCGTCCCGTCCCTGGGACCAGGCCCGCGACGGCTTCGTCATGGGCGAAGGCGCCGGGGTGCTCGTCCTCGAGGAACTCGAGCACGCCAAGCGGCGCGGCGCGAAAATCTATGCCGAGGTGATCGGCTACGGGCTCTCGGGGGACGCGCATCACATCACCGCTCCGGCCGAGGACGGCAATGGCGGCTTCCGCGCCATGCGCAATGCGCTGAAGCGCGCCAACCTTGCGCCCGACCAGATCGACTACATCAACGCACACGGCACGTCGACGCCGCTGGGCGACGAGATCGAACTCGGCGCGGTGAAGCGGCTGTTCGGCGATCACGCCTACAAGCTCTCGATGTCTTCGACCAAGTCGTCGATCGGCCATCTTCTCGGCGCCGCCGGAAGCGTCGAGGCGATCTTCTCGATTCTTGCCATGCGCGACAGCATCGTGCCGCCGACGCTCAATCTCGAAAATCCGTCACCGAGCTGCGACATCGATCTCGTGCCGCTCAAGGCCAAGGAGCGGCCGGTCCGCTACGCCCTCTCCAACTCCTTCGGGTTCGGCGGCACCAACGCGTCGCTCATCTTCGCGCAGGCGCCCTGAATGTCGGCGCCGGCGCGATGGCGCTGGCTGGGTGGCGCGGTGCTGCTGGCGGTTCTGGCGCTTGCCGCCGTCGCATTCTGGGCCTGGCGCGACTACACCGGTGCGGGCCCGCTTGCCGCCAGCAAGACTCTGGTCATACCGCGCGGCGCCGGCCTCGGCGGTGTGGCGAAGGAGCTCGCCCAGAACGGCGTCATCACCCATCCCTGGACCTTCATCGCCGGCGTTTTCACCGATCGCCGGCTCGGTCCGCTCAAGGCCGGCGAGTACGAGTTTCCCGCGGCAGTGAGTCCGCGCGCGGCCGCGGCATTGATCGCCAGCGGCCGCGTCGTTCAGCACCGCGTCACCGTGCCGGAAGGCCTGACCAGCGCCGAGATCGTCGCGTTGCTGCGCCAGCAGCCGGCACTTGACGGCTCCATCGATCGCGTGCCGCCGGAGGGCAGCCTGCTGCCCAATACCTATTTCTACGTGCTCGACACGCCGCGCGCGGAGCTGCTGGCGCGGATGCATCGCGCCATGGCGCGCGCCGTCGCGGCCGCCTGGCGGGATCGCAGTTCCGGCCTGCCGCTCGCGAGTCCGGAGGAGGCGCTCACGCTCGCCTCGATCGTGGAGAGGGAGACGGCGCGTGAGGATGAAAGGCCGCACGTCGCCGCGGTCTACCTCAACCGGCTGAAGCTCGGCATGAAGCTGCAGGCGGATCCGACGGTCAGCTACGCGCTCACCGAGGGTGGCACCAAGCCGCTGGACCATCCGCTAGGCCACGAGGATCTGGCCATCGACTCGCCCTATAACACCTACCTGCATGCGGGGCTGCCGCCGACGCCGATCGACAATCCCGGTCTCGCCTCGCTACGCGCGGCGCTGCATCCGGCGGCGAGCGACGACCTCTATTTCGTCGCCGACGGAAACGGCGGGCATGCCTTTTCGCGCACGCTTGCCGAACACAATCGCCACGTCGAGGAGCTTCGCCACGCCCATGCCGAAGGTCCGGGCAAGTAGGCGGTGCTGGCGATATTCCGTAGGGCGGGTCGAAGGAATCTGCGCACCAGCGCGGCCATGACGGGCATGCGCTTTGTTGTTGCAGGATGCGGCCGAGGCTATAACCGCAGAGGTCCCTCGGCGGCGGGAGGTATGCGCGCGTGACCATCTCCAGCATGACCGGCTTTGCCCGCGCAGAAGGGCATGAAGGCGGCGACTCCTGGGTCTGGGAGGTGAAGAGCGTCAACAGCAAGTCGGTCGACCTCAGAGTGCGCGTGCCGCCGGGTTTCGATTCGCTGGAGCTGCCGCTGCGCAGCGGCGTGGCTCAGCGGCTGAAGCGCGGCGCGATCTCGGTGACGCTGAGCCTGACCCGGCTTGCCGGCGGCGGCCTCCGCGTCAATCGCGAGGTACTGGCGCAGCTCGCGGAACTGGCGCAGGAGCTCGTCGTCCAAGGCAAGGCGGCGCTGCCGCGTGCCGATGGCCTGCTCGCGCTGCGCGGCGTTCTGGAGAGCGGCGAAGAGATCGAGAACGAGGCGGATCGCGATCGCCGGCAGGCTGCGCTGCTGCAGAGCTTCGAGCGGGCGCTCGAGGGGCTTGTGGCGATGCGCGCCGCCGAGGGCGAGCGGCTCATTCCGGCGATCGAGGCGCGCTTGGCCGAGATCGCCCGCCTTGTCGCCGCGGCTGAGGACAATGCAGCCACCCAGCCCGCGGCGATCAAGGCGAGACTTGCCGAGATGGTGGCGCAGCTCCTCGATGCGTCTCCGGCGCTGCCGGCCGATCGCCTGGCGCAGGAGGCGGCCCTGCTTGTCGGCAAGGCGGATATCCGCGAGGAGCTAGACCGCCTTTCCGCCCACATCGTCGCAGCGCAGGAGCTGCTTGCCGAAGGCGGCGCCATCGGCCGTCGCTTCGACTTCCTGTGCCAGGAATTCAATCGCGAAGCCAACACGCTGTGCTCGAAATCCGCTGATGTGGCGCTGACGCGCACTGGGCTCGCGCTCAAGGCGGCGATCGAGCAGCTTCGCGAGCAGGTGCAGAACCTTGAATAGGCTTGGAAGATGACCGCTGCCGAAATCGCCCGCCGCGGAATCCTGCTGGTGCTGTCTTCGCCGTCGGGCGCCGGCAAGACCACCATTACCCGAGAGCTCGTGGCGCGCGATCCCAACCTGCGCATCTCGGTCTCCGTCACGACGCGCCCGAAGCGCGCCGGAGAGATCGATGGGCAGCACTACCACTTCATCAAGCGCGAGCGCTTCGACCGGATGGTGGCGGACGGCGAGTTGCTGGAGCACGCGACCGTCTTCGGTAATTGCTACGGAACGCCGCGTCGCCCGGTCGAGAGCGTGCTCGGCGCCGGCGGCGACATCGTCAGCGACATCGACTGGCAGGGAACCCAGCAGCTCAAGTCGTCGGTGCGCGGCGATCTCGTCTCCGTCTTCGTCCTGCCGCCGAGCATGGCGGCGCTCGAGCAGCGCCTCAGGTCGCGCGCGCAGGACAGCGAGGAGGTGGTTCGGACGCGCATGGCGAAGTCCACCGACGAGCTGAGCCACTGGCCGGAATACGACTACATCATCGTAAACCGCGACCTCGAAGACAGCGTCCGGCGCGTGCAGGCGGTGCTGGCCGCCGAGCGGGTCCGGAACGATCGGCAGATCGGCCTCGCAGATTTCGTCAACCGGCTGCGGGGCGGCGGCTGAGCGCCGCCTCGGCGCGGGCGAGCGCGCAAAATTCGGCAATCGCGAGCTCCTCGGCGCGGGCTGTGGGCTCGATGCCTGCCGCCGCGAGCAGCGCCTCGGCATCGCCGCCGAGCGTCTTGAGGCTCTGGCGCAGCATCTTGCGACGCTGGCCGAAACCGGCTGCGAGCACCCGCTCGAGGTCCTCGAACCGGCACGGTGCCAGCGGCGCCGGGCGCGGTACGAGCTGCACCACGCTGGAGGTCACCTTGGGCGACGGCACGAAGGCGCGCGGCGGCACGTCGAAGAGCCGGCGCACCGCGCAGCGCCACTGGGTGATGACCGAAAGCCGGCCGTAGTCCTTCGAGCGCGGCGCGGCCGCGAGGCGAAGGGCCACCTCCTTCTGGAACATCAGCGTCAGGCTCTGAAACGCCTCGGCGTTCCGCAGCCAGGAGAGCAGCAGCGGCGTCGCGACGTTGTAGGGCAGGTTGGCGACGATCTTGCGCGGCGGCGGGCCCAGCGACGCCGCATCGATGGCAAGCGCATCGCCCTCCAGCACGGTAAGCCGGCCGGGAAAGGCGGCGGCGAGTTCCGCCAGCGCCGCGATGCAGCGCGGGTCGCGCTCGATGGCGGTGACGTGCCCGGCGCCGGCCGCGAGCAGCGCGCGGGTCAGGCCGCCAGGGCCGGGGCCGATCTCGATCACATTGGCCTGCTCCAGCGGAGCCGCCGCGCGCGCGATCCGGCCGGTCAGGTTGAGATCGAGCAGAAAGTTCTGTCCGAGCGATTTGCGCGCAGCGAGGCCGTGTTGCCGGATCACCTCGCGCAGCGGCGGCAGCTCCGGGACGACCATCGCCGGCGCTCAGCCGGTTGCGCGGTGGCGGCCGCGAAGCCCCGCCATCTCGCCGGCAAGGCGGAGCGCCGCGATCAGGCTCGCCGGATCGGCCTTGCCGGTGCCGGCGATGTCGAGCGCGGTGCCATGGTCCGGCGAGGTGCGGATGAAGGGAAGGCCGAGGGTGACATTGACGCCGCCGGTGAAATCGATGGTCTTGAGCGGAATCAGCGCCTGGTCGTGATACATGCAGAGCGCCGCGTCATAGCGCCGCCGCGCCGCGGCGTGGAAAAGCGTATCGGCCGGTGCCGGTCCGGTCGCATCGATCCCCGCGGCACGCAGAGCGGCGACCGCCGGAGCGATGATATCGATTTCCTCGCGGCCCAGGGTGCCGCCCTCGCCGGCATGCGGGTTGAGGCCGGCGATGGCAAGCCGCGGTCTGGCGATGCCGAAATCGCGTGCCAGTCCGGCGGCGGCGATCCGGCCGACGGCGACGATGCGCTCCGTGCTGAGCGCGGCGAGGGCCTCGCGCAGCGGCTGGTGGATGGTGACCAGGACGACGCGCAGATCGGGGCAGGCGAGCATCATCGCCGGGCTCGCGCCCCCGGCGAGCTCGGCGAGAAACTCGGTGTGGCCGGGATGGCGGAAGCCGGCGGCGTAGAGCGCTTCCTTCTGGATCGGATTGGTGACCAGCGCCGCGGCGCGCCCCGCCTTGACCAGATCGACGGCGCCGGTGATCGCCGCGATCACGCTGGGCGCATTGCCGGGATCGGGCCGGCCGGGCAGAACGGGATTGGCCAGCGCGAGTGGCAGGACGGGCAACGCGGCGCTGAAGACCGAGGCCGCTTCCTCGGACGCTGAAAGCCGGCGCACCGGCACGCTCCAGCCGAGGCGCGCTGCCAGGCCTTCGAGCCGCGCAGGATCGTCCAGCAGGAAGAAGGGCGGAATGCCGGCCTCGCTGCGGCGCAGCCACGCCAGCAGCGCGATCTCGCCGCCGATGCCCGCGGGCTCACCCATGGTGAGCGCGAGCGGCGTGCTCATCCGCGAATGTCCACGTAGGCGCCGCGGCGCAGATCGCTCAGGTAGCGCCGCGCCAGCGCGTCGAGGCGCTCGCGTGCGAGGGAATCGGCGATCTCGTCGCGGGTCGGCAGCCCGCCGGACGGAGCTTTCTTCTGGCAGACCATGACGACACTGATGCCGTTGGGCATTGGCAGCGGCTTGCTGGCGGTGGCGATGCCGAGCCCGAGCACCGTCTGACGGATGGCGGCTGGCAGCTCGCTCGCCTTCACATCGGCGACCTCGCGCGAGGTCTGCGGCGCCGTGTCGCGGCCGATCTTGGCCAACTCGCCGCAGCTCTTCGCCTCGCCGCTGATCTGTTGCGCCTGCGCTATGACACGCCGCTGCTCGTCAGGCGACGCGCCGCTTTGCAGGGGCAGCACCACTTCGACGAGCGAAAGCAGCGTATCGGCAGGATTGGGCGCACCCAGCGTCCGCCGGTCGACGAGATAGAGGATGTAGTAGCCGCCGCCGGCCCGCAGCGGGTAGGACATCTCGCCGGGATTCATCTTCTTCAAGGCGTCGCCAAGCTCGGGCAGGAGCTGGTCCGTGGTCAGCCAGCCGAGATCGCCGCCCACTGCCGAGGTTGGCGATTGCGAGAATTGCCGGGCGACGGCGTCGAAGCGCACGCCGCTGCGGATCTGCTCGATGAGCTTGTCCGCAAGGCGTTTGACCTCGGGTTCCTGGGTCGGGTTGTCGATCGCCAGGAAGATCTCCGAGACGCGATTTTGCGGCACGTTGACGTTTTCCTTGAGCCGCGCCAGCGCCTCGTTCACCTCTTCGTCGGAGATGTTGACGTCCTGCGACAGCCGATAGCGCACCAGCTTCGACCAGGTCAGCGAGGCGGTGATCTGATCCACCAGCGACGCTTGCGAGATGCCTTCCTTGGCGAGGAAGGCATCGAGGCCGCCTTTCGGCAGATTGTTCTGCTGCTCGAGCCTGACGAGCGCCTGATCGATTTCGGTCTTCGGTACCTTGACGTCGAGACGCTTGGCTTCCTGCATCTCGAGCCGCTCGTCGATCAGGCCGCGCAGCACCCGCGAAGAGATGCGCTGCCGGTTCTGCGGCGAATCTGGAATACCCGAGGAGCGCATGACCAGCGTCATGCGCGCGTCGAGATCGTTGAGCGACACGATGTCGTCGTTGACCACGGCGGCGATCCTGGTTTCCTGCGCGGCAGCGCTGCCGATGCAGAGAAGGAAAAGGTACAGGCACAGGACGGGGAGCGATTTCGTCATACCACGCAAACCGTTGGTCTTGCGGGGGTCCGCCCCTCGCTGGCCCACCATACACCGGGCGCTGGCGACGGCGCTACAGGCCGCCGAACGTCAGGAGCTTGGTGCCGACGTCGCCCAGATTCTTGAAGACGATCGAGACCAGCAGCGACGTGCCAGGGATCGCGTCGCCGCTGCGCACGCCCGACTGGGTGAGAGAGGTGACGAAGGCCATGCATTCGTCCCGGTAGGTCAGGCTGACGCCGCTGTAGATCGACTGGGTCGTTCCGACGAGCTGGTCGACAGTGTTGTTCTGCGGTCCGGCGAGATCGCGTGTGCCGATCAGCTGCATCGACCAATACTGCGTCAGGCCGGCGCTGATGACGCCGCTGATCTGCTTGCGCTTCTGCAGGGACGGAGCGTCGGCGATCTGGTCGATCTGCAGGTAGTTGACGCTGAAGCGCAGGTTCGTCGGGCCGAAGGTGGTGCCGACTTCCTGGCTGCGCAGGGCGAGATTGTTGTAGCCGAGACGAAAGCCGTAAGTGAGATCGAGCAGCGATGTCGGCGACATCGTAAGGCTGCCGACGACGTCCGACACGCGATGCTCCAGTCCGGAGCCCGGCAGAAAATTGTCATTCGTCTGGAGGGCATAGCTCTGGCCGATAAGCAATCGCGTGCTGCCGCCGCCGTCGCCATAGACGCCGGTTTGCAAGCCATAATCGACGCGCTGACCGCTGTCGACGCGGTCGAATCCGGGAAAGCGGTTGGGAAGGAAGAGGCTGGTGGCGTCAAACTCGAACCCCTGGCTGTCCTCGTTTGGGATCGTCGCCGGATTGCCGCCGTTGGGCGCGGCGGCGATCATCGCGATGGGCTCGATGATCTGGCTGTAACCCTCGGCGCGCCGCACCCAGGGATAGCGCCAGGTGAGCGAGAGCTGCGGGAAGACGCGGCCCGCGGTAGCGCTTTCGGTGCCGCCATTGGCGAGCGGCAAATTGTCCGATTGGTAGCCGTCGCCCCTGACGTGGACCGCGAGGCCGTATTGCCCGCCGATGGAGTCGACGAAGGGGAGCCGCCATTCGGCGCCAAGCGAAGTGCGGCGGGTGTCGATGCCTTCCAGCCGCGCCAGGTTCATGACATTGCCTTCGAGCGCGAGCCGGCTGCCGATCGCGTCCGGCTGGCTCACCCACTGATAGTCGGCGACCGGAGCGACGATGGGCTGCGTGCTGTCGCCCACGCCTGTCTGCAGGCTCTGGAAGCTCCACGCGCTGATGTTCCCATAGCTGCGCGGCCCGTAATTCTCGGCGAAGGCATGGCTCGTCAGGAAATTGAGCGGCGAGGGCAGGTGGTAGCGCAAGAGATAGGTCGGATCGGACGCGCGCAGCGCGTCGAAGCCCAGGCGCCAGTTCTGATCGACGTCGAACTCACCGCTGGTGTTGACGTGCCAGCGCGTGCCGCTGACGGGCTCCGGGTCGACGTTGGTGAAGCGCTTGCTGTCGACCGTCACGCTGGCGTCGGTCGTCCACTTTCCGTCGCCGAACCGCTGGCGGTACTGGCCGCCCAGGAACGTGCCCCCCGCGGTGGTGAAGACCGGCGACAAGGTGGCGTCCTTGTCGGGTCCCAGCGTCCAGTAATAGGGAATGCCGAAATGAAAGCCGTTCGACGTCGAATCGCCGAAGCTCGGCTCGAGAAAGCCGCTGCGCCGCTTTACCGAGGGGTCGGGGTGCGAGAAGTAGGGTGTCCACAAGACCGGGATGCCGTCGATGTCCATCTCGGCATCGCGGTATTCGATGATCTGCTCTTCCTTGTCATGGATGATCTTCTCGGCCCTGATCTGCCAGATCGGCGGTCGGGTCGGGTCCTCGCGGCAGGAGTCGCAGGGCGAGTAGACGCCACGGCGGATTTCGAGCCGGTTCCCGTTGATGCGGCGGGCGGTGTTGCCGGCCATGCGCGACTGGTCGCTGAGCAGCATGCGGACGTTCTGCAGGAACCCGTCACGCATGTCGTCATGCAGTTCCATATAGTCCGCGAAGATGATGTCGCCGGTCGGCTGAAGCAGGCTCACATGGCCGGACGCCGTCGCCGTGTCGGTCCGCTCGTTGTAGGTCACCGTGTCGGCGAGAAGGATCTGGTCGCGCTGGGTAAGCTGGACGTTGCCCTTGGCGACGATGAGGCCGAGTTGGGAATCGTACTGCACCTCGTCGGCGCTGAACAGCACCGGCGGTTGCTGCTGCTGGCCGGCGGGCGCGCGCGCCAGCGCCGTCATCGGCAGCACCGGCGCCGCGGCGAGCAGCGCCCCCACCCAAAAAGCGGCCCCCCCGCGCATCCGGATCAGCCGTCCTCGAGATGCAGCAGCATGCTGGCTCCCAGCGCCCAGCTCACGCCGGTCGGCGTCCAGGCGGCGAGTGAAACGGGGATGGTCGAGGCGAGCCCCAGGGCGAAGATGACGTTCGACAGCAGGTACAAGAGAAATCCGCTGGCCAGTCCGCCGGCGATCATCAGCGATGTACCGCCGCGGCGCTGCATGCGCAGGCTGAAGGTGGCGGCGATCAGCACCATGGCGGAGAAGAGGAAGGGGATGGAGAGCAGGCGGTTGAAGTAGAGCCGATGGCGCTGGGCGCTGAAGCCCGAGCTTTCCAGCAGGTGGATGAAGCCGGGCAGCTCCCAGAACGACATCGTCTCGGGCGAGGCGAAGCTTTCCTGAATCTTGGCGGGCGTAAGATTGGTCGGGACGACCAGGTGCTGGAACGGCTCGGGCGGCTTGCCCGGGGTCCAGCGGACGCCGTCCTTTACCTGCCAATTCCCGGATTTGAGCACCGCCGATTTCGCGTCGATCCGGCCGACGAGCTGCATGTCGTTGAAGGACAGCATCATCACATCCTCGAGCTCGGTCCGCTTGGGCAGCAGCCGCTCGGCGTGGATGACCGAATTGTCGCCGTCATTCTCGCTCTGGCGCAGCCAGAGGCCCGACCGCGACAGACTGAGCTGGTCGCCGGTGCCATGCAAGATGCGGCTCTCGAGCGCCTCGTAGCGCGACTGCATCACCGAGGCGATCGGGTTGAAGAGGCACACCGTGACGATGCCGATGAACAACGCCCCCGCAAGCGGCGGCGCCAGGAACTGCCACACCGAGACGCCGGCCGCGCGCGCGACCACGAGCTCGTTCATGCGCGTCATGCGCCAGAACGCCATCATCGTGCCGAAGAGGATGGCGAAGGGCAGGATCTGCTGCGCCATCTCCGGCTGCTTCAGCGCCGCCATCTTCAGCAACACCAGCAGGGTCGCCTCTGGCCGGCTGCCCGCCCGGCGGATGAGCTCGATGTAGTCGAGCAGGAAGACGATCACCAGCATCGCCAGGAACACGCCGGCGCACCACAGGAGGAACTGCAGCACGATGTAGCGGAAGAGCGTCTTCCACGGCGACATCGCTATTCCGCCGGGCTCGGTCGTGCCGCGGGGAGCCCATGCGGCGCCGCGCCCCGGGCGTCGCGCCAGAGCAGCCAGGCGGTGCCCGCGATGGGCAGCAATACGTTGAGATAGAGCAGCGGCACCGCGGCGAGCGTCCGACCCGCGAGGTTCTTGAAGGCGATATCGAGCGTCTCGAAAGCGAAGGCGAGGCCGATCGCCAGCAGCACGCGTCGCGTCTGGCCGCGCCGGTTGAATTCTCCCGTCAGCAGGCAGGCGAGCGGGATGGCGCAGAAGGCGAGCGCCGTGAGTGGGTTGATGAGGCGCAGATTGGCCTCGATCATGTGGCTGGTATCGCCGGGTCTGGTGTGGCCGAACAGCAGCTCCGGCAGGAACAGCTCGTCCGGTTCCCGGCCGCGCAGCCCGGGCGCGTCGCGATAGGCGCCGAGATCCAGCGTGTATTTGTCGAAGGTGAGCACCGAGAGCTTCTGGGTGGCACGGTCGTATTGCTGCCGGCTGCCATTCACCATCAACACGCGCGGGCCGTTGTCGGTATCGACGAAGGTGCCGCGCTCGGCAACGATGGTGATCGGCTTATCCGGATCGCGCGTGTCGTGGATCAGCAGCCCCACCAGGTCGCCATCGGTGTCGCGTCCGCGGACATAGATCGTGAGGTCGTCGGAGAGCGTGTTGAAGATGCCGTCCTGAAGCAGCACCGAGGCGAAGCGATTGCGGATCTCGAACTGCAGATCCTTGAACGCACGGTTCGACGCCGGCAGGAAGTAGAGCGAGAAGGACATGAGCAGCGCGAAGGCGAGGGCGCCGGCGGTCAGCCCCGGCCGGGCCAGCGCGGCCTGGCTCATGCCGGCCGCACGCATGACGATGAGCTCGCTCTCCGAGAGCAGGCGGTTATAGGTGAAGAGGATGGCGATGAACACCGCGATCGGCAGCACGACGTCGATGAAGCGCGGCAGGATCAGCACGGCCAGATAGAGGAAGAGTCCGAGCGACAGGCCGCGGTTGACGATCAGGTCGATGAGGCGGAGAGACTGGACGAGCCAGACCGCCGCAGTGAAGCTCACCGCGACGAACAGCATGATCGCCAAGGTCTGGCGCAGGACGTAACGGGTGATCCCGTTCATGGCGGCCGATTATAGAAGCGGCGCCGCGGCGGAGGATAGGGCGAAGATGGAACGAACTTCGTTGTCGATCATGCGCTTGCGGTGGCCGGGCGGGCGTGGAACTCTGCCGGCCCGACGGGCGGGCGGAAAGGGCGCGCGAACAGGATGATGAAAGCTGCGGATCCGGCGCATCTCGGATTTCGCCGATTCGCGCTGGTGTTCGCCGGCCTCTTTGCCGTGGCGGCGCTGCCGGTGCTGCTCTGCGACACCTTGCCGCTGTTCGACTATCCCAATCATCTCGCACGCATGCACGTGCTGGCCGCGCTGGCGCATTCCGAGTGGCTTCAACGCTACTACGAGATCGCCTGGCGGCCGCTGCCCAACCTTGCCATGGATCTTCTCGTGCCGCCTTTGGCGCAGCTGATGCCGCTGGCCTGGGCGGGAAAGCTGTTCGTGCTGCTCACGCTGCTGCTGCTTGCGGGCGGCACCGCAGCGCTTCACCGCGTGCTCTTCGGCAGCTGGTCGGCCTGGCCCTGCCTTGCCTTCCTGCTGCTCTACAGCCGGGAGCTGCTCTGGGGCTTTCTCAACTATCTCTTCGGCCTCGGCCTCGGGCTCTTCGCGCTGGCGCTCTGGATCGTGCTGGCGCGCCGACAGGCCTCCGCCCTGTTGCGCATCGGCATCGGCGCCCTGATGGCGCTCGTCCTGTTCTTCGCGCACCTGATGGCTTGCGGGCTCTATGGCGTGCTGGTCATGGGCCATGCCGCCGGCCTCGCCTGGCGCCGGCGCGGCGCGCCCGGGGCGGCGCTGAAAGAGCTGCTCGTGGCCGGCCTGCCATTCTTGCCGGCGCTCGCCATCCTGCTGCTGCTGACGCCGGGAAGCGCCGGCGGCGCGATCGCCTATGGCAACCCGCTGCGCAAGATCGACCTGCTTTTCAGCCTGTTCGACAATTACCATCGTCCCTTCGATGTCGCCTGCTTTGTGCTCGCCCTGCTCGCCCTGCTCTTCGGCTTCTGGCGGCGCTGGCTGCGGCTCGAGCCTTCCATGGCCGGCCCGCTGGCCGCCCTCGCACTGACCTATCTCGCCATGCCGACCCAGCTCGCCACCGCTTCCGGCGCCGATCACCGCATCCCGGTGATGCTCGGCCTGGTGCTGATCGCATCGAGTCGCTGGGCGGCGCCTCTCCCGAAGCCGCGTGCTTTCTTCCTGGGAGCGGCGCTTCTCATGTACTTGGCGCGCATCGGCCTGGTGAGCGCCAGCTGGGAAGCAAGCGACCGCGTCTATGCGCGGCTCTTGCCTCAGCTCGAGCGACTGCCGCGCGGCAGCCGCCTTGCCGTCGCCTTTCCGCCCGAGGCGCTCAATTCGCAGCCGACGCCGCTGGTGCATTTCCCGACCCTTGCCATCGCCGGGCGCGACGCCTTCGTGCCGACGCTCTTCGCCTTTCCGACGCAGCAGCCCGTGGCGCTCGCCCCCCCATATCGGTGGCTCGCCGACCGCCTGCCGCCGGAACGGCTGTGGTCGGCTTTTCTCGGCGGCGGCCCTCCGCTTGACGCCGCGGAGCGCGCCGCGCTCAGACGCTACGACCGCATCGTCTTTGTGAGCCGCGCCCCGTTCACGGTTCCGTCCACCGCCCTGCTGGTTCCGCAATTCGCGGCGCCGCGCTTTGCGCTCCTCGGCATCGCCGGCGGGAAAAGCACGCTTGACGACCGCAACCCCGCCCGATAGACCGGCGCCCGCTGCGGCGCCCACCTTTCGCGGCGAGTGATGGAGCTATTGATTCCCAGCTGGGGCGAGCTTGCCGGATGGGCGGGCGTGCTCGTGACGACGCTGCTGTTCATCGGCGGCGGGCGGCTGCTCGGCGCGAGCCGTGCCGCGCCCGAGGCGGCGCTGGTCATGGGGTGGGGCGCCGCTTCCCTCGTCCTGACGTTGTGGGGCGTCGCCACTCCTGCATCGCTCGTCGTGCCGGCCGTGCTCGTCATGCTGCTGGGTGCGGGCGGCTTGCTGCTGCCGCGGAGCGCGCTGGGCGGCGGCGATTGGCGCGCCATGGGCCGCATGCTGATCGTCAGCCTGCCGCTTCTCGCGGTGATGGCGAGCGCGCGGCCGAGCCTGCCCGACACCTTCCTGAACCTGCTGCCGAACGCCGCCTATCTCTGGGATCACGGCGCTTTCCCCGCCGATAACAGGCTTCCCGCCTACTCCTTCCTGCCGGGCGCTCCCTACGACGTGCAGCTCGCCGGCTACATCGTCTCGCTGCTGGCGCGCCGGCTCGCGCTCAACGCGATGATCGGCTTCAACATCGTGCTACAGCTCGCTCTCGCCCTGCTGCTGGCGCGGCTCGCCACGCGCGGCGAGGACCGGCCCGCCGCGGTTCCCTCCTGGGGGGCGGCTGCGCTCGGGCTGCTGCTCGCCACGCTGATCAATCCCGGCTTCGTGCCGCGCTATCATTTCTCCGCCTACAGCGAGCCCTCCGTCGCGGTCACCACCGCGTTTGCCGGCTGGTTCGCGACGCTGGCGCTCGAGCGGCTCGCCGGCGGGCGGCCGGCGAAGGACGCGCTCATCGCGCTGGCGCTGGCGCTGGCCGCGCTGGTCAATATCAAGCAGGACAGCGTGGCGCTGGCCGCCGGGCTCGTCGCCTCTTCGCTCGTCGTGGCGCTGCTCGAGCGGCACCCCGCGCGCCGGCGCGCCGTGGCGCTGCTGCTGCTGGCGGCGTTGCCGGCAGCCATCCTCTATAGCGCCTGGCGCTGGTATGTGCTCGACCATTTCGCGGTCGGCGAGCTGAAGCTCCTGCCGTTCCGGCAATGGCAGTTCGCGCTCATTCCCGAGATCCTGCGCAGCATGGCTGCGGACATGGTGGAGAAAGCCTATTTCTTCCTCGCCGTCCTCCTCGCGCTGGCCGGGCTTGCCCGCCACTGGCGCCGCCACGGACTCGACCGCACCGCACGGCTCGGCGCCATCTTCGCCGGCGTGACGCTGCTCTATAACGGTGCGGTCTTCTTCACCTACATCGCGCATTTCGGGCCCGATGGCGGCGCGGCCGCGCACTCCTATTTCCGCTACAACACGCATCTGGCGCCGCTGCTGATGCTGAGCCTGGTGCTGTTCGCGCGCGATTTCGCCGCCGAGCGCGGCTGGCAATGGGATCGCTGGCGCCGTGTCGCGCCGGCCGTCTGCCTGGCGGCGGCGGCGCTGAGCCCCGTCCTGTTCTTCGGCTTTCTGCGCTTCGATCTCGAAGCCTCGCAGCAGCGCGTCTGGCGGCTGGCGGCGTCCGCCAGTCGGGCGCTCGACCAGGACGGCAAACTGGCGCTGCTGCTGCCCGGCGATAACGGCAGCGTCGCCGCCATGCTGGAGGGCCTCATCCGCTTCGCGCCGCCGCGCCATCTCGATGCCGAGCTCCGCATCGTCGACCACCCGACGGGCGAGACTCTGAGCTCGCTTGCCGCGGCGGGTTATCGCTTCGCGCTGCTCTCCTGCGCGCCCGGCGGGATCGCCGGCGTTCCGCCTGGGCATGGGGCGCTCCTCGAAGCTGGGCAACAGGGCTGGCGGCCGGTCGCGGTCTGGTCCTATCCGCGCGAGCATCTCTGGGTGCGCCGGTCGCATGTGCTGACGGCCGCGACGCTCTGCTTGCCGGCCGGTTGACAGTCGCGGCTGCGCTGTCTATCGGCGGGGAAATCATCGCTGAGGGGAGCCCATCATGAGGATCGCGTTCGCCGAGCCCAGCCGGCCGAAATCCGGCACCATCGTCGTGGGCGTGCTTGAGGACCGCAAGCTCACACCCACGGCCGCGGCGCTGGACAAGGAGACGGGCGGCGCGCTGAAGCGCGCGATCGAGGCGAGCCGGTTCACCGGGCGAAAGGACGAGGTGCTGGGCGTGCTCGCGCCGTCCCGGCTGTCGGTAGGCCGCGTGCTGCTGGTGGGCCTCGGCAAGGCGCAGGCGCTCGATGCTGCGACGGCCCAGGCGCTGGGCGGCACCGTCGTAGCGCAGCTCAACAGCGTCGGCGAGAGCGAGGCGGCGGTGGCGCTCGACCACGTGCCCGGCATGAAGCTCGCGCCGGAAGACGCCGCCGCCAATCTCGCCTTCGGCGCCGAGCTTCGCTCCTACCGCTTCGATCGCTACCGCACCAAGGAGAAGCCGGAGCAGAAGCCGACCCTCAAGACGCTCAGCATCATGACCGATGCGGCCGGCGCCGCGCGGCGCGCCTTCGCGCCGCTGAAGGAAGTGGCGGAGGGCGTCTTCCTCACCCGCGATCTCATCTCCGAGCCCGCCAACGTCATTTATCCCGAGACGCTCGCCGCCGCGGCGCGCCAGCTCACCAAGGTCGGCGTCGATGTCGAGGTGCTCGACGAGCGGCAGATGAAGCGGCTCGGCATGGGCGCGCTGCTCGGCGTCGGCCAGGGGAGCGTGCGCCCGCCGCGTCTCGTCGTTATGCAATGGAAGGGCGGGCGCCGCGGCAAGGGCGCCGGCGCGCAGCCCGTCGCGTTCATCGGCAAGGGGGTCACCTTCGACACCGGCGGCATCTCGATCAAGCCGGCCGACGGCATGTGGGACATGAAATGGGACATGGGCGGCGCCGGCGTGGTGATCGGCCTCATGCGCGCGCTCGCCGGCCGCAAGGCGAAGGTCAACGCGGTAGGGGTCATCGGCCTCGTCGAAAACATGCCCTCCGGATCGGCGCAGCGGCCGGGCGACATCGTGCACTCGATGTCCGGCCAGACGATCGAGGTGCTGAACACGGATGCCGAGGGCCGGCTCGTGCTCGCCGATGCGCTGTGGTACTGCCAGGACCGGTTCAAGCCGAAATTCATGGTCAATCTGGCGACGCTCACCGGCGCGATCATCATCGCGTTGGGCAGCGAGCATGCCGGTCTCTTCAGCAACAATGACGAGCTTGCCGGTCGCCTCGCCGAAGCCGGCATGGCGGTCGGCGAGAAGGTCTGGCGCCTGCCGCTCGCCGATGGCTACGACCGGATGATGGACAGCGACGCCGCCGACATCAAGAACATCAGCGGCGGGCGCGAAGCCGGCAGCATCACCGCCGCGCAATTCCTGCAGCGCTTCGTCAACGGCGTGCCCTGGGCGCATCTCGACATCGCCGGCACCACCTGGTCGAAGAAGGACGCGGCCGTCATCCCCAAGGGCGCGACCGCGTTCGGCGTGCGCCTGCTCGACCACCTCGTCGCCGAGCACTACGAGGGCGGATGACCGAAATCGGCTTCTATCATCTGCTCAGCACCCCGCTCGAGCGTGCGCTGCCCAGCATCCTCGAGCGCGGCCTCGCGGCGGGGCATCGCATCGTCGTGCTGGCGGGCTCGAGCGAGCGGGTCGAGCATCTGAACGACCTGCTGTGGACCTTCAGCGACGAGAGCTTTATGCCGCATGGCAGCGCCCGCGAGGGGCAGGCGGAGCGCCAGCCGGTCTGGCTCACCGCCGAAGACGAGAATCCCAACGGCGCCACCATGCTGGTGCTGGTCGACGGCGCGAGCTCATCCTCGCTCGATCGCTATGCGCGCTGCTGCGACATCTTCGACGGGAATGACGAGCTGGCCGTGACCGCGGCGCGCCAGCGCTGGAAGGAGGCCAAGGCCGCCGGCCACCAGCTCGTCTACTGGGAGCAGGCGGGCGGCAGATGGGAGCGGCGCGGCGGCTGAGCTGCGAGGGCGCTGGCGGGGCGTTGATGGGCGACGGCGCCGCCGCTATAACCGCCGCCATTCCGGATCTCGCAGGAGTCGATACGAGCATGGCCGTCGAACGCACCTTGTCGATCATAAAGCCCGACGCGACCCGTCGGAACCTGACCGGCAAGATCAACGCCCGCTTCGAGGAGCGCGGCCTCCGCATCGTGGGGCAGAAGCGGCTGCGGCTCTCGCGCGAACAGGCCGAGCGGTTCTACGCCATCCATCGCGAGCGTCCCTTCTTCAAGGATCTTGTCGCCTTCATGACTTCGGGCCCGGTGGTGGTGCAAATCCTCGAGGGCGACAACGCCGTGGCGCGCAATCGCGAGATCATGGGCGCCACCAATCCCGCCAATGCCGCGCCCGGCACGATCCGCAAGGATTTCGCGGAATCGATCGAGGCGAACTCGGTGCATGGCTCGGATTCGGCGGAGAACGCCAAGACGGAAGTGGCGTTCTTTTTCTCGGCCGACGAGATCTGTCCCTAGCCCGCGTTCAGCGCAGACCAGATCGCGGCCTCGCGCTCAGGATGAGGCGGGATCCTTTGTGCCATAAAGAATCCATCTCATCCTGAGCCTGTCGAAGGACGCACGGCCAATCTGCAGCCGAATGCTTCTTGCCTGCTCCAGCGCACCATCAATGCGCGCGCGGAATCTCGCGCATCAGGATCGGGCTTGCATGGTGGTGAACGAGCCGCCAGGCGCCGTCCTCCTTGACGAAGACATTGGTGGCTGCGAGATGACCGCCGGCGAGTTCCTCCTCGCACAGGACGACCGCGACCTCGCCATAGACGTAGGCGATGTCGTCGTGGCACATGACGCGCGGCGCCTCCGGATTGCTCAGAATATCGTGCCAGCTCGCCATCACCGTCTTGCGTCCGGAAAGCGCGATCCAGCCCGGATGGGTGCAGAGGACTTCCGCCTTGCGCGCCCAGACGCGGTCCATGGCGGCGAGATCGCGGGTGGTGAAGGCGCGGTAGAATTCGAGATTGGCGTCGAGCACCGCGTCGGTCTCGGTCATCTGCGGCTCTCCGGCGGCGTTGCCCGCGATGATGGAGCAGAGCGGCGCCGGACGCCAGTGCTGAAGCGGTTCCCGCTGCCGACGCGGTTCAGGGACAGCGCTTCAGCGCCGCGACGCTGGCGAGCTCGCCGTCTCGCCGGCGCAACTTCGCCGCCGCCGCACTGTCGCCCATTTCCTTGAGGCTGGCGGCGATGCCGGCACGCTCGGTGGCGATCGTGTCGCAGGTCATAACCGCATCGGCCTGTGCCGGGTTTTCCGAAACCGCGGGATCGGGGCCGCTGTCTGCCGCCGGGATTGCCGGCTCCATCGGGATGACGATGCTGCTGCAGCCGCACAACAACAGCACGACCAGCACCGCCGCGAGCCGGGCGGCGCTGCCGCCGGTCGCAAAAAGCCTCGTGCCGCCTTGCCGCATCATGCCGGGGAGACCATTGCCGAAGGGTCTGTCGCCCGCAACTTAACATCCTGTTAGGTCAGGGAAAATGCGTATTTCGGGGAGCCGCGCCGCCGGGCCTCCTGCACCGGCCCTGCCGCGACCGCGTGGCGGCTGCTCGGGCCTTGACGCGGCGAGGCGGCGCGCTATATTTGCAAACGCTTCGCAATTGCAGGGTGAGGGCGGAATGGCTTGGCGTTTGGTGATGCTGTTCTTCGCGGTGGCGTTGATGGCGCCGCTGGCCTCCGAGCGCGCAAGCGCCGAGGACCCGACGATCCCGATCACCATCAAGAACCATCGCTTCCAGCCCTCCGAGGTGCCCGTCCCGCCGGGAGTGAAGGTGCGCCTCCTGGTCAAGAACCTCGATCCCACGCCCGAGGAGTTCGAGAGCCATTCGCTCCACCGCGAGAAAGTCGTGGCCGGCCATGGCCAGATCACCGTTTATGTCGGCCCGCTCGATCCCGGCAGCTATGATTTCTTCGGCGACTTCCATTCCTCGACGGCCCAAGGCCACATCGTGGTGAAGAAATAGGCTCGGCATCATGCTTGCGACGGCCATCATCGTCTTTCGCGAGGTTCTCGAGGCGTCGCTCATCGTCGGTGTCGTGCTCGCCGCCAGCGAAGGGGTAAGGGGGCGCGGGCGCTGGGTCGCCACCGGCATCGCGGCGGGCATCCTGGGCGCGATGCTGGTCGCCGCCTTCGCCAGCGAAATCTCCGGCGCGCTGCACGGCAACGGGCAGGAGCTGTTCGACGCCGCGGTGCTGTTCACCGCCGTCTGCATGCTCGGCTGGCACAATATCTGGATGGGACGCCACGGCCGCGAGCTGGCGATCGAGGCGGGTGATGTCGGCAAGCTGGTCTTGGCCGGGACGCGGCCGCTTTACGCGCTCGCCGTCGTCGTCGGGCTCGCCGTGCTGCGCGAGGGCTCGGAGCTCGTGCTCTTCCTCTATGGCATCCTTGCGGCGAGCGCCATCTCGCCGGCGAGCTTCGCCGGCGGCCTCGCGGTGGGGCTCTTTGCCGGGGTGGCGACGGGGACGGCGCTTTACCTGGGATTGCTGCGCATTCCCCTGCGCCACCTCTTCACCGTGACGAGCTGGCTCATCCTGCTGCTCGCCGCCGGCATGGCCGCGCAGGGCGCCTCCTTCCTGGTGCAGGCCGACTGGCTGCCGGCGCTCGGCACCAATCTCTGGGACTCCTCCTTCCTGCTGAGCGAGCAGAGCATTCCCGGCCAGGTGCTGCACACGCTGGTGGGCTATGTGGCGCAGCCGGCCGGCATTCAGGTCGTCTTCTATCTCGCGACCATTCTGGTGATCGGCAGCCTGATGCGGCTGCTCGGGCGCAGCGCCCCGCGCTCCAAGCCGGTCGCCCGTCCGGCCGAGTAGCCGCCCGCGGAAGCGGCGGGGGTTGCCTGCGGCGGAATTCTCCAATACGTCTCTGCCGCGAGCCACCGAGGAGAGCCGCATGAGCCGCCGCACCGGCGCCCAGATCCTTGTCGACCAGCTTAGGATTCACGGCGCCGACACCGTCTTCTGCGTGCCGGGCGAGAGCTATCTCGCCGTGCTGGATGCGCTCTACGACGTCAACTCCATCCGCCTCGTCACCTGCCGCCAGGAAGGCGGCGCGGCGATGATGGCCGATGCCTATGGCAAGCTCACCGGCGAGCCCGGCCTCTGCATGGTGACGCGCGGCCCCGGCGCGACCAATGCCAGCGCCGGCCTTCATGTGGCGCGTCAGGATTCGACGCCGCTCATCCTCTTCATCGGCCAGGTGGCGCGCGACACGGTCGAGCGCGAGGCCTTCCAGGAGATCGACTACCGCCGGATGTTCGGCCAGCTCGCCAAATGGGTGGCCGAGATCGACGATCCCCGGCGCATCCCCGAATTCCTGAGCCGCGCCTATCACACGGCGACCAGCGGCCGCCCCGGCCCGGTGGTGCTGTCGCTGCCCGAGGACATGCTGACCGAGACGGTCGATGTTGCCGATGCGCAGCCTTACACCCCTGTCGAGACCTGGCCCGGCGAAGCGCCGATGGCGCGGCTGCGCGAGCTTCTCGCCGAGGCGAAGCGCCCCTTCCTGCTGCTCGGCGGCAGCGCCTGGGATGCCGAGGGCGTGGCCGCGGTCGAGCGGTTCGCTGCCGCCAATCACCTGCCGGTCGGCTGCGGCTTCCGCCGCCAGGACCGCTTCGACAATGCCCATCCCTGTTATGCCGGCGATGTCGGCATCGGCCTCAACCCCGCGCTGGCGCAGCGCGTCAAGGAGAGCGATCTGCTGATCGCGCTGGGGCCGCGGCTCGGCGAGATGACCACCGGCGGCTACACGCTCATCGACCTGCCGACGCCCAGGCAGCGCCTCGTCCATATCCATGCCGACCCCGAGGAGCTTGGTCGCGTCTACCAGCCGGCGCTCGCCATCAACGCGACGCCGCGCGCCTTTGCCCGCGCCGCAGCCGAGCTGAAGCCGATCGACAACCCGCCCTGGGCGGCGGCGACCGAGGCCGCGCATCGCGATTTTCTCGCCTGGCGCCGCCCGCCGCGCTCGCCGGGCGAGATCCAGATGGGCGAGATCGTGCTCTGGCTCGACGAGCACCTGCCGCCGGACGCCATCGTCACCAACGGCGCTGGCAACTTCGCCACCTGGGTCCATCGCTTCCATCGATATCGCCGCTTCGGCTCGCAGCTCGCGCCCACCAGCGGCTCGATGGGCTACGGCTTTCCGGCGGCGGTGGCGGCGAAGATCGTCCATCCCGAGCGGACGGTGCTTTGCGTCGCCGGCGACGGCGATTTCCTGATGACCGGCCAGGAGCTGGCGACCGCCGTCCATCGCCGCCTCGGCGTCATCGTGCTGATCGTCAACAACGGCATGTACGGCACGATCCGCATGCATCAGGAGCGCCACCACCCCGGCCGCGTCATCGGCACCGAGCTCTTCAATCCCGATTTCGTGGCACTGGCCCGCGCCTATGGCGCCTATGGCGAGGCGGTGGAGCGCACCGCCGATTTCCCCGCCGCCTTCGAGCGCGCGCGGGCGGCCGGCGTGCCGGCAATCCTCGATCTGCGCATCGACCCCGAGGCGCTCACCATCCGCCAGTCCCTCTCGGAGATCCGCACGGCGGCGCTGGCCGCGGCTCATTGAGGAGGACGCGGCCGCCGCCGGCGCGTTAGGATCGGCGGGAACCGAGGGAGGAGGAGGCTCCGATGGCACGCTTCGCGGCGTTCGTTCCGGCCGGCGTCATTCCCGCCTGCCTGCTGCCCTTCGACGAGGATTTCGCGATCGATGCCCGCGAGTATCGCCGGCATCTCAGCGACGTCGCCGCCGTGCCCGGCCTCGCCGCGATCACCACCAACGCGCACGCCTCCGAGGTGCATGCCTGCAGCCTCGAGGAGCAGCGCCAGGTGCTGGAGCTCACCCTCGACGAGATCGGCGACCGGCTGCCGATCGTCGCCGGCATCTATGCCGATGGCAGCCTCGCGGCGGCGGAGATCGCGCGCATGGCGGCCTCCTCCGGCGCCTCCGCGCTGCTGCTCTTTCCTCCGAACAGCATGAGCATGGGCGGGCAGCTCCGGCCGGAGATGGCGCTGGCGCATGTGAAGCGCGTCGCCGATGCGACCGACCTGCCGATCATCCTCTTCCAGTACCCGATGGCGAGCGGGCTCGGATATCCCTGCGAGACGCTGCTGCGCGTCCTGGACGCGGTGCCGAGCGTGCGGGCGATCAAGGACTGGAGCAACGATGCCATGCTGCATGAGCGGCATATCAGGACGCTTCGCGCGCTGCCGCGGCCGGTCAACGTGCTGAGCACGCACAGCTCCTGGCTGATGAGCTCGCTCGTGCTGGGCTGCCAGGGCCTGCTCTCCGGCGCCGGCAGCGTGATCGCCGATCTGCAGGCGGCGCTCTGGCGCGCGGTCGAGGCCAAGGATCTCGCGGAAGCGCAGGCGATCAACGACCGCATCTACCCGCTCGTGCACGCCTTCTATGCGCCGCCCTTCCTCGACATGCACAACCGCATGAAGGAGGCGCTGGTGCTGCTGGGACGCCTGAAGCGCGCCGTGGTGCGCCCGCCGCTCGTAAAGCTCCCCGCCGCCGAGATCGCGCGGCTCCGGACGGCGCTGGCGGAAGCGCGCATCTCTCCCGCCGGCGCCGCCGATCGCGCGGCCTGATCGCCCGACTCAGCCGGCCATGCGCAGATGCCGCTGGCGCATGCGCCGCAGCACCGTAAGCGCCAGGAGGGCGGTCAGCGCGTCGAGGCCTGCGACGATGAGGAAGACGGTGAGCCAGCTCCCCGTGGTTTGCTTCAGGAAGGCCGCCGCCGGACCGCCGAGGATCGAGCCGACGCCCTGGGCGATGTAGAGGAAGCCGTAATTCGTCGCCGCGAATTCAGTTCCGAAAGTGTCGGTGAGCGTCGCCGGGAAGAGCGAGAAGATCTCGCCCCAGCCGAAGAAGACGAGCCCGGTCAGCACGACGAACAGCACGGGGTTGTCGAGGAAGGCGAAGAGCACGAGGATCGCCGCCGCTTCGAGGAAGAATGCCAATGCCATGGTTCCTTCGCGGCCGATATGGTCCGAGACCCAGCCGAAGAAGGGGCGCGTCACGCCGTTGGTGATGCGCGACAAGGTGAGCGACAGCGGCAGCGCGCCCATCAGCCCCAGCACCATGACGTCGGCGACTTTGAATTCCTTGGCGAAGGGGCCGACATTCGAGACCACCATCAAACCGCTTGTCGACATCATCGCCATCATGACGAAGAGCAGCCAGAAGATCGGGTTCTTCAGCATCTCGCCCGGCGTGTAGCTCCGCCGCGATTGCAGCTCGATCCGCACCAGTTCGGGCTTCGCGCCGCTCGGCTGATAGCCCGCGGGCGGCACGCGCAGCCCGAGCGCCGCCAGGATGCCGATGACGCCCTGCACCAGCCCCCAGACCAGCAGCGTATGCTCGTAGCCCTGGCTCTTGATCATGCTGTCGATGGGAAAGCTGGTGAAGACCGCGCCGAAGCCGTAGCCGGCGGCGGCAAGCCCGGTCGCGAGCCCGCGCCGATCGGGGAACCAGCGCACCATGAGCCCGATGATGCCGACATAGATGATGCCGGTGCCGAAGCCGCCGATGATGCCATAGGTGAGATAGAGCATGCCGAGGCTGCTGGCGAAGGAGGCGAGCACCCAGCTTCCGCCCGACATGGCCGCGCCGGCGGCGATGAGGTTGCGCGGCCCGAACCGGTCGACAAGGTAGGCCTGCACCGGCGACAGGAAGGTCTGCAGGATGATGAGCAGCGAGAAGGTCCATTGCAGCTCGGCTAGGCTGGCGTCGAGCTTGTGGGTGAGGGGGCCGGTGAACAGCGTCCAGGTATATTGCGGGCTCGAGATCGACATCATGGCGACGACGCCGAAAAGCAATTGCCACCAGCGCCTTGAACTTGCTTGAGGCGCGGTCACCGCGGTTGCGGACATGGCTGATCTCCCCTTGGTTGGCTCGTTGGTTGGCTTGACCTCTTTCTGGCGACTGGCAACAGTGACGGCTCTCCATCCGCCCCTCGGCGCCTCACGCCGCTGTGGCCAACGACGCAGGGCATCTGCCGACGGGACGGTCCGTCCCTCGCACGGTGCCATAAGCTGACGGGGGAAGCGAGCCTTGGTCCAATTCACCACCAGACCGGAGATCCGCGGCACCTTCGGCGTCGTCGCCTCGACCCATTGGCTCGCTTCGGCGGTCGGCATGGGCGTCCTCGAGCGCGGCGGCAATGCCTTCGACGCGGCGGTCGCCACGGGGCTCGCCTTGCAGGTGGTCGAGCCGCATCTGAATGGGCCGGCGGGCGAGGCGCCGATGATCCTCTGGGATCGGCGCAAGGGCGCGGTCGAGGTGATCTGCGGCCAGGGGGTGAGCCCGGCCGACGCCACCATCGCGCGCTTCCGTTCGCTCGGCCTCGATCTCATTCCCGGCACCGGTCTTCTCGCCGCCTGCGTGCCGGGTGCCTTCGATGCCTGGATGCGGTTGCTGCTGGAGCATGGCACGCTGCGTCTCGGCGAAGTGATGGCGCCGGCGCTGGGCTATGCCAGCAGCGGCTATCCGGTGGTGCCGCGCATCACCGCGACGATCGAGACCGTGCAGGCGCTCTTCGAGACCGAATGGCCGAGCTCGGCGGCCCTATATCTCCCCGGCGGCAAGCCGCCGGTTCCCGGGCGGCTCTTCCGCAATCTGGCGCTCGCCGGGACCTATGGCCGCTTGCTGCGCGAGGCCGAGGCGGCGAGCGCCGATCGCGACGCGCAGATCGAGGCGGCGCGGCGCATCTGGGCGGAAGGCTTCATCGCCGCCGCCATCGATCGCTTCTGCCGCACTGAAGAGGTGATGGACAGCTCCGGAAGGCGGCATAAGGGGCTCCTCACCGGCGACGACATGGCGCGCTGGCGCGCCGGGGTCGAGGCGCCGCTCACCCGTGATTACCGCGGCTATACCGTCTGCAAATGCGGGCCCTGGACGCAGGGTCCGGTGCTGCTTCAGCAGCTGGCGTTGCTCGAAGGCTTCGATCTCGGCGCCATGGATCCGACCGGACCCGACTTCGTCCACACCGTGGTCGAGAGCGCCAAGCTCGCCTTTGCCGATCGCGAGGCCTGGTACGGCGATCCCGATTTCGTCGATGTCCCCACAGCCGCTCTGCTCAGCGCCGATTACGCGCGCGGGCGGCGAGCGCTCATCGGTGAGCGCGCCTCGCTCGAGCTGCGCCCGGGCGCGCCGCTCGGCCGTGCGCCGCTGCTATACCGCGGCCCCACCGGCAGCGGCGCGGCGCTCGGCACGGGCGAGCCCACCGTGGCGCGCATCGGCACCGGCGAGCCGACCACCGGCGATCTCGCGGTGGATGCGCGCGGGCGGAGCGTCGGCGACACCTGCCATCTCGATATCATCGATCGCTGGGGCAACATGATCTCGGCGACGCCGAGCGGCGGCTGGCTGCACAGCTCGCCGGCGATCCCGGAGCTCGGATTTGCGCTTGGCACAAGGATGCAGATGTTCTGGCTCGAAGAGGGGCTGCCGCTGAGCCTCGCGCCCGGCAGGCGGCCGCGCAGCACGCTCACCCCGTCCTTCGCGCTCAAATCGGGCGAGCCCTATATGGCCTTCGGCACGCCGGGCGGCGATCAGCAGGACCAATGGTCGCTGCTCCTCTTCCTGCACCATGTCGATCACGGCATGAACCTGCAGGAGGCGATCGACTGCCCCGCCTTCCACACCGAGCACATGCCGAGCTCGTTCTGGCCGCGCGCGGCCAAGCCCGGCTTTCTCGCGCTCGAAGGCCGCTTTCCCGCGGCCACCGTGGCCGAGCTGCGCCGGCGCGGGCACCAGGTGCAACTGGGCGAGGATTGGTCGGAGGGCAGGCTTTCCGCCTGCGCCGCAGAGAAGACGCCGGAAGGCACGGTGCTCAAGGCCGGCGCCAATCCGCGCGGCATGCAGGGTTACGCCGTCGGGCGCTGACGCCGTCGCTCGGCCTCCGACAAGGGGCCGCGAAGAAACGCCCTCATCCTGAGCTTGCCGAAGCCTCATCCTGAGCTTGTCGAAGGACACAGGATCGAGGCGCAACGGATCGCCCGCCTCGATACCCCCGGTGGGGGATTTCATCAGACCCCGTATTTCCCGGGCTTTTCCGCTAGGCGGCACTTGACCGCCCATGCCTGCTTCGGTCTATTGCCCTGTCCCAATCCCATCGAAGCGAGGCTTTGTGAACGGGGCTCAATACCGCCTCTATCTTCGCTCGTCCGAAGGAATCGTCTGTCGCTGTGAATTCACGGCGCCGGGCGAAACCGAGGCGCGAGCCCCTGCGGCGCTGCTTGCCGACGCCGCGTCGGATATCTGCCGTTCCTTCGATCTCTGGCAGCAGGCACGCCTCGTCTGCCACGAGACGGTCGGTGACGCCGATGCCGGGGGCGTGGACGGTCAGGCGCCGATCGCTCTGGTGGAAGTCGCGGAAGCGATCCTGCAGAGCAGCTGGCCGATTGCCCGCAGCAAGCGGCTTGGCGCCAGGGTTCGCGCGTGGCGCAAGCGCCCGGATGCGAACCTTCTCGAACGCCTGATACGGGATGCCGTGGCGGCCACCGGCGCCGACACAGGAAACATCCAGATCTGCGGCGCGGGCGGCGATCTGCGCATCCTGGCGCAGCAGGGGCATGGACGCGACTTCCTGGACTTTTTTGCCGTCGTCAACGGCCAGGACACGTCCTGCGGCTGCGCCGCCGAAGGCAAGGCGCCCGTCATTGTTGTGGACGTGACGAGAAGTTCAATCTTCCGCGGCAAGCCGTCCGGACGGATGCTGCTCGGCGACGGTCTGCAGTCGACCTGCTCGATCCCGATCGTCGCCGACGGGGCGCTCCGCGGCGTCATGTCGACGCACCGACGGATCAATTGGCACCCCGGTGCGGATGAGCTGAGCCGGCTGGCGCGATTCGCGATCGACGCCGCCGCCGTCATGGGCGGGTGAGGGGACTTCCGCCCGAGGCGCCTCAGAGCAGGAAGAACGCCATCAGCAGCAGGGTGATGACGGCGATGCCGACGCCCCACCGCATCAGCTTGGCGAAGCCGAGCCACGTGTCCCTGTGGCGTTGCAGCTCCTGATCGACGGCCATTGGGAATTCCCCCGTAATGCAAATTTCGGCTGGATTCCTAGAACGCCGGCGATGCCATTGGCAAGCGCCGCGACGTCAACGCCGCTCCCAGCAGCACCGCCGCGAGCGGCAGCCACCAGAGCTGGTAATTGTGATGCGCGGCCGGCCCGGCGAGGATCGCGGCCAGGATCAGCATGACGGCAAGCGCGGTCCTGGTCGCGAGGTCCGGGCGGCGTCGCCAGACGAAGACCAGCGCTGCGCCCAGGAAAGCGGCGGCGATGACATGAGCGAGGAAGGCGGCAGAGGGCGGCGCCCAGAAGAGCCAGCTCGTGCTGTCCGGCGGGCGCTGCAGATTGAAGAGCAGGATGTTGTCGACGAAGGCGGAAGGCGACCACAGCAGGAAGGGCAGGATGGGGAGGACGCCGAGCGCGACGCCGAGGGCGTAGCCGAGGCGCGCGCGCGGCGTCTCCGGCAGGCAGCAGGGCAGCAGCAGGCCGGCCGGCAGCAGCTTCGCCGAGAGCGATAGCCCGAGGCAAAGCCCTGAGAGGAGCGGGTTGCGCTCGATCAGCAGCAGCGCGCCGAGGAGGGGCACCACGGCGATCGCATCGGTGTCGCCCTTGGCGAAGAGCTGGAAGGGCACAAGCGGCAGCGAGAGATAAAGGAGCGCAGCGAGCCAACCCGCGGCGCTGCCGCCCAAGGTCGTGCCGAGTCGATAGATGAGCCACACCGTCAACAGGTGAAGCAGCAGATTGGTGAGCACGATGCCGCGCTCGCCGAGCGCCTGGCCGAGCGGCAGATAGGCGGCGATGGTAAGCGGCAGGTACTTGTAGCCGGCAAGGCGCGTCTCATGCGTCTCGCTCGCCGCCACGGCATCGATCGCCGCGGCATAGGGGTCGTGCCCTTGCCGCAGCAGCTCGCCGGCGGCAAGCGTCGTCGTCGCCGCATCGATGAGCGAGGGATGCCGCAGCTTGCTGAGCGCATAGACGGATTGGAGCGCGAGCAGCGCCAGCGCGGCGATCGCCAGCAGGCGCGCGGCGCGATTGGCGGCGGCTCTCCCTGGCGGCTCTATCGCCGCAAGGACGAGCGGCGTCGCGGCCAGGACGGCGAGCAGCACGACCGCCTTCGCGCCGCCGCGACCCCAGTCGAATTTCTGGATGAGCCCGACCGCGATCCAGAAGAGCAGGGCGGCGCCAAGCTTGCCGATCACCGGGCCGGCCAGCGTTCCAGATCGAGGATCTGCGTGCCGGCTGCGTCCGCGCCGCGCGGCATGATGCGGCCGATGCGTCGCACCCGTTCGCCGGCGCCGGAAAGCGCCGCGCTCACCCGCTCGACCGCTTGGGGATCGACCACCGCCACCATGCCGATGCCGCAATTGAAGGTGCGCGCCAGCTCCATCGGCGCGATCGAGGCGGCGGAGGCGAGCCACCGGAAGACCGGCGGCAGCTCCCAGCTCTTGGTGTCGAGCTCGGCCGCCATGCTGTCCGGCAGGACGCGCGGAATATTCTCGATGAGCCCGCCGCCGGTGATATGCGCGAAGGCCTTGACCCCGCCCGCGGCGAGCGCGGCGCGACACGAGCGGACGTAGAGCCGCGTCGGCGCGAGCAGTGCCTCGCCGAGGCTCAGTTCCGGCGCGAAAGGCGCGGGCGCATCATAGGCGAGACCCGCTTGCTCGACGACGCGGCGCACCAGCGAGAAACCGTTCGAGTGGAGCCCGCTCGACTCGAGGCCGAGCACGATGTCGCCGAGCGCCACGGTGCTGCCGTCGAGCGCCCGGCCGCGCTCCACCGCGCCCACCGCGAAGCCCGCGAGATCGTAATCGCCGGCGCCATACATGCCCGGCATCTCCGCAGTCTCGCCGCCGACCAGCGCGCAGCCGACCTCCTGGCAGGCGCGCGCTATGCCGGCGACGATGCTCCGACCGGTTTCGACGTCGAGCGCGCCGGTGGCGAAGTAGTCGAGGAAAAACAACGGCTCGGCACCCTGCACCACGAGATCGTTGACGCACATGGCGACGAGGTCGATGCCGATCGTGTCGTGCCGGCCGGTGGCGATGGCGATCTTGAGCTTGGTGCCGACGCCGTCGGTGGTGGCGACGAGTATCGGATCGGTGTAGCCGGCGGCCTTCAGATCGAAGAGCGCGCCGAACCCGCCCAGCCCGGCCGAAGTCCCTGAGCGCGCGGTGGCCCGGGCGAGCGGCTTGATCGCCTCCACCAGGGCATTGCCGGCATCGATGTCGACGCCGGCATCGCGGTAGTTTTGGCTCTTGATGGCGCCCTCGACCGTTATAGGCTATTACCGCCGGCTGGCGGCGCGGCATGGGACAATAACGGCGATGCGCATGGGTTTCAAATGCTCCTGAGGCGCGGGCTTGTGACCGTCTTCGTCGTGCTGGCGCTGTCGCTTGCCGTGCCGGGCTTCGCCTGGGCGCAGGCGCAGGGGAAGCCGTCCGACGTCTTCACCGTCTCGCCGGTTCCGGTCGACGTTACCGCCGCCAGCGCCGCAGCGGCGCGCGATCAGGCGATCGTCGAGGGCGAGAGCCATGCCTTCGACATGCTGATGCAGCGCCTGACGCTTGCCGCCGACCGCGCACGGCTTCCCAAAGTCGGTCCCGCGCAGCTCAACGATCTCGTGCAAGGCTTCGAGGTCGCCCATGAGCGCCGCTCGGATGTGCGCTACCTCGCCGATTTCACCGTGCATTTTCGTGCCAACGCGGTCCGGCAGCTGCTGCGTCAGGCGGGCGTCGGCTTTGCCGAGCAGATGAGCAAGCCGGTGATCGTGCTGCCGGTGCTGCATGACGGCGACCGGCTGGCCTTGTGGGATGATCCCAATCCCTGGCGCGATGCCTGGGCCAGCGCCAACCTCAACCCCGGGCTCGTTCCGGTGGTGCACCCGCTGGGCGAGCTCGAGGATGTGCAGGCGATCGATGGCGGTCAGGCGGCCAAGGGCGATGCGACGGCGCTGCAGGCGATTTCGCGGCGCTATAACGGCGACGACGTGCTGGTGACCCAGGCGACGCTCAAGGCCGACGGCGCCCAGCATGCGGTCGATGTCAGCACCACCCGCTACGCCCCCGATCAGCCGGGGAGCGAGCAGACCTGGGTCACGAGCACCGCCGCCAATCCCGGCGAGAGCGATACCGACCTGCTGGGCCGCGCCGTGCTCGACACGATGAACCAGGTGGAAGAGGCGTGGAAGTCCGCCAACATCCTCAATTTCGGCGAGACCGGCACGCTCACCGCGCGGGTGCCGGCCACCTCGCTCAAGGACTGGCTTGCGGTGCGCGACCGGCTCGCCGCCACCCCGGCGGTGCGCGCCAGCCGCCTCGTCTCGCTCGATCGCGAGGAGGCGCGCATCGAGATCCACTATGTCGGCAGTGCCGATCAGCTCCGCACCGCGCTCGCTCAGCGCAATCTGGAGCTCGGCGGCAGCGATCCCGATTGGGTGTTGCAGCGCACGGGCGCGGCGGCGCCGCCGGCGCCCGAATCCGCACCAGGACCGGCATCGGCGCCCGCACCGGCTTCGCCACAAGGAGCGGCATCAGCACCGGCACCAGAACCGGCGCCGGTACCACCACCGCCGCCGGCACTGGCACCACCACCACCGCCAGCGCCGCATTGAGGAGCGGAGCGTGAGCCTGCCCAACCTCATCACGCTCGGGCGGCTGCTCTGTGTCCCTCTGGCGATCTGGCTGGTGCTGCTCGATCATTTCGACGCCGCCTTCTGGGTGTTCATCGCCGCCGGGCTCTCGGATGCGATCGACGGCTTCATCGCCAAGCATTTCGATCAGCGCTCGCAGCTCGGCGCGCTGCTCGATCCCATCGCCGACAAGGCGCTGCTGGTCAGCATGTATGTGACGCTCGGGGTGGCGAAGGATCTGCCCCTCTGGCTCGTCATCCTGGTCGTATTCCGCGACCTGTTGATCGTCGGCGGCTTCCTGCTGGTATCGGCGCTGGGCCATCCCATGCGCTGGGAGCCATTGCTGGTGAGCAAGCTCAACACGGCGCTGCAGATCGCGCTGGTGGGCGTCGTGCTGGCGTCGGTCGGTCTCGGCCTCGCGCTTGACGGGCTGAAGCCGGCGCTGGTCTATGCCGTCGCCACCACCACCGTCGTTTCGGGCGCGGGATATCTGGTGCGCTGGACGCGGGCGCTCGCCGGCACCGGAGCGGCGCAGTGAACGGCCGGCGGCAGCAGGCGCTTTTCTGGTTCGGCGCGCTCCTCGTCTTCTTCCTGTTCGTCTACCTTTTGAGCCCGATCCTGCTGCCCTTTGCCGCGGGCTCCGCCATTGCCTATTTCCTCGATCCCGCCGTTCGCCGGCTCGAGCGCTGGCGCGTGCCGCGGACGCTGGCGACGGTGCTGGCCCTGCTGCTCTTCCTGGTGCTCGTGCTTGCCGTCTTCGCGCTGCTCGTGCCGCTGGTGCAGCTCCAGGCGGCGGAGCTGTCGCACCGCATTCCGGGCCTCGTCACCGATGCGCGCGCCCGCTTCGAGAACCTGATGCAGCTTGCGCAGAAGGAGCTCGCTCCGGATGACGTGGCGAAGCTGCGCGATGCGCTCGGCGGCGCCGTCGGCTCCATGGCGGCCTGGATCGCCCGCTTCATCCAGGGCGTGCTGACCAGCGGCATCGCGCTCGCCAATCTGCTGTCGCTCATCTTCATCACGCCGGTGGTGGCGTTTTTCCTGCTGCGCGACTGGGCCCGTATCCTGCGCAGCATCGACGCCTGCCTGCCGCGTCAGCATCTCGCCACCATCCGCGAGCAGGCGCGCATCGTCGATGCCACCCTCGCCGGATACGTCCACGGCCAGCTCCTCGTCTGCCTCGGCGTCGGCATCTACTACGCGGCGGCGCTCTCGCTGGTCCGGCTGGAATTCGGCCTCATCATCGGCATTCTCGCCGGCATCCTCACCTTCATCCCCTATGTCGGGTTCGCCACCGGCTTCGTGCTGGCGCTGAGCCTCGCGCTCATCCAGTTCGGCAGCTTCTCCGGCCTCCTGTCGGTGATCGTCGTCTTCGCCATCGGCCAGGTGCTCGAATCCAACATCCTGGCGCCAAAGCTCGTCGGCGAGCGCGTCCATCTCCATCCGGTCTGGGTGATCTTCTCGCTGCTCGCCTTCGGCAGCGTCTTCGGTTTTCTCGGCGTGCTGCTGGCGCTTCCGACCGCGGCGGTGATTGGCGTGCTCGTCCGCTTCATGATGGGGCGCTATCTCGCCAGTCCGCTTTACGACCCCGCCAATCGGCGCCCCTCCGAGTAGCGCAATGCGTCAGCTGCCGCTCGACCTGCCGCACCGCCCGGCGCTCGGGCGCGCCGATTTCCTGGTGGCGCCGTCGAACGAGGCGGCGATCGCCTGGCTCGACCGGTGGCCGCTTTGGCCGGCACCCGCCCTGGCGCTCTACGGGCCCGCCGGCAGCGGCAAGACGCATCTCGCCCATGTCTTCGCGGCGCGCGCCGTGGCGCGCTTCATCGAGCCCGACGCGCTCGCGACCGAGCGCGTGCCGGAGCTCGTCGGCAGCGCTGCGGCGGCGATCGTCGACGAGGCCGACCGCGCCGCCGAGCAGCCGCTGCTCCACCTCTATAACCTGCTGGCCGAGCGGCGCGGCCATCTTCTGGTCGTCGCGCGCGAAGCGCCGGCGCGCTGGTCGATCGCGCTTGCCGATCTGCGCTCACGCCTCAGCGCCGCGCCCGCCGTGGCGGTGGCGCCGCCCGACGAGGCGCTGCTGGCGGCGCTGCTGGTGAAGCTCTTCGCCGATCGCCAGCTTGGCGTCGGCGAGGAGGTCGTGGCCTATCTCTCGCTCCATCTCGAGCGTTCCTTCGCCGCAGCCCAACGCGCCGTGGCCACGCTCGACGCCGCGGC
>DATNDG010000051.1:0-3775 GCA_035553515.1 Allostellaceae bacterium | reverse complement strand
CCTCGTCCGCGGCGACGTTTATTTCTGGGGCTCGATGATGGCGGCTTGCCTCATCGTCAGCGTGCCGATCGCCATCGTCTACAATTTCTTCGTCGACCGCTTCGTCATCGGCTTCACCGGCGGCGCGGTGAAATAGCGGGGTGGTCGAGCCAAGAGCGGCGGGGCGCCGCTTTTCCGGCGCCCGCCGCCGCACTGCGGCTAGAGGGTCACATAGGCGGGGCCGCGCGCCGCTTCCGCCCAGCCATAGAGCGCCGCGTTGACCGTCCGCCAGTTGGGCCGGTCCTTCATCCGGCCATACCAGCGCGCGATGTTCGGATAACCGCCATAGGTGCAGCCGATCACCTCGCCGAGCGAGATCATGCCCGAGGCGAGATAATCGGCGATGGTAACCGCGTCGCCGCAAAGCCAGGCTCTTCCCCCGGCGAGAAGATTCCCCTCGAGCACCCGCAGGAAACGCTCGGCGTGGCGCTTGCCCGCCGCGACCGCCAGACTCTGCGCGGCTGGATCAGCGAGCTTGTAATCCTCGAGGAGCTGCGCATAGCACAGACCGTAGCCGAAGCTGCGATAGAACCCGGTGTTGAGCCAATCCATCATCTCGTTGACGCGGGCACGGGCCTGGAGCTCCCGCGGATATTCGGCCGAGCCGATCTTGTCGGCGAGGTATTTGAGGATCGCCGAGCTCTCGGTCAGCCGGAACCCTTCATCCTCAAGCACCGGAACCTGGCAGCTGGGATTGACCGCGACATAGTTCGGCTTGAACTGCTCGCCGGTGAAGAGGTCAACGACCTGTTGCTCGAGCGCGATGCCGTGATCCGCGGCGAACAGCATGATCGGGCGGCAGGTCGTCGATGCCGGATGCATGTAGAGTTTCATGGATTCCCTCCCTTCGGCGCTGGCATCAAACTCGTCAGCGAGGCACCTTCGTATTGAAGCTCCGCCAGCTCGACGCTGTAGAGCTTGTGCCGGGCGTCGTAACGGACTGTGTAGCGGCTCGGATAGTAGCCGCTCAAGCTGTAATGCGCGGGGCGCGGCACGGCTTTGCTGAAGTTGGGCTTCTTCAGGAGATAGGCGCGCGTGACCATCGGCTCGACGAAGGTGAGCCGGCCCTGGTAGTAGCCGTAGATGAAGGTGGCGGTAAAGGGCTGGCCGTGGAACTCGGGCGCGGTCACATCGATGGCGTGGACGCCCATTTTGTCGATCGCCGTGTCGGGGATCACCTGGTAGTTCGCGGCGATCAGCCCCTTGTCCGAGACCTGCGTCGCGGGGTCGGACGACCCGCTGAAATGCACCTTCGCCACATCGGCGGTGCTCATCGCGTAGAAGTGGAAATCGAAATGCGGCACCGTGTAGACATGCGGCGGCGGATGACCTTGGGGATTCCAGTCGATCGCGACATGGCTGAATCCGGTCTTCGGCCCTTTCGCCGGCATCGGGAGCACATATTCCCATCCGCCGTCCGCCATGATCTTGTTGAGCGTGGTTGGAAGCCCCTGGAGCATGCCGGGCGTGAAGCGCACGGCGACGCTGACGGGCTTGTCCGTCTTATCGGTTTGCACCACGACGCGCGCGGTGCCTTGGCCGATCGCGACGGGCTTGCCCTCATAGGTCGCGGCCTGCGCGCCGCCAATGAACACTGCGATGGCAAGCACCAAGCTGGAACAAGACAACATCCTTTTGGTATCAAGCATGGTCACCTCCCTGTGCTGGCAAATTGAGGACTTTCTCCTTCGCCGGGCTGCGTTAGCGCCCCGGCGATGATATCGGTGTTCTGCGCGACCTGGATGAGCCAGCGTCCCTCGCGGCGAACCACCACGAGCAAGAGGATGCCGTGGCGCGGCTTGCCGATGCTTCCGTCGGGTTCGATCTGACCTTTGAGCTCCCAGAGGATATGCGCGGCGGCGATGTCGCGGGCGATGAAGCGGACCTTCTCGATCCGACCGGAGAGCGCGCTGTCGCGAAAGAAGCTGGCGTGGCTGTAGACATGCGCCGCTTCGATCTCGGCGCGGTTCTTCCACCACATGCCGACGACGTTGACGAAATCCGCATCCGGCGCGAAGAGCGCGGCGAACGCCACCAGGTCGTGCCGGTTCCAGGCGGTGTCGAAGGCGTGCGCCACGGCCGCGATGGCGGCGCGATCCTCAAGGCGTTCCCCGCTCGCCGAGAACTCCGATGAACGCTGCACGCTCATGGAACTCTCCCGATGTGGTGCTTTGCGACAGGGTTACCCGGAGGCGCGGCCGAATGGAAATCGCAAGTTTATATGGCTACCATCGGTCCTATGAATTTCGCGAGCTTCGATCTTAACCTGCTCCGCGTATTCCACGCGCTGATGAACGAGCGCCACGTCACCCGCGCGGGCCAGCGCATCGGCTTGAGCCAGCCCGCCGTTAGCGCCGCCCTCAACCGCCTGCGCGCGATTTTCGACGACAATCTCTTCATCCGGGACGCGGGTGTCATGATGCCGACACCGCGCGCCATCGCGCTGGCGGAGCCGATCGCCGACGCCTTGCGGCGCGTCGAGCATGCGCTGGGCAGCACCGGCCGGTTCGAGCCGGCGGCCGCCGAGCGCGACTTCCGCATCATGGGCATTGATTATTTCAGCTATTTGCTGGCGCCGGCGCTCGCCGCCATCCAGCAGAACGCCGCGCCCGGCATCGCCGTCCGGTTCGTCGATGCCGCCACCGGGCCGATCGCGCGCTTGCTCGAAGAGGGGCGGGTCGATTTGGCGCTTGACGCCATGGAAGAGCAGGCGGACCCGATCCGCTCGCAATTTCTCTTTAGCGACCATTATGTGGTGATCGCGGCCGTCGACCACCCCGATATCGGGCGGGAGGCAGCCTTGGACCTCGACCTCTATTGCCGGCTGACGCATGTGCTGCACTCCTACAGCGGCGCCACGGTCGGAAATGTCGATGCGGCTTTGGCGGCGATCAACCGCAGCCGGCATGTCGGGGTGAGCCTGCCGCATTTCTTCTCGATCGCTCAAGTCGTCGCGCAGTCGCGGATGATCGCGACCTATCCCGAGCGTCTTGCAGCGAAGCTCGCGCCCGGCTTGGGATTGCGCCTTTCCCGGCCCCCGGTGCCGCTGGCGCCAATCGCGCTCGCTATGTACTGGCATCGTCGCAACGACGCCGAGGCGGGACATCTCTGGCTGCGCGAACGCCTGATGGGCGTCGCGAAGCAATCGGAGTTTTTGTCCGCGCCGCCCGAGAAGGCGGCGCTTTCCGCGAGCGGAGTGCGCTTTGGCTGAGCGGCCGCGCGCTTAGGCGGCGCTGCGCTTCAGCGGCACGAAATGCCTGCCTTTGGAGACCGGGCCGAGGCCTTCAGCGATGCGATCGAAGCTTTCGCCGCCATCCTCGCTCAAATAAACCGTGCCGTCGGTGTCGCCGATGAAGAGGCTATACCCACCCGGCCAGGCGGCGAGGCTCATCGCCTCGATGTTGCAAGGGGCGCTGGCGGGAATGCCGCGGCTCAACACCTCCCAGCTCTCGCCATTGTCGCGGCTGCGCAGCACTGCGGTGCCGGCATCGTGCGATGCGCGCCAAGTGCCGGGATGGCCGGCCGCGCCCGACATGAAGAGCGTCGCTTCGTCGGGCGAGAGCGCGATGTGGTCGGGATAGGCGAGGCGGAAGCCCTCATCGGTCATGCGCCGCCAATGCGCGCCGCCATCCTCGCTGCGATAGGAGCCGCAGCCCGTGGTCATGAACATGCGCTCGGGACGGGAGCGCGCGATCAGCACCTGGTGCAAATCCTTGAAGGCGCGGTCCTCGGGCCG
>DATNDG010000050.1:0-23924 GCA_035553515.1 Allostellaceae bacterium | reverse complement strand
GCGCGCAATTTCGCCGGGTTCGCCGACATCCTCGGCCTCCATTGGTTTCAATACTACGACTATCCCGAGGGCGGCCGTGCCGATCGCGAGGACTACAATTTCGGTCTGGTCGACATCCGCAACCGTCCCTATCGCCGGCTGGTGGCGGCACTGGCCGCCGACAACCGCAGACTTCCGGAGATCCATGCGGCGGCGCATCCGCCGGCGCGCCAGGCACTCGCCGGCTTCGTCGTGCCGCATGCGCGCATCGATGTGGCGCACGATTCATTGATCGACTGGCCGAAGCCGCAATCACTGCTGCCGCCGCTCAAGCCGGAGAAAGGCGAGATCGCGTTCGGCGAGGCTTACCTCGCCTGGAGCGAAGCAGGGCTCGCGATCGCCACCATCGGCCAGGACTATTACGACCCGGACCTCCTCGCCTATGACGGCGCCTTCCCGCTGGGCGAGGCCTACCGCATCGAGCTCGACGTCGATGCCGGGACCGGCCCGAGGCGCTTCACCCTCTATTTCGTACCCGAGCGCAAATCCGCGAGCGGCCCTCCGGCCATCGTCGCGCATCTCTGCGCCGGCGGCGAGAAAGCGCGGGCGCAGAACCGCTGTCAGCCGGTCGGCGGCGGAAAGGCGCTTTATTTCGGCGCCGGCCAGCCGCGCATCGTCGGCGAGGCGCTGATCCCGTGGCCGGCGCTTGGGCTCGCCGAGGCGCCCGCGGACCGGCGCCTGCGCGTCGAGGTCTCGTCCTCGGCCTGGTATCATGCGCGCTGGATGTCGCTGTCGGGATTGCCGCCCTCCGAAGGCTCGCAGCAGCCCGAGCGTTGGGCGGTGCTGCGCCTCGGCGGCGGTTGAGCCGCCAGCGGCGCGGGCCAAGGGGCAGAGGCAAGGGACAGAGGAATGGATAAGAGCATCAGGGCCGCTGCGATCCTCGGCCTGCTGGTGGCGCTTGGCCTAGCCGCGGCGGGCTATTTCGTCAGCACCACGGTTTACAAAGGCCGGCTCGCAGCCAATGCGGCGACGGTGAAGGGCTTTGCCGAGCGCGACGTGAAGGCCGATCTCGCCTTGTGGGAAATCGGCTACTCCATAACCGGCGGCAATCTCGCCGACCTCTACGCGCAGGCTCGGGCGAACGAAAACCTGCTCGCCGGTTTCCTCACCCAGAAGGGCTTCAAGGCACCGGAGATCAGATCTGAGAATCTGAGCGTCACCGACCTGATGGCCAATCCCTACCGGCCGAAGGACACGAGTGAGAGCGATCGCTACATCCTCAAGGGAACGACGCTGGTGCGCACCAATGAGGTCGATCTCGTCGAGCGGACGCGGCAAGCGCTGAACGACCTGATCAAGCAGGGCATCGTGCTGACGACGAACAGCGTCGATTACGAATTCACCAGGCTCAACGACATCAAGGCGTCGATGCTGCGGGAGGCGACGCGGAATGCGCGCGACGCGGCGCAACAATTTGCCAACGACGCCGGCAGCAAGGTCGGCTCGATCCAGTCGGCCAACCAGGGATTCTTCTCGATCGTCTCGCGCGACGCCGCGCAGGGCGCCGATGACGGGGCCGGCTACGGGTCTCGGCCAGGCATGGTCCGGCAGAGCACCATTGAGAAGAAGGTGCGGGTGGTGGTGACGTTGACCTACTACCTTGAGAGGTGACGCCGGCCAAGCCGCCCCTTTGTGGCGAGGCGGTCGCACTGTAGCGGGACAAAAGGATGCGCCCCGCGACGTGGGGGGACAGGCCGCGGGGCGCTGGAGACAAGTCACACAGCCGCTTTGAGGCTGCGGTTCAATAACGCTGCGGCTGCGCCGAGGTTCCGAAAAAAACGCGGAGCGCGGGTTCGCCCGGTCAGTAGGCTTCCTGATCGAAGATCGGATCGATGCGGCCGCCCCAGCGAGTGGCGTAATCATCGAGCAGCCGCTCGGCCGGCGTGCGGCCGGAATCCGCGATCTCCGCCAAGGTCTCGAGAAAGTGGGCCTCGTCCTGGCCGCTGCCGTCGAGCCGCTGCCGCCGCTGAAGTCCGCCGCGCGCGAGTGCCAGCACTTCGACCGCGACGTCGCGCACCGTACCCCCGCGGAACGGCGTCTTGAGGCCGAGCCGCGGAATTTCGCGCCGCAGCCGCTCGCGTTCCTCCGAACTCCAGTCGGCGACCAGTGCGCAGGCGCCGTCGAGCGCCGCACGGTCATAGCAAAGTCCGGTCCACAGGGCCGGAAGCGCGCAGAGCCGGTTCCACGGCCCACCATCGGCGCCGCGCATTTCGATGTAGCGCTTGAGCCGCACCTCCGGGAAGACGGTGGTCAGATGATCGTTCCAATCGCTCATCGTCGGCATCTCACCCGGTAGCCCCGGCAGCTTGCCGCGGAGGAAATCGCGGAAAGACTGGCCGGCGACATCGATGTAGCGCCCGTCGCGGTAGACGAAATACATCGGCACGTCGAGCATGTACTCGACATAGCGCGCGAAGCCGAAGCCCGGCTCGAAAACGAAGGGCAGCAGCCCCGTACGGTCGGGATCGACATCGGTCCAGACGTGGTTGCGATAGCTCAGATAGCCGCTGGGCTTGCCTTCGACGAAGGGCGAATTGGCGAACAGGCCGGCCACGACGGGCTGCAGCGCCAAGCTCATGCGCATCTTGCGCACCATGTCGCTTTCGCTATCGAAGTCGAGATTCACCTGCACCGTGCAGGTGCGCAGCATCATATCGAGGCCGAATCTCCCCTTGGTCGGCATGTAGCGGCGCATGACCGCATAGCGCCGCTTGGGCATCCAGGGAACCTCGTCGCGCCGCGCCGTCGGATGAAAGCCGAGGCCGAGCACGCCGAGGCCAAGCTCGCTCATCACGGCGCGCACCTGCGTCAGATGCTCGCTCACCTCATGGCAGGTCTGATGCAGCGTCTCGATCGGCGCGCCCGAAAGCTCGAATTGGCCGCCCGGCTCGAGCGAGATCGCGCCGCCCTTATCGTCGGCGAGTCCGACCAGAGTCTCGCCGTCGCGCACCGGCTTCCAGCCGAAGCGCATCAATCCTTCGAGGAGCGCACGGATGCCGTCGGCGCCGTCATAGGGCACGGTCGAGTGGTCGCGCAGACGGAAGACGAACTTCTCGTGCTCGGTGCCGATGCGCCATTGCGCAGGTGGCTTTGCGCCCGCGGCCAGATAGTCGACAAGCTGTCGCTTGTCGGTGATGGGCGCACCGCCGGAAGCCGATGGAGCAGACACGGTGCAAAAACCCCCGATCCCCTTGCAATATGCCCGAGGCGTCCGGCGTCAGCGCCGGCGCGGCGTGCGCCAGTCGCCGGCGAGCGCCTGAACCACCGCTAGCGCCGCCAATGCCGCGGTATCGGTACGCAGGACGCGCGGGCCCAAACCGACGCATGAAACAAAGGGAAATTTGCGCAGAGCGTCAAGCTCCGATTCGGCGAATCCGCCCTCGGGTCCCACCAGCACGGCGCAGGGTCCGCGCGGCGCCTCGGCCAGCACCTCGGCAATTGGCGGCGCGGAGCCGCTCTCATCGCAAAGCAGCACCCGCCGGTCACCCGGCCAGCGCGCCATGAGCCGGCTGAGCTTTTCGGGCTCGGCGAACTCCGGCACCGACAGACGTTCGGTCTGCTCGGCTGCCTCGATCGCATTGGCCCGCAACCGGTCGAGGTTGACGCGCTCGACCATGGTGCGCTGCGTCAGCACCGGATGAAGCGCCGCGACCCCGAGTTCGGTCGCCTTCTCGACCAGGAAATCGAGGCGCGCGCGCTTGATCGGCGCGAAGAGCAGCCAGAGATCAGGGACGCTGTCCTGCTCCCGGTGCTGCGCGTCGAGCGTCACCGAGCACCAGCCTTTGCCGAACGCATCGATTCGGCCGAGCCACTCGCCGTCGCGACCGTTGAAGAGCGCCAGCACAGCACCCTCGCCAAGCCGCAGCACCGTCTTCACATAATGCGACTGGGCGGCATCGAGGCCAATCGACAGACCCCCGGCGAGGTCGGCGGCGACATAGAGGCGGGTCTGGACGGCTTGGGTCATCGGCGGGGCTTGGCCGCGGCGCGGGCGGCGTGCAAGATGGCAACCCTTGCGAGACTATCTCAAGACGATGACGACCGACAGGACCAAGCGACTGCTGCCGCTGGCGCTGCGATGAGCGACATCCGCCGCGGCGATTGGGCGGAGCGCTACGCGCCATCGGCATTGCTGCCCTATATCCGCCTGGCGCGGCTCGACCGGCCGATCGGCACCTGGCTGCTGCTGTTTCCCGGCTGGTGGGCGATCGCGCTGGCGGCGCCGGGCTGGCCCGATTGGCGGCTCATCGCGCTCTTCGGCGTCGGCGCCGTGGCAATGCGCGGTGCCGGTTGCACCCTCAACGACATCATCGATCGGGATTTCGATGCCCGCGTCGCCCGCACACGCACGCGGCCGCTGCCGAGCGGCGCCATTTCGCTACGCCAGGCGGCGCTCTTCCTGATCGCCGAGCTCGCGCTAGGCGCGGCCGTGCTCGCAAGCCTCGACCGGCTCGCCATAGGTCTGGGACTCCTGGTGCTGCTGCTGGTGGCGACATATCCGCTGATGAAGCGGGTGACCTACTGGCCGCAATTCTTCCTCGGATTGAATTTCAACTGGGGTGCGCTGCTGGGCTATGCGGCGGCGAGCGGCCGGCTCGACCCGGCTGCACTCTGGCTCTATGCCGGTGGCATCGCCTGGACGCTCGGCTACGACACGATCTACGCGCATCAGGACAAGGAGGACGACGTTCTCATAGGCGTGAAGTCCTCGGCGCTGGCGCTCGGCCCGCGCACGCGCCGGTCCCTCTTCGTCTTTTATGCCCTCGCCGCAGCGCTCTGGGCGGCATCGGGCGCCTCCGCGGGGCTGCGCTGGCCGTTCTATCTCGCGCTGGTGGTCGCGCTGATGCAGCTTTTCTGGCAGGCGGCGACGGTCGACACCGGCGATCCTGCAGACTGCCTCGCCAAGTTCCGTTCCAACCGCTGGGTCGGCTGGCTGCTCCTCATCGGCATCACCGCCGCGCATGTCGTCTGATCCGACGTCCTTCATCCGCGCCAATACGGCGGCGGCGAGACCCCCGCTCGTGCCAGAGATCCGTCTTCATCTCGCCACGGAGATCACGCCGCTCTGGCATGCGACCGAAGTGATGCTCGGCCAGGTGCAGCTCCCGCCGCCCTACTGGGCCTTCGCCTGGGCCGGCGGCCAAGCGCTGGCGCGGCACGTGCTCGACCACCCCGCGCTGGTGCGCGGCAAAAGTGTGCTCGACTTCGGCGCCGGCTCCGGTCTCCTCGCGCTTGCCGCCGCGCGCGCCGGCGCGGCAAGCGCAACCGCGGCCGAAATCGACCGCTTTGCCGCCGCGGCGATTGCGCTCAACGCCGCCTTGAACGGGCTCGACGTTGCCGTCGAGACCGAGGATGTGCTCGATCGCCTGTCTGTTCCCTGGCAGGTCGTGCTGGTAGGCGACATGTGCTATGAGCGGCCGCTCGCCGAGCGGCTCACGCTCTGGCTGCGATGCCTCGCCAGCAGCGGCGTGAAGGTGCTGCTGGGCGATCCCGGCCGTGCCTACCTGCCGAAGACCGGACTCGTCGAGCTTGCCCGCTACGCGGTGCCGACGCCGCTCGATCTCGAGGACCGGCTAACGCGTGAGGGGGTGGTGTGGCAACTCGCCGAAAACGCGCCGCCAGACAGGAACTCGCCCTGACCCGGTACTCCTATGCTGTCGAGATCGGGCTGCGCGCACCGGCCGCCTTCCGGCCTTTATCGCGCTCAACGAGCCGGAGGCGAGCCTGCACCCCGATGCTCGCCCCACTTGCGCGTCTCATCGCCCAAGCGGCTGAGCGCACCCAGGTGTGGGTGGTCACACATTCTGAGCGCCTCGCTCAATCTTTGACCGAGCAATCGGGGGTGGCGTCGATGACGGTAATCAAGCGCGCTGGCGAGACCTGGATCGACGGACTACGCCTCGGCGGCGGCTTCGCTGACGAAGATAGGCGAGCGGCGCCACTCACGAGGCGCGGCGATCGCTCTCCTCCTCGACGATGCGGAAGCGGATCAGCGCATCGTCGATGGTCGCGCGGGCGCGCGCCTCCCAGGTCTTGTACGCCTCGGCATAGCTCGCGAACGGGCCGTGGCGCTCCTCGCGAGCGCCCGGCGCCAAGCGCTCAAAGCGCGTATCGGCATATTCTCCGCCGACCACCCAATAGCGTCTCATGGCTCTATCCTGTCCTGAAGCTTGCCGCCGGCCGGTAGTGGCTCGCGGCGACGGTGCGATTTATAGTGCCGCGGCCGCGGTTAAAACAGAGCTTCCCATGCCTTACGCCTCGCTTCGCGATTTCATCGCCCGCCTCGAGGCGGAAGGAAGGCTGGTGCGTGTGCGGACGCCGGTCTCGCCGGCCCTGGAGATCACCGAGATCCAGACGCGGCTCCTGGCCGAGCAAGGCCCGGCCGTGCTGTTCGAGAACGTGGTGCGGCCGGACGGCGGAAGCTATGCCATGCCGGTATTGGCGAATCTCTTCGGCACGGTGGAGCGGGTAGCCTGGGGCATGGACCGCGAGCCCAGGCAATTGCGCGAGGTGGGCGAGACGCTCGCCTTCCTGAAACAGCCCGAGCCGCCCGGCGGTTGGCGCGAGGCGCTCGAGATGCTGCCGTTGCTGAAGACGGTGCTGGCGATGAAGCCAAAGACGGTGACGAGCGCTCCGTGCCAGGAAGTCGTGCTGACCGGCGACGAGATCGACCTCGCGCAATTCCCGATCCAGACCTGCTGGCCGGGCGAGCCTGCTCCGCTCATCACCTGGCCGCTCGTGGTGACCCGCGGGCCGGGCGAGGCTCCCGAGGACGATTACAATCTCGGCATCTACCGCATGCAGGTGACCGGTCGCGACACCAACTTGATGCGCTGGCTGAAGCATCGCGGCGGCGCGCAGCATCATCGCCGCTGGGCCGACGCGAAGTACGAGCCGCTGCCCGCCGCGGTGGTGATCGGCGCCGATCCCGGCACGATCCTCGCCGCGGTGACGCCGGTGCCGGATACGCTTTCGGAATACCAGTTCGCCGGGCTGCTGCGCGGCCGCAAGGTCGAGCTGGTGCCGTGCCGCACCGTGCCGCTCAAGGTACCGGCGCAGGCGGAGATCGTTCTCGAGGGGCATGTCGCCCTCGACGAGTACGGCGATGAAGGTCCCTATGGCGACCATACCGGCTATTACAACGCGGTCGAACGGTTTCCCGTCTTCCGCCTGAGCGCCATCACCATGCGACGCCAGCCGATCTATCTCTCGACCTTCACCGGCCGCCCACCGGACGAACCCTCCGTGCTAGGCGAAGCGCTCAACGAGGTGTTCATCCCGTTGCTGCAGCAGCAATTCCCCGAGATCACCGATTTCTGGCTGCCACCCGAAGGCTGCTCTTATCGCATCGCCGTGGTGTCGATGAAGAAGGCATATCCCGGCCATGCCAAACGGGTGATGATGGGCGTCTGGTCGTTCCTGCGACAGTTCATCTACACCAAATTCGTCATATGCGTCGACGACGACATCGATGCGCGCGACTGGAAGGACGTGATGTGGGCGGTGGCGACGCGCATGGACCCGGCGCGCGACATCACGGTCGTGGAGAACACACCGATCGACTATCTCGACTTCGCCGCTCCGGAATCGGGGCTCGGCGGCAAAATCGGCCTCGACGCCACCAACAAATGGCCGCCCGAGACGCGACGCGAATGGGGCCGCAAGATCCGCATGAGCGACGAGATCATCGCCGAGGTGACGGCGAAATGGGCAAGTTACGGCCTGCCTGGAACGGGCAAGCCGATCTGGAAATAGCCCTCAGGAGCGCGCCATCAGCCTGTCTATTTCGTCCTGCGCCAGATCAGGACCGGTGCTGCTTCCAGGGATCTCGACGGTGAGGCGGATGGGCTCGCGCTTTCCGCCCTCTTCCTCCGGTGCTTGGCCCGAATGCCCGACCATGTGCTCCAGCATGCGGTCGAGCGCGCGAAGCTGGTCGATCGAGCGGTGTATGCGCTGGCTCGTAAGGTCCTGAAAGGCGCACGCCTCGAAGATCGCATTCACCTGAGCAAGAATCACCGCTTGGCCATCGGGCCGGCCGGCGGCGTCGCGGATCGCCTCGGCTGCCCCCAGAATGCGATTGGCCGCGTCCTCGGTCGCCTGGACGATGGATTCGAGCTCGACACCGGAATTCCGCGTCGCCGCGGCCGGCAGCGCCACCACGCGCGAAAGCTGCTGATGCATGCGCTGCAACTGCTGCGTCAGGTTGGTCTCGCTGAAATCGACCATCTCGACGGTGGCGTGAACTTCGGTGCTGAGCTCGGCAATGCGGCGGTCGACGAAACGACGCAGCTCGTCGAACATGCCGCCGAACTCAGCGCGCAGGGCATCCTGCAGCCGCCGTTCCAGGCCCGCGCCTACTTCGCCATCCATCGAGCCGCTCCTCACTACCGGCACGGCACCCGGCCGGACTTCTCGCCGCACTCTGGACCCGGCGGCTTAAGCCGGCGTTAAGCCCTCACGTCAATCCGGCAGCGGAATGAAATCGGTATCGCCGATCACCGCAGCAAAGCGCCCGGCCTTCCAGTCGGCCTTGGCCGCCTCGATCCGCTCCTTGGAGCTCGAGACGAAATTCCACCAGATGTGGCGTGGCCCGTCCATGGGTTCGCCGCCAAGCAGCATCAGCCGCGCTCCCGCGGGCGCGGCAAGCGTGATCTCGGCTTCGGGTCGGAATACCAAAAGCTGTCCCGCGATATGGCTTTTCCCGGCGATCTCGACACCACCCTCGACGAGGTAGACGGCACGCTCCTCGTGTTCGGCCGGCACGGAAAGCCGCGCACCCGGTCCAAGCACCACATCGGCATAGACCATCGGCGAGAACAGCTCGACCGGCGAACGCTTGCCGGCGAAGCTGCCGGCGATGAGGCGGACGCTCTTGCCTTCGCCCTCGATGAGCGGCAACGCAGTCTTGGCATGGTGGGTGAAGCCGGGCGGGGTCTCTTCCTGCGCGCGCGGCAGCGCCACCCAGGATTGGATGCCGGCGAGGCGCGACGGCTTCTGGCGGGTTGCCGCATCGCTGCGCTCGGAATGGGCGATGCCGCTGCCGGCGGTCATCCAATTCGCCTCGCCCGGCCGGATCGGCTGAATATTGCCGAGACTGTCGCGGTGCACGATCTCGCCCTCGAAAAGATAAGTGATGGTCGCGAGGCCGATATGCGGATGCGGCCGGACGTCGAGCCCGCGTCCGCCCTCGAACAGCGTCGGACCCATCGCATCGAAGAAGACGAAGGGGCCGACCATGCGGCGCCGCGCGAAAGGCAGCAGCCGGCTCACCAGGAAGCCCTCGCCGAGGTCGCGTGAGCGCGGCACGATCGCCATCTCGATGCCATCGGGTTCGGAATGCATCGCTTTCGGTTCCGGCGCCGGTTGCCAGCTCATGTCAGGTCTCCTCTGCTCGGCTGCGGCGGGATAACTCAAGCGAACATGGTAGCAGACCCAGCGCTTGTCGCCCCCGGGGGTGCTTGCTAGCGTGACGCGGTAGCGCGGGAGGTTCGAGATGCCGGTAATCGACGTGCATACGCACATGCTCAGCCGCGAATGGCTCGAGCTGTTGCGCCGTCACGGCAAGCCGCGCTACGAGCTGCGCAAGAGCATGGACGCACCGGAGGGCATCTTCCTCGACGGCGCGCCGTTCATGACGCCGCAATCCGGGCATTTCGACTATGACGAGCGGATCAAGGCGATGGACGCGGCCCGCGTCGATGTCGCGATCCTGTCGCTCACCTGTCCCAATGTCTATTGGGGCGGCGAAGAGGTGAGCCGCGAGGCCGCGCGCGTCGCCAATGACGATCTGGCGCGCGCCGAGAAGGCCTACCCCGGCCGGATCCGCTGGATGGCCTCGCTCCCCTGGGAATATCCGGCGGCGGCCATCGCCGAGCTGAGGCGCGCGCTTGATCGGGGTGCGATCGGCGTCATGGTGCTCGCCAACATCGCCGGCCGCTCGCTCGCCGATCCACATTTCGCGCCGGTCTGGCAGGAGATCGACCGCCGCGCCCTGCCTGTTCTGGTGCACCCGACGGCCCCGCCGGGCACGCCGGAGATGGAGCTGCGCCAGTACAATCTGATCGCCTCGATCGGCTTCATGTTCGACACCAGCCTCGCCATCGCCCGGCTGTGCTTCGACGGTTTCCTCGATCGCTTCCCCGACCTGAAGCTCATCGCCTCCCATGCCGGCGCGGCCCTGCCCTATCTCGTCGGCAGGCTCGACATGTGCTTCGACAACATGAATGCCTGCCGCACCCACACCGAAACGCGGCCGAGCGAATATCTGCGTCGCATCTATTACGACGCAGTCACCTATCGGCAGGAATCGCTGCAGCTCTGTATTGAGGTCGGCGGTGCCGACCGGGTCATGTACGGCTCCGACTATCCGCACAACATCGGCGACATGAAGGGCTGCCTTGCCCGGGTGGACGCACTCCCCGCCATTCAGCGCGAAGCGGTGCGCGGCAGCAATGCGCAGCGCATCTTCAACCTCTAGGAGACGGTCCAGGGCGTGACAGGTGGTCCTGCCGCTCCCATATGCCGCAGGTACAACCCGGGAAAACGTGATGCCGCAAGAGAGCCATCTTGACCAGCTCGCCGAACTCATTGCCAAGGCCCGCCGCGCCGGCGCCGACGCTGCCGATGCCATCCTCTTCGAGGGCGTCTCGCTCGCCCATGCCCGGCGGCTCGGCAAGACCGAGAAGCTCGAGCGGTCGGAGAGCTACGATCTCGGCTTGCGCGTCCTCATTGGCAGACGTCAGGCGATCGTGTCGTCGAACGAGCGCGATCCCGCGCAGTTCGCCGGCTTGGTCGAGCGCGCCATCGCCATGGCCAAGGCGGTGCCGGAGGATCCCTATTGCGGGCTCGCCGAGCCGCCGCAGATCGCGCATAGCTGGCCGGACCTCGATCTGGTCGACCCGCAGGAGCCGTCGCCCGAGCAGCTGATCGAGCGCGCCGCCGCCGCCGAAGATGCCGCGCGCGCCGTGCCCGGCGTCACCAATTCCGAGGGCGCCGAGGCGGGCTGGGGCCGCTCACAGGTGGCGCTCGTCGCCTCTAACGGCTTTGCCGGCGGATACGCGAGCAGCGGCCATAGCGTAAGCGCCGCCGTCCTGGCCGGGACGGGCACAGGAATGGAGCGCGACTACGACTACACCACGGCGATCCATGCCGCCGATCTCCGCGACCCCGGCGAAGTCGGACAAGAAGCCGGCCGGCGCGCGGTGCGCCGCCTCGGTGCGCGCAAGGTGCAGACCTGCCAGGTGCCAGTGGTTTACGATCCCCGCATCGCCTCGAGCCTGCTGCGCCACCTGCTCGGCGCGATCAGCGGTCCGGCGGTGGCACGTGGCACGAGCTTTCTCAAGGGCAAGCTCGGTCAGCGCATCTTCCCGACAGGAATCTCGGTGATCGACGATCCGCATCGTCGGCGCGGCCTGCGCTCGAAACCGTTTGACGGCGAGGGCATCGCCCCGCGTCGCCGCGCGATCATCGAGGACGGGGTGCTCACCACCTGGCTGCTCGATCTCGCCTCGGCGCGCCAGCTGAAGCTTGCGACCACCGGTCATGCCAGCCGCGGCACATCGTCGCCGCCGAGCCCGGCGCCGACGAATCTGTGGCTGGAACCGGGACCGGTCACCGCGCAGGAGCTCATCGGCGACATTCCCACGGGCTTCTACGTCACGGAGCTCATGGGCATGGGAGTCAATGGCGTTACCGGGGACTACAGCCGCGGCGCCGCGGGATTCTGGATCGAGGACGGTGAGATCGCGTATCCGGTCAGCGAGGTGACCGTTGCCGGAAACCTGAAGGAGATGTTCGGCCGAATCGTCGCCGCCAACGATCTCGAGTTCAGGACCGGCGTCGACGCTCCGACGATCCGCATCGACGGCATGACGGTGGCCGGCGCCTGAGCCTCGCCCTTTCGACTAAGGGGCGACCAGCAGCAAGGGAGTGGGTGCAACGCCGATCCGAGCCGGCAGGCGAAGCTGCACGTCGCCATCGAGCTGGATGGCCGCACCGGCCGGCTCGATGAGCCGCACCGTCCGGCCCGGCAGTATGCTGAGGCTGCGGCAACGTTGCAGCAGCCCCAGGCTCATCGCCGTCAGATAGCCCAAGGCGGCGCCACGGCCCGCATGAGCGAAGACCACGACCTGGAGCAGCGGCTCCTCTAGCCGCGCCGCCGGCGCGAGCACGAAGCGCCCGCCATAGAAATGCGCTTTGGCCGCCACCAGCGAGGCAGCGGAGACGGCCGCTCCGTCGACTTCGGCGCGGTAGAAGCAGGGGCGGTAGTCGCGCAGCCGTCCCAGGATGCTGGCGACATAGGCGAGCTTGCCGGTAGCGCGCTTCAGCGCGAGGTCGAGATGCTCGACCACCTCGGCGTCGAAGCCGATTCCGGCCATGACGAGGAAGCGCCGCGCGGCAGTGGAGCCTTCCGCCACCGCCTCGCCCGGCCAGACCGGCCGGGCCGGCGCGAAGGCGGCGATGCGCGCGAGTGCCGCGGGATCGCGCGGCAGGCCGATCTCGTTGGCCAGGACATTCGCAGTGCCGAGCGGCAGCAGGGCAAGCGGCAGTGAGGATCGAGCAAGCCCGTTCACGGCCTCATTGACGGTGCCGTCGCCCCCAGCGACCAGCACGGCATCGACCGCCTCGGGATCGGCGGCGCGCGCCAGCGATTCTGCATGGCGCGGCGCTTCGGTCTCGCGCAGCGTCACCACCGAGCCCAAAGCCTCGAGCTCAGAGAGGAAGCGGCCGAGCCTGCGGCGCTTGCGACCGCCGGCAGTCGGGTTGTAGATCATCAGGAGGCGGCGCGCCCGCCCTTCTTTGTGATGCATCTTTCCCCTCCCGATACTTCCATACCCGACGCGAGTCGCGGCGTCATGCGTCATCTGAACGCAGCCGGATGACGCCGGGCCCGCGACTCGGGCTCGGCCGAGCGCCGGCGGCCCCGCTTGGCCCGGGACGGCGGCGGCGTGCTATGATTGGCCGGAAACGAGGAGAAACATCCCGCTTTGAGCGCTCCAGTCGATAGGCTCGGGCGGCCGGCCGCGCCGGCCACCGAGACCGGCCATGACACGATGCCCCTGCTGCGCCGGCTGGTGGGCGATTTCCTGCGCCCGCATTTCGGGCGCATGGCGCTGGCCTTTCTCTGCATGGGCCTGGCCGCGGGCGCAACGGCGGCCAATGCCTGGCTGATGCAACCCATGCTCGACCGCGTGTTCGTCGCCCATGACGAGCGGTTGCTGGTGGTCATCCCGGTCGTGGTCATCTTGCTGGCGGCGCTGAAGGGCTTCACCAATTTCTGGCAATCGGTGCTGATGACGACGGTGGGCCAGCGCGTCGTCGCCGACATCCAGCTCACGCTCTTCAGCCGGCTGATGCGCGCCGACATCGCCTATTTCCACTCCAACCCGACGGGCACGCTCATCTCGCGCTTCACCAACGATGCCGGCATGCTGCGCGACGCCGCGACAAGGGTGCTGGCCGGCCTCGGGAAGGAGGCGGTGACCGCGGTTTTCCTGGTCGCGCTGATGTTCTACCAGGACTGGCTTCTGGCGCTGATCGCATTCATCGTCTTTCCCATAGCGGTCCGGCCGATCGCCAGCATCGGGCGCCGCATGCGCCGCGTCTCCGCCAACACGCAACGCGAAATCGGCCAGTTCACCACGCTACTCGATCAGACCTTCCAGGGGGCGCGCCACGTCAAGGCCTATGGAATGGAAGCCTATGAGACCAGGCGTGCGGCGCGGCTCATCGAGAACCTCTATGCGCTCGTGGAGCGCGCGCAGCGTATCCGCGCGATCGCATCGCCGCTGATGGAGGCGCTGGGCGGCATCGCCGTGGCGCTGGTCATTCTCTACGGCGGGCATCAGGTGATCAGCGGCGCGCGCAGCCCGGGCGCCTTCTTTTCCTTCATCACCGCGCTGCTGCTCGCCTATCAGCCGATGAAGGTCCTCGCCGGGCTCAACACCAACCTGCAAGAGGGTCTCGCCGCTGCGCAGCGCATCTTCGCCGTGCTCGATATCGATCCTGAGATCCGCGAAAGACCGGACGCCAGGCCGCTCGCGGTCAAGGGCGGAGAGATCCACTTTTCCGGAGTGCGCTTCGCCTACGAGAACGGCACCTTGGCACTCGAGGGCGTCGATCTTGTGGTGCCGGCCGGCAAGACGGTGGCGCTGGTCGGATCCTCCGGGGCCGGTAAATCGACCATCCTCAACCTCGTGCCGCGCTTTTACGACGTGGCCTCGGGAGCGGTGAGCATCGACGGCACCGATGTGCGCGACGCGACGCTGGCGAGCCTGCGCGGCGCGATCGCTCTGGTGAGCCAGGAAGTGACGCTCTTCGACGACACGGTGCGCTCCAACATCGCCTATGGCCGCTTCGATGCGAGCGAGGCCGAGATCGTCGCGGCAGCCCGCGCCGCCGCGGCCGACGAGTTCATCCGCGCGTTGCCGCAGGGCTACGACACTGCTGTCGGCGAGCATGGCGTCAAGCTCTCCGGCGGCCAACGCCAGCGGCTTGCCATCGCCCGCGCCATGCTGAAGAACGCGCCCATCCTGCTGCTCGACGAGGCGACATCGGCGCTCGACACGGAGTCCGAGCGCCAGGTGCAGGCGGCGCTGACCGCGCTGATGCGCGGCCGCACCACCGTCGTGATCGCGCATCGCCTCTCGACCGTGATCGACGCCGATCTCATCCACGTCGTCGATAGCGGCCGCGTCGTCGAATCCGGAACGCATGCCGAGCTGCTGCGGCAGAACGGCATCTATGCGCGGCTCTATGCGCTGCAATTCGCCGGCCAGGCGCCGCGCGAGAGCGCCGGGCCTATGCGCGCGGTGGGAGGCTGAGGCGATGGGGAGCGCCCGGCGCCTGCTGCGCTCGGAGGGCCTGCGCCGCGCGCTCTGCTGGCTCATCCATGTCTATATCCGGCTGGTGTTCGCCACCTGCCGCTGGACGGTCGAGGGCGCCGAGATCCCGCGCGGGCTGCGACGCAATGGAAAGCCGTTCATCCTTGCCTTCTGGCATGGCCGGCTGCTGATGATCCCGATGGCCTGGCAGCGTCTCGCGCCGATGCACATGCTGATCTCGGGCCATCGCGACGGCCGCATCATCGCCGATGCGGTGCGCTATTTCGGCGTCGATTCCATCGCCGGCTCATCCAATGCCGGCGGCAGCGGCGCGCTGCGCGCCATGGTGCGTCACATCCGCCACGGCGACTGTGTCGGCATCACGCCGGACGGGCCGAACGGCCCGGCAATGCACGCCACCAGCGGCATCGTCGCCGCCGCGAAGCTGGCCCGAGCGCCGATCGTGCCGATCACCTACGCGACGCGCCGGCGTCGCATCCTCACCACCTGGGACCGCTTTCACCTGCCGTTTCCGTTCACCAGCGGCGTCTTTCTCTGGGGCGAGCCGATTGTCGTGCCGGAAGAGCTCGACGAGGCCGGCATCGAGAGCTGGCGTCACCGGGTCGAGGAGCGCATGATCGCCCAGACGGCCGAGGCCGACCGCCGCGTCGGCTGCAAAGCCACCGCGCCGGGAACCCTCGGCCGCGACGATTTGCGCGCGCTACGCCGCGCCGCCCCGGGGGAAAGCCGATGAGCTCGCTCCGCCTCTATCGCGCCGCCACGATTCTGGCGGGGCCGCTGGTGCGGCTCTTCCTGCTCGGTCGGCTGGCGCGCGGCAAGGAGGAGCGCGCGCGACTCGGCGAGCGCTTTGGCAAGGCGAGCCGCCCGCGCCCGGAAGGACCGCTGGTCTGGGTGCATGCGGCCAGCATCGGTGAGGCCGTCTCGATGCTGGCGCTGATCGACGCCATCATCGCCGAGCGAGCGGATATCTCGATACTCGTCAGCACCGGCACCGTCACCTCGGCGCGGCTGCTGGCCTCGCGGCTGCCGGCAGAGCGAGCGTTCCACCATTACGTCCCCGTCGACCGTCCCGCCTATGTGCGGCGCTTTCTCGATCACTGGCGCCCCGACCTGGCACTCTGGGTCGAATCGGAACTCTGGCCCAATCTCATTCTCGACACGGCGGCGCGCGAGGTGCCGCTGCTGCTCATCAATGCGCGCATGTCCCAGCAGTCCTTCGAGGGCTGGCGGCGTTGGCCGCGGCTGGTGACGCCAGTGATCGGCGCCTTCGACCTCTGCCTCGCGCAGGATGTCGTGCAGGCGGAACGGCTGCGCCAGCTCGGCGCACGCCGCGCGCTCTGCGTCGGCAATCTGAAATCGGCGGCCGGCCCTTTGCCGGCGAGCGAGGCGGAACTGGCGAAGCTCGCCGCGCATGTTGCCGGGCGACCGCTCTGGCTTGCCGCCAGCACGCATGAAGGCGAGGAGGAAGCCGCAGCAGAGGCGCATCGCGCCCTCAGGCGGCGCTGGCCCGATCTGCTGACCCTCATCGTGCCGCGCCATCCGGCGCGCGCCGGCCCAGTCGCACAGATGTTGCGCGGCATGGGGCTGGCCGTCGCACGGCGCTCGCTGGCGGAGCCGATCGGCGCCGAAACCGATATCTATCTCGGCGATACGCTGGGCGAGCTCGGGCTCTTCTACCGGCTCGCCGGCGTTGCCTTCATCGGCGGCTCACTGGTGCCGATGGGCGGCCACAACCCGCTCGAGGCGGCGCTCCTCGACTGCGCGGTGTTGCACGGCCCCGACATGAGCAATTGCGCCGCCGTTGCGCGCGATCTCGCCACGGCCGGCGCCGCGCTGCCGGTACGCGATGCCGAGGAGCTTGCTGCCCAGGTGGCCGCGCTCCTCGCCGACCCGGCCGAGCGCGCGCGCCGCGCCGCTGCCGGACTCGACGTCGCCGCCGATAATCGGGCGGTGCTGCAGGCCGTGCTGGAACGCATCGCGCCCTGGCTCGATCGGCTCACGCCGCATGCCGCCTCCGCTTACGCCTGAGTTCTGGGCGCGGCGGGGATTTCTCTCGTCTCTGCTGCAGCCGCTCGCTTGGGGCTACGTCGCGGGCGCGGCGGCGCGGCGGCGCTGGACGCGTCCGGAGCGCCTTCCCTTGCCGGTGATCTGCGTCGGCAATCTGGTGGTGGGCGGCGCCGGCAAGACGCCGGTGGTGCTGTCGCTGGCCGCAAGGCTCACGGCGCGCCGAGAGCGTGTCCACATCCTCAGCCGCGGCTATGGCGGTAGCCTCGCCGGCCCGGTGCGCGTCGACCCCGCGCGCCACAGCGCCGCCGAGGTGGGTGACGAGCCGCTTCTGCTTGCCGCCGCCGGACCGACCTGGGTAGGGCGCAACCGCGTCGCCGCCGGCCGCGCTGCGCGCGATGCGGGAGCATCGCTGCTGCTGCTCGATGACGGGCTGCAGAACCCGCGGCTCGCCAAGGACCTGTCGCTGCTGGTGGTCGATGGCGCCTATGGCTTCGGCAATGGCCGCGTATTGCCGGCGGGACCGCTGCGCGAGGCGCTCGCTCAGGGCATCGCGCACGCCGATACGGTGGTGCTGATGGGTGAGGATCGCAACAACATCGCCGCGCGGCTCGGCGGCAAGCCGGTGCTGCACGCGCGGCTCGTGGCCGAGGGAGCACAGCGATTTGCCGGGCAACGCGTCGCCGCCTTCGCCGGCATCGGTCGGCCGGCCAAGTTCTTCGAGAGCCTGGAGGAGGCGGGCGCGATCCTGGCCTCGCGTCACGGCTTCGCCGACCACCACGCCTATAGCGAGGCCGAGCTTCGCCGTCTCGCCGCGGCGGCCGACGCAGCCGGTGCGGCGCTCGTCACCACGGAAAAGGACCAGGCACGGCTTTCGCCGAAGTGGCAGGCGCGGGTCGAGGTGCTGCGCGTCGCCGTCGCCTGGCAGGACGAAGCGGCGCTCGATCGGCTGCTGCAGCGCATCGCAGCATGACCGCGACGCGGCTTCTCCAGATCGTCGAGGGTAGCGGCGGAAGGTTGGGTTAAAGCAGCGATCCCTGGTCGGGCGTATCCGGCTTCTTTGCTTTAGGCGCGGCGCGCTTGCCCGTACCGTCGGCAGTCACCGCAACCTTGCCGTCGGCGAATTCGACGCTGAGTGCGTCCCCGGGATGAACCGCATCGGCCGAGACCACGACCTTGCCTTCGGCATCGCGAATGATGGCAAAGCCGCGCGCCAGCGCGTCACGGAGCGATTGGCCATAGGTGTCGAGGCGGCCGCCGATGCCATCGAGGCGGTGGGCCTCATGGGCGAGGAAGCGCTGAGCCGCATGCCTGAGGCGCGGCCCGCAATCGTCGAGCCGCTGCTGCGCGCGGGCGATCAGGCCTTCGAGCGCGCCGCGGCTCAGTCGCTCGCCGGCGCTGTCGAGGCGGTGCCGGCGCAGCGCCAGAAGCTGGCGGAAGCCGAGGAGCAGGCGCTCGGCGCGATCGTCGAGGCGCTGGCGCGCGGTATCGAGGATGCTGCGCGGATCCGGCAAGCCGCGCCCCAGGCCCTCGACGCGCGTGCGGCGCTCGCCCAGAAAGCGCGAGAGCCCGCCGGCGAGCCGCATCGCCTTGGCGTCCAATTCGGCGAGCAGGTCGAGCCGCACCGGCACGGCCATCTCGGCGGCGGCCGTCGGCGTCGGCGCGCGCCGGTCGCTGGTGTAATCGATCAAGGTCGTGTCGGTCTCGTGGCCGACGGCGGAGATCAGCGGAATCGCCGAGGCGGCGGCGGCGCGCACGACGATCTCCTCGTTAAACGCCATGAGGTCCTCGAGGCTGCCGCCGCCGCGCGCGACGATGAGGAGATCGGGGCGCGGCACCTTGCCGCCCGGCGCGAGCCGGTTGAAGCCTTCGATCGCCGCCGCCACCTGCTGCGCCGCGCCCTCGCCCTGAACCGCCACCGGCCAGAGCAGCACATGGCGCGGAAACCGATCGTTGAGCCGATGCAGGATGTCGCGGATCACCGCGCCGGTCGGCGAGGTGACGACGCCGATGACCCGCGGCAGGAAGGGCAGCCGCTTCTTGCGCTCCTCGGCGAAGAGCCCCTCGGCGGCGAGTCGCTTACGCCGCTCCTCGAGCAGCTTCAACAGCGCGCCGACGCCGGCAAGCTCCATCGTTTCGATGACGAGCTGGTACTTCGAGCGGCCGGGATATGTCGTGAGACGGCCGGTGCAGACCACCTCCATCCCGTCCTCGGGCTTGAGCGCGAGCTTCAGCGCCGTGCCGCGCCAGCACACGCCATCGATCACCGCCTCGGTGTCCTTGAGCGCGAAATAGCAATGGCCGGAGCTGTGACGCTTCCAGCCCGAGAGCTCGCCGCGCACGCGCACATAGGAGAAGCCCTGCTCGATCGTCCGCTTCAGCGCGGCCGAGAGCTCGCTCACCGTGTATTCGGGGAGATTCGGCCGCATCTGCGGCTCGGCCGAAGCGAGGGGGGTTCCTGCCATCGCCCGCTATGATACAAGAGCGCCGGTCGGCAGGGAAACCAAGGGAGCGCGGGGAAACAGCATGCGGGTTCTCGTCGTCGGTTCGGGCGGGCGCGAGCATGCGCTCGCCTGGGCGATCGCCGGCTCGCCGTTGTGCGATGCCCTGTTCTGCGCCCCCGGCAATCCCGGCATCGAAGCGGAGGCGAGCTGCGCGCCGGTGGCAGCTGGCGATGTGCAGGGGCTCCTCGCGCTGTGCAGGCGGGAGCGCATCGACTTCGTCGTGGTAGGGCCCGAGGCGCCCCTTGTCGCCGGCCTCGTCGACCGACTCGAAGCGGCGGGATTCGCCGCCTTCGGCCCCAGCGCGGCCGCCGCCGCGCTCGAGGGCTCGAAAGGCTTCACCAAGGATCTCTGCGCCAAATACGGCATCCCCACCGCCGCCTACGGGCGCTTTCGCGAGGCCGAGCCGGCCAAGGAGTTCGTCCGCCGGCGCGGCGCACCGATCGTCGTCAAGGCGGACGGACTCGCCGCCGGCAAAGGCGTCACCGTCGCTGCGACCGTCGAGGAGGCGCTCGCCGCCATCGACGAGGCGATGCTGGCGCGGCGCTTCGGCGCGGCGGGCGCGGAGCTGGTGGTCGAGGAGTTCCTCGACGGCGAGGAAGCGAGTTTCTTCGCCTTGGTCGACGGCACCCATGCGCTGCCGCTCGCCACGGCGCAAGACCACAAGCGCGTCGGCGACGGCGACACCGGGCCCAACACCGGCGGCATGGGTGCCTATTCGCCGGCGCCCTGCCTCACCCCGGTGCTCGAGCGCGAGGTGATGGAGCGGATCATCATGCCGACGGTGCGCGGCATGGCGGCGGAGGGGCGCCCCTTCAAGGGCGTGCTCTATGCCGGGCTGATGCTGACGCGGTCGGGGCCGCAGCTCATCGAGTACAATGTCCGCTTCGGCGATCCTGAATGCCAAGTGCTGCTGCCGCGGCTCAAGAGCGACCTGCTGCCGGCGCTGATCGCCGCGCGCGACGGCGTGCTCGACGGCTTCGACCTGCGCTGGCGCGAGGAGACCGCGATCTGCGTCGTGCTCGCCGCCAGGGGCTATCCCGGCGAGCCGCAGAAAGGCAGCGAGATCGCCAACCTCGACGAGGCCGCCGGGCTCGATCCCGCGGTCACCATCTTCCATGCCGGCACGCGGCGCGACGGCGCGCGGCTTCTCGCCGATGGCGGCCGCGTGCTGGACGTGGTGGCGCTGGGCCGCGATGTGGCGGAGGCGCGCAGGCGCGCCTACGCCACCATCGACCGCATCCGCTGGCCCGAAGGCTTCTGCCGGCGCGACATCGGCTGGCGCGCGCTCGCCAAGCCCGGCTGAGCGCTGCGTACTACCTCATCGATGTACATCGTTGAGAGAATTTTCTCGCTGCCTCATTGACGCAGTGTCGTGCCAGGGAGCCGCTCGCCCGCAGGGACATGGCGACGCCATCCTAGCACTGCACCCCTCAGCCGCGGGTCGAGGAGTGCCGGGTCGCCCTTTACCGCCGCTCCTGAAAGAAGGCGCGCAGCAAGGCGCCGGCGCGGCGCTCCTCGATGCCGCCATAGACCTCCGGCCGATGATGGCAGGTCGGCTGCGCATAGAAGCGCGGCCCATGCTCGACGGCGCCGCCCTTGGGATCATAGGCGCCGAAATAGAGCCGGCGGATGCGCGCGAAGGAGATCGCCGCCGCGCACATGGCGCAGGGCTCGAGCGTCACATAGAGATCGCAGCCCTCGAGTCGCGCCGCGCCGCGGAGCTTCGCCCCCTCGCGCAGCACCAGCATCTCGGCATGGGCGGTGGGATCCCCCTGCTCCTCGGTGCGGTTGCCCGCGGCGGCGATCACCGCGCCGGTGGCCGCATCGACCAGTACCGCGCCCACCGGCACCTCGCCGCGCGTTGCCGCCCGCTCGGCCTCGGCCAGCGCCTCGGTCATGGGGCTCGGGTCAGCGCCGCTCACCGCGCCCTCGCTGCCGTCTCGGGCGCGTAGAAGCGGCGCAGCTCCGACGGCGGCGCGATCGGCCGCCGGGTCGACAGGCGAATGAAAAGCCCGGTCTGCTCGGCACGGGCGCGGCACTCGTCGCCCACGAGGAATTCGGCGGCGAGCCGCCATTTGATGCGGCCCATCTCGGTCACCCAGATGCGGCCGCGCAGCGCATCCTGGAGCGTCACCGGCCGCTCATAGGCAATCCGCGTCTCGAGCAAAATCGGCGCCACGTCCTCGGCGAGAGCGCGCGCGATCGGATAAGCGGCCTCCATCATCGCGAGCCGGAGATCCTCGAGCCAGCGCACATAGACGATGTTGCCGACGATGCCGGCGAAATCGATGTCATAGGTGCGTACGGGGATCTCGCGCTCGACGACGCGCCGCGGCGCGGCGCTCATGGACCACCAGCGAAAGAGCGGGATCGGTCGAGTTGCAGCCTCATACGCGGCACCCTAGGATCGCGCGCATTATGGCACAACCGGTTATCGGGCTGACGCTCGATCGCGAGCCGCCGGGGGGATATTCCAAAACCCATGGCTGGTACGCGCTGCGCGAGAATTACTGCGAGGCGGTGCTGCGCGCCGGCGGGCTGCCGGTGCTGCTGCCGCATGAGCCGGAACAGGCGGAAGCCTATCTCAAGCTCATCGACGGGCTCGTTGTCACCGGCGGCGCCTTCGACGTCGATCCCGCGCTCTTCGGCGCAATGACGCGCCATGCCACGGTGAGCCTCAAGGAACGCCGCACGGCATTCGAGCTCAAGGTGACGCGCGGCGCAATCTCGGCCGAGAAGCCGGTGCTCGGCATCTGCGGCGGGCAGCAGCTCCTCAACGTGGCGCTGGGCGGCACGCTCATCCAGCATATCCCCGACGAGGTGCCGGGCGCGCTTGCGCATGAGCAGCCCAATCCGCGCACCGAGCCCGGCCATGTGGTGCGCCTCGCCGAGGGCACCCTGCTTCGCCGCATCACCGGAATGGCGGAGCTGCCGGTGAACAGCGCGCATCACCAAGCGGTGAAGGACCTGGCCCCGGGATTGGTGGTGGACGCCGTGGCACCGGACGGCATCGTCGAGGGGATCGAGGACCCACAACGGCGCTTCCTGATCGGCGTGCAGTGGCATCCGGAATATTTCATCAGCGAGGGGGATAGCCGCCTCTTCGCCGCCTTCATCGACGCCGCGCGCCCATGAAAATCGTCGCCTGGATCCTCACCGTGCTGCTGTTCATCGCCGGCATCGGCTGCATCGTCGAGGCGCTGATCACGACGCACAGCATCTGGCTCAGCATCCCGCTGCTGGTGCTGTCCGGCGCGCTCATCGGCCCGGGGCTGATCATGCTGGCCGGACTGCTCGGCCTCTACGCCTTCGCCGTCGAGGTGAACGGCCATCGCATGGAATGGCGGCAGCGGGACGAGACGCTTTGAGCGAAGCGACGGCGAAAGGCGAGCGCATCGCGAAGCTGCTGGCGCGCGCCGGGCTCTGCTCGCGGCGCGACGCCGAGCGCTGGATCGCCGAGGGGCGCGTCTCGGTCGACGGCAAGGTGCTTAAGAGCCCGGCGCTGGCGCTCAGCGGCGAGCACGATATCCGGGTCGACGGCAAGCCCCTCCCCGAGGCCGAGCCGGCGCGGCTCTGGCGCTATCACAAGCCGGCGGGGCTCGTCACCACGCATCGCGACGAGCGCGGCCGGCCGACGGTGTTCGACGCGCTGCCGAAGGAGCTGCCGCGGCTCATCTCGGTGGGGCGGCTCGATCTCAATTCCGAGGGGCTGCTGCTGCTCACCAATGACGGAGCGCTGGCGCGCGAGATGGAATTGCCGTCCCGTGGCTGGCTCAGGCGCTACCGCGTGCGCGTCCATGGGACCGTCGATCCGGCACAACTCGCCAAGCTCGAGGAAGGCACCACCATCGACCGCGTCGCCTATGGCCCGATCCGGGCAACTCTCGACCGCGCGCAGGACAGCAGCAATGCCTGGCTCTCGGTGAGCCTGCGCGAGGGCAAGAACCGCGAGATCCGTCGTGTCATGGAGCATCTCAGCCTCGGCGTGACCCGGCTCATCCGCATCGCCTATGGGCCGTTCCAGCTCGGCGATCTGCCGCGCGGCGCGCTCGAAGAGGTGCCGCGCCGGGTGCTGCGCGAGCAGCTCGGCCAGAGTGCGCCCAAAGCGAAGCGCCATGCGCATCATCGCCGGTAGGCATCGCGGACGCGTGCTCGTCGCGCCGGAGGGAAGCGGGGTGCGGCCGACCAGCGACCGCGCGCGCGAGGCGCTTTTCGACATCCTCGCCCATAAGCGCTTCGGCGAGGAGAAGGTGCTCGACGAGGCACGCGTGCTCGACGCCTTTGCCGGCACCGGCGCCTTCGGCCTCGAAGCGCTGTCGCGCGGCGCGACGTATGCCGTCTTCATCGAGAAGGACCGTGCGGCGCTGAAGGCGCTCCGCGCCAATATCACGGCGCTCGGCGAGGAGAAGCGCGCGGCGGTACTGCCGGGCGACGCGCTCCATCCGCCGAAGGCGGCGGTGCCGGCGACGCTTGCCTTCCTCGATCCCCCCTACGCCGAGGATGTCGCTGCGCCGGCGCTCGCTGCGCTCGCCGA
>DATNDG010000049.1:0-25908 GCA_035553515.1 Allostellaceae bacterium | reverse complement strand
GCTCAATTCGATCTTGGCCTTCTCGGCCGCCTCCTTGAGGCGCTGCAGCGCGAGCCGGTCGTTGCGCAGGTCGATGCCCTGCTCCTTTTTGAACTCGTCGGCCAGATAATCGATGATGCGCTTGTCGAAATCCTCGCCGCCGAGGAAGGTGTCGCCGTTGGTCGATTTCACCTCGAAGACGCCGTCGCCGATCTCCAGCACCGAGATATCGAAGGTGCCGCCGCCCAGGTCATAGACGGCGATCGTGCCGGTGCCCTTCTTCTCGAGGCCATAGGCCAAGGCCGCCGCGGTCGGCTCGTTGATGATGCGCAACACCTCGAGCCCGGCGATCTTGCCGGCGTCCTTGGTCGCCTGGCGCTGGCTGTCGTTGAAGTAGGCGGGAACGGTGATCACCGCCTCGGTCACGGGCTCACCGAGATAGGCCTCGGCGGTCTCCTTCATCTTCTGCAGCACGAAGGCGCTGATCTGGGAGGGCGCGTATTTCTTGCCGCGGCTCTCGACCCAGGCGTCGCCATTGTCGCCCTGGACGATCTTGAAGGGGACGAGCTCCCCCTCCTTGCGGACCATCGGGTCGCTCATGCGCCGGCCGATGAGCCGCTTCACGCCATAGAACGTATTGTCGGGATTGGTCACGGCCTGTCGCTTGGCGGGCTGACCGACGAGACGCTCGCCAGCCTCGGTGAAGGCGACCATCGAGGGCGTGGTGCGCATGCCCTCCGCGTTCTCGATCACCTTCGCGCTCTTGCCTTCCATCACGGCGACGCAGGAATTCGTCGTGCCGAGATCAATACCGATTACTTTTGCCATGGCCACCTCTTGTTGCAGCAGGGTCCCGCAGCCCCTGGAGGCACTGCACGGAACCCCCTCAGGATTGGTCCGTCACATGATTTCCCTGTGTCCGGCGTGGTTTATATATGAACGGACAGCCTGCGCTGCAACGGCGCGGCCGCCCGTCCCGCCGGTTGGTCCGGCCGCAGATATGGGGAGAGAGGGGCCGCAAATGCAAGGCATTCCGCCCGATTCCGGGGTGCCTGCGGCACTCGCGCCGCGCCGGCGCCAAAATGCCCACCGATAGCCCAGCCCCCGGTTGACCGGCGCGCTCGGGTGCGCGCCGCAACCGCGGGCGCCCCGCTCGTACCGTCGATCGCCGGTCGGAACAATCGCGCGACGCGCGCCACGAAAACGGACCCGGCGCGCCGCCTCGGGGGTAGGCGGCGCGCCGGGCAGCGGCGCCAGCGGGGGGTCCGGCGCCGCACTTCCTTGGGCGTCAGCCCGGCGGCTTGGCCTCGCTTTCCGGTGCCGCGCGCTCGGGAGCTACGGCGGCGATGAGTTCGCTGCCGCTGAACGGCTTCTGCAGGGTGGCGTGCGCTCCGAAAAGCCGGGCGACGCGCAGATAGCCGGTATCGCCTTGGGTCCCGCCGCCGGAAACCGCGACCACGCGCATCTGGGGAAAGCCGCGCCGCGCCAGCTCGATCAGCTCGAGCCCGTCGACCTCCGGCATGAAGAGATCGGTCACCAGCACGTCCACCTTCTGCTGCTCCAGGCGGCGGAGTGCGATCTGGCCGCTGCCTTCCATGATCACGGTGAAGCCGGCGAGCTCGAGATATTGCCGCATGAAGACCCGATAGGAGAGGTCGTCATCGACGACGAGCGCCACCGGAGCGGCGAGCTGCTCAGCCACGGACGCTCTCCTTGGCGCGCTTCTTCGCGCGAGAGCGGGAGAGGTCGCGCCGACCGGCGACGACGCCGCACAGCGTTTCGATGATCGTGTCGGTGGAGAGGACGGCCGGGCGTGCGCCCAGGTCAAGCGCAGCCAGGCGCTCGCGGAGCGCGGCGGCACGCCGGTGGATGTCGGCGAGGCTCGTCGTCAGGTCGCGGCAGGCGAAGTTGAGCGCGGCGGCATCAGCGGAAGCGAGCGCCGGCCGGGCGGCCCGGCCGGCGACCGGCAGGGTCAGGATCACCGCCGACATCGCCGGGCGATCGGCGGGCGCCGCAGCGCGCTGCGAGCGGCGGTCGGCGAGGCGAAGGATCTCGGCGGTCATGCGGTGCTCCTCGGTGGTCTCGCCTGCCTTCCTTTCAAACCGCGTGCCAGCCGGGAAATGGCGGATTTCCGGGGATTTCCGCCGGAACCGCCGCTTCGACCCGCGGCCTTTCGCAGGCCGCCCGGGCGTTTTGCAAGGTCGTTTTGCACGCTGCCGGCGCCTCGCGAAAATTTAACCCTGACCCGGCAAGCTGAGGGTCGCGGGAGACGTAAGGAAGAAGGATGTCCTGGCTCAGAGCCGCCGCCGAACGCCGCCCCGGCCGGGACCGCCGCAGCGCGGCCAACATCGTCGCGGCGCTCGGGCTCGCGGTCCTCGTCGCGCTGTTGACCGCGACGCTGCTCGACCGGCCGAAGACCCACTCCCCGTGGCGGATGAGCGAAGGCGCCGCCGGCATCGCGCTCGTCGCCGCCGCCGTGCTGCTCTATCAGCGCGGCGCCGCGCGCCAGCGCGCGACCGCAGCGGAGCTGACCCGCGCCAGGGGCGAGGCCGAGCACGCCGGCCGCGTCAAAGCGCAGTTCCTGACGACGATGAGCCACGAGATGCGCACACCGGTGAACGGCATCATCGGCACGGCGAGCCTGCTGCTCGAGACGCCGCTTGCCGCGGATCAGCGCACGCTGGCGATCGCGCTCAAGGAATCGGCGGAGGGCCTGCTGCAACTCGTCAACGACGTGCTCGACTTCTCCAAGATGGAAGCGGCGGGGCTCAAGTTGCAGAACGTCGCCTTCGCGCCGCGCGCCGCGGCCGAGGCGGTGATCGACCGGATGCGGCCGCACGCCGCGCGCAAGGGACTCGAACTCGCGCTCGCCATCGCCGCGGATGTGCCGCGCCGGGTCACCGGCGATCCCGATCGCTTCCGCCAGGTGCTGTTCAACCTGGTGAGCAACGGCATCAAGTTCACCGAAGCCGGCGGCGTCTTCGTCGAGATGGCGCGCGACGGCAGCGATGACGACCGCGTCACCCTGGCCGTGACAGTGCGCGACACCGGCATCGGCATCGATCCGGCGCAGCTGCCGCTGCTGTTCCAGGAATTCGTCCAGCTCGACGGCTCGATCTCGCGCCGCTTTCGCGGCACCGGGCTCGGTCTCGCGCTCTGCGACCGCCTGACGCGGCTGATGGGCGGCACGATCTCGGTCGAGAGCGCGCCCGGTCGCGGCAGCCGCTTCCGTTTCACGCTCACCGTCGCCCGCGCCGACGCGGCGGACGCGGCGCCCGCGTCGGCGCCCGAAGCGTCGGCGGAGGTGCGGCGCGGCGGGCGCCTGTTGCTGGCGGAGGACGACGAGACCAACCGGCTGATCGCGACACGCGTGCTGACGAGCGCCGGCTACGTCGTCGTCAGCGCGCCGGACGGCAAGGCAGCGGTCGCCGCGGCGCGCGCGGGCGGCTACGACCTCGTGCTGATGGATGTGATGATGCCGGAGATGGACGGGCTCGCGGCGAGGCGCGCCATCCGCGCCTTGCCGCCGCCGCTGGGCGAGGTGCCGATCCTCGGCCTCACCGCCAACCCGGAATATGCTGCCGCTGGCGGCGATGCGGGGATGACCGGCTTCGTCAGCAAGCCCTTCACCCCGGCCGATCTCAAGGAGAGTGTCGCCGCAGCGCTCGCGCACGTCGCCGCCGCACCGCGCGCGTCGGCGGCGCTAGTGCGCAGGGCGGCGGAAGACGCTGCAGCGCTGTTCGATCCGACGCGGCTGCGCGCCCTCACCGATGAGATCGGCGCCGCCTCGGCGCGCGACCTCGTCGAAATCTTCCTCGCCGATAGCGAGCAGCGCCTCGTGCAGATGCGCCGTCTGGCCGGCGGCGGCGAGGGCGACGCCAAAGCGCTGGCGCGCGCGGCGCATTCGATCAAGAGCTCGGCCGCGACCTTCGGCTTCGAGCGGCTCGCGGCGCTGGCGCGCGCCATCGAGAGCGCGCCGGCGGCCGAGGCGACCGCATCGCTGGTGGACTCCGCGGCGGCGGCGCTCGCCGGCGGGCGCTCGGCCTGGAAAGAGGCCGCGCTCTGACCGCCGCTTATTCGGCGGCGCGGCCGGCCCAGCTCTGGCGCTTGCGGTAGATTGTCGAGACGTTGATGCCGAGGCGTATCGCCGCCTCAGTCATATTGCCGCCGCAGAGCTCGATGGCGCGCTCGATCGTCTCGCGCTCCACCTGCGCCAGCGGCACGATGACGGCGGATTCCGCCGGCACGGCTTGCGGCGCCGGACGGGCGGGAGACGCGGGCTCTACGGCACGCTCCGCCTCGAGCTCGGACGGCAGCATCGCCTCGGTGACCTGCGCGCCGTCATGCACGACGACGATGCGGCGGATGACGTTCTGCAGCTGGCGCACATTGCCCGGCCAGGGCGAGGCGCAGAGCCGCGCCTCGGCCTCGGGCGCAAAGCCCTTGAAGCCGCGTCCCTCTTCGGCGCTGAACGCCGTCAGGAAGTGGCGCGCCAGCAGCAGCACGTCGCTGCCGCGCTCGCGCAGCGGCGGGAGCTGCAGCGGGATCACATGGAGGCGGTAATAGAGGTCCTCGCGGAAGCGGCCGGCCTCGACTTCGGCAAGCGGGTCGCGGTTGGTGGCGCACACGATATGCACATCGACCTTGCGCGTGCGGTCGGAGCCCACCGCCTGGATCGAACCGGTCTGGATGAAGCGCAGCAGCTTCACCTGCAGCGCCGGATCCATCTCGCACACCTCGTCGAGGAAGAGCGTGCCGCCATCGGCGCGCAGCGCCGCACCGTCGCGATCGGAGGCCGCGCCGGTGAAGGCGCCCTTCACATGGCCGAAGATCTCGCTCTCCATCAGCTCCTTCGGCACGGCGCCGCAATTGAGCGCGACGAAGGCGCCGTCGCGGCGCGGGCTGCGGCGGTGGATGGCCTCGGCGCAGACCTCCTTGCCGGTGCCGCTCTCGCCGGTGATGAAGACGGTGGAGCGGCTCTTCGCGGCGAGATCGATGACGCGGTAGACCGCCTGCATCGAGAGATCGGCGCCGATGAATCCCTCGAAGGCGGTGTCGCCGACGCCGCTGCCCAGGGTTTCGACGATGCGCTTCAGCCGCCGCCCCTCGAGCGCGTTGCGCATGGTGGTGACGAGCCGCTCGGCGGTGAACGGCTTCACCAGGAAGTCATGCGCGCCGGCGCGCATCGCTTCCACGGCGGCGTTGACCGACCCGTGCGCGGTGATGACGATGAAGGCGGGATCGAGCCCGGCCTTGCGTGCCGCCTCGACGAGATCGAGGCCGTTGCCGTCGGGCAGCTCCAGATCGAGCAGCACCGCCGCCGGGCGGAGGGCCACCAGCGCCTCCTTGGCCTCGGCCAGCGTCTCGGCGCGGCGCGCCTGAAGCGGCTCCCGTTTCAGATACTCGAGGTAGAGCTGCGCCAGAGGGACCGTGTCCTCGACGAGCAGAACCAGCGGCTTTGCCTTGACCGACACCGGCGCGTCCTCGCGAAGCGGCCGGTACGGTCCGGCCGCGCTCCGCAGCATCGCGTCAGAGCGTTAATTTTCGTGAAAGACCTCGCACGAACGCACGCCCCGCCTCACACCACTTCGTCGATGTGTGGCCCGTCGGCGGCCGGCTTCGCCTCGCCCTTGGCGACCCCCACCATCGCCGGGCGCAGCAGCCGGTCATGCATGACGTAGCCGGGCTGCAGCACCTGCACCACCGTGCCGGCCGGCTGACCGGTATTCTCGACCTCGAAGATCGCCTGGTGGAGATTGTGGTCGAAGCGCTCGCCGACCGGGTCGATGCGGCGGATGCCATGGCGCTCGAAGGCGGCCAGCAGCTCGCGCTCGGTGGCGGCGACGCCTTGCAGCAGGTTGCGCGTGCGCTCGTCGGCCGCCTGCTCGGCCGGCGCGCTGTCGAGCGCGCGGCGCAGATTGTCGGCGACGTTGAGCAGGTCCTTGGCGAAAGCGCTCGCGCCGTATTTCGACGCGTCGGCGCGCTCGCGCTCGGCGCGGCGGCGGACATTCTCGGTCTCGGCCAGAGCGCGCAGCAGCCGGTCCTTGCTCTCGCCGAGCTCGGCCTCGAGCCGTGCGAGCTTCTCCTCGGCCGGTTCCGCGGCACCGGCGCTTTCGGTATTGAGCGGAGCGTCGTTTGTGTTGTCGTTCATGTCGCTTGTCCCAAACTTATCCCAAGATCTTGCCGATCACCTTGGCGGTGTAGTCCACCAGCGGGATGATCCGAGCGTAGTTGAGGCGCGTCGGCCCGATGACCCCGATCGCGCCGACCACCTGCTCGCGGCTGTTGGCGTAGGGGGCAACGATCATCGAGCAGCCGGCGACGCCGAAGAGCGGATTGTCGGAGCCGATGAAGATCTGCACGCCTTCGCCCTCGCGCGTCGCCTCGAGCAGGCGCAGCATCGCTTCTTTGGTCTCGAGCATGTCGAAGAGCGCACGCAGCCGCTCGAGATCGGCGAGCGCGGTCACGTCCTGGAGCAGCTTCGCCTGGCCGCGGACGATGAGCGCGCTGCCCTCGCCGCCGCCCGCCCAGGAGGCGAGGCCGGCTTCGACGACGCGCTGCGTGAGCTCGTCGAGCTGCGCGCGATTGGAGTCGATGTCGGCGGTGATCATCGTCTTGGCCTCGTCGATGGTGCGGCCGACGAGACGCGCGTTGAGGTAGTTGCTCGCCTGCACCAGGGTCGAGGCCGGCGTGCCGGGCGGTGCCTCGATGAGCCGGTTTTCCACCACCCCGTCCTCGGTCACCATCACGACCAGGGCGCGGCCCGGCGAGAGCGGCACGAATTCGATGTGGCGGAGCGCGCGCCGCTCGGTCTTGGGCGCCACGACCAGGCCGGCGCAGCGCGAGAGCCCCGAGAGCGCCGCGGTCGCCTCCTCGAGGGCCTGCGGCAGACTCTTGCCAGCCGCCGCAAGGCGCCCGTCGATGCCCTGCCGCTCCTCCTCGCTCAGCCCGCCGAGCTCGAGAAGGCCATTGACGAAGAGCCTCAGCCCCGCCTCGGTCGGCAGCCGTCCGGCGGAGGTATGCGGCGCGAAGAGCAGCCCGCATTCCTCGAGATCGGCCATGACGTTGCGGATGGTCGCCGGCGACAGGTCGAGGCCCCCGCGGCGCGACAGCGTGCGCGAGCCGACCGGCTCGCCGGTCTCGACATAGGCGTCGACGATCATGCGGAAAATCTCACGGCTTCGCTCGTTGAGCTCCGTGATCACCGGTTTGGGGACGGGCGGCAGCCGTTCCGCAGCCATAGCGCTCTCAAAGATATCCCGGGGCGCCGCGAAATGTAGGTAGGTCGATCCCCAGCGTCAACCGCGCGAGCGCTGGACGCCGGTCGCCTCGCGCACTAGGGTTCGAGGCTCAACAGCAGAAAGGCATCCACATGTCGCGCCCTTCCGGCCGCGCCCCGCACGAATTGCGCCAGGTGCGCCTCGAACCGGGCTTCGCCAAATACGCGGAAGGCTCCTGCCTCGTGCGCTTCGGCGACACGCATGTGCTCTGCGCGGCGACCGTCGAGGAGAAGGTGCCGCCCTTCCTGCGCAACACCGGCCGCGGCTGGATCACCGCCGAATACGGCATGCTGCCGCGCTCGACCCATGAGCGCACCGACCGCGAGGCGGCGCGCGGCCGCCAGACCGGCCGCACCCAGGAGATTCAGCGTCTGATCGGCCGCTCGCTGCGCGCCGTGGCCGATCTCGCGGCGCTGGGCGAGCGGCAGGTCCGCATCGATTGCGACGTGCTGCAGGCCGATGGCGGGACGCGCACCGCGTCCATCACCGGCAGTTATGTCGCGCTCCACATCGCGCTGCAGAAGTTGGTGGCCGCCGGAACGCTGCCCAAGCTGCCGCTGAACGACGCGGTGGCGGCAATCTCCTGCGGCATCTCCGCCGGCGAGGCGGTGCTCGATCTCGACTATGCCGAGGACAGCGCCGCCGCGACCGACGCGAATTTCGTGCTCACCGGCTCCGGCGGCATCGTCGAGATCCAGGCGACGGCCGAGCACGGCGCCTTTGCCGAGGAGCGCTTCAACGAGATGCTGGCGCTGGCGCGGCTCGGCATCGGCCAGCTCGTGCTGCAGCAGCGCCGCGCCCTCGGGCTTGCCTGAGGCGAGACGATGGCGCGCCGTTTCGCCGGCGACCGGCTGGTCATCGCCACGCACAACCAGGGCAAGCTCGCCGAGATGGCGGCGCTCGTCGCGCCCTTCGGGGTCAGCGCGGTGAGCGCCGGCGCGCTCGGCTTGCCCGAGCCGGAGGAGACCGGCGACAGCTTCGAGGCCAATGCCGAGCTCAAGGCGCTGGCGGCAACGCGGGCGAGCGCGCTGCCGGCGCTGGCCGATGATTCCGGGCTGGTCGTGCCGGCGCTCGGCGGCGCGCCCGGCATCTATTCGGCGCGCTGGGCCGGCCCCGAGCGCGATTTCGCCCGCGCCATGGCGCTCGTCGAGGAGCGGCTCGGCGACAGTGCCGACCGGCGCGGCAGCTTCGTCGCGGTGCTGTCGCTGGCCTGGCCCGACGGGCATGTCGAAAGCTTCCGCGGCGAGGTCCATGGCAGCCTCGTCTTTCCGCCGCGCGGCGCGCGCGGCTTCGGCTACGATCCGATCTTCGTGCCCACGGGCGGCAGCGAGAGCTTCGGCGAGATGGACCCGGCGGCAAAGCACGCGATGAGCCACCGTGCCACAGCCTTCCGCCAGCTCGCCCGGGCCTGCTTTTCCGGGTGAGGCGCTTGGCCGATCTCGCGCTCTATATCCATTGGCCGTTCTGCAAGTCGAAATGTCCCTATTGCGACTTCAACAGCCATGTGCGCGAGGCGATCGAGCAGCGGCGCTGGCGCGATGCGCTGCTGAGCGAGCTCGACCATGCAGCCGCCGAGACGCCGGGACGCCGGCTCGGCTCGATCTTCTTCGGCGGCGGCACGCCCTCGCTGATGGAGCCGGAAACGGTGGCGGCGCTGATCGCCAGCGCCCGCGAACGCTGGTCTATCGCCGACGACATCGAGATCACGCTCGAGGCCAATCCGACCTCGGTCGAATCCCGGCGCTTCCGCGCGCTGGCCGAGGCGGGGGTGAACCGGCTGTCGCTCGGCGTGCAGGCGCTCGACGACGGAGCGCTGCGCTTCCTCGGACGCGCCCATGATGCGCGCGAGGCGCTCGCCGCCCTCGAGCTCGCGCGCCGGCACTTCCCGCGCTTCTCCTTCGATCTCATCTATGCGCGACCCCGCCAGACGCTCGCGGCCTGGCGCGACGAGCTCGGCCGGGCGCTGTCGCTGGCCGGCGATCATCTGTCGCTCTACCAGCTCACCATCGAGCCGGGCACGGCGTTTGCCCCGGCTTTCGCGCGCGGCGATTTCACGCTGCCCGACGAGGAGCTCGCCGGCGCGCTCTATGAGGCGACGCAGGAAGAGCTCGAGCGCGCGGGGATGCCCGCCTACGAGATCTCCAATCATGCGCGACCGGGCGGCGAGAGCCGGCACAACCTCGCTTACTGGCGCGGCAGCGACTATGCCGGCATCGGCCCGGGCGCGCATGGCAGGCTGAGCCTCGGCGGCGTGCGGCTCGCTACGCGCCGCTACCGCGCGCCCGAGACCTGGCTCGCCGCGGTCGAGCGCCAGGGCCACGGGCTCGAGGAGCAGACGGCGCTGGCGCCCGAGGAATACCGGCGCGAATTGCTGATGATGGGGTTGCGCCTCGCCGAAGGCGTCGGCCGCGTGGCGTTTCGCGCTGCCGCCGGGATCGAGCTCGATGCGGCGGTCGATGCCGGCCGGCTCGGCGATCTCCGCGACGGCGGCTTCGTCGAGCTCGACGCGGAGCGCTTGCGCGCCACCGCCTCCGGGCGGCAGCGGCTCAACGCGGTGCTGGCGGCGCTGCTCCCCGATTAGCCGCGCGGACCGCGCGCCTCCGCGAGCGCAGGCACCGCTTGAATTTGCCTAAAATTGTCGGGAAAACTTTCGGTCAATCTCCCTAGAATTGGCTAGATTGCCTCCCTTGGAATAATTCTGGACGAGGCGATCCGCCGATGGCGGAAACAGGGGCGGTCGAGTGGGCGCGCGGCGCAGGATTGCGCCTCGCTCCGGGCTGGCTCGAACGGCCGGCCGGAACGGTGGCGCTGCTCGGCATCATCGTGGTGGCCGCGGTCGGGCTCAGCGTCGTCGTCTGGCACGCGCTCGTCGGGCCGCCGCCGATCCACGTTCCCGTGACCGCCGGCATCGTCAGCCCGATCGTCGGGCTGCCGGTGCTGCTCTATCTCCAGCACGTCATCCATCACGTCGCCGAATCCGAGCGCAAGCTGACGCGGCTCACCACGGAACTCACCGCCGCCACCGCGGAAGCCGAGCGCGCCAGCCGCGTCAAATCCGACTTCCTCGCGCGCATGAGCCATGAGCTGCGCACGCCGCTCAACGCGGTCATCGGCTACAGCGAGATGCTGATCGAGGATGTCGCGGACGGCGCGCTCGGCACCGGTCATGCCGGCGATCTCGAGCGCATCCGCGCCGCGGGGCGCCGGCTGCTATCGCTGGTCGACGACGTGCTCGACCTCTCCAACATCGAAGCGGGGCGCATGGAGACGCGCTCGGAACCGATCGAGCTTGCGCTGCTGATCGACGAGATCGCCGCGGAAGCCCGGCCGCTCATGGCGCCCAACCGCAACGAGCTCATGATCGAGTGCGCCGCCGATCTCGGCACCATCCTCGGCGATGCCGCCAAGCTCCGGCAGGTCGTGCTGAACCTGCTCAGCAACGCTGCGAAATTCACCGAGCACGGGCGCGTCAGCCTCGGCGCGCGGCGCGAGTGCCGGCAGGACGGCGACTGGATCAGCATCGCCGTCGGCGATACCGGCATCGGCATCGAGCGCGCGACGCTGGCGCGGCTCTTCACCAATTTCACTCAGGGCGACGCCGCGACCGCCGTCAAATATGGCGGTACCGGCCTCGGCCTCGCCTTGAGCCGGAGGCTGCTCTGGCTGATGGGCGGCGAGATCGCCGTCGAGAGCGAGCCCGGACGCGGCTCGCGCTTCACGCTGCGCCTTCCAGCGTCGCCACCGGGAGCGCCCTGACCAGCCGGGCAATTTGCTTCGCTCGCCCTGGCAAATTGCCCGGCCTTTCGGCCCGCCAACCGGCAGGATAGCTGGGGTTTCCGCCCTTTCCGCGCTGGCACGCTTCCTGCTGTGAGAGCAAGGATCTTGGCTGCCTGTCCGGCAGCCAGGCGCAGACTTCATCAGGAGAGCAGACATGAGCGCCACCGAGAGTTTCCGCAAGCAGCACGTTGAGCTGATCGAGCTCGTGAAGTCGGTCGAGGATCAGCTCAAGCCAGAGATCGTGGCGCAGGCCGCGGGCGAGATCCGCCAGAAGCTATCGCGGTTGTTCGGCAAGCTTTCGCTCCATCTGGCGATGGAGGACAACTCGCTCTATCCGCGCTGCCAGAAGCATGCCGACGCCAACGTCCAAGGCGTCGCCAAGCGCTTCGCGGAGGAGATGACCGGCGTCAAGCCCGCCGTCGAGGCCTTCGCGCGCGAGTGGAGCGAAACCCAGATCAAGGCCGAGCCTGCACGGTTCTCCGCCGAAGCGAAGCGCCTTTTCGGGGTGCTGGCCGATCGCATCCGCCGCGAGAACACCGAGTTCTATGCGCTGCTCGACCAGGCGGAGCGCAACCCTCAAACGGCCGCCGCCTGAGGGGTCCGCGGCGGCGGGTTGGACGACCTCGCCGCGGCTACCGGCAACCGGGAGCGCCTCAGTTGCTGGCCGCCTGGAAGGTCTGCGGCGCCGGATCGATGACCTTGCTGCCGTCGTGCTCCACTTCGAGCACGGCGAGGCCGCGCTCGACGAGGCCATCGGCACGCAGGCGGAAGATGCCGTCGATGCCGGCGAAGCCGCTGGGATTGGTGAGCGCGGCGGTCGAGAAATCGGGTCCGTTCGCGCCATGCGCGAGCACCGCGGCGAGCGCGATGGCATCATAGGCGAGCGTCGCCAGCCGCGGCGGCGGGTGACGATAGAGATCGGCAAAGCGCTTCACGAAATCGGCGCGCGCCTCGGGCGGCGGCGCGGCATACCAGCCGCCGACCAGCGTCGGTTCGCTGCCGATGCCGGTCTCGTCCCAGAGCCCGGTTCCGAGAAAATGCACCTCGGCGGGATCGACGCCGTAATAGGCGAGCAGCGGCGCCAGCGACTTGACCCGCGCGGCGCCTTCCGGGAGCAGCACCGCCTCGGCATCCTGCGCCGCCGCCGCGAAGCTCTTCGCCACCGGCGTCAGGTCGGAGACCGAGGGATCGTAGAAATCGATCCGGCCGAGGCTCGCCTGCTGCGCCGCCACCGCCTCGCGCAGCGCCGCCACTGCGACCTCGCCATAAGCGCTCTTCGGCGCCAGCACGGCAAAGTGGTTGACCCCTTTGGCATGGGCGAAAGCCGTCACCCGCTCGATCTCCTGACGCGGCAGGAAGCCCATGAGATAGGTGCCGCCGCCGGCCAGCTCGGCGGAGGTCGAGAAGGCCAGCACCGGCACGCCGGCGGAGGCCGCCACCGGCTTTACCGCGGCGACCTCGCCGGCGATCAGCGGACCGATGATGAGCTTCGAGCCTTCGGCGATCGCCGCACGCGCCGCGTCGGCGGCGCCTTGCGGTGTGCCCTGCGTGTCATGCGGCATCAGCTCGAGCGACTGGTCGGCGACATCGAAGAGCGCCATCTGCGCGGCATCGAGCATGGCGCCGCCGAGCGCGGCATTGACGCCGGAGAGCGGCAGCAGCAGCGCGACGCGCGTCTTGGCAGCCTCTGCGGGGGTGGTCGGGGTCGCCGGAGCCGCCGTCACCGGTGCCGGCGGCTGGACGGCGGCGGGCGGCGGCGCGGGCTGCGCCGGCGCGGCTTGCGGCCTTCCCGACACTCCCGGTATGGTCAGGCCGTTGCACGCCTGGAGCGCGAACGCGCAGAGGAAGAGCAATGTCGCGGCGGCGAGGCGAGAGCCAAACAGACGCCGACAAGACCGGCCGAACACACGCTTCCTCCCTCGCCAGGAACGGCGATGAGCCTAGCCAGAGAGGCGCGGGAAGTAAACCGCAGCAGCCGCGCGAGATCGCGCCGGCGCTCTATCTCGTGGCCACGCCGATCGGCAATGCCGAGGACATCACGCTGCGCGCGCTCGCGACCTTGCGCGCTGCCGACGTGATCGCCTGCGAGGACACGCGCGTCACCGCCAAGCTGCTGGCGCGCCACGGCATCGAGCGCCCGCTCCTCGCCTATCACGACCACAATGCCGAACGCATGCGGCCGCTACTGCTGGAGCGGCTGCGGCGCGGCGAGATCGTCGCGCTGGTGTCCGATGCCGGCACGCCGCTCGTCTCCGATCCCGGCTTCAAGCTGGTGCGCGCGGCGGTGGCGGAAGGGCTCGCTGTCGGCACTCTTCCCGGGCCCTCGGCGGCGCTCGCCGCGCTGGTGCTCTCGGGATTGCCGAGCGACCGGTTCCTCTTCGCGGGATTCCTGCCGGCGAAGCAGGCGGGGCGGCGCACCGCGCTGGCCGAGCTCGCGCCGGTCCGCGCCTCGCTCGTCTTCTTCGAGAGCGCGCCGCGCCTCGCCGAATCGCTTGCCGACATGGCGGCGGTACTGGGCGACCGGCCGGCGGCTGTGGCGCGCGAGCTTACCAAGCTCTACGAGGAGGTGCGCCGCGGCGGGCTGAGCGAGCTCGCCGCCCGCTATGCCGGCGAAGGGCCGCCGCGCGGCGAGCTGGTGGTGGTCGTCGGACCGCCGGCGGAGGCGCCGGCGCCGTCGGCCGAGGCGCTCGACCGGCAGCTCGAGGCGGCGCTCGCCTCGATGAGCGTCAAGGATGCCAGCGCCGCGGTGGCGGCGGCGACCGGCCTGTCGCGCCGCGAGGTCTATGCCCGGGCCCTCTTGCTCGCGGGGCGGGGATGAGCCTCAAGCGCAAACGCCAGGCCTTCCGGCGCGGCCATGTCGCGGAGCTGATCTGTCTCTGGCATCTGCGGCTGCGCGGCTGGCGCATCCTGGCGCGGCGCTTCCGCGTGCCTTCGGGCGAGGTCGACCTGATCGCGCGGCGCGGCGACGTGCTGGCGGCGATCGAGGTCAAGGCGCGCGAGAGCCTGTCGCAGGCCGCCGAAGCGGTCAGCGGCCGCCAGCGCCGGCGCGTTGCCCGCGCGCTCGATCATTTCGTCGCCGCCCGGCCCGAGCTGGCGCGGCTCACCCTGCGCTACGACGTCATGCTGGTCATGCCGCGCCGGCTGCCGCAGCATCTGCCCGACGCCTGGCGCGACGAGGGCCGGACGCGCTAGAAAGCCTCGCCCATCGCCCCTTCCGTTCCCTGTCGCACGCCTTGTCCTTTCGCCTGCTCACCTACAATATCCTCGAGGGTTTTCGCCCGCTCGGATCCTCCGAAGGCGAGCGGCGGTCGATCGATCGCGCGCGGCTCGACGCGGCGCAGCGCCTCTTCGCCGAGCTCGCTCCCGACATCGTCGTGCTCAACGAGGCGCTCTATTGCGATGCCTATGACGGCGTCACCATCGATTACGGCGATCTGCTGGGATATCCCCATGTCGCCTCGGCGCTCTATGACCGCGAATGGGGCAACGCCATCCTGAGCCGGTTCCCGATCCTCGATTGGCAGGAGACGCGCATCTACAATCGCGGCGGGCTGCGCGTGCGCATCGCCCTGCCCGAAGGCGCGGTCACCGTCGCCTCATATCATCCGCACCCCGGCCGCGAGCCGCGGCACAAGGCGGCGGATTTCGCCGCGCTCATCGAGGGCGTCGCCGGCGCGCTGGTGCTCTGCGGCGATTTCAATGCCATCAGCCCGGAGGATGAGCTCGACGAGGCGCGGCTGCTGCAGGGATTCCGCCGCTTCTCGCCCGAGCCCGAGGCGGCGCTCGCCCGCTTTCTCGCCAGCGGGCACGCGGTGTTCGCGCTCCTCGACCGGCACGGGCTGCGCGATGCCGTCCCGCCGGAAGGGCGGCGTTATTCGGTGCCGACCGACCTGCGCTCGGCCGACAAGGATGCGGCGATGCGCCTCGACCATATCTTCGTCAGCCCGGAGATCGCCGTCCGGCACGGCGAGGTGCTGCACCATGCGCTGTCGCAGATCGCCAGCGACCATCATCCGGTGATCGCGGATCTTTCACTCGCCTCCGGCTAGGCCTTCGACTTCCGGGGGATGATGGAGCGAGTGGCTGAATATGATATATGTCGCGCTGTCTTCGTCCTGCGGGGCTGGCTTCAGAGAGGCGGAGCGTGAGAAGAGGTCTGGTCGCCGTCGCGGGCGGTATTGCGCTCGTCGCGGGCGGGGTCGCGCTGTGGCTCGGCAGCGACGGCGCCGCGCCGCGCGCCGCCGCGCAAGGGACGCCGGTACAGGCTATTCCGGTCACCGTCGGCGTGGTGACGGCCAAGGACCTGCCACTCACGCTTCAAGGCATCGGCACCGTCCAGGCCTACAACACCGTGACCATCAAGAGCCGGGTCGATGGCCAGATCGTCGGCGTCGGCTTCACCGAAGGCCAGGAGGTGACGGCCGGAACCGAGCTTTTCCAGATCGACCCGCGCCCCTATGCCGCAGCGCTGGCGCAGGCCCAGGCGGCCAAGGCGAAGGATCAGGCGCAACTCGAAAGCGCGCAGGCGGATCTGGACCGTTACTCCAAGCTGGTGGCGCATGGTTTCCAATCGCGCCAGAGCTATGACCAGCAGAAGGCGCTCGTCGCCCAGCTCAAGGCGGCGATCGCCGGCGATCAGGCGCAGATCGACACCGCCCAGCTCAATCTCGGTTACACGCGGATCCGCGCGCCCATCTCGGGCCGGCTCGGCGCGCGCCTCGACGACATCGGCAACCTCGTGCGCGCCACCGACAGCGCCCCGCTGGTCACCATCGCCCAGGTGCGGCCGATCTTCGTAAGCTTCACCCTGCCGCAACAGAGCTTCGAGGAGGTCCGCCGGGAGCAGAGCAAGGCACCGCTCGCCGTCGAGGCGCTGTCGCCCGGCGATGACCGGGAGCTCGCGCAAGGCAAGCTCACCCTCATCGACAACACGATCGATGCCGCCACCGGGACGATCCATCTGAAGGCGGAGTTCGCCAACGAACAGGAGCGTCTCTGGCCCGGCGAATTCGTCAATGTGCGGGTGATGCTGGGCGTCAGATCCGGCGTCCCGACCGTGCCGTCGGAGGCGGTGCAGCAGGGGCCCGACGGCTATATCGCCTATGTGGTGGAGCCGGGCGACACCGTCGACCGGCGCAGCGTCCAGGTCGCGTCGATAGAAAATGGCGTCGCGGCGGTGACCGAGGGGCTCTCGCCCGGCGAGCGCGTCGTCATCAGCGGCCAATACCGGCTCACCAACGGCGCGCATATCGCGCCGATGCCGCCCGGCCCCGCTGCGGCGGCGACCGGCGGGCAAGCCCGGTGAGCCTTTCCGCTCGCTTCATCCGCCGGCCGATCGCGACCTTGCCGCTGATGCCCGGCGTGCTGCTCTTCGGGCTGAGGTGACGGGGCACGCGCCGCCTCGGATTCGCCACAAAGCCACCCTTGCATCGCCGCTTCGAGCCATGACAATGGACGGGACGCACCCTGCCAGGAGTAACGCCGCCGTGCCCCACGCCCCTTCCCGCTTCCGTGCCGCCCTCCTCGCCGCCACGCTGCTCGCCGCCGCACCGTCGCTGGCCGGCTGCATCGTCGCCGCGGCGGGCGCCGGCGCGGCGAGCGGCTACAGCGTCTTTGGCCAGGAGCTCGGCCCCGACCAGCAGGTGAAGGATGTCGGTATCAAGGCCGCGATCCGCGATTCCTGGGGCAAGTACAATCAGGTGGTGGCGCATGACCTCGACGCCACCGTCTACAACGGCCGCGTGCTGATCACCGGCCGCGTGCCCAACCCGGATTGGCGCCAGGAAGCGGTCAAGCTGGCCTGGAAGGCCGACGGCGTGCAGGAGGTCTATGACGAGATCGAGGTCGGCCCCGACACGCATTTCATGGATGAGGCGCGCGACACCGTGATCACCACGCGCCTCAAGAACGACATGGTGTTCGATCAGTATATCCGCTCGATCAACTACGTCGTCACCACCAACGACGGCATCGTCTACATCATCGGCACCGCGCGCAGCCAGCAGGAGCTCAACCGCGTCACCGACTACGCGCGCAACATCGCCAATGTGCGCCGCGTCGTCTCCTATGTCCGCATCCGCTCCGGCGAGCCGCCGGCGCCAGTCGCGGCGGGCGGCGCCACGCCGGCCTCGGCCCAGCCCGGCACGGCCTCGGCTGCCCCGGCCGCGAGCGCCGACACGCCACCCGGCGCGCCGACGCCGCGCGCCGCCATCGAGGTGACGCCGCTCAAGTGAACCCCCTGCCCTTCACCGACCGCACCGGCGCCGATGCATTCCTGCAGGCGTTGCCGGCGTACGGCGAAGGGCATTGGCCGATCGGTGCGGCAGCGCTGGCGCTCGCCTGGCGCGACCGGCCGCGCGTCGATCTCGCGCGCTATCACCGACATCTCGACGCGCTCGCCGCCGAGGTCGCGCAGACCGCTTCAGGGGCGCGTTCGGCCGAAGAGCGCCGCGCCGCGCTGACCGCGGTGATCGGCGATCGCTACGGCTATGAGGGCGATACGCTCACTTACGACGACCTGCAGAACGCCAACCTCATGCGCGTCATCGATCGCCGCAAGGGGCTGCCGGTGGCGCTCGGCATTCTCTACCTCCACGCCGCGAGGGCGCAGGGCTGGGACGCGGCCGGTTTGGCATTTCCCGGGCACTTCCTGCTGCTCCTCGCCGACGGGGGCGAGCGGCTCATCCTCGATCCCTTCGAGCGCGGCCGGGCGCGCGGCGCGGCGGAGCTGCGCGACCTGCTGAAGGCGATCGCCGGGAACGCGGCGGAGCTCGAGCCGGCGCATTACGCCGCGATCGGCGATCGCGACGTGCTGCTGCGCCTGCAGAACAACCTCAAGCTCCGGCTGATCGAAAGCCAGAGCCTCGCGCCGGCGCTCGCCGTCATCGAGGGTATGCTGCTCTTCGCGCCGGACCACGGCGGGCTTTGGCGCGAGGCGGGGCTCGTCCATGCCGAGCTCGGCAATCTTCGCGCCGCAGTCGGTGCGCTCGAACGCTCGCTGACGCTTGCCGGGGAGGAAGGCGCACGCCGCCGCACGGCGAGCCTGCTGCAGCGGCTGAAGGCACGGCTCAACTAAACGAAAAGCCCGGCCGCTTGCGGCGGCCGGGCTCGTCGCATCGGCAAGCGGCGGCTCAGCCGCCGGCGTTGCCCATGACCTTGCCGAACAGCACCCAGGTCTTGCCGTCCCACTTTTCCAGCTGCATCTGCCGGATCGGGTGATAGTTGGTCGGGCTGGTACTGACCTTGATGCCGGGCAGCAGCGTCGGGATGTCGAGGTTCTTGATGTCGGCCGCCTGCTTCATCACATTCTCGCGCGAGAAGTCGCCTTTGCATTGCTCGAGCACGTGCAGCATGGTCAAGGCCACGCCATAAGCGTAGACGTAGTTCGCATCCTTCAGGTCGGCATCCGGGATGTACTTCTTCATGAAGGCGCGCCACTCGTTCATGCCGGCATCGTTGGCCCAGGTCGGATCGGTCGGATCCTTGCCGTAGGTGGCGGAGATGATGCCGACGCCCTTCTCCATGCCGGCAGGCACCATCACCGAGCCGACCGAGATCGAGACGTTGGTCATGAAGTGCAGCGGCTTCCAGCCGATGTCATAGACCTTGCGGATGGTCTGCGCGGCGAATTTCGGGGTCGCCGCGGTGACGAGCGTATCGGCGCCGGAGGCCTGGAGGCTCACCACCTGCGAATCGATGGTCGGATCCGTCACCTCATAGGAGGCTTCTTTCACCACCATCTTGGAATACTTGTTTCCGAGGCCGTCCTTGAGACCGGCGACGTAGTCCTTGCCGAAATCGTCGTTCTGATAGAGCACGGCGATCTTGGCGTTGGGCTTCTCCCGAAGGATGTAGTGCGCGTAGATCTCCGCCTCGGTGCGGTAGCTCGGCTGCCAGCCCATGGTCCAGCGGAACTGCTTGTACTCGCCCCATTTGTCGGCGCCCGTGGCCACGAAGAGCTGCGGGATCTTCTTCACGTTGAGATATTTCTGGATCGCCGAGTTGGTCGGCGTGCCGAGCGTGTTGAACAGGAATGCGACGTCGTCCTGCTCCACCAGCTTGCGCACCTGCTCGACCGTCTTCGCCGGGTTGTAGCCGTCATCGACCGAGATGAAGTCGATCTTGTGACCGGCGACGCCGCCTTTGTCGTTGACCATCTTGAAGAAGGCGGCCTCGCCCTTGCCGATCACGCCATAGGCCGAAGCCGGCCCGCTATACGGCATGGTGTTGCCGATCTTGATCTCCGTGGCGGCGACCCCTGGCGCGTCCGCCGCAAAGGCGGGCCCGACCAGCGCCAGCAGCGAGGCCGCGGCCAGCATTGTTGTTGCAAAACGCATGCGTTCTCACTCCCCTTTGATACCGTCGAATTGAACGGTCGAAGTTTAGCCTCTCCCCTAGCGCGCCACCAAGCGCCCGAGATGTCGCCCAAGCCTGCGGATGAGCCCCATCACGCCATTCGGCATCAGATACATGCAGCCGATCAGCACGATGCCGTAGATTGCCTGCGGCGCGGCCTTCGAGAGGTAGTCGGCGAGATTGGGTACGAATTCGATGAAGACCGCGCCGAAGAAGGCGCCCGTCATCGAGGCGAGGCCGCCGATGACGATGCCGACGAGGAACCGGATCGACAGGAAGAAATCGAAGCTGTCCGGCGAGACGAACTGCGCCAGCAGCGCACCCAGCGCGCCGGCGATGCCGGTATACATCGCCGAGACGCCGAAGGTGATCGACTTGTAGCGCGCAAGATCGATCCCCATGGTGGCGGCGGCGAGCGGATGATCGCGGATCGCGACCAGCGCCCGTCCGGTGCGCCCGCGCAACAGGTTCCAGGCGAGGACGAAGAGCGGGATCGTCCACAGCAGGCAGAAGAAATAGAGCCACTGATCGTCGCGCATCGGCAGGCCCGGCGAGGATGGTGCGGTGATCACGATGCCCTGCACGCCGCCGGTGAGAAAGTCGAAGTCCTTGAACTTGAGCAGCTGCGGCGTCGCCACCGCGAGAGCAAAGGTGGCGAGTGCGAGGTAGTGGCCTTCGAGCCGCAGCGACGGCAGGCCGAAGAGGAATCCCACGACGAGGCAGATCACGCCGGCGATCGGGATCGTCGCCCAATAGGGGATGCCGGTCTTGTCGAGCAGGATGGCGGTGACGTATGCGCCGATCGCGTAGAACGCACCATGGCCCAGCGAGAATTGTCCGTTGTAGCCGGTCAGGATGTTGAGGCCGAGGAGCGCGATCGCATAGACGATCACCTGCGTCACGAGCAGCAGCTCATAGCTGGTGATGACGAAGGGCAGGACGCAGGCCACCACCAGCGTCAGCGCGAGGCCGAGGAGCTTCCAGGTGCGCAGGCTCAGTCCGGCGAAGAGCGCGGTGGCGGCGGGGCGGGGTGTGTCCAGGATCGCCATGCTTACACCCGCGTCACGATGGTGCGACCGAACAGGCCCGAGGGCTTCACCACGAGGATGCCGATGATGATCACCAGCGCCACCGTGACCATGAGCTCCGTGCCGACGAGATAGGCGCCGGCGAGGTTCTGCAGCACACCGACGATGAAGCCGCCCAGCACCGCCCCCCAGGCATTGTCGATGCCGCCGAGCAGCGCGCCGGCGAAGCCGTAGAGCAGAATGCCGAACATCATGTAGGGATCGAGATAGACGATCGGCGCGGTCATCATGCCCGCCACGGCGCCGATCAGCCCGGCGAGGCCCCAGCCGAGCGCCAGCATCCAGCCGACGCGCACGCCGACCAGCCGGCTCGATACCGGATTCTCCGCCGCGGCGCGCATGGCGAGACCGAGCGGCGTGAAGCGGAAGAAGGCGAAGACAGCCGCCAGCACGGCCAGCGTCACGAAGATCATGCCCACCTCATGCGAGGAGAGATAGGGACTGGCGTACCAGGCATCGGTGGGGAAGGGACTGGGGAAGGGTTTGATCGTGTAGGAGAAGAACGCGCCCGAGAGCGCGTTTATGATCAGCAGCAAGCCGATGAAGACCGCGACCACGCTGAGCACCGGCGCCTTGTAGAAGGGACGCACGATCACCCGCTCGATCGCGACGCCGGCCGCGAAGGCGAAGACGAGGGTGATCAGGAAGGCGATCCAATAGGGAAAGCCGATATCGATCAGCTTCCACGCGATATAGGTCGAGAAGGTCGCCATCTCGCCCTGCGCGAAATTCACGTGGTTGGTCGCTTGATAGATCATCACCAGCGCCAAGGCGATGCTGGCATAGATGCCGCCGGTGGCGATGCCCGAGAGGACTTGGTGCAGGAAGGCTTGCATGGCGGCTCCTAGTACCCGAGATAGGACCGGCGCACGGATTCGTTGTTGCGGATGCTGGCGGAGGGCTCGTTCAGCATGATGCGTCCGGTCTCCAGCAGGTAGGCGTGATCGGCAAGGTCGAGGGCGATGTTGGCGTTCTGCTCGACCAGCAGCATGCTGACGCCTTCCTGCTGATTGATGGTGCGCAGGATGCGGAAGATCTCCTGCACCACCAGCGGCGCGAGGCCGAAGGACGGTTCGTCGAGCAGCAGCAGCTTCGGCCGCAGCATCAGCGCGCGCGAGATCGCCAGCATCTGCTGCTCGCCGCCCGAGAGCGTGCCCGCTTGCTGGCGTCGGCGCTCCCTGAGTCGCGGGAAATAGCCGTAGATGCGCTCGAAATCCTCCGCGACCTGCTTGTCGCGACGGGTATAGGCGCCGAGGCGCAGATTCTCCTCGACGCTGAGGCTGACGAAGGTCCCGCGCCCGTCCGGCACATGGCCGATGCCGAGGCGGACGATGTCCTCGGTGGCGACGTTGTCGATGCGCTTGCCGTCGAAGTGGATCTCGCCGCTGAGCCGCACCATCATGTTGCAGAGAGCGCGCAGCGTGGTCGTCTTGCCGGCGCCGTTGGCGCCGAGCAGGGTGACGATGCCGCCGCGCGGCACCTCGAGCTCGATCTCATGCAGCACTTGGGTCGGACCGTAGGAGGCCGAGAGGCGCCGCGTCTCCAGGATCGCGCTCACAGCGAGCCCCCGAGATAGGCCTTGATCACTTCCGGACTCTGCTGCACCGCCTGCGGCGTGCCGTCGGCGATCTTGCGGCCGAAATCGAGTGCCACGACCTTGTCGGAAACGCGCATGACCAGGCTCATGTGGTGCTCGACCAGCAGCACGGTGACTTTGAGCCGGTCGCGGATCGAGATGATGAGGTCGCGCAGGTGATCGACCTCCTCATGGTTGAGCCCGGCCGCCGGCTCGTCGAGCAGCAGCAGCTTGGGCTCGCTCGCGAGCGCGCGCGCCAGCTCGACCCGCTTCTGGGTGCCGAAGGGCAGCGCGCTCACCGGCGTCTCCGCCACCGCGCCGAGCTCGAGGGTCTCGATGAGCCGCTCGGCGCGTGCGCCGAGCGCCCGCTCCCCGCCGCTGACGAAGGGCAGGCGCAGCGCGTTGGCGAGGAAGCCGCCGCGGGCCCGGCAATGGCCGCCGATCATGATGTTGTCGCGCACGCTCATGCTGCGGAAGAGCGCGAGATTCTGGAACGTGCGGCCGATGCCGAGCGGGGCGATGGCGTGGCGCGCCTGCTGCAGCAGCGGCTTGCCCTCGAAGAGGATGGTCCCGGTATCGGCGCGGTAGAGCCGGCTCAGCACGTTGAAGAGCGTCGTCTTGCCGGCGCCGTTCGGGCCGATGAGGCCGCAGATCTGCCCGTTCTCCACGCGGAAGGAGACGCGGTCCAGCGCAACGATGCCGCCGAAGCGGACCGACAGGCCGTCGATGTTAAGGAGCGGTGCCGCGGAGGTCTCGGCGTCGCGAGCGGTCACGGCGCGGCCGTGCGGGTTGCGCGCGGCCCGCCCGCCTTCAGCGGGCGCATGAACCCAGTGCCCAAGCCGAACCTCCCTAGAACGCGGCTTTCGCCGACCTGTCCGAACTGTCGATTAGGGTCGCGCCCCCAACCGCGGGACGGCATCGACCCCATCGCCGATTGTTGCCTCGGCGCCAAGAAAAATATCTGCAAACACCGAACCGTCAAAGCATTTTGCGAAAAACTTTTCGCGAGGCAGGCCGGTATCTCGCATACCAGATGAATTGCCTGTTATCATGGCAGGTGCTGCCACGATCAGGGGCGCCGCCTATGGGCCTTGCAGTCGCCGTTCAGATGGATCCCATCGAAGGGATCAATATCGAGGCGGATTCCACCTTCGTCATCGCCCTGGAGGCGCAGGCGCGCGGCCATGCCCTTTACCATTATCTGCCGCGCTCGCTCACCTTGCGCGACGGCAGGCTCACGGCGCGGGCGCGGCCGCTGGAGCTCAGGCGCGAGCATGGCCGGCATTACCGGTTCGACGCCGAGGAGGTCATTGAACTCTCGGCCATGGACGTGATCCTGATGCGGCAGGATCCGCCCTTCGACATGGCCTATATCACCGCCACGCATCTGCTCGAGCATGTGCGCGACGAGGTGCTGGTGGTGAACGATCCCGTGAGCGTGCGCAACGCGCCGGAGAAGCTCTTTGCCACGCATTTCGAGGGGCTGATGCCGCCGACGCTCATCACCGCGGATCGCGAGGAGATCCTCGCCTTCCGCCGCGAGCAGGGCGACATCATCCTGAAGCCGCTCTTCGGCAATGGCGGCGCCGGCGTATTCCATCTGCGGCCGGAGGATGACAATCTCAACGCGCTCCTGGAGCTTTTCACCCAGCTCTATCGGGAGCCGCTCATCGTTCAGCGCTATCTTCCGGCGGTGCGGGAAGGCGACAAGCGCATCATCCTGCTCGAGGGCGAGCCGCTGGGCGCAGTACTGCGCGTGCCGCCCGCGGGCGAGGCGCGGGCCAATCTGCATGTCGGCGGCAAGGCGGTGAAGACCACGCTCACCGCGCGCGAGCGCGAGATCTGCGCGGCGCTCGGCCCGGCGCTGCGCGAGCAGGGGCTGCTTTTCGTCGGGCTCGATGTGATCGGCGATCACCTGACCGAGATCAACGTGACCTCGCCCACCGGCATCCAGGAGATCAATCGTCTCGACGGCGTCCGGCTCGAAAGCCGCGTCTGGGATGCCATCGAAGCGCGGCTCGCCGCCCGCGGAGGGCGCGCTTCCGCGTAATTTATAGGCCGATATTTATAGCCCGATCAGTTGTCATGACAGATTGAAGTCTGCCGGCTGCCGGTGTAAGTTGTCCCGCCGGGAAATGGCGCCCTTTATGGTAGAAAATCGCTCCAAACAATGGACGAGGGTAAAGGGGATGCAACCACGTCGGGGAACGGAGGTCTCGAGTATTATGACGCAGCCCAAGGGAGAAGCCGCCGTCAACGAGGCTCAGCGCCGCAAGCCGCGCAAGCGCCGCGCCAATCACGTGGACCTCTCGGTCGGCAGCCGCCTGCGCCAGGCGCGGCTCCTCGCCGGAGCCAGCCAGGAGGATGTCGGCAGCGCCATCGGCGTCAGCTTCCAGGCAGTGCAGAAATACGAGAATGGCGAAAACCGCCTCTCCGCCGGCCGTCTGGCCGCGGCGGCGAAGTTTCTCGGCGTTCCGATGTCCTTCTTCTTCCAGGACGATTCCGAGCCGCAGCTCGCCACCGACACGGCGGGCTTCACCGCGAAAGAGATCGAGCTGGTGCGCCACTATCGCGCCATCCGCAGCGATGACATGCGCGAACATCTGCTGCGGCTCACCAGGATCATCAGCGAGCAGAATCTCAACGGGCGCTAGCAGCGCCCGCGCTCTCCCCTTCACAGGTCAGGGTCTGATCGGGCCGGCCGCCGGCGGCCGCTCGTCGGCAAAGCAATGAGCTAAGCGCAGCGCGCTCGCCGGGTCTGCCCGGCCGCCTTCTGGTCAAGTGCCCTTTGTTCCCGTAAGGTTCCAGGGAGGCGGAGGAGGGAGAGGCACATTGGTCGCGCGCGTGCGGACGGTCGCCTTCTCCGGCATCGAGGTGCTCGAGGTCGAGGCGCAGGTGACGATCACCGCCGGCCTGGTCGCCTTCACCATCGTCGGGTTGCCGGACAAGGCGGTGGCGGAATCGCGCGAGCGCGTGCGCGCCGCGCTGGCGGCGCTGGGCTTGGCGCTGCCGCCGCGGCGCATCACGGTCAATCTCGCTCCGGCCGACCTGATCAAGGAGGGCAGCCATTTCGACCTGCCGATCGCGCTGGGATTGCTGGCGGCGATGGAGGTGCTGCCGGGCGAGGAGCTCGAAGGCTATGTGGCGCTGGGCGAGCTGGCGCTGGACGGCTCGCTGCTGCCGGTGGCGGGCGTGCTGCCGGCGGCGATGGGTGCCGCCTCGGCGGGGCGCGGCATCATCTGCCCCGGGGCCTGCGGCGGCGAAGCCGCCTGGGCCGGCACGCTCGACGTGCTGGCGGCGCCATCGCTGCTGGCGCTCATCAACCATTTCAAAGGCAGCCAGGTCCTCGGCCATCCCGAGCCGCGCATCGCCGAGCTGCCGCCCGCACCGGTCGATCTCAAGGACATCAAGGGCCAGGAGACGGCCAAGCGCGCGCTCGAAGTCGCCGCGGCCGGCGGCCACAACCTGCTCATGTGGATGGCGTAGAGACCTAACTCAGGCTACCATTGCGTTAGGTGAGGCAAGCACATGACCCGCGCGTACAGCTACCTGCGCTTCTCCACCCCCGAGCAGGAGCGAGGCGACAGCTTCCGGCGGCAGACCAGCATGGCGGAAGCGTATGCCGTCAAAAACGGGCTTCAGCTCGATGAGCGGTCGTTTCGAGACCTGGGTGTGTCCGCCTTTCGCGGGGCGAACGCCGAGACCGGGATGCTGGGCGAGTTCCTCAATCTGGTGCGCTGCGAAGCGATCCCGCAGGGCAGCTTCCTGCTGGTAGAGAGCCTAGACCGACTGAGCCGCAATAAGCCGCGCAAGGCCGTCAGGCTGCTTGAGAGCATATGCGAAGAAGGCATCA
>DATNDG010000048.1:0-2803 GCA_035553515.1 Allostellaceae bacterium | reverse complement strand
GCGCCGCGGCTCTCGAGGCGGTTCAGCGCGCCTTCCATCGTCACCACCGCCTGGACGATCAGGTTGTCGTATTCGAGCGTCTCGACGAGGTCGGAGTTCCAGATGAGGGAACGGTCGGTCACCGAGACGTCCGCCCCCGCGCGCCAGGCCGCGTGAATTTTTTTCTTGCCCTCGGCGAGCACGTCGCCGGTGCGGAACACCGCGCAATAGTCCTGCATGACCCGCTGCATGGCGACCCTGAGCGCCGCCGTCGGCGTCTTGCCCCTGGCATGGCGGAATTGATCGAGGCGGGAGAGCGCGAACTCCGCGCTGTCCTTAGCCAACTCGGGCTGTTTGTCGCCGGGCTTGAGCGTCTCGGCGGCGCGCAGCCCCGCGGCGCGGCCGAAGACGACGAGATCGATCAGCGAATTCGAGCCGAGCCGGTTCGCCCCATGCACGGAGACGCAGGCGGCTTCGCCGAGCGCCATCAGCCCCGGCACCACCGAATCCGGGTCGCCATTGGCCTTGGTCAGGACCTCGCCGTGGTAGTTGGTCGGGATGCCGCCCATGTTGTAGTGGGCAGTCGGCAAAACGGGGATCGGCTCCTTGGTCACGTCGACGCCCGCGAAGATGCGCGAGCTCTCGGAGATGCCAGGCAGGCGCTCATGCAGCACCTTGGGATCGAGATGGTCGAGGTGCAGGAAGATGTGGTCCTTCGCTTTGCCGACGCCGCGCCCTTCGCGAATTTCGATGGTCATCGCGCGGCTGACCACGTCGCGCGAGGCGAGGTCCTTGGCGTGCGGGGCATAACGCTCCATGAAGCGCTCGCCCTCCGAATTGACCAGATAGCCGCCCTCGCCGCGCGCGCCCTCGGTGATGAGGCAGCCCGCGCCGTAAATGCCGGTCGGATGGAACTGCACGAACTCCATATCCTGCAGCGCGAGCCCGGCGCGCAGGACCATGCCGTTGCCGTCGCCGGTGCAGGTGTGCGCGGAGGTGCATGAGAAATAGGCCCGCCCATAGCCGCCGGTGGCGAGCACGGTGACCTGGGCGCGGAAGCGGTGGATCGTTCCGTCGTCCAGCCTCAGGGCGACGATTCCGCGCACCGCGCCCTCCGCGTCGCGGATGAGGTCGATGGCGAAATATTCGATGAAGAACTCGCATTTCGCCTTCAGCGCCTGCCCGTAGAGGGTGTGCAGCATGGCGTGCCCGGTGCGGTCGGCCGCGGCGCAGGTGCGCTGCGCGACGCCCTTGCCGTATTCGGTCGTCATGCCGCCGAACGGGCGCTGGTAGATCCTGCCCTCTTCGGTGCGGGAGAACGGCACGCCCCAATGGTCGAGTTCGTAGACCGCGGCCGGCGCGTGGCGGCACATATATTCGATGGCGTCCTGGTCGCCGAGCCAGTCGGAGCCCTTGACGGTGTCGTACATGTGCCAGCGCCAGTCGTCGGGGCCCATGTTGCCGAGCGAGGCCGCAATGCCGCCCTGGGCGGCGACAGTGTGCGAGCGGGTGGGGAACACTTTCGTGACGCAGGCGGTGCGCAGGCCGCTTTCAGCGCACCCGACGCTCGCGCGCAGGCCCGAGCCGCCCGCCCCCACCACCACGACATCGAACGTGTGGTCGGTGATCGGATAGGCCTTGCCTCCGAGCGCGGGCGCGCCCTGCGCGGAAGAGCCATTGGTCGTCATGGTTCGTCTTCTTTTAAGCTTGCTCAGGTGAAGGCGATGCGCAGCGTCGCATAGACGCAGGCGAGCGCCAGAAGCGCGGCGAAGCAGGTGTTGGCGGCGAGCGCCCAAGCGCGCAGCCGGCCGCCGACGTAATCGATAATGATGGAGCGCATGCCGAGCTCCATATGAACGATCCCGGCGACGATGAAGGCGAGCAGCAGGATTGCGGGAATCGGGTTTGCGAGCTCGGCCCGCACGCCGTTGTAATCCTTACCCACGAGGTCGAGGATCAGCCAGACAAAGCCGATTGTGAGCGGCACGAGCGCGAGCGAGGTCACATGGACGAGCCATGCGTCGCCCGTCCCCATCCGCGCGGAGCCGAGAAACCGGACCCGGCCGAGCGGGCTGCGCAGATCGCCAGAATGATCGGTCAACGCAAATGCCCTCCTACCGGACCGCGTAGCCAATGATCCACACCAGGATCGTCAGCGCGAAACCTCCAATCAGCGTCGCCCAAGCCATCTGATCGCGCAGCGGCTTCTCCAGGCCGTATCCGGCGTCCCATATGATGTGGCGGAGGCCACCGACGAGGTGATGGAAGAGCGCCCACGTGGCGATGAACAGGATGAGGCGCCCAATGAACGAGGCGATGAAGCCAGAGAAGACGGAGAAGGTCGCGGCGTCGGCGGAGGCTGCGATGAGAAACCAGGCCAGCAGCAGGACGCCGGCGTAAAGAGCGGCCCCGCTGATCCTGTGCGCGATCGACATCGCCATCGTCATGACCATCCGATAGATGCTCAAGTGCGGCGACAATGGCCGCGGCCGGCGCTGGCCGGGAAGAGCGTCGCTCGACGCCATGATGGTGATTCCTGCTGATGTTCGGGTGTGGTTTTAAACCGCTCGGCCCACGCCCGCAACGGTCGTTCGTCCCGAGGGCGCCCGCGCCGGAAAACCGGCGCGGTATTGATCCCGGCGTTTGAGGCGATGATATTCGTCCGCCGACAGCGCGACGATCCGTTCCCACCCGCTGCGGGTGATGGCGACGGGCTCGACCAAGGCCTTGTCCTGATAGGCGCCGAAGTTCCTCTGAAACACGGCCGAGGATACCGTAATCATATCGACGCAATCTCCGTAAGACCTCGACGCCGGTGGAGTGC
>DATNDG010000047.1:0-51629 GCA_035553515.1 Allostellaceae bacterium | reverse complement strand
ACATCGGCGACGCCGCCCGAGAGATCGATGGTGACGCGATCTTCCATGGCTGGACCTCCTTCCCGGCAAGCGCAGAGGATGCCATATCTTGACCGGGTCGTCTAGACTGGTTAGTCTAGATCATGGCGCGCGCGAAATTCGAGCATGCCGACTTCCTGGCTGCGGCCCGCGCGCTCAGCGCGGAGCGCGGACCGGTGGCGGTAACCATCGATTCGATCATCGAGCGGCTGAACGCCCCCAAGGGCTCGTTCTATCATCGCTTCGCTTCGCGCGACGTGCTGCTGGGCGAGCTCTGGCTCAACACCGTGCTCGACTTCCAGGAGGGTTTCGTCGCGGCGATCGAGGCCGGCGACGGGCTGCGTGCGGCGCTGCACATGCCGGCCTGGACGCGCCGCCACCTCGACGATGCCCGGCTGCTGTTGCTCTATAGCCGCCACGATTTCGTCCAAGGCGATTGGCCGGCTTCGCTCAGGCGCGGTGTCGTCGATCAGGCGAAGCGCTTCGAGGGCTGCCTCGATCGCTTCGCCCGGCAGGCCTTCGGCCGCGCCGACGCCGCTGCGCAGCGCCGCGCCCGCTTTGTGCTGGCGGAGGCGCCGGGGGCGGCCATCAAGCCGCACCTCCTTCGGCGCGAGCCGCCGCCGCCGCTGGTCGATGAGCTCATCACCAAAACCTATCACGCGATCGTTGGCGCCGGATGAAACCGGTCGGGACGCCGCCGGCCTGACACGCACCCTGCGAAGAGAGGAGAGCAAGCATGCATTTGGACCCGTCGGCACTTTCGATTCTGCACGCGATCTTCGGCATGGCGCTGCTCACTCTCATCATGGCCGGCTGGATGTCGGTCGCCCGCCAGATCGCCATGGGGCGTACCGGCGTCCGCCTGCAACAGGCTGCGCATACGCGCGATCTGGCGACCTTGTTGCCATCATCGGCGCAGCGGGTCGCGGACAACTACAACCACCTGATGGAAGCGCCGACGGTCTTCTACGCGGTCGCGCTCGCCATCATCGCCGGCGGCATCGCCGACCCGCTCTATGCCGACTGCGCCTGGGCATTTCTGTTCTGCCGCATCCTGCATTCGCTCGTCCAGGCGACGTTCAACCGCGTGTCGCTACGCGCCGGCCTCTATGGCCTTTCCTGGATCGCGCTCGCCATCATGATCGTGCGGTCGGTCCTCAGATTCTGAGCCCGGACCATTCCCCGCCCGCGCGCCGGCGACTATCATCCGGCATCAGCGGGAGGAACCTATGCAGCTCTTCGATCTTGCCGGCCGCGTCGCCATCGTCACCGGCGGCAATGGCGGCATCGGCCTCGGCATGGCGCGCGGCCTTGCCGAAGCAGGCGCCACCGTGATCATCGTCGGCCGCGACACGGAGAAGACCGAGGCCGCCGCCGCGGGGCTGCGCGAGGCGGGCACCCGCGTCGCCGGCATCGTCGCCGATGTGACGCATGAGCAATCCTGCCGCTCGCTGATCGCGGCAACCGTGCAGGCCTTCGGCGGCATCGACATCCTGGTCAACAATGCTGGAATCAACATCCGCAAGCAGCCCGAGGAGTACACGATCCAGGAGTGGAACACGGTGCTGGTCACCAACCTCTCGAGCGCCTTCGTCTGCGCGCAGGCGGCCTATCCCGAGATGGCGCGCGGCGGCGGCGGCAAGATCATCAATATCGGCTCGATGATGTCGATTTTCGGCAGCTCCTTTGCCGCCCCCTATGCCGCGAGCAAGGGCGGCATCGTGCAGCTCTCCCGCTCGCTCGCCGCCGCCTGGGCCAAGGACAATATCCAGGTGAACGCGGTGCTGCCCGGCTGGATTGACACGGATCTGACGCGCAGCGCGCGCGAGCAGGTCGAGGGACTCCATGAGCGCGTGCTGACCCGCACGCCGGCCGGGCGCTGGGGCATGCCGGAGGATCTGGCGGGGATCGCCGTCTTTCTCGCGAGCCGCGCCTCCGACTTCGTCACCGGCACCGCCATTCCGGTCGATGGTGGCTATTCGGCGCAAGGGTAGATTTGGCCGCGCGCAGGCGCGGCAGTATGCTTGTCTTAAAGAGCGAGCCGCCCGAACGAAGCGGAGCGGCCGTCCCTCTCCGCGCGAAGCGGGGAGAGGGAGGGGACCGTGGCTCGCGAGAGCCACGGGGAGGGTGAGGTGTCGCAGGGCGGCATGATCCAATGCGCCATCGACCCCCACCTCACCCGCTCGCTGCGCTCGCACCCTCTCCCCCCGCAAGCGGGCGGAGAGGGGTCGCCAACCGCGGGACACAGGGAGGAGGACAGCCGCCATGAGCGACTTCACCAAGTTCTACATCAACGGCGAATGGGTTGCGCCGATCGAGGCCCGCTCCTTCGACGTCATCAACCCGGCAACCGAGGAAAAGGTGGCGTCGATCAGCCTCGGCAGCAAACGCGATGTCGATCGCGCGGTGGCGGCGGCCAAGGCGGCGTTCCCGGCCTATTCGCGCAGCAGCAAAGAGGAGCGGATCGCGCTACTGCAGAAGATCGTGGACGCTTACAAGGCGCGTGCCGAGGATCTGGCGCAGACGATCACCAAGGAGATGGGCGCGCCCGCCTGGCTCGCCAGCCGCGCCCAGGTGCCGGTGGGGCTCGCGCACCTGACGCAGATGCTGGCGGTGCTGAAGGATTTCAGCTTCGAGAGCCTGCGCGGCAAGACGCTGATCGCGCGTGAGCCGGTCGGCGTCTGCGGCTTCATCACGCCGTGGAACTGGCCGATGAACCAGATCGCCTGCAAGGTCGTGCCGGCGCTCGCCGCGGGCTGCACCATGGTGTTGAAACCCTCCGAGTTCACGCCGCTCGATGCCATCCTCTTCGCCGAGATCGTCGATGCGGCCGGCGTGCCGAAGGGCGTCTTCAACCTGGTCAATGGCGACGGGCCGACGGTGGGCCAGGCGCTTGCCACCCATCCCGACATCGACATGGTGTCGTTCACCGGCTCGACCCGCGCCGGTACCGCCGTCGCCCGCGCCGCCGCCGACACGGTGAAGCGCGTCCACCAGGAGCTCGGCGGAAAATCCGCCAACATCGTGCTGCCCGACGCCGATCTGCAGAAGGCGGTGGCGGGCGGTGTTCAGGCCTGCTTCCTCAACAGCGGCCAGTCCTGCGACGCGCCGACGCGCATGTTCGTCCATGCCTCGCAGCACGACCAGGCGGCCTCCATTGCCAAGGCGGCGGCCGAGGCGACCAAGGCGGGCGATCCCAACACCAAGGGGACGAGCATCGGTCCGGTGGTGAACGAGGCGCAGTTCCGCAAGGTGCAGAAGCTGATCGAGGCGGGCATCGCCGAGGGGGCGACGCTGGTCGCGGGCGGCCCCGGCCGGCCGGAGGGGGTGAACCGCGGCTACTACGTGCGCCCCACCGTCTTCGCCAATGTGCGGCCGGAGATGACGATCGCGCGCGAGGAGATCTTCGGACCGGTGCTGTCGATCCTGCCCTATGACAGCGAGGAGCAGGCGATCCGCATGGCGAACGACACGGTCTATGGGCTCTCGGGCTATGTCCAGTCGAGCGATCTCGAGCATGCGCGGCGCGTCGCGGCGCAGCTCCGCACCGGCCAGGTGCGCTTGAACGGCGCCGGCCCGGATTTCGCCGCGGCCTTCGGCGGCTTCAAGCAATCGGGCAATGGCCGCGAATGGGGCGAGTTCGGCCTGCACGAGTTCCTCGAAACCAAGGCGGTAATCGGCTACGGCGGCTGAGGCGCGCTTTCAGCGGTCATGCGGGATCGTGCCAACTGACTTGGGCTCGGGATTGCCGGGCGGTCGCTGCAGGGCATAGGCGGTCGAGCAGGCATTCTTGTCACCGAGGCCGGTATCGATGAGCGGCACCAGCGCCGCCGGCGGCACGGTGACGGCGAGGCCCAGTGCCTCGCCCAGCCTGGCGACGAGCTTGCCGGTCTCGAGATGGAAGGCGGGCTTGGCGAAGGTGCCGCGCACCTGGACAGGCGTGCGCAACGAGACGACAGTGAAGTGCTTGTTGTAGGGGGTGAGATCGAGATAGATCGTCTCGCCGGCGAAATTGACATTGCCGTTGCCGACGATGCTGTCGTCATGGGTGTCGAAGAGCAGCGTCGTCGCCGTCGCCACGCCCTGCTTGATCGCAAAGCGCGAGACGAGGCAGTTGATCGGCACCGGCTTGTCGCCGTTCAGATAGACGCCGAGCGCCGCCAGCACATCGATCGGCGCGAGCCGCTCGAGCAGCTCACTCAACTGGCCGTTCTCCATGAAGAAGCCGGCATCGCCGTTCATGCGCGCGAGGAACTCGCGCATCGAGGCGCCGGTGGTGTCGATCTTGACGAAGCCGCCCACGATGCCGCGCGTCTCGCGCAGCATCTCCGGCATGCTCGGCTTGCCCAGAAGCTGATGCAGATCGACATGCCGCACATCGACCTCCGCCTGCATCTTGGGCGGGCTGTCGCGGGTGAAGGGCGTGAAATGGAAATCGAGGTCGACGTCACCCTGTGCCAGGTGAAAGCGCAGCGGCTTCACCGTGAGCTCGCCGTTCTGCAACTGCACGCCCAGCGCGACCGCCTCGAAAGGCACGCCGCCGGTCGATTTGATGCGCCTGCCGGAGAAGCTCAGATCGGCGTCGACGCCCGGGAGCTTGCTGACCGCGATCTTGGTGTCGGGGAGCACGCGACCGTTTGCCTCCTTGGGCTTTTCCGGCGCCGAAGACCGCTCGGGCGTGCCGCCGAAGAGGCCCTTGAAGTCGGCAAGATCGATATAGCTCGAGGTGAACTGCGCCTTGAGCTGCGGCACCTTGGGATTGGCGTCGATGTCGATGCCGCCTTCGAGATCGCTCTGTCCGGTCTTCAGGCTGATCGCCTGCAAGGCGAACTTCGCGTCGCCGCCCGTGAGCTTGGCCGTGCCGCGGAAATCGGGGAGCTCCGGCAGCGGCACGCCCAGCATCGCGGCGAGCTCGTGCAGCTTGGCGCCGGCGAGCGACAGGCGCAGATCGAGGCCGTTGAAGTCGAGCGGCTCTTTGACCGCGCCCTCTATGGTGAGCCTGGCCTGATCGAGCGCGCCTTGAATATCGACCGGATAGGGCTTCGCCGTGTTGCGCAGCTCGGCGAGCGGCCCCACCTTGCCGGCGAGCCTGAGCGGCGCCTTCTGAAAACTCCCCTGCGCCTCAAACTCGACCGGGCTCGTCGGTTGAGGCTCGCTGACGGCGAGCGTCCTGATGCCGAGATCGCTCACGGCGTCGGTCACACCGTTCCGGTAGGTGAGGTCTGAATCCTTGATCTCGACCCGTTGCACTTCCGGGAACTGGCCGCGCTTCTGGGGCGCGGTCGAACTCAGCCCAAAGTCCCAGTTCTTCTTTCCCTGCTTCGATTTCTCCAACAGCAGTTTCGCACCCTCGAGCGAGATAAGCGGAATGCGCGTCGGACCGGAGAGCGCGCTGCGCAGGAAGATGCGGATCTCGAGGCGCCTGGCCGCAAACATCTCCTTCTGGCTGCCCCAGGGCGCATTCGCCAGGTGGACATTCTCCGCAACGATCCGCGTCGGCGCGCCCCATTGGACGGTGACCGGACCGACGATGCGGATGGCGCGGCCGAGATAGGCACTGACCGGATACTCGACCGCCCAGGCGGCCACCGGCCCGCCGCCGAACCACAGCGCTCCGGCGGCGATCACCACCAGCGCCACCAGCACGCCGACGACCCAACCGGCGATCTTGAGCGCGCGCGTCGCCGCGGCCACTCCCCACCTCCACGCGTCGTTCTATCGACAACAGCGACCAACGCGCTTCGGTTTCGCGTTCCCTTCGCCCGCGCAAGTGGGAGAGGGTGGCGATGCGCGAGCATCGCCGGGTGAGGGATTGCTGGAGGCGCACCCTCACCCTCCCATCGCTGCGCGATGGGCCCCGCCCTTGCGGGAGAGGGCGCTAAACCCGCCGGAGAGCGCGCAGGATGCGGGCGGGGGTCATCGGCTGCTCGGCGATGTGTGCGCCGAAGGGTGCGAGCGCGTCGTTGACGGCGTTCATCACCGCGGCAGGCGCGCCGGCGGTGCCGGCCTCGCCGACGCCCTTGGCGCCGAGCTCGGAGCCACGAGTCGGCGTCGAGAGATGCGCCACTTCGATATCCGGCATCTCGCCGGCCATCGGCACGAGATAGTCGGCAAGGCTGCCATTGAGCAGCTGACCCGCGCCGTCATAGAGGCATTCCTCGAAGAGCGCGCCGCCGATACCTTGGACCACGCCGCCGCGGATCTGCTCCTCGACCAGCAGCGGATTGACCGCCGTGCCGCAATCCTCGACCACCCAGTGCTTCAGCAGCGTGACGAAGCCGGTCTCGACATCGACCTCGAGCCAGCTCGCCTGCACGCCATTGGTGAAGGCGAAGGGATAATCGCGCGGCTGGTAATGGCGGGTGGCGACAAGCTCGGGCTGCACGCCCGGCGGCAGCGTGTCGCCGCGGAAATATCCGGCGCGGCCGACCTCGTCGAGGCCGATGCGCCGCGCGCCGGTCGCCGCTTCGACGATCCAGCCCTCCGCGATGTCGATCGTCTCGGGGGCGGCCTGCAGCATCGCGCCGGCCAACGCCAGGATATTGGCGCGCAGCGCCTTCGCCGCCTGCAGCGCCGCCTCGCCGCCGATACCGACGCCGCGCGACGCCCAGGTGCCGCCGCCATAGGGGGTGCGCTCGGTATCGCCGGTGACGACGCGCACGCGCTCGAAGGGCAGGCCCAGCACCGAGGCGACGATCTGCGCCACCACCGTCTCGGTGCCCTGGCCCTGCTCGGTGATGCTGACGGCGCAGGTGACTGAGCCACCGGGCTCGAGGCGCAGCGTGCAGCCATCCTGCGCCGAGATCGGCGCACCGCCGACGCCATAGAACGCGGGGCCGGGATTAGTGATCTCGACGAAGCTCGCGAGGCCGATGCCGCGATGAATGCCCTTGGCGCGCAGCTCCCGCTGCTCGAGCCGCAGGCCCTCGTAATCCATGAGCTCCATGAGGCGCGCCAGCGTCCGCTGATGCGACAGCTTCTCGAAGCGCAGTCCCGCCGGGCTCGTCCAGGGATAGGCATCATCGGCGATGAGATTGCGCCGCCGGAGCTCCGCGGGGTCGAGACCGAGCGCGTGGGCGCCGCGATCGACCAGGGCCTCGGTGACGGCGCAGGCGATCGGATGGCCGACGGCGCGGTATTGCGACATCGGCGGCTTGGTCTGGAAGGCGACGGCGAGCCGCGCCCGATAATTGGCCGAGCGATACCAGGATCCCACCAGGTTCACTACCTGACCGCCCTCGACGACGCTGCTGCGGGGATACGTCGAATAGGGCCCGATGCCGGCGAGATCGTCGATCTCGAAAGCCAGGATCTCGCCCGTCTTGCTCAGCGCGATCCGCCCCTTGATGCGATGCGCGCGCGCATGGATGTCGGAGACGAAGGATTCGAGCCGGTCGGCGATGAACTTGACCGGCCGGCCAAGCAGCAGCGCCAGCGCAATCACTGTCATCTCGTCGGGATAGACGTGGATCTTGATGCCGTAGGAACCGCCGACATCGCGGCAGACCACGCGCACGTCGCCCTCGCCCAGCTTGAAATGGCGCAGCACGATCTCCTTCATCATGTGCGGCGCCTGCGAGGAGCAATAAAGCGTGAGCTGCCGGTCGGCGGGATTGAAATCGGCGAGAAGCGAGCGCGTCTCGGGACAGACGCCAGTGTGCCGCGCGAAGGTGAAGGTCTCCTCGACCACGGCATCGGCGCGGGCGAAGGCATCGTCGACGGCGCCCGCATCGACGCTGCGCGCGAAGGCGAGATTGTCACCGAGCTCGGGATGGAGCGGCGCGGCGCCCGGCGCCAGCGCCGCCTCGGGCGAAACCAGCGGCGGCAGCTCCTCCCATTGGACCTCGATCAGCGACACCGCGTCTTCGGCAACTGCCCGGCTCTCGGCCACCACCGCCGCCACCGGCTCGCCCTGCCAGCGCGCGCGCTCCTGCGCCAAGGGATGCTGCGGCGCCGACTTCATGCCCTTCATATGCGTCAGCACGCCGACCCACGGCGTATAGACGCCGGCAAGATCGGCGGCGGTCACGATGCGCAGGACGCCGCTCTGCGCCGCTGCCCGCGCTGTATCGATGCGGACGATCCGCGCATGCGCGTAGGGGCTGCGCAGGAAGGCGGCATGCACCAGCCGCGGCAGGCGCAGATCGTCGACATAGGTGCCGCGGCCCTGCAGCAGCCGTTTGGCATTGGGGCGCGGCACGCTCCGGCCGATATAGGAGTTCGGCCGATCGAGAAAGGAGAGCGGCCCGCTCATGGTGCGCGCTTTCCGGCGCGGGCGCGGCACGCCGCCTCGACCGCGTCGATGATCGCCTGATAGCCGGTGCAACGGCAGTAATTGCCGGAGAGAAACTCGCGGATCTCGGCGCGGCTCGGCACCTCGGCGCGGCGCAGCAGCTCGGCCGACGCCACCAGCATGCCGGCAGTGCAGAAGCCGCATTGCAGCGCGTTCCGCGCGAGGAATTGCGCCTGGAGATCGGCGATTTCGCCGCTGTCGGAAAGCCCTTCGACAGTTTCGACCGTCGAACCGTCGAGCTGGGCGGCGAAGACGAGGCAGCCGCGCGAGATCGCGCCGTCGATGCGCAGCGTGCAGGCGCCGCAGACGCCATGCTCGCAGCCGGCGCGCGTGCCGGTGAGGCCAAGCTCCTCGCGCAGGAAATCGATGAGATTCTGCCGCGCGGGCACGCTTTTCGCGACCGGCTCGCCATTGACGATGAGGCGGATCTCGACGCGCTCGCTCATGCCGCCTCCGCGAGCGCACGCACGGCGCGGCCGAGCAGGACGCGCGCCAAATGGCGCTTCACCGCTGCGTCCGCCTGCAGATCGCCCGGCGGATCGAGCTCGGCCGCGAGCGCCGCCTCGGCTCTCGGCAATCGCCGCAGCAGATCGTCGCCTGTGAGCTCCGCGGCAGTGGCTTTGGCCTCGACGGGCTTGGTGTCGAGCCCGAAGAAGACCAGCCGGACGCCCTCGGCTCCCGCTTCTGCGGCGAGCCCGGCGATCGCATAATCGCCGCGCCGCCGTGCCAGCTCGAGAAAGACGCTGCGCGCGTCGGGGCGTGGCGGCGGCAGCTCGATGGCGGTGACGATCTCGCTTGGCGCCAGGGCCGTCTCGTAGAGACCGCGAAAGAAATCGCGTGCGGCGACCCGGCGCCGGCCGCCGCGTCCCGCCAGTTCGATCGTGCCGCCCAGCGCCACGACGCAGGCCGGCAGCTCGGCGGCGGGGTCGGCATGGGCAAGGCTGCCGCCGAGCGTGCCGCGGTTGCGGATGGCCGGATGAGCGACATGCGGGATCGCCTGGTGGAGAAGCGGCGCAAGCCGCGCCACCAGCGGCGAGGCTTCGAGCGCGCTCTGCCGCACCAGCGCGCCGATGCGCAAGCCCCCGGCATGCTCCTCGACGCGGCCAAGCCCGGCGATGCGGTTGATGTCGATGAGGAGGCGCGGCTCCAAAAGGCGCATGTTGAGCGCCGGCACCAGGCTCTGGCCGCCGGCCAGCAGCTTCGCCTCATCGCCATGCTCGGCGAGAAGATCGAGCGCCTCCTCGAGCGACGCGGCGCGGCGATAGGCAAGGTTCGGCGCCTTCAGAGCATCCTCCCTCTATTCTTTCTCTTTGCTCAGCTCAGCATGTGATCCGCCCGGGGCGGCGTCAACCACGCGAGCGATCCACTGAAAGAGCTGAATCGACAGCGTGCGTCCTTCGACTGCTCGCTACTCTCGCGCTCAGGATGAGGACGTTTCTTTGTGCCATCAAAGATTTTCCTCATGCTGAGCCTGTCGAAGCACGCACGACCGATGTGCAGCACCACCGGCCTTCCGCAGGAGGCGTATGGATGGGCGGCCTACTGGAGATCGCCCCAGCGCTTGGTGGCGGGCTCGGCCAGCGCCCAGCGCCATTCACCCTGGTCGTTGCGGCAGATGGTGGTGGTGTAGACATCGTGCGGCTCTTCGTCGGCGACGGTGAAGACGACATCCTTGCAGGGTATGGCTATGCCGAACGCGCGGGCGATCTCCAGCGTGCCGGACTTGCCCGAGAGCGGCAGCTTCGCGTCGCTCCGCCACTGCGCCGATCCGCCGACCGGCAGCCGCCCGGCGGTCCTGGCGATGGCGTCCTGCACATTGTCCTCGACGCGCCGCTCGGCGTATTTGATGCCCTGGTCGACGCCATAGCTGACGCCGACGCCCGCGACGACGCCGGCCAGCGCGCTGCCGGTGGCCGAGCCGACCGTGCCGGCGACGCCGGCGGTGGCCAAGCCCGTGATCGCCGGTCCCGCGGCGCAGCCCGAGAGCGACAAGGCGGCCAATCCCAGCATGACCGCCCGCCGCATACCCGCCTCCGCCTGGCTTCCGTCAGGGCAACACCGGATGCGACGCGCGGTTGCGGGCTTCAATCTCAAGGCGCTCCCGGCCATCTCGCTATCGCGTCCTAGACAGTGAAAGGCGGCGGACGCACAATCCCGGCGCCGAAGCGCCTCATCAGCGAGAGCCGAATTGCCGCGCAGGAAAAAGCGAATACCGAGCAAGCGCCGCCGTGCCGCACCGGCCGCCGGACGCTCCCGGCGCCTGCCGCCCGACGAGCGCGAGAGGCTCATCGCCGCCGCTGCCGTCCGCTTCTTTGCCGAAAAGGGCTTCGAAGGGCAGACGCGCGAGCTGGCCCGCCGCCTCGGCATCACCCAGCCGCTCCTCTATCGCTACTTCCCGAGCAAGGAGGCGCTGATCGAGCGTGTCTACCAGGAGGTCTTCGTCGACCATTGGAAGCCCGAATGGGAGGTCCTGCTCGCCGACCGGAGGCTGCCGCTGCGCGAGCGGCTGCTGCGCTTCTATCGGGAATACGCGAGGCTGATCCTGAGCTATGAGTGGGTGCGGCTCTTCACCTTCTCGGGCTTGAAGGGCCTCGACCTCAACGCGCGCTTCCTGCAGCTCCTGCATGATCGCGTCTTCCCGCGCGTCGTCGCCGAGGTGCGCCACGCCTATGGCGCACCGAGCCCCGCCGAGGTGCCGATCCGCGAGGCCGAGATCGAGATCGTCTGGAGCCTGCACGCCGCACTCTTTTATCTGGGCGTCCGCCGCTGGATCTATGGCCTGCCGATTCCCGCCGACCTCGACCAGGCGGTGGAAGAAAAGGTCGCCGCCTTCCTCGACGGCGCCCCCGCGGTCATGGCCAGAGCCGAGGCGCCGGCGCCGCGCGCCCAGACCGGTTGACAGGGGACCGCATGATACTATTGTTTATCTTTGGATAAATTACCAGGATCCGCGGCGATGCCCCAGGCCAAGCGCGCAGTTTCCGCACCCCCCTCATTCGAGGAGCTGCGCCGCCGCGCCGAAGCGCTGGTGCCGGTGCTGCGCGAGCGTGCCGCCAAGACCGAGGCGCTGCGCCGCATCCCCGACGAGACCATCGCCGATCTGCACGAGAGCGGACTCTTCCGCATGCTGCAGCCGGCGCGGGTCGGCGGCAGCGAGCTGCCTTATACGGCGATGATCGAGCTCGCCTCGATCGTCGGCAGCGGCTGCGGCTCGACCGCCTGGGTGCTCAACAATCTTGCGAGCCATCACTGGATGCTGGGCTACTGGCCCGAAGCGGCGCAGCAGGATATCTGGGGCCCGTCGCCGGCGACGCTGATCGGCTCGGCGTTCATCTTTCCCGGCGGAAGGGCGCGCAAGGTTGAGGGCGGCTACCGGCTGAGCGGGCGCTGGCCTTTCTCGAGCGGCATCGACGCTTCAGCCTGGAACATGATCGCGGCGGTGGTGCCGGACGAGCTGACCGGCGCCAGCGAGTATCGCGTCTTCCTGCTGCCGGCGAGCGACTACAGCGTCATCGACACCTGGTATGTGAGCGGCCTCGCCGGCACCGGCAGCAAGGATGTGGTGGTCGCCGACGCCTTCGTGCCGCAGCACCGCACGCTCTCCGTCGAAGCGGGCAAAGGCGGCCGGCATCCCGGCAGCACAATCAATCCCGGCCCGCTCTTCCGCCTCCCCTGGTTCGCACTCTTCGGCTTCGTCATCGCCAGCGTCTCGCTCGGCATCGCCAAGGGCGCGATCGAGCAATATGTCGCCACCGCCCGCACCAAGCTCGGCACCTATACCGGGCGCAGCCTCGCCGATTTCTCCACCATGCAGGTGCACGTCGCGGAGGCGGGCGCGCTCATCGATGCCGCGGAGGCGCTGATGCTGCGCGACTGCGAAGAGGCGGCGCGCTTTGCCGAGGCGAGCAAGGTGCCGCCGATGGAGGACAAGGTGCGCTGGCGGCGCGACGGCGCCTATGCCGCACGCATGTGCACACAGGCGGTCGACATCATCTTCGGCGCGGCCGGCGGCGGCGCCATCTACGAGAACAATCCGCTGCAGCGCGCCTTTCGCGACATTCATGCCGCCAACGGGCATTTCGGCGTGAACTGGGACGCGAACGGCATAAATTATGGGCGGGTGGCCCTTGGCCTGCCGCCGGATTCGGCAAATCTCTAGGCGGGTGGAGCCGACCCATGTCGCACCCCAAGGATCCCGCCATGCCTGACCCCGCCCCGGCGGAGCGCACGCATGCCGCCTTCGACACGCGCGATTTCCGCAGCGCGCTCGGCACCTTTGCGACCGGCGTCACCATCGTCACTGCGCGCGGGCGCGACGGCGAGCCCGTCGGACTCACGGTCAATTCCTTCTCCTCCGTCTCGCTCGACCCGCCGCTGGTGCTGTGGAGCCAGTCGCTCTATGCCCAGAGCCTGCAGTCCTTCCAGGAGGCGTCCTACTTCGTCGTCAACGTGCTGGCCGCCGACCAGGTGGAGCTGTCGAAGCGCTTCGCCGGCACGCATGACAACCGCTTCCTCAATGTCGAGCACATCGTCCCCGACCATGGCGCGCCGGTGATCGCCGGCTGTGCCGCGCATTTCGAATGCCGCAACGAAGCGCGCTATTACGGCGGCGACCACATCATCTTCCTCGGCCGCGTCGAGCGCTATGCCTATTCGCCGAAGCCGACGCTGATGTTCTGCCATGGCCGCTACATGCGCGGCCGGCCGCTCGAGGCGATCGCCGAAGAATGAGCCGATCATGACAGGGAATTCATGCGGCGCGATGCAAGGCTGCACAGACTCCGCCCGGCCGGCTAGAATCATTCGCCGACCGCGCACCGCAAAAAGCATCATCGAAGGCACACAAGGGCCACGGCGCGCTGGCAAAGCGGCGCGTCTTCGGCCAGACTAGCGCGCAACTGCGGGGCAACGCGGCCACAAAGAGCCGGCGCGGACCTTGGGAGGGAAGGATGAAGCGTCTTCTTGGCAGGATGAGGATCTGGCTCGGCGCTAGCGTGATGCTCGCCGCGCTTGCGCCGCTCACGGCGGGCGCCGTCGAGCCAATTAAGATCGGCTTCGGCATGGCGCTCACCGGCGGTCTCGCGGGCAACGGCAAGGCGGCGCTGGTCGCCATGCAGATCTGGGCCGAGGAGGTCAACGCCAAGGGCGGGCTGCTCGGCCGCCCGGTAAAGCTCATCTATTACGACGATCAGACGAACCCGGCGCTGGTGCCCGGCATCTATTCGAAGCTCCTCGACATCGACAAGGTCGATCTGGTGGTCTCGGGCTACGGCACCAACCTCCAGGCGCCGGCCATGCCGATCATCATGCAGCACGGCATGACCTTCATCGGCCTCTTCGGCCTCGACGTGAACCACCAGTTCCATTACGACCGCTTCTTCCAGATCCAGCCCAATGGCGAGGATCCGAAGATCTCGTCGATCGAGGGCTTCTTCCAGGCGGCGATGACGGCGAAGCCCACGCCGAAGACCGTGGCGATCGTCGGCGCCGATGCCGAATACCCCAAGGTCGCGACCGAAGGGGCGCGCGAGATCGCCAAGAAGGACGGGCTCAAGATCGTCTATGATCGCTCCTACCCGCCCTCCACGGTCGATTACACGCCGATCGTGCACGCGATCCAGGCGACCAATCCCGACCTGGTCTATGTCGCGTCATATCCGCCCGATACGGCCGGCATGGTGCGTGCGGCGCATGAGGTCGGGCTCAAGGCCGAGGTGTTCGGCGGCGGCATGATCGGCCTGCAATTCGCCGCGCTGAAGCAGCAGCTCGGCGAGATGCTGAACGGCATCGTCTGCTACGACATGTATGTGCCGTCCTCGACGATGAACTTCCCCGGCATCACCCAGTTCCTCGCCAAATACCAGCCGCGCGCCAAGGCCGAGGGCGCGGACCAGCTCGGATTCTACCTGCCGCCCTTCGCCTATGCGGCAATGCAGGTGCTGGGCCAGGCGGTGGAAACGACCAAAGGGCTCGACCAGAAGAAGCTCGCCGCTTACATGCACGCGACGACCTTCCACACCGTCGTCGGCGACATCAAATGGGCGGCCAACGGCGAATGGGCGACGCCGCGCGTCATCTTCGTCCAGTATCGCGGCATCAAGGGCAATGACCTCGAGCAGTTCAAGAAGGAGGGGACGGCGGTGATCGTCGCTCCGGCGAAGTACAAGACCGGCGATCTCGTGACCCCCTACTCCGCCGTTCAGCACTAACGGAACGAGCGCCGGGACGAGCCGCAAAGCATGGAAGTCTCTCTCGATCTGTTGCTGAGCGCGGTGGTCGCCGGCGTGCTGCTCGGCGGCTTCTACGCCGCCGTCACCGTCGGCATCTCGATCTCCTTCGGGATGCTCGACATCGTAAACATTGCGCATCCGGCCTTCATCATCCTGGGCGCCTATGCCGCCTATTTCCTCAACAGCAGCTTCGGGCTCGACCCGATCCTGACGGCGGTGATCATGCTGCCGGTCTTCTATGTGCTCGGCGCCGGCGTCTATCAGGTGTATTACGCCGTCTTCGAGCGACGAGGTGACGAGGCGCTGCGCGGCCTCGCCTTCTTCTTCGGGCTGCTGTTCATCATCGAGGTGGCGCTGGTCCTCGTCTTCGGCGTCGATTACCGCTTCGTCGAAGCGTCCTATATCGGCCCGACCTGGCGCTGGGGCGAGATCGACCTGCCGTTGCGCATGCTGGTGCCCTTCGTGGTGTCGATGGTGCTGGTGGGGCTGCTGCAGCTCTATCTCTCGCGCACCTTCACCGGCCGCGCCATCATGGCTGTGTCGCAGGACCGCCTGGCGCTGCAGCTCATGTCGGCCAATCCCGGCCGGATCAAGCGGGTCGCCTTCGGCATCTCCATCGCCACCGCATCGCTGGCCGGCGCCTTCCTCATCATCATCCAGCCGGTCGAACCCTCGATCGGCCGCGACTATATCGGCCGCGTCTTCGCCATCGCCGTGCTGGGCGGGCTGGGCAGCTTCCCCGGCATGGTCACCGCGGCGCTGCTGCTTGGCATCGTCGAGAGCATCACCGCCACCTTCTACGGCCCCTCCTGGTCGCCGGCGGTCTCCTTCGGCGTGCTGCTGCTTACCCTCGCCTTCCGCCCTTCCGGCATCATGGGGCGCTAGGCGATGGGAGCGGGCAAATTCTGGCTTCTCGCGACGATCGTCGGCGCGGCGTTCTTCGGCGTCTCGCTGCTGGCGCCGAACCAATACTATTTCCAGGCCGGCTATGTGGTCCTGCAATACGTCGTGCTGGCGACCGCGTGGAACATCCTCGGCGGCTATACCGGCTATGTGAATTTCGGCGTCGCCGCCTTCTTCGCGCTGGGCGCCTACAGCTCGGTGGCGCTCTACCCGCTGATCGCGCTGCCGATCCCGGTGCTGGTGGTGATCGGCGGGCTGGTCTCGGGCGTGGTCGGGTTCGGGATGGGCTATCTCACGCTGAGGCTCCGCGGCGCCTTCTTCGCCATCGCCACCCTGGCGATGGCGGTGGTGATGCAGACCTTCATCACCAACTGGGACTATGTCGGCGGCTCGCGCGGTGCCTATATCCTGCGCCCGCTCAAAGTGCCGCTCCTCGGCGACTACATCGTCTATCTGTTCCTCATCATGCTGGTCCTGGCGGTGATCTCGATCGGCATTGCGCGCAGCATCGAACGCTCGCGGCTGGGTTTCGGCTTTGCCGCGATCCGCGACGACGAGCAGGCGGCGGAGGCAGCGGGCGTCCCGACGCTGCGGCTCAAGCTGGTGGCGACCACGATCTCGGGCGCGCTGATGGGCATGGCGGGCGCGCCGCTGCCCTATTACGTCACGTATCTCGATCCCTCCTCCGGCTTCAGCCTCTCCTACGCGGTCAACAGCATCGCCATGCCGCTCATCGGCGGCATGACCAACTGGATCGGCCCGCTGGTGGGTGCGATCTTCCTCGGCACGATCCAGCAGCTTGCGACCGTCACCATCTCGTCGGCCTTGAACCTGCTCATCGTCGGGTTGCTGCTGGTGGGCTTCGTGGTCATCGCGCCCAATGGCATCGTCGGGCTCGTCGAACAGCTCATCCACCGGCGGCGCCAGCGGAGGCGGGCATGACCGCGCTGCTCGAGGTGACCGATCTCGGCAAACGTTTCGGCGGCTTCACCGCGCTCGAAGGCGTGTCGCTGTCGATCAATCCCGGCGAGCGGGTCGGTCTCATCGGGCCGAACGGCTCCGGCAAGAGCACGCTGGTCAACTGCCTCTGCGGCACCTTGCGCAACGAGAGCGGCAGCGTCCGCTTCAACGGGCACGCCGTCGATGGGCTGCCGGCGCATCAGCGCACCCGGCTCGGCATGGCGCGCAGCTTTCAGCTGCCGAAGCCCTTCGTCAGCATGACGCTCGCCGACAATGTGCGCATCCCGCTGCTCTATACGGTGAATACGCGCGAGCACCTCCACGCGGCGCCGGGCAAGCTCGACAGCCGCTGCCTCGAGCTGCTGGAGCTGGTCGGGCTCGCCGCAAAGGCCCGTCAGAAGCCGCGCGACCTGACGCAGGTCGAAATGCGCAAGCTCGAGCTGGCGCGCGCCATGGCGGCCGAACCCAAGCTGCTGATCGCCGACGAAGCGATGGCAGGGCTGTCGCACTCCGAGGTCGACGACATCCTGGCGCTGCTCTCGACGCTCAATGAGCGCGGCATCACCGTCATCCTCATCGAACACATCATGCGTGCCGTGATGAGCTTCTCGCAGCGCCTCGTCGTGCTGGTCGCCGGCCGCAAGATCGCCGACGGCCTGCCGCAGGAAGTGACCCGCAACCCCGATGTCGTGAAGGCCTACATTGGCGAGTAGCCTCACCCTCACCCGGGTCGACGCCGCCTATGGGGCGGTGCGCGTGCTCGAGGACGTCTCGCTCGAGGTGCGCGCCGGTGAGACGGTGGCGCTCCTCGGCACCAACGGCAACGGCAAGAGCACGCTCATCAAATGCATCATGGGCATCGTGCGCCCGACCGCCGGCTCGATCACGGCGGAGATCGACGGCGAGCGCCACGAGCTGGTAGGCCTCAGCACCGAGGCGATCGTCGATCTCGGCATCGCCCTGGTGCCGGAGGGGCGCCGCCTCTTTCCCAAGCTCACCGTCGAGGAGAACCTGCTGCTCGGCGCCTTCCGGCCCTCAGCGCGGACGGCGCTCAAGAAGAACCGCGACTACTGCTTCGAGGTCTTCCCGCGGCTCGCCGAGCGCAAGAGCCAGCTCGCTGGCAGCATGAGCGGCGGCGAGCAGCAGATGCTGGCGCTCGCCCGCGCCCTGATGTCGGCGCCGCGCATCCTGCTGGTGGACGAGCCCTCGGTCGGCCTGGCGCCGCTCCTGGTGCAGCGTACGATCGAGAAGATCGGCGAGCTCAAGCTCAGCTATCAGCTCACCGTGCTGATGGCCGAGCAGAATTTCACCCAGGCGATCCGCATCGCCGATCGCGGCTACGTCATCGTCCACGGCAAGATCGCCTTTGCCGGCAATTCCGCCCAGGAGCTCAACGACAACGAGCTCATCCGGAAGTTCTATCTGGGGATGTGACTACCGCCCTCTCCCGCTCACGCGGGAGAGGGGATGAGTCGCGTCAATCCGCGGCTTCGGGGTGGGCCGCGAAGAGGCGCGGATCGACATCGACTTCGATGTCGCGCAGCACCGGGTCGGTCTTCACCGCGATCTCGTTCTCGATGAGCGTACCGCAGCCGGGGCAGAAGAACTGGCGGAAGACCGGCTCGTCGTCGATATAGCGCCGGGGATCGCCGACCAGCGGAGATGATGCCTGGATCGGATTGTCCGCGCGCAGGCAATGGGCCTTGTAGTTGTCGCTGGTAGGGCCGAGATCGCTGTCGCATCTGGCGCAGCAATGATGCGCGATGGCACCGTCGAGCCGCACCAGCAGGTTCTCGGTGATGCGGATGGCATCGCCGGCTGCGAGCTTGCGCGGCTTGACCTTGATGCCGGCGACACGCTGGGCCCGCGTCTGCTCGCGCAGCTTCTTCGTCGCCGCGGCGTCGAGCGCGGCCTTCGCCTCGTCGATGACGACGCAGTAGATGTCGCGCGCCGCAGCCATCGTCACCGCGCCGTTGAGCCAATCCTCGAGCACCGCCGCGGGATCGCGCTCCATGGGGTCGCCGAATCCGCCTGCCGCGGTCCAGACCACGGCGTAGACATCGGCCGGGTGCTGCTCGAAATTCTCCTGGCGGAGCTGGAGGGTCACTTCGGTGCCGGTCACCTCCAGCGCATCCTCGACCATCTCGCGGCGCTGGAGCCGCTCGAGGATGTCGCTCCCGGTGACGAAGCGGTAGCGGTTGGGGGTGCCGGGATATCCCCCCATCATGCCGCTCGAGGTCGGGATCGCGTTCCCCGAGGAGAGCGTGTCCTGCACGATCTTGTCGGTGTTGTGCGGAATGAAGCAGCTCTCGGCCGAGAGCCCACCGCGGAACTTGCCGGCGCCGCCGCTGTCCGGCACCTCCTTCCGATAGAGGAACAGCAACGGGAAGCTCTGCTCGGTGTGCTCGATATTGGGCAGCTTGCAGATGGGCGTGCGCGACTGGCCGCCGGTGGAGATGCCGTCCTGGGTCGAGAAGGCGCCGATCGCGCCGCCGATGGGATCGACCAGGAGATAGCCGTAGCGCTCGCCCCACTGATCGATGCCGCGGAAGATGGTGGGCCACTGGCTGGTGCCGCCGATGCACATCACGTCCTTGCGCATCGCGGGATCGCCATAGATCATCTTGGAGAGCACGTTGTAGGCGGGATAGAGCGAGATCTCCATCGCCTGCACCGGCGCGGTCGAAACCGACGCCGGGAAGCTCGCGCAGTTGAGCGTGCCGGCGGTCGGATTGAACTCGACATGGCGCAGCGCGCCGCCGACCGAGAAATACTGGTCCCAGCAGAGAAGCTGATTGAGCGCCACCATGATGGCGCCGCGCCAGCCGGAATAGGTGGCGTTCATCGCCCCCTGCTGCGGCGCCGTGCCTTCGTTCTCGAAGAGGAGCGTGTCGCCGCGCTTGGTGAGCGCCAGCGACACGCGGTAGGTCGAGCGGTCGCCCGGGCGGCAGCATTCGACATAGGTGCGGTCGCGCCAGGTGCCGTCGGGAAGCCGCGCCAGCTTCTGCAGGAAGGCCTTCTCGCCATTGACCAGGATGCGCTTCATCACCCCCTTCACCGTCGCCGCGCCGTAGCGGCGGATGAGTTGGGTAACCCGCTCGCGCGCCGCGATGTTGCCGGCCATCTGCGCACGGAAATCGAGCGCCACCAGCTCGGGCTTGCGCGAGGAGCGGAGATAGATGTCCTCGATGTCGCGGCGGATCTCGTTGCCCTCGATGATCTTCACCGGCGGGATGAGGATGCCCTCGTCGAAGGCGGTCTCGGCGGCGGGACAGAAGCTGCCCGGCGTGATGCCGCCGATGTCGTATTGATGGAGGCAGTTGGTCACCCAGCAGAAGAGCTCGTCGCCGGCGAAGACCGGGCAGATCAGCATCACGTCCTGCTGATGCGCGGCGCCCACCCAGGGATCGTTGGCGAGGAACATGTCGCCGTCGCGGATGCCGGGATTGTCGCTGCGATTCTCGAGGATCCACTTTACCTGCGTGTCGGTGACCCCCGACATGTACTGCATGTAGGGACCGAAGAAGACAAACTCGGCATCCTCGGTGAGGATCGACGGGTTGAGGTCGAGCGCATACATCGCCACCGGCGAGCCGGAAAGCCGCTGGATGGTCGCGCCATGCTCCTCGTTGACGTTCCAGAGATGGTGCCGGATCACCTCGAAGGTGACGGGATCGAAATCGTCGCTGAAGTCGCGATGGAGCCGGAGCTTCGGCGAGATGTTGAGCGTCCTGGGCGGCACATAGGGGTTATTGACCCCGTCGAAGACGGTATCGGTGAGCTCGCTGATCTTGCTCATTGCGGGCGTCCTTCTCCGAGCTCGATCTCGAAATTGCCGAAGCGGTCGACGCTGAGGCGCTGGCCCGGCGGCACGACGACGGTGGTGTCGGGGGTCTCGACGACGGTGGGTCCCGAGACCGAATTGCCCGGGCGGAGCGCGGTGCCGTCATAGACCGGCGTCTCGACGGCGCGGCCGAGATCCGCCCAGTAGATCGGCCGGGCGGGCCGGCGCGCCGCAGCGTCGATCTCCGCCGTCAGGCGCTCGGCTGCGACGAGCCGCGGACGCGGCGTGTCGGCCATGGCGCGGGCGCGGAATGTGACGATCTCCAGCCTGCCGCCGCGGAAGGATGAGCCGCGGCCATAGAGCTGCTCGTAGCGGCGGTGGAAGGCGTTGCGCAGCGCTTCCTGGAAGGTGCCGCCGACGCGGGCCTCCTCCAGCATCACCTCGACCTCGTTGATCTGCCCCTTGTGGCGCATATCGACCGAGAATTGCAGCCGCTGGCGCTCGGGTGCGATCGCATCCTTCGCCATCTGCCGCCGCGCCACCTCCTCGAGCCGATCGAGGTTGCGGTTGATGCGCGACGCCTCGAAGGGCGACGGCATGATGTCGACCTGCTCGTGGATGTGCAGGATGTCGGCCGAGGCGGCGCCGAAGGCGCACCAGGTGGACGCGGTCTCGCGCTGCGGGATCACCACCTTGGCGACGCCGAGTTCGCGCGCGAAGATGCCGGCATGGGCGGGCCCCGCGCCGCCGAAGGCGAAGAGCACGAAATCGCGGGGATCGAAGCCCTTGCCCACCGTCATCTTGCGGATGATATCCGCCATCTGGAACTCGGCGATCTTGGCGATGCCGCTGGCGCAATCCATGACCGAGAGGCCGAGCCGCCCGGCGATGTCGGCGATCGCCGTCTCGGCCTTCGCCTTGTCGAGGCGGATGCGGCCGCCGGCGAAATTGTCCGGGCTGATATAGCCCAGCACCACATCGGCGTCGGTTACCGTCGGCACGGTGCCGCCCTTGCCGTAGCAGACCGGGCCGGGCACGGCGCCGGCGCTTTCGGGACCGACGCGCATCGTCTTGGTCACCTCGTCGATGCGCACCAGGCTGCCGCCGCCGCTGCCGATCGCCTGAATATCGACCTTGGGGATGAAGTACTCGTACTGGTTCACGTTGCTGACGAAGGAATAGGCGGGCTTCCCCTCGTAAATGATGCCGACATCGAAGGAGGTGCCGCCCATGTCGGTGGTGATGATGTTGGGATAGCCCATCACCCGGCCGAGATAGAGCGAGCCGGTGACACCGGAGACCGGACCTGAATCAAGCGTCAGCAGCGGCGCTTCCATCGCCTTGTCGACCGAGATGGTGCCGCCGCCGCATTGGGTGATCTGCAGCGGCTGGCGATATCCGAGCTGCGTCAGGCGATGGTCGAGCCGGCTCAGATATCCCGAGGTGAGCGGCCCGATATAGGCGTTGATCGCGGTCGCCGTCGTGCGCTCGTACTCGCCCCACTTCGGCACCAGATCGGCCGAGCAGGTGACGAAGGTATCGGGCGCGAGCCGCTTCACCATGTCGCGCACGCGATGCTCATGGTCGGGGTAGAGAAAGGACCAGAGGAAGCAGATGGCGATCGCCTCGACGCCCTTCTCGAGAAGCTGCCGGATCGCCGCCTCGGCCTCGGCCTCGTTCAGCGGCACCACCACCTTGCCGAAGCAGTCGACGCGCTCGGAGACGCCCTCGATCAGCCGCTTGGGGACGATCGGGTCGGGCTTCTGGCTCTCGGGGAAATGCACCACCTGGCGCACATCGCGCCCGCCGATGCCGCGCGAGCCGCGCATGATGTGAATGACGTCGTTGTGCCCCTTGGTGGTGATGAGGCCGATCCGGGCGCCGCGCTTCTGCACGACGGCATTGGTGCCGACGGTCGTGCCGTGGGACAGCAGCGCCACCTGCTCATAGAGCCGCGCCGGCTCGAGGCCGAGCTTCCCGGCCGCGGCCGAGATGGCGTCGATCATGCCCTCGGCGAAATTGCCAGGCGTCGATGGTGCCTTGGCGGTGGTCACCGTGCCGCTCTCGTCGATCACCACGCAATCGGTGAAGGTGCCGCCGATATCGACGCCCACCAGATACGAGCCCATCCTCCCTCCGAACGCCTTGTTTTTCCTCTTCGCGCGTCACTCTAGCGGCGATGCGGCAGGGCGCAAAGCCGCCGCCCGCGCGACGATTTTCTGGGGGGAACACCCTAGCCTTGATGCGCCGCCCTCGAGGCAATCTATCTTTAGGTGTAAACCCAGGCCGTCGCGCAAAGAATCACGGCGGAGGCTGTTCACATGGCGGAATTTCCCGCGTAGGGTTGCCGGCGGAGAGATGGCGCGAGGGCCGCCGCGGCGAAAGCCGAAGAAGCGGAATGCGCCACGCGCGGCGACGTGCCGGGGGAGGACCGGCCGAGCGCCGACAGCCAGTCCAGTTCGTGCTTTGGGGGTCGAGCCAGACGGAGTGTCGAGCATGTCGACGATCTATCGCTATGCGCTGCCGGTGGAACTGACGGAGTGGAAATTCGAGGGCGCGGTCGAGACGCGCTTCACCTGGGAATATGACGATGCGCGCCAGTCGCTGCTGCAGCTCTACGACAAGGGCAAGAAGCAGCAATGGGACGCGGCGCTGCGCATCGACTGGTCGCAGGGGCTCGATCCCGAGAACCCGATGCAGCTCGACGACCGGGTGATCCCGATCTTCGGCACCGATATCTGGCGGCGGCTCACCGACAAGGAGCGGAGCGAGGTCCGCCACCATCAGCAGGCCTCCAGCATCTCGCAATTCATGCATGGCGAGCAGGGCGCGCTCATCGCCACCGCCAAGATCGTGCAATCCGTCCCCGACCTCGACAGCAAGTTCTACGCCGCGACCCAGGTGATGGACGAGGCGCGGCATGTCGAGGCCTATTCGCGCCTCCTGCACGAGAAGTTCAAGCTCGCCTATCCGATCACGCCCGGGCTCAAATCGCTGCTCGAGACCGGATTGACCGACCACCGCTGGGACATGACCTATCTCACCATGCAGATCCTGATCGAGGGTCTGGCGCTCGCCGCCTTCCAGCGGATCCGCGACAATGCCGGCAATCCGCTCGCCGCCGCGGTCAATGCCTATGTCATGCAGGACGAGGCACGCCATGTCGCCTTCGGGCGGCTCGCGCTGCGCGACTACTATCCGCAGCTCACCGACGCCGAGCGCGACGAGCGCGAGGAGTTCGTCGTCCAGGCCTGCTACCACATGCGGGACCGCTTCAACCAGTGGGAGGTCTGGGAGCGGCTGGGACTGCCGGCGAAGGAATGCGCCGAAGCGGTGATGCAGTCCGAGAGCATGGCGCAATTCCGCTCCCGCCTCTTCAGCCGCATCGTGCCGACGGTGCGCGACATCGGCCTCTGGGGCCCGCGCGTGCGCAAGGCCTATGAGGACATGGGCGTGATGGGCTTCGCCGATACCGACGCCCAGGCGATGCTCGAGAACGACCAGCGCGTCGCCGAGCAGTTCGACGCCCAGAAACGCGTGGCACAGGTGACGCAGAGCGCGGCGGAATAGCCGCGAACGCGCAAAGCGCGTTCGTCGGCGGCGGCGACAGCGATTGCGCAGTAATCGCGAGAGCCGCACCGGGCGGGCGGCACACGGGGAGGCGAGCGATGAAGGCGGCGGTGCTGCATGCGGTCAACGAGCCGCTCACCATCGAGCAGGTGGCGCTGGCGAAGCCCGGACCGCGCGAGGTGCTGATCCGGACCTCCGTCGCCGGCATCTGCCACAGCGATCTGCATTTCGCCGACGGCACCTATCCGCATCCGATGCCCTGCGTGCTCGGCCACGAATCCGCCGGCATCGTCGAGGCGGTGGGCGAGGACGTCACCTATGTGAAGCCCGGCGACCATGTCGTCACCTGCCTCTCGGTATTCTGCGGCTATTGCGATCAGTGCCTCACCGGCCATCCCTCGCTCTGCCAGAGCGCCGAGATCAAGCTGCCGCCCGGCGCGTCACAGCGCCTCTCCTGGAAGGGCGGCCTCATGCACCAGTTCCTCAATCTCTCCTCCTATGCGGAGCAGATGCTGGTACATGAGCATGCGCTGGCGAAGATCCGCCCTGACATGCCGCTCGACCGCGCCGCGCTCATCGGCTGCGGCGTGCTGACCGGCGTCGGCGCCGTCTTCCACACGGCGAAGGTCGAACCGGGGACCAGCGTCGCGGTGATCGGCTGCGGCGGTGTCGGTCTGGCCGCGGTCAACGGGGCGGCGCTGGCTGGCGCCGGGCGCATCATCGCCGTCGACACCCTGCCGGCGAAGCTGGAGCTCGCGAAGAAGCTCGGCGCCACCGATGTCGTCAATGCCGGGGAGGGCGACGCCGCAAAGGCGGTCATGGCGCTCACCGCCGGCGGCGTCCACTATTCCTTCGAGTGCCTGGGAACCAAAGCGACGGCCGAGCAGGCCTTCCGCATGCTAGCGCCGGGCGGGACCGCGACGATCATCGGCATGATCCCGGTGGGGACCAAGATCGAACTCCATGGCCCCGATTTCCTCCGCGAACGCAAAATCCAGGGCTCCCTCATGGGCTCCAACCGCTTCCGCATCGATATGCCACGGCTGATCGAGTTCTACCTCCAGGGAAAGCTCCAGCTCGACCATCTCATCTCCGGGAAGCTCAAGCTCGAACAGATCAACGAGGGATTCGCGGCGCTGCGCGCCGGCACGGCGGTGCGCAACGTCATCATGTTTCCCGGCTGAGCCGCGGCGCAGCAGCGTCGCACTTTGGCGCAAAGCTTTGTTCGTCGCGCGCCGTGCCATCCCCTGCCCTCCGATTTCCAAGCGAGCGGGCGATTGTCGTGGCGGATGGTTAAGAATTCCCTAGGCTCGCCGCGCGGCGCGCTCAGTTTGCCGCGGCGATTCGCTCCGCGAACTCCAGGCCCAAACCGTTCGGGCGTTGCCAGACGATTTTCGCCGGGATCGGCGCGAAATCGGCAAACTCGATCGCCGACGTACCGGCAAGCAGCGCATCGCTTTCCACCTGCACGCGAGCGCCCAGAGACGAATAATCCAAGACGACGCAGCTCTCCCAGCCGTCGTTTGTCCGCAATCGACCGGCGCAAAGGATCGCCGTTCGCGGGGCACGGCGCCGCTCGGCCGGCAGTTCCTCCTGCTCCGCTCTGCGCTCGATCGCTGACACGCCGATCAACAGCCGATTCACCGTCCGACCATCGTCGGAGAGCGGCAAGATGAGGTTCTCGAGCCTGGTCAGGCTGCTTCTCACCAGCCGATCATCTTCGATGAAGAGAGGGGCGCGCGATCTGCAGGTTGCCGCATAGGCCCGCCGCACGCTCTCCCGCGCAGGTTCGGCAATGCTGCTCAGTGCCTTGCCGGTGAGATCGGTTCCGTGCAGGACAGCGACCTCGCTGCCGTAAATCGTGAAGCGAAAATCCTCCCCGCCTCCGACAACCTGGACGAGATGGAGACGGCCGAGCCACGGGCGCAATTCGAAAACGTCGAAGTCCTTCCGGGCCGGCATGCGGCGCCCGGCGCATTTTTGGTGCCAGAAGTCGAGCAGATCATGAAGCTGCGGGTGCATGGGAGAAAAGGGGAAGGGTTTATGGGGCGGGCGGCATGTGGCTTCGGGCGGCCGTCATCGGTCAGTTGATCGGTTTCGCAAGCCCCGCCGCCACGAAATGTCACATCCCACGATCCCGGGTAGTGTGGGAGCCTTTCCGGCAGGGTCGCGACGATTTGAGCGGAGTGAGCTCGGCATGAAGGTCATCGAAGAGCCGATCACCGTCATTCGCGAGGAGGAGCGGCTGGAGCTGACCGTGCTCATGGGCGGCTACCGCCTGGCTCTGACGATCGACGAAGCCCGCGCCCTGATCGGAACCGTGGGGACGGCGCTTGAACATCTTTCGCCGACTCGCGACAAGGCGGTGGCCCCTCCAGCGGCCGGAGCGGATCCGCTGGCCATTGCCGCAAAGGTGAAAGAACAGGTGATAAGCTGGGCAAAGATCACCTCGAGCATAGAGCAAAGATAGCTAGTCGACGGCCGAGTCCGCCGCGCTGACATCGGCGCCGATCGCCTCGAGCGCGCGACGGCCCGCCTTGTTCAGAGCCGCTACGCTCTCGGCAAGTTCGGCCTCGCTGCCCGACCGGCAGGTCTCCATGGTCGCGCGCGAACGTTCGACGAGCTCCAGCAGCCCGGCAGTTCCGGCAACCGAGAGCAGCTCATGGGCACTGCGCTCCAGCAGCTGAGGCTCTGAACGGTTTTCGTTGATCCGCTCCAGAAGGCGCGGCAGCTCCCGTCGCGCCCGCGCCAAGAGATCGTCCAGCTTGGCTCGACCGAGATGCGCCTCGAGATCTTTGAGCACCTGCAGATCCTGAACCGCCGGCGCGCTCCTCTCTCGCGGCTGAGCCTCGCCGCCCTGCCGCCCCGCCCATCGGTCGATCATCGCCAGCAGGGCCGCGGGATCGACCGGCTTCGACAAATGGTCGTTCATTCCCGCAGCAAGGCATTTCTCGGCATCACCCGCCAGGGCGCGGGCGGTCATCGCAATGATGGGCACGCGTGATCCCGCACCTTCAAGCTGCCGAATGGCGCGCGTCGCGGTCATTCCATCCATGCGCGGCAGCTGAACATCCATGAGCACGAGGTCGAACGCGAGCATCCGGGCAGCTTCGATGGCGCCCTGGCCGTCGCCGACGACGTCGACGGTATGGCCTGCGCGACGGAGCAGCGTGAGCATCAGCTCCTGGTTCATCGGGGCATCCTCGACGAGAAGAATCTTCGCCCCGGAGCCCGCGGCCTTGCTGCGCTGTTCCGGATGACCGTCGCCGACGGCAAATTCGAGCGGCAAGGTGAACCAGAACTGGCTGCCAAGGCCCGGCGTGCTGATGACGCCGATCTGCCCACCCATGTTCTCCACCAGAGTCTTGCAGATTGCCAGGCCGAGCCCGGTACCGCGTAGGTATATGCCGTTCCTGTCCTCGACCTGGGAGAATTTCTGGAACAGCCGCGACTGCTGCTCTTTGTCGATGCCGATGCCGGTGTCGGTGACCGAGAATCTCAGCACCGCCCCTTTGGCCAGGTCCTTTACCTTGGCGATGGCGAGGACGACGCTGCCCTTTTCCGTGTACTTGATCGCATTACTCAGCAGGTTCAACAGCACCTGCCGTATCCGGCCGGGATCGCCTCTCACGAAATTGACGACTTCCGGCTTCAGCACGAAGTTGAGATCGAGACCGCGCTCGCGCGCCGCATGCCAGACGACCGTGTTGCAGCTCACCGCCAGCTCGACGATGCTGAAATCCGTCTCGACGAGCGTGAGCTTCCCCGCCTCCATTTTCGAGAGATCGAGGATGTTGTTGATGATGGCGAGAAGAGAGCTGCCGGCGTCGTGGGCGAACGTGGCGTAGCGGCGCTGCTCGGCGGGCAGATTCTCGTTCAGCAGGAGATTGGTGAATCCGATGACGCCGTTGAGGGGCGTTCGGAGCTCGTGGCTGATGCTGGCGATGAGATCGGATTTCGCTCTGGTCGCCTCCTCGGCCGCGTCGCGAGAGCGCCTGAGATCGTCCTCGAGCCGTTTCTGCTCGGAAACGTCGAAGAAGATGCCGAGACAGGATTCGACGTGACCGTCCGGCCGCCGCACCGGGCTCAGGTCCAGCATGACCCAACAGGTGCCGCCATCCTTGCGGCGGCTGACGAAGGTCGCGGAGAGCGCGCGGCGCTCCGCAATGGCATCCTCTATTCCGTGCATCACGGCCGGATCGCTGTTCGACGCCTGAAGCGTGCGCCAGGTTCGATTGCAGAGCTCGGCCTGGCTGTAGCCGGTGATCGCGGCGGCGGACTTGTTCGCGTAGGTAATGGGATGGTTGGGCTGGTACGGATCGATCAGGATCACGCCCGTTCCCGCCGCCTCCAGCAGCCGTAGCAGGCGGCGGTCGCGCTCGTGCGGCGCATGCCCCTCGTCCGCGCCGTTCGGCCGAATCGCCACGCGGTTCGCCTCGACGGGCCGGATGATGCTGATGCTTTCGGCCTGGTCGCCCATCCGCCGGCTCACCATCCGCCGCGTATCCTCGACCCAGGTCGTGACGCCGTCGCCGCGACGCACGCGGTAGATGACGCTCCGCGCAGCGCCGTCGGGGACGAGCCCCGCCAGGGCCTCGGCGACGCGCGCGGCGTCCGGTTGATCGACGATCGACAGCGACGAGCGCCCCACCAGCTCATCGGTCTCGTAGCCGAGAATGTCTCGCGATGCGGGCGAAATGTAGAGCCAGGCCTGATCCGGCCCGACCCTGGAGATCACTTCCATCGTGTTCTCGGCGAGGATCCGGTTCAGCTCCTCGCTCCGCCGCAACGCCTGTTCCACCTCCTTGCGGCTCGTAATGTTCGTGAGGACGACGTCCCACACGGTCTCGCCGCCCTTGCCCAGGTGCCCGCGCCCGCGGCCGTGCAGCCAGCGCTGCTTGCCGCCCGGCACGGCCACGCGGAATTCGTGGGACCACACGAAACCCGAGCGGCTCGCCTCCACGAGGGAGCGACGGAATCCGGCGCGATCATCTTGATGGATGGACTGCAGAACACGCGCCGTTTCGCCGCTCGAGGCGGAAACGCCCTCGCCGAAGATGCGGATGCTGTCGGCCGGCGTGAAGGAAAAGCGCAATTCGCCGGCCGGGCTCACCACGACTTTTGCGACTGCCCCCGGAACGTTCGAAATCAGGGCCTCCAGACGCCGACGGATATCCCATATCCCCGCCTCGGCGTCGCCCCAGCGCTGGAGCAGCGCACCCAGCACGATCGTTCCGAGCAGGACCTTGCTGCCGAGCATCCACACCGTCTCGGCTGCAACGCCGCGGAACTGCGGCCAGGGCAGGATGAGCGCGGCCGCGCCCAGCGTTTGGCAGACCGCCAGGATGCCCAGCTCGGTCGTAGCGAAGCCGGCGCGCCGACGCTGCAGCGCGAATGTGGCGCCCACGCCGATCAGCGCAGCGAGCCAGACCTGAGCAAGACCGATATAGCCGTAGGACGAATCAAGAAGGGCGGCGGATGTGCCGCCGATGATCGCCGCCAGCACCGCTGCAAGCTCGCCCCCGAAAGCGGCTGCGAGACCGACGGCGGCGATACCATCGCTCACCGCGGCGAGGTGGCCGGCATAGCGCTGCGCCAGTAGACAGACCAGTGCCCCGCAGCCCAGCACCGTGCCCACGACGATCTGGCGGCGGCGCAGGTGGCCGGCACCGAGCCGGCCGACCGCCCCGGCATATGCGACCGCCACGATCGCATAGCAGGCAATACTGATCAAAGTATCCGAGATCATGGCCGGGTGCGAAAACTCGGACCCGCCTTTATCATCCGGCCCAAGCGCCGAAGACTCAGGCCGACAACGAGCGCACGCCCTCGGCGGCTTTCTGGGTCGGAGTCTCCTGCGCTGCAGGCGCGGTCGAGGGGCCATGCGCGGAGGCGACCGGGGTTCCGCTGAAGAAGGCCCGTGGCCCCGGCGCCTCCGAGAGCTGCTTCAGTCCCTGCACCAGCGCGTAGCTGAGCGCCCGCGCTTCCTCGGCGCCCAGGCTCAGCCGAAACCCTTCCATGATCACCGTCAGCTCACTGCGCTGCGCGTCAGGAATAACCGTGACGCGCTCGGGGATGATTCTCATCTTCGCCCTCCATGCAAATAGAGTGATCATCTTCAAGTAGAGTGCATCCCCCGATAACTGGTCAGATCGTCGCGCCATTTGCCGCAGCCGGCGCAATACCTGCGTAAGCGCGTGCTCTGGCGAGCGAATCGGCTTTTTCCATTCGGCGCATGCGCATTCATCCCGATTGACTGTCGAGGAGCCAAAGTGCGCGACGCGCGAGTTCCATCGCAGTCGAGCAATCGCCTGGGGAACGCCTCCGAAGAATCGGGATCGGGTGGCCAATTTGCGACAGCTTCTTGCCCGCAGACTCTTGGCTCTATGCTCTTGGTTAAGCCGGCAAGCCTAACCTATGAAAGCCGCATCCTGTTAAGAGGCTCACATGAAAATCGTCCCTGAAAAAGTGTTCGTTCAGCCCAACGCAGAGACGTCGGAACTGCTCGTCGTCATGGACGGGTTTCGCCTGACCCTGAGCAAGAGCGAAGGAGAAGCTCTGAGAGACGGGCTGTCGCTCGGCATCAAGAAGCTCGATGGGGTATCGGTCGATTTGCGCCGCCCGGCGCTGATCGGCGCCGGCGACGATGAGGCGAGGATGGAGCCGAGGAAGCTCGGCTCATCTTCGCCCTGAGCAGAGGATTTATCGGGGGGAGGATCGCAATGAAAGTCTCGGACGCGCCGCTCAGCCTACTGATCGATTCCGCGCAGTGCGAGCTCACGATCGTGGCAGGAGGCGTTCGCATTGTCATGTCGGCCGGAGAAGCAGCGGCTCTCTGGAGCGATCTCGGCGAATCCCTCAGGGGTATCTTTGCGAGGCACCCGCAGCGGTGCCCGCCGAACCTGGGGGTTCTTCTTGCTCCCGACCGAGCATTCTCGGGAGAAGACCGCGCCAGGCACAACCGCCTCGACGACAAGCTGCTCGAAAGCCTCGTCGCCTACGCGCAGCGGGCCAGCCCCTTGCCTGGTCCGGCTGGACACGCTTCCGCGCAAGCCGATCCGCCAGAGCAGCCTGACCCGAAGCCGGCCGGATCGTTTGCCCGGGCGATCGGCAAATTGACCGGCCGCTGAACTCCACGCCAATCAGCATTGCGGGGTCGGCCGATGCGCCCTCCAGACCGCGTGGCGCAATTGCCACAGCCGTGGAAAATCGGCCATTGCGACGTTTGATTTCCGTACGAGTGCGGGCCGGCAACGTAGGGTTCATCGCCTGATCAGCGAGGAACGGCGATGAACCGATTGACCAGCTCTGAACTGATGGCGGCTCTCACGCCGAAGTTAGTCGACCAATTCGATGGGCACGGCGTGATCGATCTCCGCGTGTTCCCGGGGAAGCCCGATACGCTTTTCGTCTATGTCCATTTGTATGCTCAAGCCAGCACGTCGCTCCAGCTCGAGCTCCTTCACTCGCTCGCGACGCGTGCGGGCATCGCGGTCGACCGGCGATGCGAGTACGGCCGCACCATCTGGATCGAAGTCCCGGCCAAGGCAGCGGAGGGAACCGTCGTGCCGTTCCCCGCTGGACCGCGACGACCCCGCGCTGTTCCTGCCTTCCACGCTCCTTGAAAGCGGCTTTCTGCGGAAATCCGCTCCAGCTCGAGAAAAGCGGCGGCGAGTAGCCGTTTCCAGCACGCAGAAGAGCACGCGGAGGCCACCGGACCCGGTGGCCTCCGCAACTTGAACTTGTTTGATGGTCCCGGCGCCAGCCGCGCGACCGGCGCGGCTAGCGCTCGGCCGCGCGGGTTGTCGGAGCCTTCTGGCCGGGAGCATCGAGCCAGACATCGCCGAGATCCTGCTCGAGGTAGTGGCTCGGCGTGATCGTCCAGCCATGGAGCCGCGAGCTGTGGGCGATGATGCGGTTCCACCACAGGATCGGCACGGAATAGGCCTCGGTCATCGCGCGCTTCTCGAAGGAGCGGACAATGCGGGCGCGCTCCCGTGGGTCGGGGATCACCGCCTGGCCGACGAAGAGCGCGTCCAGCATGCGATCGGTCGCGCCCGAATAGTTGTCGGGCGAGAGGTCGGGCGACACGTACTTCGTCATCTGCAGGGTCGGATCGTCCATGTAATCGCCGTCGAAGTCGAAGGCGGCGTCGAAGGCGCCGGCTTTGAGCGCCTCGTCCCAATGCTTGTTGTCGAGCCGCACCTCCTTGACCGTCACGCCGAGCCGCTTCCAGGCGGCGGTGACGTAGTCGGCCGCCGGCCCATAGGGCACGGGGATGCTGCGGTTGACGAAAGCAACGGTGAGATTGTGCACGCCGGCCTCGGCAAGCAGCCGCCGCGCCTCCGCCTCGGACGCCGCGGCGTCATGCGAGAAGCCCGGCAGGCGCTCGAGCTCCGCCTCGGGCGTTGCCATCGAGAAGCCCGGACGCATGAGGCCGCCGACATACTTCATGTAGGTGGTCCCCGACAGCTCCTTTGCCATCTGCCAACGGTCGATGGCGAGCGACAGCGCCTGGCGCACGCGCATGTCGTCGAACGGCTTGTGCTTGGTATTGAAGATCAGCAGGAGATTGATCACCCAAGGGCTTTCCGATATGTCGACGCGGTCACCCAGCGCCGCGGTGAGTTGGTCGCGCTGCACCGGTGTGACGCTGCGGAACTCCGCCTCGATCGCGCCGCTCTTGAATGCCGAGACCACCTTGCTGCCCGACATGAAATGTGCGGTGTAGCCGTCGAGATAGGGATGGCCCGGGCGGAAGTAATGCGCGAAGCGCCGGCCGGTCCAGTGATCGCCTTTGACGTGCTCGACGAAGACGAACGGGCCGGTTCCCATCACATGCTGCGAGGGATAAAGCGGATCCGCCTTGAGCTTCGCCGCGCTGTAGATGCAGTTCCAGGGCGAGGCGAAATTCTCGAGCATCCCCGATTGCGCATAGGAAAGGTGGAAGACGACAGTGAGCGGATCCGGCGTGTCGATCTCGGCGATCGAGGCGTAATCCGCCTGGCGCGCGGAGAACACGCCTTTCGCCGGATGGATGATGCGCTCGTAGCTTGCCTTGACGTCGGCCGAACTCAGCACCGTACCGTCATGGAAGAGGACATGCGGCTGCAGCTTGAAGGTATAGACCTTCTTGTCCGGCGAGACAGACCAAGCTTTCGCGAGGTCGCCCTCGATCGCGGGATAGTGGACGGGATCGAATTTGAGCAGCGTCGAATAATGCGGCGCGATCGGATGAATGAACGCGAACGAGACGTTGGCTTCGCAGTCGTAGTTGGCGGGCTCTGCAGTGACCGCGAAGTTGAGGATGCCGCCGTGCCGGGGCGTCTCGGCAGCGCCGGTCTCGGCGGCGTGGCCGCCGGCGGCGCCGAGCATCAGGCCGAAGGCAAGCGCAAGGGTGGCGCTTCGGGCGATTCGCATGATGAAAGCTCCTTGATGTCGGCGTTCAGCGCGCGTCGCTGCTCTGCTGCCAGCGCTCAAACTGGTTGAAGAGCTGGTCCTTTTCCTCGGCCGAGAGGGTGCGGCCGCCGGCGAGCGTGCTGCGCTGATCGAGGAACTTGGCGAAGATCTCGCGCAGCTGCGCCTTGTCCATCGGAGCAGCCGAGGCGACGGCGTTGCGCTTCAGCCAGGCTTCCGCCGGCGGAAAGCGCTTCCAGCCCGGCAGCTCGGCGGCGAGATTGACCTCCGCCCATTTCGGGTGGTGCGGCGCCTCCTGCAAGCGCGGGAACTGCGTGAAGAAGGCATCGACGAAATTGGCGACGTTGCGATAGCGCTCGGAGTCCGGCTGCAGGTTCGCCACCACCAGCGCGGTGCCGACCGCCACCGTGTCGACCGGCGCGTCGGCGCCGATGAGACGCGGGTAATCCGCCGCGGTGAGCCGTGCCGGAACATAGGCTTTGGCAAGAGCGGCGTTCATCGGGATGGACAGGAAATGCAGCTTGTCGCCGGCGCCCAGCGGATCGAAGACCGGCGTCGGCTTGGCCGCGACATAGGCGAGTGCCGCTACCTCGCCCGAGCGCAGCTTCTTCAGCGCCTGCGCATGGTTGTCGAACACTGCCTCGACCTTGACGCCGAGGATGCTGAGCACGGCCGGACCGGTGATGCGCGCGCCGCCGGCGAAATCGACCTTCTTGCCGGCAAGCTCGGCGACGCTGGCAATGTCGCTCCGCGCCAGCAGATGCAGCTCCTCATTGTGCAGCTTCGCGATATAGGTCACGGTGCCGATGTCGGGCGGCATCTTGTGCTGCCGGGCGTAATCGAGCACGTCGGTCTGGGCGATCGTCATGTCGATGCCATGCAGCGCCTTCAGATCGACGAGCCCTTCGACGGCGCCATGACCCACCACCGGCAGGAGACGACGAGTGGCGCCGTCGTCAATGACGCTGGCGAGGTCCTGCGCCATGGTGATCGAGGCGGCATCGCCCGAGGTCAGCAGCTCGACCACGCCGCGATTGGTGCGTTGCACCAACGTGTTTGATTGCGCGAGCGCGAGGCCGCCGCTCAGCAGCAGCAGAGCCGCCGCCGAAAAGAAGGTGCGGAAAACGGTCGAGCGCTTGGTCGTCATCGTCTGTCTCCCGGGGTGGATTGGACAGGAAGGTGGGCGCGTAGCCGCTCGAGCCGCTTTGCGGCGTCGGTGCTGCCGGCGGCGGCGGCGCGGCGATACCAGTCGAGGGCGGTCGCGGCGTCGCCGGAAACGCCGCGCGCACCGATCTGGCGCAGGAAGACCGGGTCGTAGCTCATCGCGAGACCGAAGAGCGCAGAGGGGTCGCCGGCGGCGGCGCCGCGCTCAAAGAACTGCCGGGCCGAGATGACGTCGCCGGCGCCGAGCAGCTGCTGGCCGCGTTGCACCAGGACGGCGAGCGACGGATCCGGAGCGACGGGCCGCGCGGCTGCCGGCGGCGATGCCGGCTCGAGAGCGGCCAACTTCGGCGACGAATTCGGCTGCGCCGATTTTGGCTCAGGCTCGACTGCGGCGGCCAGCGACGACGGTTGCGGCGATTTGGGCTCGACATCGCGGTCAGGCGCAGACGACGCTGCCTGCGTGGATTTGGGTTCAGGCTCGACCGCTGCGGCGGGCGACGGCGGTTGCGCCGATTTGGGCTCGGCATCGCGCTCGGGCGCAGGCGAAGCCGGCTGCGTGGATTTGGGTTCAGCTTCGGCCGTCGCAGCCGGCTGCGCGGGTTTCGCTTCAACCTCGGGCGCCGGGGTGGCTGACGCCGGCTGTGCGGATTTGGATTGAGCCTCGGCGGTTGGCGCAGGCGACGCCTGCGTTGATCTGGGTTCCGCCTTTGCCGCCGGCGCGGGAGAAGCCGGCTGAGCAGTTTTCGCTTCGGCCTCGGCCGAGAGTACGGGCGAGGCGGGCGACGCGGTTTCGGGCGACTTCTCTGGAGGAGCGGGCTGCGCCGCTGCGGCGTCGGATTGCTGCTGAGGCTGCACTGCCGGAACCGGCGGCGGCGCCGATGCGTCGGTAGCGGTAGAGGGTGCCGTCTCCGGAGTTTCCGATCGGGCCGGCGCCGCATCCGGCGTCGATGCGGCTGGCGGCGTTTGCGCAGCCTGCTCTCCGGCTTGCGGCTCGATGGCGGCAAGCCGCTGGTCGTGCGCCGGCGAAAGCGGCGCTTCGGCTACGGTCGCGGGGGAAGGCGGCGCCTTTTCGTGCTGTTCCGAACCGGCATTGGTCGATTCCGCCCTCGCGGTGGGCCTAGACATCTGCGGCGAAGGCGAGGCGACGATGGCCGCCGGCTGATGCGCCGGACGCGGCGAGAGCGCGTAGAGGAGCGTAAACCCGGAGAGCGCGGCGACCGCAGCGTAGGCGGCGAAGGCGAGCGCCGGCGGCAGACGAAGCCGGCGCAGCACTGCAAACCTCTCGAGCGCACCCGGCTTCTCGGCGAGCGGCTCGCTCAGCACCAACGCCCGCTCTTCACCTTCCCTCTCCGAGAGGGTTGCGGGCACGGGCGCAGGCTCGGCCATGGGCGCTTCCAGCGCCAGCGGCGGGCGCGGCGGCTCGACAACATGGCCGGCACGCGCCAACACCTCGCGCGCAAGGTGATTGACCGCGGCGGCGCTGCCGCCGGCGGCAGCAGCGATGGCGTACACCGTCTCGACCGGGAAGAGCGCCTCTTCCTCGCCGCCGAGCGCATTGAGCTGATAGCGGATGAAGGCGCCGACCTCTTCCTCCGCGAGGCGATCGGCAGCGACGCGGGCGGTGATCGCCGCTTGCAGGAAGCCGAGCGGCGGCGCGGCGAGGAGTGCCGCGAATTCCGGTGCCGCCAGCAGCACCACCGGCATCACATGCGGCTCGTCGAGCCGGGTGAAGCGCAGCAGCTCGTCGAAGCAGGTGGGGTCGAGCGTCTCGGCATTCTCGATCAACAGAATCCGCCGGACGCCCTTGCGCAGCTCTGTCATGAGATGCGACAGCAGCGCCCAGATGCCGTCGCTGCCGGCCTCCTGCCGCAGACCGAGCCGGCGGTTGTAGGTGCGCACCAGCGCGCCGAAATCCATGCCGTTGCGACAGCGCAGCAGGGTCGCGCGACAGCGCCCCTCGCCAAGCTCGTCGAGGAATTGCTGCAGGAGTTCGCCATCGACGGCGGGATCGCCGCTCGTCAGCACGAGCGCATGGCCGTCGCTCAGGTGCCGGAAGATTGTTGCCGCGAGCTGGCGGTGATGATGGTCGCTGCGGAAATAGCCGAGACCCGAGCTGTCCTCGGCGAAGGGGTGCAGCCGTGGCGGCGCAAGGGCCAGCACTGGAGCCACAGCCTCCAGCTCCTCGCCACCGATCGACATCGGCTCCGGCATCGACATCGTTCCGATCCTCGCACACGCACGCAGGACCGGATTCCGCGCCTGTATTGTTAATATTCAGCGCGACCCGTAGGAGTTGCGAGTCAGAAAATTGCAGGCTTCATTGCAAGCCCTTGAGTCAACTCAGAACCTGCGTTGACCACTGGGCTCGTGCGCAACTCGCAAACCGCGCTCGCGACGTTCGAGCCACCAGCCCGCCTGGACGGGCCAATGGCTGAAATCGAACATGCCGGCCTCACCCGTCAGCGCGCGCTCGGCGTGCAGTGGCCAGTTCGGATCGTAGAGCGCTTCACGGCCGATCGCGATCAAATCGGCCTGGCCGGCTTCGAGCGCCGCTTCGGCCTGATGCGCCTCGAGGATGAGCCCGACCGCCATGGTCTTGATGCCGGCTTCCCGCCGCACCCGCTCGGCAAAGGGAAGCTGGAAGCCGGGGCTGCGCGGAATGCGCGCCGCGGTGGCCGAGCCGGCGATGCCGCCCGAAGAGCAGTCGACCACGTCGATACCGCGCGCCTTAAGCTCCTGCGCCAGCGCCACCGTATCGTCGAGCGTCCAGCCACCCTCGAGGCCGTCGACCGCCGAGACGCGGAAGAACAGCGGGCGCTCCTTGGGCCACGCCGCACGGACGGTCTCGACCACCTCCAGCGGAAACCGCATGCGGCCGGCGCGATCGCCGCCATAGGCGTCGTTACGGCGATTGCCGATCGGCGAGAGGAAGCTCTGCAGCAGGTAGCCATGCGCGCCGTGGATCTCGACTGCTTCGAAGCCGGCGTCGACGGCGCGCAGCGTGGCGCGGCGGAAATCCTCGCGCAGCGTCGCCATCTCGCCGCGGTCGAGCGCGTGCGGCACGAGCCAGCCCTCATCCATCGGCAGCGGGCTCGGCGCGACGATCGGCCAGACCTCCTCACCGCGCGTGCGGTCGTTCGCGTCGAGCGGGCCGTTGCCATGCCAGGGCCGCTGCATGCTCGCCTTGCGCCCGGCATGGCCGAGCTGGATTGCCGGCACCGCGCCCTCGGCCTTCAGGAACTCGGCAATGCGGCGCAGTGGCGCGATCTGCGCATCTTCCCAGAGGCCGAGATCGCCATGGGTGATCCGCCCCTCGCGGCGCACCGCTGTGGCCTCGACGAAGATGAGCCCGGCGCCGCCCAACGCGAAGCGCGCGAGATGGGCAAAATGCCAGTCATTGGCGACGCCGTCCTTCGCCGAGTACTGGCACATGGGCGAGATCGCGATACGGTTGCGCAACTTGACCTCTCGCAGCGCGATCGGCGTGAAAAGAACGGGCTTGGTCATGACGCCAGCAGCTCCTGAGAGAAAGGTCGCGGAAAGGCAGCGCGGCTCAGGTGATCGGAGCCGGCGCCTGGGGCACGGTTTTCCAGAACGCGTCGTCATGGCCGAAGAAGATGCGCGCACCGCCGGCCTCGAGCGCGGCGAGACGATCGAGCGAGGCCAGCATCTTCGTGCGGTCATAGACGTTCTTCGACAGGCGCCGTTCGCGCAGCGTCTGGCAGAAATAGCAGGCATCGGCGGCGAGCACGACATCGCCCGAGGCAAGCCGCAGGCGCAGCGACTGGTGACCCGGCGTGTGACCGTGCGTCGGCAGGCAAACGACGCTGCCATCGCCGAAGAGATCATGCTCGCCATCGACCAGAAGGAGCTTGTGGCCGGTATCGAACTCGCGCCGGTTCATGCCGTGCCGTGCCGCAAGCTCGGGATCCATGCCGCCTTCCCATTCGCGCCGCTGCACGACCATGGTGGCGTTGGGAATGAGCGCGTTGCCGCCGACATGGTCGAAGTGGAGATGCGAATTGACCAGCAGATCGATGCGGGCGGGATCGCGGCCGATCGCCTCGAGCCGCGCGCTCACCTCCTCGCCCGGACGGTAATCGAAGCGGAAGAGATCGCGGATGCGCTCGCCGACATGCGCCACCGGGTCGCGCTGGCAGTTGGGGTGCATGCCGCTATCGAAAAGCGCAGTCCCCTTGGAATGCTCGATGAGATAGGCGGGAACGGGCAGCCGGGCCTCGCCCTCGCCACCCTCCATCAGATAGCCGAGCTTGCCGGTGATGTGGCCGCAAGTCAGGGCGTAGAGCTTGAGCGACATCGGGCGCCTCCCGCGCGCAATTATGCGCGACGCCCGGGGTTTGGCTAGGCCGGCGAGCCGGCGGCCCGAGAGGGCGCCGGACGCGGTCGCTCGGTCAGGGGAGGAAGGCGCTCGCCCAGTGGTAGATGTTGTAGGCGCCCACCGCCGCCAGTGCGAGCAGCACGGTAAAGGCCAGCAGGCGGAAGAAGCCGAAGCCGCCTCGCCGCCTCGCCTCCACCCGGGCGTTGCCCGAGACCGGTATCCGGTCCTCGGCACTCAGCGACAGCGATTGCGGCTCGGCCGCATAGCGCGGCTCCCCGGCGAGGCGCATCGGCTCCCGCTGGCCCGGCGCTTCGCCCGGCGCCGGCCGCAGGGCGGCTGGGCGGGGCGCGGAGGAACGGATCGGGACAGCATCGCGCGGCGCGGCGCCGATCGGCGTGAAGCTCGGCTCGGCACGGGAAGTACGGGGACGCGGGGGGAAAGCCATGACGGGGCAAGGTCCTGTGAAAGGCCGCGGACCCTGGCATTGCCTTGTGGCGAGAGTTGGGCGGCGCTTGCCACATCGCCGCCGCAATTGACCGGGGCCGAGCCACGTGGCGCCCTAGCACTGCTATTTGATCGCCAGCGGATTGACCGGTGAGCCCACCGCGCCGCTGATCGGCAGGGCGGGCGCCACGAACATGAACTCGTAGCGGCCGTCGGCGGCGCAGTCGCGCGCCAGCTCGGCCAGATAGAAGATCTCGCCCAGCGTCAGCCCCATCATCGGGATGGCGATCCAGTGCCAGGGCTGCGTCGCCTCGTCGGTCTCGTTCGGGCGGACCTCGACGCCCCAGGTGTCGGTGGCTACCGCCGCCACCTGCCGCGCCTGGAGCCAGTCGAGCGTTTCGAAGGCGAGCCCCGGCGCATCGCCGCCGGAATAGCCGTCCCAGTTCTGCGCCGCGAGCTTCGCCTCCATCTGCCCGGTGCGAATGAGCAGGAAATCGCCGCGCCGCGCCTCGACCTTGAAGCGCTTCTCCGCCTGCTCGAGCAGCTCGACGCCGATGGCAAAGCCGTCGGGGAGATGCGGCAGGCCCAGCAGCGCCGGAATGTCGAGCAGCACGCCGCGGCCCACCATGCGCTCGCGCGTCTGCTCGATGCCGCATTTCTGCGCACCGGCGCTGGTGACGGTGCGGCAGTCATAGCCATTCCACATGTGGTCGCCATAGAAAATATGGCCGAGCCCGTCCCATTGCGTGCCGCTTTGCAGCGGCAGGATCAGGATGTCGTCGGCGGCGCGGATCTTGCGGTGATCGAGCACACCGGAATAGGCGTCGGTGCCGGTCCGGGTCATGACATGGATGGGATTGAAGCGGCCGAGCGGCGGGTAATTGGACTTGCCGCCTTGCGGACCCTTGGCGTCATAGGCGAGCGCGAGCGACATCGCCTTGCCCTTCTGCACCAGCCGGGCAGCGGCGACGATATCTTCGGGACGCGTAAAGTTGAGCGTTCCGATCTCGTCCTCGGCACCCCAGCGCCCCCAATTCTTCAACCGTTCCGCCGCCGCGTGGATATCGGCCATGGTGAGCTTGCGCCGCGCATCGCTTATCTCGGCCATGTTTCCTCCCTGATGTCGGGCGGCAGTTTAGGGGGAGGCTGGCCCGATCGGTCAACCAGACGGCCGTCACATCCTGCTGACAGAACCTGTCAACGGGACGCGCTAGGCTCTCTGATACTTCAGCGAGCGAGGCTGCCATGGAAAGGACCGCTCTCGACCGGATGCCGCTGCCGCCCAGCGCGCGCCTGCTCGGCTGGCGGCTGCTGGCGCACGACCCAGCCACACAGTCGATCCGGGTCGCCTTCGCCGGGCGGAACGATTTCCTCAATCCCGCCGGCTCGATCCAGGGCGGCATCCAGGCGGCAATGCTCGACGACACGATGGGGCCGGCGCTGTGGCTTGCGACCGAGGGCAGGCTCTATCCGGCGACGATCGAGATGAGCCTGCAGTTTCTTCACCCGGCCCCGCCGGGACCGCTCTTCGGCGAGGCGCGCGTGACCAAGCTCGGCAGCACCATTGCCTTTCTCGAAGGACAGCTCCTCGATCGGACGGGACGCATGCTCACCCGCGCCACCGCCTGCGCCCGGCTCTTGCCGGCCGGAGAAGCGCTTTGCGCGGCGTCGCCGCTCCCGCGCCCGGCCAATGACGCAATGGTCGCGGCGAGAACCTGACCGCCGAGGCGCCGATGATTACGCTTTACGGCTTCGGACCCGATTTCGGCCTGCCGGATCTCAGCCCCTTCGTGATGAAGACCGAGATCCAGCTCAAGATGGCCGAGCTGCCCTATCGCCTGGAGCGGGCCACGCCGCGCCGTGCGCCCAAGGGCAAGCTCCCCTTCATCGAGGACGACGGCCGGGTCGTCAGCGATTCAACCTTCATCCGCCGCCATATCGAGCGCTCGCGCGGCATCGACCTCGATGCCGGCCTCAGCGCCGAGCAGCGCGCGGTCGGCTGGGCGGTCGAGCGCATGCTGGAGGACCATCTCTATTGGGCGCTCCTGCATCTGCGTTGGGCCGACGACGCCAATTTCGCCAAGGGCCCAAGCCGTTTCTTCGCCGGGCTTTCCGATGCGGCGCGCGACGAAGCTCGGGCGCGCTTCCTCGGGCGGATTCATGCGCATGGTCTCGGGCGGCACGACGCGACCGAGATCATCGAGCTCGGCGAGCGGTCGCTGGCTTCGCTCTCGGCGGTCCTCGGCGAGCGGCCCTACCTCCTCGGCGACCGCGCGAGCGCGGCCGACGCGACCGCGTTCGCCATGTTTGTCGGCGTCGCGACGCCGTTCTTCGACGGGCCCCTGGCGCAGTCGGCGCGCGGTTGCGCCAATCTGATCGCTTATGGCGAGCGGATGATGGGCCGCTATTACCCGGACTTCCGTTGACGCATGTCAATGCGCTCTGGCTGAGGTTTTTCTAGGACCTGTTCTTTCCAACCGCGAGCGGATGCCGCCTCGTCGCTCGCCATGGAGAGTCCGCCATGAGCGGTCTTCTCGCGCTTCTCTGCGGCTCGGCGGTCGGCTTTTCGCTGGGCCTCATCGGTGGTGGCGGCTCGATCCTGGCCGTACCGCTGCTGCTCTATGTCGTCGGCATCGGCGACGCCCATGTCGCGATCGGCACGAGCGCGCTCGCGGTGGCGGCCAACGCCTTCGTCAATCTCATCGGGCATTGGCGTGCCGGCACGGTGAAGTGGCCCTGCGCCGCCGCCTTTGCCGCCGCCGGCATAGCAGGAGCGGCGTTGGGCTCCTCCTTCGGCAAGGCGATCGACGGACAGAAGCTGCTCTTCGTCTTCGCTCTGGTGATGGTCGCCGTCGGCATCGCGATGCTGCGGCCGCGGGCCGCGGGCGGCGATCCCGGGGTGCGCATCACGCCGGCAATCGCGGTCCGTCTCGTCAGCGTCGGTCTCGTGGTCGGCGCCATCTCCGGCTTCTTCGGCATCGGCGGCGGTTTCCTGATCGTGCCCGGCATCATGCTCGGCAGCGGCATGCCGATCCTGAACGCGATCGGCTCCTCGCTGTTCTCGGTGGGCGCGTTTGGCCTCACGACGGCCGCCAATTACGCGATCTCCGGTCTCATCGACTGGCGGATCGCCGCCGAATTCATCGCCGGCGGCGCCGCTGGCGGCTGGCTCGGCATGCGGCTCGCCGTCCGGCTGGCGCCGAGCCGGCGAACGCTCTCGACCGTATTCGCCGGCGTCATCTTTGCCGTTGCGGCCTATATGCTGCTGCGCACAGGGTTCGCGCTCTTCGGATAAACGAGCGACACGACGCCTGCAGGACCGACCGCGCTTCGCTCGAGCAAGAGCCTGCGCCAGACCGCCTGGACGGCGGCGGTGGCGGCCTTGCAGCGCTCGCAATCGGCATCGGGTTGATCGAGCAGCGCTACCAGCAAATGCTGTTGCGCCCAGGCCGGCGCACGCCGCAAAGCCTCGTCGATCAACGCCTCGCGCGGGATGGCTCGCGGCATCCTAGGAGCCTGTCTGGGAAATATCATGGGCCGGCGACATCGCCCTTTGGCTTCGGGCTAGGAGCGATGAGCGCGGCGATGCCGAAGCATCGTGAGCGACGAGCGACGACGTCCCGGGGACAAAGGACGACGTCCCTTTGGGTTGCACGAGGGCGGGGCGCTGCCGCGTCGCTCGGCCTTGCCGATGGGCCCGCATCGTCAGCGGCCTCGCTCCTAACATCGCTCCGTCCTCGTGCAACGCAGACCCATGCTATTCCCAGACAGGCTCCTAAGCGTCGGGCCGCAGCGGCCGCAGTGGCGGCAGCGACGTGATCTGCGCCAGCAGGCGCTGCCAGGGCCAGACCCTGTAGCGCACCTCCGGCGGGTAGCCGCGCGCTTCGGCTTCGAGGTTGTGGCAGATCCGGCGCAGGACTTCCTTGCGGTCGTCCGCGTCCGCCCCGATCAGCAGCCGGCGCGCCTCCCAGCGATGGAGCTCGGCCACGCTGATCGCTGCGGCCTCGGCGATCTCCGCGGCGAGCGCGTTGAAACGCCGGTAGAGCGCATCCTCGATGCGCGCCTGCTCGGGGAGCGCATAGGCGAGTTCCAGAACGCCGGCGACGCCCACCGCCGCACAGAGATATTCGGCGCCTTCCAGCAGCCCGCCAAGAATGGCCGCGAAGGCGGCACTCGCGCCAGCGGCAATGGTCAGCATCATCATCCGGTGCAGGCGGTCGTACCAGGCGCGGCGGCTGGCGTGATAGCGCATGCTGACATGAATTCTGAAATCGAGGGCGCCGCATAGCGACACGCCCTGCGGCAGCGCTTCGGCGGGCGGCTCGTATTTCCCGCCCTGATCGAGATCGCGCGCCACCGCGGTGGCGACCCGCCGGACCTCGCCGGTCAGCTCGCCGGCCTCGGCAATCGAGCGAAAGCTCGGGACTTGCTCTTGCGTCGGCATCGTCGCCTCGCCGGAATCTTTTCGGCGAATGAACGCCTGCGAATGCAAAGCGTGCCACTACGGGTTACATCTGGCCCTAATTTGACACGCGCAGCGGGCGCGGGCTCGCGGACCGGCCACCGCCGGAGGGGACGTTTCGAAACCGAGAAGGCGCTTCCAAAGCCCGATCCGCTCATGTTCACTAGGGCCAGATGGCCAGCGGGATTGGCCCATGACCGACGCGCCCTCCGTGCTTCGCGTGCGAGACATCGGCAGCTTCCATCTGGGCGGCCGGATGGTCCGGCTGACCGGCCTGCCGGTACGGGCTCGGGTGAGCACGCCGGGCGGCCCGACGCATTCGATCGATCCGAATGGCGAGATCGTCGCCGAGCAGATCTATGTCCAGTATGTCCGTCTGGCCGAGCCGGCGAGCTCGGCGCCGCTGCTCTTATGGCATGGCGGCGGCATGACCGGCGCGACCTGGGAGACCACCGCGGATGGCCGCCCCGGCTGGCAGATGTTCTTCCTGCGCGCCGGCTTCGACACCTATGTCTCGGACGCCGTCGAGCGTGGCCGCGCTTCCTGGGCGCCTTTTCCCGAGGTCTATCCCGACGCGCCTTACTTCCGCACCGCGCGAGAGATCTGGGAGGAAGTGTTCCGGTTCGGGCCGAGCGGCTCTTGGAACGCCGATCCGGCAAAGCGGCGGACGCATCCCGGACTCAAGTTTCCGGTGGCGCATTTCGACGATTTTCTCCGGCAGATCGTTCCACGCTGGGGCTGCAACGACGCGGCGACACAACGCGCCTATGATGCGCTGCTGCAGCGTTTCCAGGAAGGCGCCTTCCTCCTCACCCACAGCCAGGGTGGCAATTTCGGCCTGACCGCCGCATGGCGCGCACCCGATCGGATCCGTGCGGTCGTGTCGCTGGAGCCCTCGGGCGCGCCCGATCCCGCCAGGCTCGATCCAGCGCGCCTCAAGGATGTGCCGCATCTCTTCGTCTGGGGCGATTATCTGAGCGCGCATCCGCTTTGGACGGAAATGCGCCCGGCGAGCGAGCGGTGGCGCGATGCGCTGCGTCGGGCCGGCTGCGACGTGACCTGGATCGAACTGCCGGCGCTCGGCATCGCCGGTAATACTCATGCGCTCATGGGCGATGAGAACAGCGACGCCATCGCCGCGCTGGTACTTAAGTGGCTACGGGAGCACGTTCGCCTCTGACCGGCGCGGAGAGAGGCCAGCATGAGCCTGCAGCAGGTCCTTATCACCGAGCCTACAGAGGTCGAACGGCCGCCACGGCGACCGCGATGGCGTCCGCCGCTGCACGGCTCTGACCTCTCCTGGGCCATCGCCTTTCTGCTGCCCTACGCCGCGGTCTTCGCGGGCTTCGTCGTCTACCCCATGGCCTATGGGCTCTGGATGGGCAGCGACCCTGCTCTTTATTCCGCGCTCTTCGCCGATCCCCGATATTTCCGCGCCGCGCTCAACACCGTGGTCTTCGTCGCCCTTGCGGTCAATGTGCAGATGTTCCTCGCCCTGCTGCTGTCCGGCTTCTTCGCGCGCCGGCGCCGCTGGATCAAAGCGCTGCTGGTCCTTTACCTCCTGCCCTGGACGCTCCCGGCAGTGCCGGCTTTCCTGTCCTTCCACTGGATGCTGGCGGCGGATCGCCAGGGGCTGATCGATCGGCTGCTCCAGGTGTTGTTCGGCATCGAGGGTCCCGTCTGGCTGACGCAGGGTTGGCTCGCGCTCGCTTGGGATATCGCCGCCGATATCTGGAAATGGATGCCACTCTGGACGCTGATCTTTCTCGGCGGCCGCCTGGCCATCCCGCAGGAGCTCTATGAAGCCGCCGATGTCGACGGCGCATCTGCCTACCGTCGCTTCATCCATCTCACCCTGCCGCTCCTCGCCAATCTCTATCTCGTCAGCACGCTGATCGCGACGATCTGGAGTTTCGGCGACTATGCGCCGGTGCTCTTCGTCTCTGGCGGCACGCCGGCTTTCGCCTCCGACGTGCTCTCGACGCTCGGGCTGCGTTACGCCCTTGATTTCGCCAGCCCTCGGCTGGGCGTGGCGGCCGGACTGACGGTGCTGCCGCTGCTGATTCCGATCACGATCCTGCTGATGCGCCGCCTGCAACAGAAGGCCGTGCAGCTATGAGCAACGGAAGCTTCCTCATCGTTCGGGCAACAGGGCGGCGGGTCCGGCTGCGGCGCGTTCTCGTCGAAGCGGCGTCAATTCTGCTCGGTTGCGTCATCCTGATCTGGTCGCTCGTCCCGGTCTACAACATGTTCCTGATCGCTCTCGATCCGATCGGACACAATGAATTCGCCGGGGAACTCTGGCCGCCGCACCCGACGCTGGCCAGCTTCCGCGCGCTCTGGACGGAAAGCGCGGACGATGTCGAGCATATTTGGCGGCAGTTCGCCAACAGCATCGCGATCGGCGTGCCGGTGATGGCGCTCACCGTACTGATCGGCTCGCTCGCCAGCTTCTCGATCGGTCGCATGCGGTTCGGCCGGGGCTTCGGGCTCGGCAGCGTTGCGCTTCTCACCTACGCGATCCCCGCCTCGACGCTGATCATTCCCTTCTTCCGGGTCATGCATGTCTACGGATTGCTCGACAATCCCTGGGCAGTCATCGCGGCGGAGGTGACCTTTGCCACTCCCTACGCCATCCTGGTGCTGCAATACTATGCGCACCTCATCCCGGCCGAGCTCGACGACGCGGCGCGGATCGACGGCGCATCGGCTCTCCAGCTCTATTGGCGCATCTATGTGCCGCTCATGGCGCCGGCACTCGCCGCGATCGGCACCTATGCGCTGCTCTTCGCCTGGAATGACTATTTCTATCAGTACATGCTGCTGACGTCGGAACGCCACACCACGGTCGCGGTCGCGCTGGAGCAGTTCTTCGATGACGACGATGCGCCGTGGAACATGATGATGGCGATCGCGATCGTCTATTCGCTGCCGCCGATCGCGATCTTCTACGCGCTGCGGCGATACATGTCCCGCGGGCTCACCGCCGGCAGCGTCAAGGGTTAAGCGGCGCTCTTTCGCTCGAGCGGCTTCAGCCCGAAATCGTATTTGGCCTCGAGCACGTTGCTTCCCGGCTTCGGCGTGAAGTCGACGATGAGCGAGTTCTTCACGGCGAAGACCACGTCGCTGTCGAGATAGCGATCGCCGTTGGCGAAGAGATGCGTCGCCACCGGCTCGAAGCCCGGCGCCGAGACGATGAAGTGGATATGCGCCGGCCGCATCGGATGGCGACCCATCGCGTTCAGGATCTTGCCGACCGGACCATCGGTGGGCACCGGATAGCTCACCGGCTTCACCGTGCGGAAGAACCAGGCGCCGGTCGCGTCGGTGCGGAAGCGGCCGCGGCAGTTGAAGCGGTCCTGCTGCGGATCCTGCGTGCTGTAGAGCGAATTCGTCGCGGTCTGCCAGACATCGAGAATGGCGCCGGCAATCGGCTTGCCATCGGGCGTGAGCACGCGGCCGGAGACTTCGGTCGGTTCGCCCGGTCCGCCATAGGCGATATCGGCGCCGGGGGGCAGCTCGGGCGCACCCTCGGCGTAGAAGGGACCGAGCACCGTCGATTCCGTCGCGCCGCCGGGCTTGCGATGGTTGATCGCGTCGACCAGCATCGAGACGCCAAGCACGTCGGAAAGCAGGATGAACTCCTGGCGGTCGCCGACAGAGGTCTGGCCGGTGGCGGTGAGGAACTGGATCGCCGTCATCCACTCCGCCTCGGTGAGCTCGACCTCGCGCACGAGGGCGTGCAGATGGCGGATGAGCGCCGTCATCACCGTCCTGAAGCGCGGATCCTCGCAGCGCGAGAGCCGCGCCACGACGGCATCTGTCAGCGTATCTTCGGTGAACTGACGCATCGCTTCCTCCTCACCCGGGACGGCGGCCGTGCCAGGCGTTCTCGATGAGCTGCTTGACCCCCGCATACTCGACGTGCCGCGGGTTGTAGTAGGGATTTTCGGTGGCGAGCTTGGCCGCCCGCTCGATGCCGTCCTCCGGCATGCCGAGTTCCTTGAGCGAGAGCGGCGCGCCGATCCGCTTGGCGAGATCATAGAGCCCCTGCGCCGCATCGCCGGCACCGAGCGAGCCGGCGATGACGCGCATCGCCTCGGAGGCCGCCTGACGGTTGTAGGCCGCGGCATGCGGCAGGATCACCGTGTGCAGCTCGGCATGCGGCAGGTTGAAGGCGCCGCCCAGGACGTGGCAGAGCTTGTGATGGATGCCCATCGCCGCATTGCCGAGCGCAAAGCCGGCGAGCCAAGCGCCGTAGAGGGCGCTGCCGCGCGCCTCGAGATTGAGCGGCTCCTTCACCACCACCGGAAGGGCGCGCCCGAGCGCGCGGATGCCTTCGATCGCCATCAAGGTGGTGACGGGATTGGCGTCCTGGCCATAGAGCGCCTCGACGCAATGGGCGAGTGCGTTCATGCCCGAGGGGCCCGAGACTTTGGCAGGCAAGCCCACGGTGAGCGCGGGGTCGTAGATCACCACGCGCGGCAGCACCTTGCGGTCGCGGCCTGTGCGCTTCACGCCGCTATCGGTGAGGCCGTAGATCGGCGTCATCTCCGAGCCGGAATAAGTGGTCGGCACGGCGATGATGGGGAGCCCGGTATCGAGAGCCACCGCCTTGGCAAGGCCGATGGTCGAGCCGCCACCGATTGCCACCAGGCAATCGGCGGCCAGGCGTCGCGCCGTCTCGCGCCCGGCGCGAGCCGTTTCGACAGGGACATGCATCACCGCCTCGGCATGGATGCCTGCGGTGGCGACGCCGAGGCGCTTCTGCGCCTCCTCGGCGAGCCGTCTCTGGCCTGGGGTCGAGAGCACCATGGCCCGTTTCAGCCCGAGCCGTTCCAGCTCCTCGGCCAGCTTGTCGAAGCTGCCGGCGCCGAACACGACGCGCACCGGCAGCTGCTCATAGGTGAAGTTCAGCATCGAGTCAGGAATCCAGGAGCGGCGTGCCCCTCACCCCTGCCCTCTCCCCAGAGGGGAGAGGGAGAGTGAAGCGGCGGGGATGGGTCAAGCCTGCACCACCAGCTTCTTGCTGGTATAGGCCTCGAGACCCTCGAGACCGCCTTCATGGCCGTAGCCGCTTTCCTTCATGCCGCCGAAAGGCGTCTCCGGCGTCGAGATGGCGAGGCTGTTGACCCCGACCATGCCGGCTTCGAGCGCATCAGCGATGAGGTTCGCCGTCTTGGTCGAATTGGTGAAGGTATAGGCGGCAAGGCCGAAGGGCAGCGCATTGGCGCGCGCCACCACCTCGTCGAAGCTCTTGAAGGGGGTGATCGGCGCCATCGGTCCGAACGGCTCCTCGGTCATCAGCCGCGAATCATCCGGAATGTCGGTCACCACGGTCGGCCCGAAGAAGAAGCCCTGATTGCCGTGGCGGCCGCCGCCGGAGCGGATCTCGGCGCCGCGCTTCTTCGCGTCGGCGACGAAGCCTTCCATGGCGTCGAGCCGGCGCGGATTGGCAAGCGGTCCCATGGTCGTGCCGTCGGCAAGCCCATCACCCAGCTTGATCGCCTTGGCGTATTCGACGAAGCGCTTGACGAAGCGGTCGTAGTTGTCCTGCTGCACATAAAAGCGCGTCGGCGAAATGCAGACCTGCCCGGCATTGCGGTACTTGCCGGCAGCGGCGATCTCGGCCGATTTCTCGGGGTCGGCATCGCCGAAGACGATCACCGGCGAATGGCCGCCGAGCTCCATGGTGGTGCGCTTCATGCCCTCGGCAGCGAGCTTGGTGAGATGCTTGCCGACCGGCACCGAGCCGGTGAAGCTGACCTTGCGGATGATGTCGGAGGCGATGATGTGCTCGGAGATGCGCGCCGGCACGCCGAATACCAGGTTGAGCACACCCTTCGGCAGCCCCGCCTCATGGAAGGCGCGCACCATCTCGACGCAGGTGCCGGGCGTTTCTTCCGACGCCTTGATGATGAGCGAGCAGCCGGCAGCGAGCGCGCCGCCGATCTTGCGAGCCGGCGTCACCCCCGGGAAGTTCCACGGCGTGAAGGCGGCGCACGGCCCGACCGACTCCTGCACCATCATCTGCCGCACGCCCTGGACCCGGCCGGGAATGATCCGGCCATAGGAGCGCTTCCCCTCTTCGGCGTACCATTCGATGATGTCGGCGGAGACGGCGACTTCGCCGCGCGCCTCGGCCAGCACCTTGCCCTGCTCCATCGACAGGATGCGGGCGATCGGCTCAAGCCGCTCGCGCATGAGATCGGCGGCCTTGCGCATGATGCGCGCGCGCTCATAGGGCGCGGTGGCGCGCCAGGTCTTGTAGCCGCGCCGGGCCGCTTCGAGCGCGCGGTCGAGGTCGGCGGCGCTGGCATGGGTCAGGGTGGCCAGCGGCTTCTCGGTCGCCGGATTGATCACCGGCTCGCTCTCGCGGCCGCCGCCCGAGATCCACTCGCCGTCGATGTAGAGCGCCAGATTGGTGTACATGCCTGTTGCCTCCGCATGAAGCTCGTTGGACCGAAGAGCCTGTTCCCACAGGCTCTTAGCTAAAAGGACGCCGCCCGCGCCAGTGTCGGCCGCTGGGCCGCATCCTCGAGGATCATCTCGGCGCCCTTCTCGGCGATCATGATGATCGCCGCGTTGGTGTTGCCGGAAACCACGCTCGGCATCACCGAGCCGTCGATGACGCGCAGCCGCCCGACGCCATGGACACGCAGGCGCGCATCCACCACGGCGAGCGCATCCTCGCCCATCCGGCAGGAGCAGGTCGGATGATAGATGGTGCTGGCGCGCGCGCGAATATGGCCGAGCAGCTCCTCGTCGCTGGCACAGCCGGGGCCGGGCTCGTACTCGCTCTCGATATAGGGACGGAGCGCCGGTTGCTGCATGATCCGGCGCAGCAGCTTCAGCCCCGCCACCATGGTGCGCCGATCGGTCTCGGCGGCGAGATAGTTGAGCTGGATCGCCGGGCGCGCCAGGGGATCGGCGCTCTTGATGCGGACATGGCCGCGGCTTTCCGGCCGCAGCTGGCAGATGGACGCGGTGAAGCCCGAGAAGGGGTGGAGCTTGTCGCCCATTCTGGTGGTGCTGAAATTGATGAAGTGCGCCTGGACGTCGGGGGTGGCGAGCCTGGGATCGGTGCGGAAGAAGCCACCGGCATAGCCGGCGCTCACCGCCAGCGGCCCCTTGCGCCAGAGCGCGTAGCGCAGCCCGATGCCGAGGCTCCGCGCCAGGCTCGCGACATCGTCGTTGAGCGTGATCGGCCGGGTGCAGCGATAGACGAGGCGCGACTGCAGATGGTCCTGCAGACATTCGCCGACGCCAGGCAGGTCCTTCAGCACCGGAATACCGAAGCGCTGCAGCAACTCAGAGGGGCCGATGCCCGAGAGCTGCAGCAGCGGCGGTGAGGCAATGGCGCCGGCGGCGAGGATGACCTCGCCCGTCGCCTCGGCGCGGCAGGTCTCGCCCTGATGGGCGAAGACCACCCCGGTCGCTTCGCCGTTCTCGAGCAGCACCTTGAGGCTCGGCGCCTCGGTCAGCACCCGCAGATTGGCGCGGCTGCGCGCCGGGCGCAGATACCCCACTGCGGCACTGCAGCGCCTGCCGCGGCGCGAGGTGGTCTGGAAATAGCCCGCCCCTTCCTGGCGTGCGCCGTTGAAATCGTCGTTGCGCGGGAAGCCCGCTTCCTCCGCCGCCTTGATGAAGGCGTCGCAGAGCTCATGCGTCTCGCGCTGGTCGGAAACGCAGAGCGGCCCGCCTGCGCCGTGGAATTCATCGGCGCCGCGCTGCTGGTCCTCGGCGCGACGGAAATAGGGCAGCACATCCTCATAGCTCCAGCCGATATTGCCGAGCTGGCGCCAATGGTCGAAATCCTACTTCTGGCCGCGGATATAGACGAGCCCGTTGATCGAGCTCGACCCGCCGAGCACCTTGCCGCGCGGCTGAAGGATGCGCCGCCCCTCGAGCTCCGGCTCCGGCTCGCTTTCGTAGAGCCAGTTCACCTTGGCGTTCTTGAACAGCTTGCCGTAGCCGATCGGGATATGGATCCAGGGGTTGCGATCCTCGCCGCCGGCCTCGAGCAGCAGCACGCGATGTTCGCC
>DATNDG010000046.1:0-19203 GCA_035553515.1 Allostellaceae bacterium | reverse complement strand
CATGAAGGTGAAGACCAAGGAAGGCGAGATCGAGGTATCCTCCGCGCGGGTGGCGCGGCTCGCCGATCGCATGTTCCGGCTCGGCGGCGAAGGCCGCAGCCGCAATTACGCCGAGAAGGCGAGGAAGCGTCTCCAATCCGGACCCGCGCGCAAGGACGACGCCGCCATCGTCGCCGCTGCCGGCGGCTAAGCGCCGCGCACCGGCGCTCAGGATGAGGCGACTGTCTTTGTGCCACGAAGAACCTGCCTCGTCGTGAGCTTGTCGAAGGACGCAATGGCGGAATTGCCGGCGATCACTTGCTGCAATACCGCATTCTGCGGCCACGCCGTCCCGAGCGGCTGCTCGCTGCTGCGCAACCGCTGAGGCGATGGCGGCGGCGATGTCGCTCAGGCGGCCGATGGTCGCTGCGATGCTCTTCACCGATTCTGTCTTGGTACTGACGCAGGCGCTGCTGCCATAGCGGCGACGCGCGATGTCGCGCGCGCGCAAGCTTGCGCGCGCCGCTCCGTTTTCGTCGCAAGCCTGCGCGCGCGCCGGCTGCTGTGCATCATCGGGAAGCCGCCGGCGCCGAGGACTAACGGAAGATTTACCAGTCGCGGCCATCCTTTGCGGCGTCTTCGGTGCGCTTCCCGCGCACGCATAGTCCCCATCGATTTTGGTTTTTTGCAATGACGTTGCTTGCCACGTCTGCCCATTCGATCTTTTGCTTCTTCTCTCTCGCCAATTGCGCCGGACTCTTCGGCATCTTCCTCGGCGCGTCCTGGGCGCTGCTCAGCCGCCGCTCGGCGATTCTGCTGTGCCAGGCGGCGGGGGCGCTCGCCTTCGCGCTGCATTTCCTGCTGCTGGGCTCGCTCGACGGCGCGCTCATGTGTCTCGCCGGCGCGATGCAAAGCGGCGTCGCGCGCGCACCGCTCCGCCGCAACGCGCTCCTTGCCTGCTATGGGCTGAGCCTCGCGCTCGCCGGTGCGGTCACCTTCGCGACGACCACGGGCCTCCCGCCATATTTCGCCGCGCTCGGCCTGGTGTCGGCCACCATCGGCCGGATGCAGAACGACACGCAGCGCATGCGGCTTTTCTTTCTCGCCGGTACCGCCGCCTGGGCCGTGCATAATTTTCTGGTGGGGTCGGTGGTCGGCAATGCGAGCGACGTGCTCACCGCGGCCGGCATCCTTGCCGGACTCTGGGCGCATCGCTGGCGCGCGCCGGTGGCGCTGCTGGCGCCGCCACGGCCGGTCCGCGCCTGAGCGCTCAGTCTCTGCTCCAGCCGCGCGCCACCATGCAATCGCTCTTCAGGCGGGCGATGCGCTCGCGCGCACCGGCGTAATCGTAACTGAGCGCCCAGAAGCGGAAGGGCGGCGGGCCGGTCCCCACGCGCTCGCAATCGGCGAGATCGCGCGTGAGATCGGCGGCGCTGGCGCCGGGCTTCGTCCAACCCTCGGACGGCGCCTGGCAACCGCAGAGCAGCAGCAGGAGGCAGACGATCGCCGCGCCTAGCCGAGCCCCGCCCATCGCTCGCTGAGCCCCGCCTCCGCTTCCGGCGGCAAGGGCGCGGGACCGGCATGGCCTCCCGCTCCGCCGGTCGCCGCGATCGCCGAAGCGCGTTCCTCGAGCGCCCAGGCCCTGCCCTCGAGATCCGCCGCATGCCGATCGAGTTCTTCGACCACGCTTGGCGTGGTGAGGCAGTCGGCCAGCCGTCGCGCGCGCTCAGCGGAAGAACGATAGGCGTTCGCCTGCTCGAGCAGAGCCAGGACCTCGGGCATTCCTAAGCCTGTTTGTTTCGCTTGTTGAGGAGCCGATTGTTGGTGAAACAGCCAATTCTCTCAAGCTAAAAAGTGTGAGCAGTTGTGCCACTCACGCGTTCGCGGCGTGCAGCATCGCTGTTGGGAGGAGAGTGTGGCAAGGATCGGATGGTCGGTTCTCGTGCTGTTGGCGCTGGCGCTGGCGGGCTGCGCGCGGACCCCGCGCCTTGCCGAGGTCTCGGCACGCTTGCCGGCGCTCAGGAACGAGGCGCGACTCTTCGTCTATCGCGATTATAACCTCGCGCAGAGCCTGCAAGCGGTGCCGGTTTACGTGAACGGCACCGAGATCGGCGGCGTCGGTCCCGGCGACGTGCTCGTCTGCAATCTGCCGCCGGGGGATTACACCATCGCGCCGCGGGCCGATCATCTGTGGCCGGATCAGGCGAAAACCGTCCGGGTCGCCGCCGGCCAGGCGATCTACGCCAAGGTGGGCAGCTTCTGGAGCACGGCCTCCGGTCCGCGGCCGTTCCGACTCGCAGCGCTGCGCCTCGATGGCAATCAACTGGCCGATACGACGGTGAACCCCGGCCCCAATCTGGTCCCCATCTTTGTCGTCATGCTGCAGAACCCCGCTACGGCCCTGAGCGAAGTCGGCGCGCTCTGGTACGCGCCCTGCAATCCCCCCTTCGCCCCCGGCTGAAGGACAGCGCGCCTGCCCTGCAAGAGGTGGCGGGCGGAGCGTCGCGCCACGTGAGATAGAACGTTAGCTCCGTGCAATTGACGCGCTGATTGATCTTGCTTCTAATCCTGCCGGGGGAAGGTCCGACCGCATCGGACCAGACGATCACCGGATCGCCGGCGGCGATCGGGGGACAAGGGGGGAAACATGGCCAAGCTCGGCCGTCGCGTCGATTCCGTTCTCAAGATTGCCACTGTCGTCCTCGGCTGCTGCGAGGCGACCACCTGCACGCCCGACGATCTCCAGGCCTGGGCGGATGCGCTGACCGGCGTCGCCAATGCGATCCCGCAAGACAACAGCAACATGCGCAGCATCGGCCTTCCGGCCGACTACCATTCCACCTCCTGCCCGGTGGGCTCCCACCTCTTCGAGCCCTATGGGCAGCAGGGCGTCTGCCAACCCAACGTGAAGTGAGGGGAGCAACTGCGATGCGACATGTTCTCTTCGCCGCGATGATGCTGCCGTCGCTGCTCTCGCTGCCGGGCGCGGCGCTTGCCGCAAGCTGCACCGACTACATCCAGGAGCAGATCGAGATCATGAAGGAGGCCGCCAAACGATGCGGCGCGAGCGCTGCCGCGATGGCGACCTTTCCCAAGATGAACCCGCCCGCCAAGCTCGACTGCACGACGCCGCTCGATTCGCGGATGACGCAGCTCAGCTCCTTCGAGCAATGCGCCCGGGTCTATTACTGCGGCGCCAGGGCCTATGCCTGCGCCGAGCACCGCGCCCCCGCCGGCGTCTCAGCGCTCGACCAGTCTTGCCGCGCCGCCATGCAGAACTGCCTCAACGAGAACCCGGTTCCGCACTGAGGGCGCGCTTGCACGCGACGGAGCACTCGCGCGGCACATCCGACAGGCTCGGGATGAGCTAGTGAGCGGCGCCGGGGAGGCGCAGAATGAGGCCTTCCTCCGCCGCGAGGAGAGCGCCGGAAGCGACGGCACTGCCCATTGGGCGCCCGGGATCGGTCGAGAGCTCGACGGTCGCGGACGGCGCGTCAGGCGGCAGGACGACGCGGGATGGATGCGGGGCAAAGTTGAGCAGCACCGCGATGGCTGACCCCTCGGCGGCGCGGCTATAGGCGAGGAGCTCGGGCGGCGAGGAAAGCCATGCGAAGCTGCCATGCCGCAGCGGGTTCGACCGTCGCCGACAGGCCAGGAGCCGCCGATAGAAGGCGAGCAGCGAGCAGGGATCGGCGGCCTGGCGCAGAACGCTGATGCGGTCGCGGTCCTGCGGCATCGGCAGCCAGGCTGTCGAGGGATCGAAGGCACCGAGCGTGCCGCTGCCCCATTGCATCGGCGTCCGGTTGGCATCGCGCCGATCGACGTCCTTTGCCCGCTCGGGCGGCACCGGCACATCCGTCATGCCGATCTCCTCGCCATAATAGATGCAGGGGACGCTGCGCAGCGTCATCTGCATCATCGCGGCGAGCCGCGCGCGACGCCCGTCGCCCTCGAGCAGGCGCAATCGGCTTGTCGCGCGCACGTGGTCGTGCGTCGACAGTGCTCGGCACGGCAATGACCAGGGCGGGAGGAGTGGATCGATCGCCGAAATCGCCGCGCGGAACGCCGCGGCCGACCATTCGCTGTTCCAGAACAGGACATCGAAGACCATGTGCAGCTCGTCGTCCTGGTCTCCGAAATACCGCACGAGCCGCGACGGGTCGGTGATCGTCACCTCACCGAGCAGCACGCGGTCCTCGAACTCGTCGAGCACCGATCGGATGCCGCGCAGCGTCTCGTGCACTTCGGGCAGGTCGATGTGCCGCTGCCGGTCGACCGCATGATGCATGAAGCGGCGCGCCGCGGCGAGAGAGGGCGGGTTGTCGCGCAGCGCCGCATCCTTCGCCAGGCGGTGCGGCACATCGAGCCGGAAGCCATCGACGCCGCGCGCGAGCCAGAAGCGCATCACCTCGTGCATCGCCTTGCGCAGCTCGGGATTGTGCCAGTTGAGGTCGGCCTGGGCGGGGGTGAAGGTGGTGAGGAAATATTGCCCGCTGGGCTTGTCGAGGGTCCAGGCGCTGCCCACCGCAGGGAAGGAGCTGAGCCAGTTGTTGGGCGGTCCGCCATCGGGCGCCGGATCGGCCCAGACATACCAGGATCGCCTTGCGCTGCGCCGGTCGCTCTGCGCTTCGAGAAACCAGGGGTGCTGCGTCGAGCTGTGGTTCAGAACGAGGTCGAGGATGACGCGAACCCCGCGACGATGCGCGGCGTCGAGCAGCCGGTCGAAATCGGCGAGGCTGCCATAGACGGGATCGACGGCCGTGAAGTCGCTGATGTCGTAACCGAAATCGACCTGCGGCGACGGAAAGAACGGCGAAAGCCAGAGCGCGTCGATTTGCAGCGACGCGGCGGAGCCGTCGTTGAGGTGATCGAGCCGCGCGGTGATGCCGGGCAGATCGCCGATGCCGTCACCATTCCCGTCGGCAAAGCTGCGCGGATAGATCTGATAGAAGACCGCCGATCGCCACCAATCCCGCACCGCGGCTACCCCTAAGAAGGCGGGGCGCTGCGGCTGTCGGCAGGCGGGCTGCCCTGCCGTCCGGCTGCCGAGTATGTGACGCGCCAGATCGTCCCGTTGGCGTCGTCGCTGACGAGAAGCGCGCCGTCGGCTGCTACGGCAATGCCGACCGGCCGTCCCCAGACTTCGCCTTCGGCGGCGATGAATCCGGTCATGAAATCCTCGTAGACGCCGCTCGGCTTTCCCTTGGACATGCGGATCCGCACGATCTTGTAGCCGGTGAGCTGGCTTCGATTGTAGGAGCCGTGCAGCGCCACGAAGGCATCGCCGCGATAGGCGGCGGGAAACTGCTGCCCGTCATAGAACGCGATGCCGAGCGGCGCCGAATGCGCCTGCAGCAGCACATCCGGCAGCAGCGTGACCTCGGCGAGGTCCGGCCTTTCGCCGCGGTGAAAGGGGTCCTCATGCGCAGCGATATAGTACCAGGGCCAGCCATAGAAACCCTGCGGCTGCAGCCGCGTGACGAAGTCGGGAACCAGATCGTCGCCGAATTGGTCGCGCTCGTTGTTGGTGCACCAGAGATTGCCGCCGTGCGGCTCGATCGCCATGCCGACGCAGTTCCTGAGGCCGGTGGCGAAGGTCGATGCCGTGCCGTCGGCAATATCGATGCTCAGCACCAGCGCGCGCCCCGCTTCCTTTCCCCATAACGCGCCGGTGCCGTGCGTCTTCTCGAGGCGCTGAATGGCTTGCTCGTCGCGCCGCGGCAGGTCTTCCGCATCGTTGGAGAGCGAGCCGATCGACACGAAGAGATGGCGGTTGTCGGGCGCAACGACGAGATCGCGCGTCCAATGTCCCTCGACCGGCATGCCGCGCCGCACGATCTCGGCCGGGCCGCGCGCGACCCGATCGCCGTCGCGATAGGGGAACCGCAGGATGGCATCGGTGTCGCCGATATAGAGATAGTGCGGATCCTTGCCCGAGGGATAGAACGCCATGCCGAAGGGAAGATCGAGACCCTCGGCAAAGATCTCGCTCGTCGCTGCGCTGCCGTCGCCATGCAGCACGCGAATGCGGCCGGCTTTACTCTCGGCGACGAAGATGTCGCCGTTGGGTGCGACCTTGATCTGCCGCGGATGGTCGAGCCCGCTCGCGAGGCGCTCGACCGTGAATCCCGCCGGCAGCTTGGGCCAGGCCGAAGGCGGCTGCGGGACGATCCTGGGGATGGCGATTGTCGCCGGCGTCGCAAAGGGTGCGGGCAGATCGGCTTCGGTGATGCGTCGCGCGAGGCCGGGCCGATCGGCCTGCCAATCCGCGAAATGCTTGTCATGCGGGCGCAGCGCCGAAGGTGCCGATACGCGGAAGGCGAAAAATACCACCGCGGCGAAAAGCGCGGACAACAGAACGAACCGCAGCCGTCGCATGTGCCCCCTCCCAAGCGAAGGTGGAACGTGCTGGCGCAACCGGCAGCCCGAACCAAAGAGTATTACGGAGGGCGCTATAATGCTATGGCGCCTCGACCCCGTTCATCCCCGCGGATCTACTGTAGTGGCCGCGCGCTAGACCCCGATCGCCGCCTTCACCCGCTCCGCCGTCAGCGGCAGCTCTCTGATCCTTTTCCCCGCCGCGTCGGCGAGCGCATTGGCGATGGCGGCGGCGGCCGGTCCCTGCGCCGCTTCGCCGGTGCCGAGGAAGGGCTGGCCCGGCCGGTCGATGACGTGAACCTCGACCCGCTCCGGCACCGCCGAGAAGCGCAGAATGGGATAGCTGCTCCAGTCGCGGCTGGTGATGCGCGTGCGATCGAAGGTCACGCTCTCGTAAAGCGTCCAGCTCGTTGATTGCAGAATGCCGCCCTCGATCTGATTGGCGATGCCGTCGGGGTTGACCGCCTCGCCGCTATCGACCGCCGCACTTGCGCGGACGAGCCGCACCCGGCCCGTCTCGTGCTCGAGCGCGATCTCGACGGCGAGCGCCAGATAGGCGCCCTCGTTCTTGTAGCGGGCGAAGGCGAAGCCGCGCCCGCTTCCGCGCTTCTTTTGAAACTCGGACCAGCCGAAGCGCGCCGCGGCCAAGGTGACGACATCGCGCGCGCGGGGATCGTCGAGATGGTCGAGGCGGAAGGCGACGGGATCGCTCTTCGCCACCAGCGCAAGCTCGTCCATGAAACTCTCGATCGAGAAGATGTTCATATAGGCGCCGAGGCCGCGCAGCGCCGAGACGCGTAGCGGCATCGCCGGAACGAAATCAAAGAGAATGCGCGCGTTGGGGATGCGGTAGAGCGGGGCGGCGTTCCGGTCGCCGCCGCCGTCGGGAAGCGGCAGTGGCTTGGGCGCCGGCTGCGCGATGGGCTGTGCGCGGTGCCAGGCCGCCATGAGATTGCCGGCCGGGCCGGGCCGCGTCGAGTGCGTCATGCTGCGCACGCGGTAATCCCAGGAGGCGATCCGCCCCCTGGCATCGAGGCTCGCGCGCGCCTCCGTCGCCATCGCCGGGCCATAGGGCTCCCAGCACTGCTCCTGCTCGCGCATCCACTGAACGCGCACCGGGCGGCCCGGCACGGCCATCGCCAGAAGCGCCGCATCGGCCGCGGCATCATCCGCGCCGTTATGGCCATAGCAGCCGGAGCCCTCGGCATGGATGCAGCGCAGTTTCTCCGGCGCGAGGCCGGTGATCTGCGCCAGGGCCTTGCGCAAGGGATAGACCCCCTGGGCGTGGGTCCACAGGGTCAGCGCGCCGTCGCGGAACACGGCTAGCGCGCAGGACGGGCCGATCGAGCCGTGCATCTGATAGGCGCGGAGATAGCGCGCTTCGACGCGGCGTGCCGCCTCGGGCGCCGCCGTGGAGTGATCCTCGCGCACCGGGATCTGCTCCGCGGCCTCGCCCTGAAGCCAGTCGAAGATCCTGGCTTCGTCGGGCAAGGTCGGCCTTTCCTGCCATTGCGCCACGGCCGCGAGCGCGCGCATCGCCTCGACCGCCTGATATTCGCGTTCGGCGATGACCGCGAGATAGCTGCCGTCCTGCACGATCTTGATGACGCCCGGCAGCTTTTGGGCTGCGCCGCTATCGACGCCCTTGAGCGTCGCGCCATAGGAAGGCGGCCAGACCACGCGGCCATGCACCATGCCGGGCAGCCGCAGATCCTGCACATAGGCCTGGCCACCCGTGACCTTGGCGGGAATGTCGACGCGCGGCACCGGCTTGCCGATGAGGCGATAGCGCCTGGGATCGAGCAGATCGGAATGCGGCTCGGCGGTGACATGCAGCGTCTCGCCGGCGACGAGCTCGCCATAGAGAAGCCGCCTGCCATCCGCGGCGATCACAGCACCGTCCTGGGCGTGGAGCTTTTCGGCCGGCAGCGCGAGCCGCATTGCTGCCGCCTTGATCAGGATCGCGCGCACCTGCGCCGCGGCGTTCATCACCGCCGTGCCGCTGTCCTGCATCGAATGGCTGCCGGCGGTGTAGCCTTCATTGGGGGTGAGCGCGGTATCGGCGGTGACGAGATGGATCGACGCGGGCTCGACCGCCAGCTCCTCGGCGGCAAGCTGAAGGATCGCCATCTTGAGGCCCTGGCCCAGCTCCGCCTTGCCGGTGAAGACGGTGATCCCGCCCTCGGCATCGATGCGGATCCAGGAATCAAGTATCGGGCTCTTCTTGAGGCTGCCCGGCAGCGGCGGCTTGCCGACCGGCGCGCCTTGCGCCAGCAGGCGATGCGGAGCGAGCGCGAAGGCGAGGGTGAGCGCGCCGCCGGCAAGCACGGCGCGGCGCGACGGCATCGCTGCCGCGGCGATCATCGCCGGGCTCCCGGCGCCGGGCCCGCTTCCGCCGACCGCAGCGCTTCGCTCGCGCGGCGGATCGCGCGCAGGATGCGCAGATGCGTGCCGCAGCGGCAGAGATTGGGCTCCATCTGCGCGCGGATGTCGGCCTCGCTGGGCGAGTGATTGCGCCGCAGCAGCGCCTCGGCGCGCATGATCATGCCGGCGATGCAATAGCCGCATTGCGCCGCCTGCTCCTCGATGAAGGCGCGTTGCAGCGGGCTCGGCTTGGCTTCGCTGCCGAGCCCTTCGAGCGTGGTGACGGCGCGACCCGGCAAGGCCGCCACCGGCGTCAGGCACGAATAGACCGCCGCGCCATCGACCAGCACCGTGCAGGCGCCGCACTGGCCGAGGCCGCAGCCGAATTTGGCGCCGTTGAGCGCGAGCTCACCGCGCAGCACATAAAGGAGCGGCGTCGCGGGGTCGATGTCGAGCCGGTGCGAGCTGCCGTTGACGGTGAGCGTGATCATGAGCGCTCCCTGCTCTGCCGGATGTCGTGGATGCGGCTGTCTAGGGTCTGCCAGGGGCCGCGGTCGCTGTAGCGCGCTCGGAGATACCGGAGCAGCGCCGCCATCTGCTGATCGGTGAAGCTGCCGGAAAAGCCCGGCATAGAGGGCCCCCTTTGGCCTTCCTCCGGATGGATGCCGTCGAGGATGATGAAGATCGCGTTGCCGGGATCGGGCGCGCTCACCACGCTGCTGAGCGCGAGATCGATGCCGCGCGGCGGCACCAGCGACGGGCCGCCCTGATGACAGCGGGCGCAGGCGCCGGCAAAGAGGAGCGCGCCCAGGTCGCCGGAGGCTGCGGCCGTCTCGGAGGCCGGGCGGCGCGCACGCGCGGCCAACGCATCGGCGCGCTGACGCTTGGCGTCCGAAACGGGACCGCGCAGCGAGGCGACATAAATCGCGATCGCGCGCACGTCCTGCGCAGTGGCTTGCGCGAGATCCTGCGTCACCGGCCGCATCGGCCCGGCCGCCGCGCCATGCGCTGCATCCTCCCCGTGGCTGAGATAGGCGAAGAGCTGCTCGGCATTCCATGGCACCGGTGCGGGCGAGGCGGCGTTGAGCGCGAAGCCCTGCCATCCTTCGGCCTCGCCGCCACTGAGTGCCTTGGCCGTCTCCTCGGCGCCGAGGAAGTTGCGCGGCGTGTGGCAATCGCCGCAATGCCCCAGCCCCGCCGCCAGATAGGCGCCGCGATTCCATGCCGCGCTCTCTTTGGGATCGGCGCGGAAGGGCGAGCGATCGAGATAGAGCAGGTCCCAGAAGGCGACGAGCCGCCGGATGCTCAAGGGAAAGGGCAGCGCCGCTCGCGGCGTGCGCCGCTCCACCGGCACGCGTGTCATCTGGAAGGCATAGAGCGCGGCGATGTCGCCGTCGCTGAGCCTCGTGTAGTGGTCATAGGGGAAAGCCGGATAGAGATAGGTCCCGCGCCGCGCCACGCCGTCGCGCAGCGCGCGGCGGAACGCCGCCTCGGACCAGCGGCCGATGCCGGTCGCAGGATCGGGCGTGATGTTGGAGCTGTAGACCGTGCCGAAGGGCGTCGGAATGGCCCGTCCGCCGGCGTAAGGCGCCCCGCCCGGCATGGTATGGCAGAGCGCGCAATTGCCGATGGCGGCAAGCTCGGCGCCCTTGGCGATCTGCGCCGGATCGAATTGCGGCTCCTCCGGCGGATTGATCGCCACGATCTCCGGACGGCTGGACCAGATCAGGAAGCCGGCGAGCGCGAGCACCACCAGGATGAGGAGGCCGAGGATAAGACGCGTTATCCACATCGGCGCTGCTGCCTTGCTCGCCCGATCCCGAGACCTCGATCGATCTCCCGATGCCAGAACCCCGCAGCGCCTTCCTCGTTCCGCAACAGACCTCTTCACCGCCCGCTCCGGCGGCGCGGCTGCATCACGCGCGGCAACGGCTCAACCTCCGGGCGAGCCGCGGTAATCGCGCAACTGTCCCAAGGTGGGATTGTCTCAAGCGGGAAATTTCGCCTAGTCTACCGGTGGTGATTTCCGGTGGCGTGGAGGCGCGCATGCCGGAGCGGTGGGAAAAGATCGCGTATTGGCGGCAGCGTGCCGAAGAGCTGCGGCAGGCTGCGGATGACGTTGCGATTCCGAGCGCACGCGACAGGCTGAGCGCGCTGGCCGAGCAGTATGCGCACATGGCCGCGGTGCTGGAACGCGAGCTCAGGGACAACGGGATCGGCGAACCCCATGTCGCCCGGCCGCCCGACTCCGCGGTGATTGCACCCGACGAGATTGCCACCCCGCAACTCCGCCAGCTCTACGAGGCGTGGTGCGCCCATCACATCGACGGCAAGCTCCCCGCGCGGCTCCAGATCGAGCCGCTCGAGCTGAAGTTCCTGCTCGGCAACCTCCTGATCGTCGATGTCGGCTACGCGCCCCTTCGCTTCCGCTTTCGCCTGTTCGGCGGCGGGCTCGCCATGCGGCTGAAGCACGACTGGTCCGGCAGGTTTCTCGACACCTATCCGGACGCGGAATTTCGCTGCCACCTGCAAAAAGTCTGGGAGGGGGTCGTGACGGTCGGCCGCCCGATCGCGAACACGCGCCGGATGATATTCGACGGCCGTTCTTACCGATACGACGGCATGGTCCTGCCGCTCTCAAGCGACGGCGAGAAGATCGATGGGCTGCTGGTCGGCGTGGTGCCGCACGAAGACGGGTCCGCTTCTCAATGAGCGCTGCTCAGTCGCAGCGCAGCCAGGGAATGCTGGCTACGGCGTGACAGGTGCGGCGCTCGACCGAGGCGCCGCTGTAAAAGCCGGCGAAGAATACGGCGACGAGCATCAAAAGGCGCAGCATCGGCTCTCTAGATAGTGACGGGCGGGCCGGTATCAACGGTCTTCGCCCGCATCGCCGCGGGACCCGCCTCTCTCCGCCCTTGCCTTGTCGCAGCGCCAGCGATAACAAAGCGCGTCGCCTGTTGGGCGCGGAGAGGGTGCCGATGGAAATTGTCGTGTCCACGCACGAGCACGTCACGATCGTCGAGCCCAGGGGCCGCATCGACAGCACGACAAGCCGCGAGCTCGGCCGGTGGCTTCAGGATTTGATCCAGGAGGGGCGGCAGCGTCTCATCATCGATTTCGGGCGGGTGGCCTATATCAGCAGCGCCGGCTTCCGTGTTCTGTTGATCGCCGCCAAGGACGCCAAGGACAGAAGCCGCGGCTTCGCGCTCTGCAATCTGAGCCAGGAGGTGCGCCGGCTCTTCGAGATCGGCGCCTTTCTCGATCTCTTCCCCATCTATCCGACGCGCGAGGAAGGCGTCGCCGCCAGCGCCTGAATCCTCCCGCCCGGTCGGCCATCCCATGAGAAAACCTGCGGACATTGTTTACGGCGTCGGCGACACCCCGCCGGCTCCGATCACCGTCCTGAGCGCCCTGCAATACGTGGCGATCATGGCGGTTTATCTGATCTTCCCGCTGATCATCTGCGGCGAGGCGCGCGCCTCGACCGCCGACACCATCGGCGTGCTCAGCCTGGCGATGCTCGCCACCGCTGCCGCAACGCTGCTCCAGGTGCTTCGCCTGCGCGGCATCGGCAGCGGCTATTTGTGCCCGGAGGATTTCAGCGGCACCTACATGCCGCCATCGGTCGCCGCGGCCGGCATGGGGGGGCTGCCGCTCGTCTTCGGCATGACGGCATTCGCGGGATTGGCCGAAGCAGGATTGTCGCGGGTGCTGAACCGCCTGCGGCCCTACTTCCCGCCCGAGGTCGCCGGCCTCGTGATCCTACTGGTCGGCATCAGCAATGCCGCCGTGGGCGTCGATTACCTCAGGCACTCGGCGCAACCGGGCCATGCGGAAGGCGTGGCGCTGGTCGCCGCGGCGACGCTCGGCTCGATGGTGGCGCTCAACATCTGGACGCGCGGCGCGATACGCATGCTCTGCGCGCTGATCGGGATCGCCGTCGGATATATGACCGCCGCGCTGTCGGGCCTCCTGACCGCGAAGGATTTCGCGCTCGTCGGCAGCGCGCCGGTTTTCGCGCTGCCGAGACTTGAACAGATCGGCTGGGCTTTCGACGTTGCCTTGGTGATCCCGTTCCTGATCGGCGCGCTCGCCTCGACGCTGAAGGCGATGGCTGTGCTCGCCATCTGCCAGCGGATCAACGACGCCGACTGGCTGCGGCCGGATCTCGAGAATTTGCGGAGCGGCGTGGCGGCCGACGGGCTTGGCACCTTCATTGCCGGCGCCCTCGGCACCTTCGGGGTCAGTGTGTCCGCGAGCTGCGTCGGCCTTTCCGCCGCGACCGGGATCACGTCGCGCCGCGTCGCTTATGTGATCGCCGCCATCTTCGCACTGGGCGCCTTCTTTCCCAAGGCTGCGGCGGCGCTTGCGGTGATGCCGAAGCCGGTGATGGCGGCCGCCCTGATGTTCACCGCCTGCTTCCTGCTGATCAATGGCATTCAGACGATCACTTCGCGCATGCTGGACAGCCGCAAGACCTTCATCGTCGGCTTGACCATCATCGGCGCGCTGACCGTCGAGACCTTTCCGCAGATGGCGGACCAGTTGCCGGAGGTGCTGAAGCCGCTCGTCGGCTCCGCGCTGGTCTTCGGCACGGTGCTCGCTTTCGTGCTGAACCTCGTCTTCCGCCTCGGGATCCGGCAGAAGGTTTCGCTGCTGTTCGATACGACCTCCGGGCATGTGGGCGAGCTGGACGATTTTCTCGACGCGAACGGCGCGAGATGGGGGGCCCGGCGCGACATCATCGACCGCGCGAAGTTCGCGCTGCATCAGGCGGTCGAGGCGATCGCCGATCACTGCGCGGCGGCGGCGCCGGTGCGGATCGAGGCGAGCTTCGACGAGTTCAATCTTGATCTCGATGTTGCCTACCGGGGCGACTTGCTCGAGCTGCCGGAGCAACGGCCTTCCGATGGCGAGATCCGCGACACCGAGGACGGCCTGCGTCGGCTTGCCGGCTTCATGCTGCGGAAAAACGCCGACCGGGCCCGGGCGGAGCAGACCGCCGACACCGCCGCGCTGCGCTTTCACTTCGATCACTAGCGAATGCCCCGAGGGACGCTGAGGCGTTGGCCGCCGCACGGCCGACAAATGATGCAGTCTTCGCCAAGCCGCTGTTCCCTTCACGCCGCACGCTTGGTACGATGCCGGTATGAGCGATTACGATCGAGTGCTCAGCGCACTCCATGATTTGCACGGCGGCAAGGGCAAGGACATGCTTGCCGCTCAGGCGCTGAGCTATATCTCCAGCGCCGTGCCCGGTGCGGGCGGAGATCATCAGAGCATCGCCGATGCCATAAGAGAGCTCTTCAACATCCAGCTCTCCGCGGCGGACGTGCAAGCGGTATGGGAACAGAAGCTGCGACTGGATAGCCGCTGAAACGGCGGACGAATTCGGCCCAGGTTGATAGTTTCCGGACGCAGCGATACTGCCGGAAGAAAAATCTTCCCGCGGACCAGGCGCAAGGTGGGGTCCGTGCTGGACCCTGCCAGATATTTCACCGCTGAGCTGTTCCCGGAAGGCATTTCGTCCCCTGATGGCACCGGGCTGGCGTCGGCTTGAAGTTGGCCGGGCGTCCGCTTCGCCAGAATAAGTGCGCGCGGCGCAAACCGTATCCCCGCCACCCGCTGTTTATGATCCGGCGCCGAGCGAAGGCGCGCGCTCAGGTGCCTAAGTCGAAGAAAATCCGGGATTCTCCCGGTTGATGCTGGCGCATGGTCCGTCGTTTCCTCGATCGATTGGCGCTCTTCGGTGTAAGCCAATCAAAGATCATCGAGCCCATGAGCTGGAGCCGCCGATACACCATCAAGAGCTACCTTCTGTCGGCGATTTGGACCGCGCCGGTGATCGCCCTCGCCCTGGAACAGGTCACATTCCGATTTGCCTATGCGAATCGGCTGGACTTCGGCTTTTTTCCGGGCTTCGCGCTTGATCGCGAGGGGACGGTCGCCCTGGCGGACTACGTCATCGCATCGTCGATCGCCTTCATCGTGTTCACATTCAGCTCGCTCATTGTGGCCATTCAAGTGGCAAGCGGGCAGCTGAGCCCGCGGATCATCGCAACGGCATTGCTGCGCGATCGGGTCATGCGCGGATCGGTAGCGCTCTTCGTCTACGCGCTCCTGCTGGCCATCGCGGTGAAGGGACGGGTTGACACCGTCCCCCGGTCTCTCGTCAGCCTGACGGCGGTCCTGGGGCTGCTCAGCGTCCTCGTCTTCATGTTCCTGATCGACTATGCCGCGCGGCTGCTGCGCCCGGTCAGCATTGTCTGGCGGATCGCGCGGCAGGGGCTGAAGGTCATCGACGACGTCTATCCCGATCCAGTCTCGCCCACACCCGTTACCGCGCGGGTGGTCGAAGGCTTGCCGCCGCCGGAGCGCACGATCCTGCATCGCGGCAATTCTGCGATCGTGATCGCGGTCAATCTGAAGGCCCTGGTGGCGGAGGCGAAAAGGGCGGACGCCGTCGTCGAGCTGGCGCCGCTCGTCGGCGATTTCGTCGCGAGGGGCGATCATCTGTTCCGCCTGCGCGGCCGCGGCGCGGCGGCGGCGAACGACCGCCTTCTGTGCGCCCAGGTGGCGTTCGGGCGCGAGCGGACCATCGAGCAGGACTCGACTTTCGCCTTTCGCATCATCGTGGACATCGCCATCAAGGCGCTGTCGGCGGCAATCAACGATCCGACCACCGCCGTCTTCGCCCTCGACCAGCTTCAGCCGCTGTTATGCGCGGTCGCCGGTCGTGAGCTGCACGATGACAGGATCTTCGATGCCGAGGGGCGGCTCAGGGTGATCTTCCGGACGCCCAACTGGACCGATTTTGTCCAGCTCACCTTTAGCGAGGTCCGCCTCTATGGCGTCGGAAACGTTCAGATTGCGCGGCGCCTGCGCACGATGCTGGAGAACGCCATTCGCAGCGTGCCGGAGATGCGTATTCCGGAGCTGCGCGAAGAACTGGCGCTGCTCGACCGTGCGGTGGAAGCGTCCTATGCATTTCCGGAAGACGTAGCGCGTGCGCGCATCCCGGATTCGCTCGGATTGGGCGGCGCGTCCCACAGGGTGACGCGCTGACCGGCGTCTTTTCAAACGCGGATCTGCGCGACGACCGGCAGATGATCCGAAATCGCCGAGGCTTCCGTCAGAACATAAGCGTCGACGGCCTCCAGGTCTTTACCCAACAGGATATGGTCGGTCCCGCGGGTGGGGGCGGCCGCCGGAAAGGTGTGGAAGCGCTCGCTCCGCGGCGCTTTCGCCGCCGCTCCCGGGTCGGTGAGGAGGTTGAGCCCCTGTTCGCGAACGAGGTCGAGCGTCGCATCGTCGCGGAAATCAAGCAGCGGGTCGTCCTCGAATCCGTGAAGCTGGCCCGCGCTCAGAGAGGGGGCATTGAAGTCGCCGAGGACCAGCGAGCGCGCCGGCCCCACCGACGCGACGATCTCGCCCAGACGACCGGCTTGCAGCGCGCGGTCCCGCGCCGAATAGCGCTCCAGATGCACATTGAGGACATCGAGGAGCTCTCCCTCCCATAGGATCCGGCAGTGCTGCACCCGGCGGTCGATCGAGAAAAGCTGGTACCAGTAAGGTTTGAACCGCAGGGCGCCGAGCTCCTGCCGGTCATTCGAGAGAATCGGGTATTTGCTGAGGACGCACTGGCCGCTCCAGATTCTGCCGAAATAGCGGTCGACTCTGCCGAATGGATAGGGGACGAAATTTCTTTGCCATGTCGTAATTCGACTGACGTAAGAAAGGCCCGCCTTTTCTGCGATGTATCGGGCCTGATCGATGTCGTGGGTCCTGGCGCTGCCGAAATCGACCTCCTGCAAGGCGACGATATCGAGATCGGCGGAACGGATCACCTCCGCGATCGCATCCAGCTTCTCAGCGATGAGCGCGCGCGGCCAGGGACCGCCGTCATCGGTGCCGTTCCCGCGGCCATAAGCGATGTTCCAGGTTGCGACCTTCACGTCGCGGGAAGCACGCTTGGCCGGCGCGGCGCGGGCGCTGCAAAGCTCCATGATGCCCTCGTCGCGTTCGGTCTCTTCGGCGCCGTTCGCCGCCCAAAGAATCCCGCCGACGCCGGCGCTGATCCCGAGCAGCGGGAGGAGGCTCTTTATGCCGGCCGCCTGGGTGGGACCGGTCTTGCCGAGTGCTCCCATCTTGAAGGCGACCTGCGGAAGTGAGCGGACCGCTTCCTCGAACGCCCGCGTGATCTCTGCTCGGGTGGGCGCGGGGTAGCGGAATTCGACCCGCCCATTCTTTCGGATGGCCTCCCGGTATTGGCCGACCAGGCCTTCCGTCGCCGCTTCCCAGGACCACTGCATGGCCATGTCGCGGCCGCTTTTTCGGAAGCCCTCCTGGGTGGCCGGGCTTTCGAGGATCTTGCCGATCGCCCGAACATAGGCGTCGGGGTCGCGGGGATCGACGAGAAAGCCGGTAACGCCGTCCTTGACCGTATCCAGGTTCCCGCCCGCGCGCGCCGACACCACCGGAGATCCCGCCGCCGCGGCTTCAACGGGAACCAGGCCTCCCGCCTCCGAGCAAGAGGGATTGACGAAGACGTCCGCGGCCGCATAAGCGCTCGCGAGATCGATGCCTTTGAGGAAGCCGGCGAAATGCGTCCGGGTTCCCCGAAAGATCTCTGCAAGCCGCGACCGATAGGGGCCATCGCCGACGAAGGCGAGACTTGCCTCGGGCAGGCGGTCGAGCACGGGACGCAGCAGATCCAACCCCTTTTCCGCGGCCAGCCGTCCCACATAGAGCAGAAGCGGTCCTCCCGCCGTCGCGCCCAGCCGCTCGCGCCACGCGCTCGAGCGGCGCTCCGGCGTAAACAGGTCGAGATCGACCCCGGGCTTCCAGAGTCCGGCAGGACCGATGCCATGGGCCTCCAGTTCCTCGATCATTTGCGGGGAAACCGTCAGCGCCTGATTGGCATCGCTGTAGGTGCCGCGCAGGAACTGCCAGAGGAATTCCTCGAAAAATCCGACGCCGTAATGCTTCAGGTAATCGGGGAAGCGCGTGTTGTACGAGGCCACCATCGGGATCCCGTGGTCCTTGCCCCAGAACATGCAGGCGAGGCCGAGCGTGTTCAGCAGCCAGGGGTCGATGCAATGGATCACGTCCGGCTTGAACTGCCGAAGCTTGGCGAAGACGCTGGCGTCGGGAATCGCGATCTTGAGGTCCGGATACCAGGGCAATGGATGGCCGGGGACGCCGTGCACCTGCGCTCCCTCCATTTCCGCCGGACCGCCTTCGGGCGCGATCACCATCACCTCGTGGCCGAGCTTCCGCAGCGGCGCCAGCGAGTGGATCAACAGCGTCACGATGCCATTGACCGCCGGAAGAAATGTCGACGTGACAATGGCGATGCGCAGTCCTTGGCGCGCGTCCCGATCGTCGCTTGAGTTGGTCATTTGTGCCTCTGGTGAGTCGGAAAATCTGTGCGGGTCAGGTAGGCGGTCCGTCTCAGGTCCCGCTGCCGGCGAGCCGGGCGCGGCTTGCGCGGAGCATGGCTTTGTCGCTTGCCGTGTAGGGCGTCGCGGGAACGCCAAGCTCCCGCGCGATCATCTGCCTCACGCGCTCGGCGAACGCAGCCGGATGCTCGCCTTCCCGGCGTTGCTGCGCCGGAAGCACGGTGAACTCGATGTCCGTGGCGGGACAGAACAAGCTCCACAGAAGGTCTCGCGTGTAGGCCGCGTAAAGCAGCGAGGTACGGACCGGAAAACGGCGGTGGACCCGGACCGCCACCGGCTGGACGGCGACGCCGAGCGCGAAAGCGAAGGGGTCGAATCGGAAGAGCCCGTTGCCGTTGGACGTCGCCCCCTCCGGAAAGACGAAAAGGGGCCGCGAGGTGTCGCGGGCGGCGAGCGCAATGTCGCGCGCCGCGCCGGGCGCGTCCGACACGATCAGCGGAACCCGCTTCGATCCCAGCGCATAGGGCAAGGATCCGAGCACGGCCCCCTTGAGGAGCATGACCGAGGGCCGCACCGTCAGCCAGGCGAGACCCTCGGCCGTGAAGACGTGGTTCGCGACCACCACATGCCGACCGTCGGTCAAATTCGCGAGGTCGCGGACCCGCACGCGCAGTCCCAGGAGCGAGGCTGTCAGGACGATCAGCCTCGCGCCGTGCGTCTTGCTCAGCACGGGCGACAGCGCGAAGCAGGCGATCAGCCCCGAGATCCGCAGCGCGGCGAGCATCGCTCCCAGGGGAGCGTAGGCGAGAAGCCAGCCCGGCACCGGGCGCGCCAGCCGCTCTCTTTCGAAGAGGCTTGAGAGCTCGATCGAAGGCTCGTTCGGGGGAACCTGCCCCGCCGATCCGTTGGCACCCTCCGTCGCGCCGCCCCCGGTCGACCAGTCGCACCCCGCCTCGCGCAGCATCCGCGCCAGCGATTGCGGACTCGCATCGCAGACCAGGGTCTCCATGGGAACGCGGAACCCGAAGCGCTTTTCGATCGCCACCTCGAGCTCGACCGCCCGGAGCGAATCGAGCCCCTG
>DATNDG010000045.1:0-31678 GCA_035553515.1 Allostellaceae bacterium | reverse complement strand
CGGATCGTCGGGATCGATGCCGGCCTCGCGGATATAATCTTCGCGGATGCCTTCGCGTCCCCAGCCCCAGAGCGTCGTCGACAGCCGCGCGATGCTGTCGGCTGAGAGCCCCATCGCCTTGCCGACATCGCGGATGGCGCTGCGGGGGCGATAGGAGATCACTGTCGCGACGATGCCGGCGCGGTCGCGCGTATATTTGTTGAAGATGTACTGCATCACCTCTTCGCGCCGCTCATGCTCGAAATCGACATCGATGTCAGGCGGCTCGTTGCGATCACTGCTGACGAAGCGCTCGAACAGCAAATCGACCTGATCGGGATTGACGTCGGTGACGCCGAGGCAATAGCAGACCGCCGAATTCGCCGCCGAACCGCGTCCCTGGCAGAGGACGTTCTGGCTCCGGGCAAAGCTCATGATGTCCTGGACGGTGAGGAAATAGGAGGCATAGCCCAGCTCGCCGATGAGCTGGAGCTCGTGCTCGACCTGACGTCTTATCTTCTCCGGCACACCTGCGGGATAGCGCCCTAAGGCACCTTCGCGCGCCAGCCGCTCGAGCTTCGTCTGCGGCGGCGTGCCGTCCTCGCCAGTCTCATCGGGATACTCGTAGCGCAGCTCCTCGAGGCCAAAGCGACAGCGTTCGATGATGTCGAGCGTCCGCGCGACGGCTTCGGGATAGCCGCGAAAGAGCCGCGCCATCTCTTCCGGTGGCTTCAAATAGCGCTCGGCATTGGCCTCCAGGCGAAAACCAGCCTCGGCCACGGTGCAGCCCTCGCGGATGCACGTGACGACATCCTGCAGCCTCCGCCGCCGCGGTGTGTGATAGAGCACGTCATTGGTCGCGACGAGCGGCAAGCCGCTGCGCCGTGCCAGCTCCGCCAGTCGGTAGATGCGTTTTGCGTCATCGCCACGATAGAGATGGCTGGCGGCGAGATAGGCGGCGTCGCGGCAATCGCTGGCAAGGCGCGCGAGAAAGCCGGGGAAGCTCTCGTCAGGCGCCTCGGGAGGAAGTGCCACGAGCACCTGCCCCGCCCCATGCTCGACGACATCCGTATAGCGCAGGCGGCATGCGCCCTTCTCCGCGCGCCTTTTCCCCAAGCTCAGCAGACGGGAGAGCCGGCCATAGGCAGCGCGGTCGGTCGGAAAGCACAGCAGGCTCGGCGCATCGGTGAGGTTGAGCCGGCAGCCGATGACCAGCCGAAAACCAAGCTCCTTGGCCGCGCTGTGCGCACGAACGATGCCGGCAAGCGTGTTTCGGTCGGCGATGGCGAGCGCGCGCTGGCCCAGCTCCTGGGCGCGCAGCACCAGCTCGGCCGGATGCGAGGCGCCACGCAGGAAGGAGAAGTTGCTGGTGACTTGCAGCTCGGCATAGCCGGGCATCATGCGAACACCCCATGCAGGAACCAGCGCGGCGATGCCGGCGGCCGGTAGAGGCCATCGCGATAGAGCCAGAAACGCCGTCCCGCCTCATCCTCGACACGGTAATAGTCGCGCAGCTCCGCCGCTGCCGGCGTTCCCCGCCACCATTCTCCGCAGATGCGTTCCGGTCCGTCGGCCCGCCGCACGCGGTGCTGCAGACGGCGCCAGCGGAAGAAGAGCGGCGGATCGTCGGGTACCGGCGCCACCGCCTCGATCGGTTCGGGCCGCAGCAGAAGGCGGATCGGCCGCGGCCGGTCGGAGCGCCAGGCTCCTTTAGCCGGCGTGAAAGCCGGAACGAAACGCTGGGCGCGTTCGGGAACATGGCTTTCGTGCGGCGCAAGCCCGCCGACCGAAAGCAATCCCAGGCGATTGGCCAGTCGATCGACAAGAGCTGCCAGCTCTTCGGTCCCGGTGCCGTCGCGATCCCTGCCCTCCGCCGCCAGCAGCGCATGGACAAGCTGCCGCGCCATGGCTTTATCGGGAAAGGCAGCGAGCTTGCCGCCCTGCGCCGCTCCCCCTTCTCTGCCGCTTTTGACAGCACGCTCGTTCCCCTGTCGAGGCGGAAGCTTCATGCGGAGCTGCGCCGAGGCCAGTTTTTCCACCTTGGACGCGGTCAGCACCATATCCTCGATGCCGCGGCCGGGATCGATCGTACTCAGCCGCTCGGAGAGGAGACGGAAGAGATGGCGGGGATCGCGGCTCGGCCGCGCCGCTCCCACCGCGATCTCTTCCACCTTGCCATCAACACGATAGCAATTCAGCACCAACCGGCGCGCTCCGAGGCCTTCCTCGCCGAGCGACGCACAGAGCCGCTCGACCATTCCGCGCAGCGCGAAAGCCAGCGCCTCGCCAGTGGCAATCGGCTCGGCAAAGCGGCGCCGCGTCCAGCGCGCCGGCTCCGGCGGCAGTGGCGACAGCGGTTCCGGCGCAGCCCCCAGCGCCTGATCGAGACGCTCCGCCACCTCCTCGCCGAAGCGGGCGGTGAGCGCGGCGCGCGGCAGCGCATAGAGATCGCCGATGCGGCGCAGCCCGAGCCGCTCGAGACTGCCCGCCAGCGCCGGATCGAGCCGGAGCGCCGCCACCGGCAACGCAGCAATGGCTTGGCGCGCGCTTCCTGCCGGGACAACGGCGCTCTTGCCGCCGCAGCGCGCGACCGCCCAGGCGGCACCGGCAGTATCGGCGATGGCAGCGCGGCAGAAGATGCCTTGCCGCAGCAGCCGCTCCTCGAGATCCCGGACCAGCCCCTCCTCGCCGCCGCGCAGATGGGCGCAGCCGGTCACGTCGAGGAAGATGCCATCCGCGCCATGGGATGCAGTCCAGGGGCTGTAGCGATTGCACCATTGCGCGAGCCGCCGCAAGGCTGCCGCATCACCCGCAGGATCGGCTTCGGCGACGGCGAGCGCCGGATGGAGCGCACGTGCATCGGTGAGCGGCTGCCCTGGCGCGATACCCAGCGCCTCAGCGGCCGCATTGGCCGCCGAGACGAGCCGCTGATTGCCGACCGAAAGGGCGAGGATGAAAGGTTTATCCGGCGCGGGAAGCCGGCCGCGTCGCCGATCGATCGGCCATTGCCCCAGCCAGAGACACATGACCCGCCGCATCGCACGCCTCCATCATCCATGCCGCCGGCATGCCGCCGCGGCTGCGCCACAGCTCGACGCGCCAGAGCGCCCGACCGACCCCCGGCTCATCGGCGAAGGTCTCGCCCGGCAGTGCCGTGATCCGCCAGCGCGTCTGTGCCGCATGGGGCGTCAGACGCTGCGCCGCCGCCGCCTCGCCGGTGCGCCAGCGCCGCAGTGCAAAACCCGTCACCCCCGAAGCCTCGGCCGCCAGCAGCAGCTTGCGACTGGCCGGCAGAGAGAGCGCGTCGACCTCGCCGACCACCGCGGCAAGCGCCGGGCATCTCAGCCCCTCCTCCATTGCCCACAGCGTTTCCTGGGTCCGCCGCGTCCGCACCAGGACCAGTCGTCGGGGATCGAAGCCGAAAGCCGCTAATCCCGGGGCGTAGAGATCGCCTTCTCCCAGGCACCACAGGACCGGCTGCTCCGGCTTCAGCCTCGCCAGGATGCCGGCGAGGAAAGCGGCCGCCACGGCTCCATCCTCTTCCTCGCCCCCTACGCCCGCGATCTCGTGCAGCACAGAGAGCGCTAAGCCTTTGTAAGGTAACATATTATCGATCTCGGCAAGACCAAAGGGCAGCACCGTTCGGGCTGGCCGTCCACCGCTTTCCAGCGCCTCGAGGCGCTGGCGCAACGCCGCCACGCGGTTCCGCAGGCTGCCCAGGGAAGAGGAGTGTGGGCTCATAGTTCTCATTTTGTTCTTAAAGCGGCACGAGTCAACCGCTCCGGCTCTTCAGCAAAACTCCTGAAGAAACCGCACGCCGCGTGGCCTCATCGCCCCCGGAAGCGCGGCACCTCCTTCTTCAGGAAGCTCTGGTAGCCCTGGCGGAAGTCTTCCGTATCGAAGGTCCGATAGGGCTCGTCGAACTCCTCCGCATCGAGCGGCCGCGTCTCGGCCAGCCGCCGGGCGAATTTCTTGTGCCAGCGATTGACCAGCGGCGCGCCTGCGGCGACGCGCCGGGCTGCGGCATAGGCTTCGCCGACGACTTCCGCATCCGGGACCACCCGGCTGACCAGCCCCTTCTCCTTCGCTTCGGCCGCGCTGAAGACGCGGCCTTCGAGCAGGATCTCGAGCGCCGCCCGCCGCCCGACGAGCTCGATCAGCGCAGCGATCTCCGGATATCCCATGGTCACGCCGATGCGGTTGATCGGCACACCGAAGCGACTCCCTTCACCGCAGATGCGGATGTCGCAGAGCATGGCAAGTTCGAGCCCGCCGCCGACGCAGATGCCCTGAATCAGCGCCACGGTCGGATGGCGGCACTCGGCGATGCGCCGCATGGTCTCGTGCATCAGCCGGCCATAGGCGCGGGCCTGTTCGAAATTCGACCGCAGCGTGGCGAACTCGGCGATATCCGCGCCGGGGGCGAAGGCCTGGTCACCGGCGCCGCGCAAGACGATGCAGCGGACATCATCATCCCCCTCGACCGCCGTGAAGCCGTCTCGCACCCCCTCCCACATCGCCCAGGTCAACGCGTTGAGCCGCTCCGGCCGGTTGAGCGTCAGCGTGATGATGCCGCTTTCGCGTTCCAGCAGAACCTCGTCCGACATCCGCTCCTCCCGGCCACTGCGCTCGAGCCTAGCACATTGCTCCGCAGACGATTTCGGCCTAAACAAGCCTCGCCCAGGCTTGACTGAGGAACCATGGCGACCACCCCAGCGGCCGATGCCGCCGAGATCACCGCCCGCATCTTGCTCGAAACCAAGTCGGTGCTGTTCAGCCCCGATAAGCCCTTCACTTTTACCTCCGGACGCATCAGCCCCGTCTATGTCGACTGCCGGCGGCTCATCTCGTTTCCCCGCGCTCGCCGACGGCTCATGGATCTCGCCGCCGACCTCATCGAACGCGCAGCCGGCCACGAATCGCTCGATGCGGTCGCCGGCGGCGAGACCGCCGGTATTCCGTTCGCCGCCTGGATTGCCGAGCGCTTGGCGCTGCCGATGCTCTATGTCCGCAAGAAGCCGAAAGGTTTCGGCCGCAATGCACAGATCGAAGGCGAGATGGCCGAGGGCGCGCGCGTGATCCTGGTCGAGGATCTCGCCAGCGAAGGCACGTCGAAGCTCAATTTCGTCCGAGCCATCCGCCAGGCCGGCGGCGTGATCGCACACAGCTTCGTCGTGTTCAACTACGGCATCTTTCCGCAAAGTCTGGCCGCACTCGAGGCGGAGGGCGTGACGCTCCATTGGCTTGCCACGTGGTGGGACGCGCTGCGGGTCGCACAGGGGCTGGGCTACTTCTCGCCCGAGCAATTCGCTGCGGTCAAAGCCTTCCTCGAAGATCCCGATGGCTGGTCGGCGGCGCGCGGCGGCAGCCGCAGCGGCGCCGGCGCCTGAACTGACGCGCGGCGGCCGCCGCCGTGCCACACGGGCTTCCGGCGGTCATCAGCCATTCGATCCACGATTACGGCTATTTCGCCGTGGCAATCGGCATCCTGCTCGAGGATTTCGGCTTGCCAGCGCCTGGCGAGACTCTGCTTATCACGGGTGCGATCGGCGCCTCGACCGGCTCGCTCAACATCTATCTGCTGCTGCTGCTGGCATGGGCGGGCGCCGTCGTCGGCGACAATATCGGCTACGCCATCGGCAATTTCGGCGGCCATCATCTGCTGGTGCGCTATGGCGGGCGCATCGGCATCACTGCCGATCGCCTGAAACATGTCGAGAAGTTCTTCGATCACTATGGCGGCTGGGTAATCGTATTCGCGCGTTTCGTCGTCATCCTGCGTCAGTTCAACGGCATCGTCGCCGGCACGCTCGGCATGCACTGGCTGCACTTCCTGGTCTTGAACGCGATCGGCGCGGCGCTCTGGGTCGGATTCTGGGGCGGGTTGGCCTATTGGCTCGGCAAAGGGATCTTCGTCTATGTCCAAGAATTCCATCAGCTGACGCCGCTGCTGGTGGCGGTCGCGGTACTCTTCATCATCGGCGTCGCCGCCTATATCTGGTGGCACTTCGTGCGCAGCCGGCGAGGCTAACGGCAGTCATACGAAGCGACGACCCGTCCGTCTTCCTCGTGCTTCGTCCCTTGCAGCACCGCGCTGCGCCCGAGATTGGCGCAATAGAGCGTGGCTTGCCGCGCCGCTTTGCTGGCGAGGTCGGCCGGGAACGCGTAGGTCACTCCCCGGGTACCGTCGCTCGTCGCCTGCAACCGGGGCGAATCGCAGGCGGCAAGAGCCGCGAGCAGGATCAGCACCACCGCCCGCCAGCCCATCAGACGAAGCGCGCGCCGGCCTCGCCCAAGCCGGCGAAATTGACGGTCGCGAGATCGCCGGGTTTCGGCCATTGCGTCGCGACGACGCTGCCCGTCTGCACGATCATGCCCCGCCGCAGGGGGCGCCCGCGCGCAGCCACGGTGTTGGCGACCCAGGCAAGCGCATGCAGCGGGTGGCCGTTCATCACGTCTCCGCCGCGCCCGCGACCGATCTCGACGCCATTGATCGCCATCGCCCCGCTGATCTCTGCGAGGTCGAGCCGGCGCCAATCCGTCACCGCCGCCCCCAGGACGCAACCCGCGTTCCAGGCATTATTGGCGATGAGGCCGCGTCCGCCGACCCGCTTATACTCGTCACAGCCGTGATCCTCGATGAGTTCGATCGACGGCATGCAGGCTTCGACCGCCTCGGCGACGCTCTCCGCGCTGTAAGGCTGGGCGCGGGCCGGCAGGTCGCGGCCCAGCCGCATCGCAATCTCACACTCGACCGCGATGCGGGTATAGTCGCCGTGGCGCAGCGTCGCGGGCGACGCATGGACGGTCCTGGCGAAAATAGCGCCGGCGATCGAATGGTCGACGCCCATGAGCTGCTGCATCACTGGCGTGGTGAGTGCGATCTTGTAGCCGGCGATCGGCCCGCGCTCAGCGGCCAGCAGCGCCTGCAGCGCCTCCTGCATCGCATAGGCCTCCTCGACGCTGGCGCCGCTGATTTCCGGTGGCGTCGGCGGCAGCGGCTTCCGGCTGCGATGGATCTCGTGGAAATAGGACGCAGCGCGGGTGATGGTGTCGGAGTCGCTGCCCATGGTGGCCTCAGCCTGATCTGAGAGATGCCGATGATGGGCGGGCATCGCTTGATGCGCAAGCAGGCCCGCGGTAGGAACCGGCGTCCTGGCAAGGGGAGCTTGATCATGCGTACCTATCGCATTGCCGCCATTCCCGCCGACGGCATCGGCCCGGAAGTGATCGCCGCGGGGCTTTCCGTGCTCGACACGCTGCAGGCGCGCGACGGCGGCTTTCGCCTTGCCGTCGAGCATTTCCCGTGGGGCTCCGATTATTATCGGCAGCACGGGCGGATGATGGCGGAAGACGGTCTCGACCGGCTCCGTCGCTTCGACGCCATCTTCTTCGGCGCAGTTGGCGACCCCACGATCCCCGACCACGTCACGCTCTGGGGCCTGAGATTGCCGATCTGCCAGGGCTTCGATCAATACGCCAATGTCCGGCCGGCGCGCGTGCTGCCGGGCATCACGCCACCGCTCAGGAACTGCGCCCCCGGCGACCTCGATTGGGTGATCCTGCGCGAGAACAGCGAGGGAGAATATGCCGGGAATGGCGGCCGGGTGCACCGCGGCCTTCCCGAGGAGGTCGCCACCGAAACCTCGGTCTTCACCCGGACCGGAGTAGCGCGGATCATGCGCTTCGGCTTCGAATTGGCGCGGCAGCGCCCCCGCCGCCTGCTCACGGTAGTCACCAAATCGAATGCGCAGCGCCACGCAATGGTGATGTGGGACGAAATCGCTGCAGAGGTGGCGCGGGAATTTTCCGACGTCACCTGGAACAAGGAACTGGTCGATGCCATGACCACGCGTATGGTGCTGAAGCCGAAGACCATCGATGTGGTTGTCGCCAGCAACCTCCATGCGGACATCCTGAGCGATCTTGCGGCCGCGCTCGCCGGGAGCCTGGGCATCGCGCCTACGGCCAATCTCAATCCCGAGCGCAAGTTTCCCTCGATGTTCGAGCCGATCCACGGCTCCGCCTTCGACATCACCGGCAAGGGCATCGCCAATCCGATCGCGACCTTCTGGACCGCGGCGATGATGCTCGATCATTTGGGCGAGCGCGAGGCATCGGCACGGCTCATGGCCGCGGTCGAGCGGGTCACTGCCACCCCTGCCCTCCACACGCCGGATCTTGGTGGCAAGGCAACGACCGCGCAGGTGACGGAAGCCGTTTGCGACGCGCTGCGCAGCGCCAACGTGTAACAGCCAGGGCGGTTGACGGCCGGCGGCTTCCAAGGGGACCGGTCATCAGGCGTACGGCAGCGATGCTGAACGCGTTAGCCGCGCGCGGCGGTGCGAAGGATCGGGTGCGGGCCGCCCTCAGGACGCGAGCGCTTCGGGATGCCACACCAGGAGCCGTCGGCGCAACAGCTCCATCGCCCTGACCAGCCCGGCGCCGACGATGGCAATGGCGAGGATGCCGGAAAAGACGCCGGGCGAATCGGCAAACCGCATCTCGGTCATGATCGAGCCGCCGAGCCCCTCTCCCCCCATCGCCATCTCGCAGACGATTTCGACAATGAGGGCGATCGGCATCGCCACCTGCAGTCCGGTGAAAATCTGAGGCAGCGCTGCCGGCAGCGCGATCTCCCAGAGCAGTTGCCGCCGGCCGGCGCCGAGGCTCAGGGCCGACCACAGCAGCACCGACTCGACGCCCTCCGCCGCGGCCCAGGCTGCGACGATCACGGGAAAGATGGCGGAGAACGCCGTCATCAGGATCTTCGAGGAGTCGAATACCCCGAACCACAGGATGAAGACGGGAAGAAAGGCGATCTTCGGCATCGGCAAGCCGATCGATACCAGTGGATCGAAGAACCAGCGCGCCAGCGACACGCGCGCGATCATGATGCCGATGGCGATGCCGAAGCATCCGGCAAGCACGAAACCCACAAAGGCGCGATAGAGCGTCAACGCGACCGCCCACACCAGATCGCCCGATAGGACGTCGTGATAGAGCCGCAGAGCGACCGTTGAGAAAGCCGGCAGGAGAAACGCCGATACGACATGCGCCTCGGCAAAGCCTTGCCACGCGGCAAGCAGCGCCAGGATCGAGATCCAGCGCGGCAGCGTACGGGCGAGCGCGCTCAGCCCCGCCATCTGAGCGCCCACCCCATCAGGAGAAGATAGGCGCGATCGGCAAGGAAGCCGACGGCCGAGACGGTGAACACGCCGGCGAACATCGCGTCATAGGCGCCGCCCTCGCCAAAGGAAGAGATGAGATAGCCCATGCCGTGCTGGCTGATCAGCAGCTCGGCCGCGATCAGCAGAATGAAGGAAAGCGCGAGCGCGTTGCGGATGCCGGCCAGAATCTCCGGCATGGCGGCCGGCAGCACCACGTCCCAAAGCACCTGATGGCGCTTGGCGCCGGCGGCAAGCGCCGACCAGACCAGTACCTGCTCGACACCGCGCGCCCCGTTGTAGGCACCGATGACCACCGGGAGCAGGCAGCCCAGGAACACGGCCGCGATCTTCGATGCCGCCCCCAGACCGAACCACAGGATCATCACCGGAATGAGCGCCGACCGGGGCAACGGGTAGAGCACTCGAACGAGCGGATTGATCAGGACCTCGACCGGCCGATACCAAGCCATCGATATGCCGAGCACCACGCCGATCACGATCCCGAGGGCCAGCCCGACAGCAAGGTTCTGCAGCGACGAGAGGCCGTTGACGGCAAGATCACCATCGCGAAGCAGCCGGAACCACGCCCTCGCCACGGCGCTCAACGGCGGCAGGGTTTCAGGGTCGACGATGCCGAGGCGCGGCGCGACCTCCCAGGCGGCGGCGAGCAGCAGCAGCGGCGAGTAGCGGATCAGCAGCGTCTTCATCACGATCACTCGCGCTGCTCCTGCGCGCGAATCGCCTCATTGCGCACGAGGCTCCAGAGGTGATCCACCTTCTCGGCGAATTCGGGCGTGCTGGCGATCTCGGCCCCGCGCCGGCCGCCGAAGCTCGTATCGACGATCTCCTTGATCCTCCCCGGCCGTGCCGACATCACCGCCACCCGGTCCGCGAGATAGACCGCCTCGCGCACGTCATGCGTGACGAAGACCACCGTCTTGGGGGCGCGCCGGATGATCGCCAGCAGCTCCTCGTGCATGAGCGCGCGCGTCTGCGCATCGAGCGCCCCGAAAGGCTCGTCCATGAGTAGGATCGCCGGATCGATCGCCAGCGTGCGCGCGATCGCGACGCGCTGCTTCATCCCGCCCGAGAGTTGCGCCGGAAAGCTGTTCTCAAAGCCCTTGAGGTGGACCAGCTCGATCAGCTCCTGGGTGCGCCTTTCCCGCTCGGGACGCGGCAGCCGCTGTTTTTCCAGGCCATAGAGGATGTTCTGGCGCACGGTCTTCCACGGATAGAGCGCGAAATTCTGGAAGACAATGCCACGGTCGGGGCCCGGGCCGGTGACGAGCTTGCCGCCCACCGTGATCTTTCCCGTCTCGACCGGCAGGAACCCGCCCAGAAGATAGAGGAGCGTGCTCTTGCCGCAGCCGCTCGGCCCCAGCAGCGCCAGGAATTCGCGCTCGCGCACTTCGAGCGACACGTTTTCCAGCGCCAGCACCGCTCCGCCGCGCGGCGGCCGATAGGTGTGGCTGACCTGCCGGAAGGAGATGCCCGTCGCCGTCATCCCGGACACCGCTCCGCGCTAATGCGGCCGCTTCGCCGCCTCTTCGACCAGCGACAAATCCGCATACTTGTTCACGTCGATTGAGATCTTGAGCAGCCCCAGCTCTTTCTGGACATTGAGGTTGTTCTGCAATGCCTTGACGTTCGGGATCACATCCGGATTCCGATAGTAGTCCTGTTTGGTGAAGAGCCAATCCTCATAGGCCGAGGGCGGCTGCTTGGTGAAGTTGCAGAGGATCTTGATCGCTTCGGCCCGGTTCTTGGGATCGTAGTACCAGCGCATCGCGCGCTGCCAATCCTCGAAGAAGTCGACGAGGACCGCCCGATGCGCAGCGATGAAGCCCGCCCGCGCGACCATCAGCGTCGTCTGCGCCTCGCCCATCGCATCCTTCATGGTGAAGAGCGTGCGCACCTTGCCGGTCTTCTTGGCCATGAGGGCGAAGGGCATGACCATGCCGGCCAGATCGACCTTCTTCTCCTCGAGCGCGGCCGCCATGTTGGGGAACTGGATCTCGACGATCTGGTAGTCCCGGTTTTCCAGGAGTCCGTGATCCTTCAGGATCTTGCGCAGGGCCATGTCGACGGCGCCGCCGATTCCGTTGGTGGCGAGCACCTTGCCCTTGAGATCTTCGATCTTGTGGATGGGGCTGTCGGTCCGGACCAGATACTCGTTGGCGTAATAGCCGTCGATGCCGTCCTGGTAGAGGTCGCCGATGAGGCGCAGATCGTCCATATGCGCGTTCTGGATCGCAAGCCCGTAGGAGGAGAAGGCGAGCGCAGCGATGTCGAGCTCTCCCGCGGCCAGCGCCGTGATCTGCGGCGTGCTGCCCCGGAAATGGGTGAGCTCGACCGTATAGGACTTGCCATAATGCTTCAGGATGTCCGGCTTGGCGAAAATGATGGAGGTGAGCTGACCCGGCACCACCGCCCAACCGATCCTGAGCTTCAGCGGCTCTTGCGCTCGGCAGATCGCCGAGCTTGCCAGCACCAGCGACAGGGCGATGCCGAGCCAACTACGCTTCACCATCAACCATCCTCCCTTGGAGGCGCGCCGCCATTTTATCGGCCGATCAACACTGGCCCAAGCCTGCCTCACCGCATATCCGCACGAGCCGCAGGGCTTGTCAATGTCTGGACAGAGACACCGGAGGGCGGGCAGGATCACGCGCCACTTCGGGGAGGAGCCGGTGCGCGAATTCGATCTTGGCCGCGCCGTACCGCGCACAGAGGACCTTCGGCTGCTGCGCGGGCGTGGCCGCTATACCGACGACATCGAGCTGCCGCATCAGGCCCATCTTTACGTCCTGCGCTCGCCGCACGCCGCCGCGCGGCTGCGTTCGATCGACGGGGCGGCGGCCGCCGCCGCACCCGGGGTGCTCGCCGTTCTGACCGGACGCGACGCCGAATCGGATGGGCTCGGCACCTTTTCCTCTGTGGTTCAGCGGCGGCGCACCGATGGCTCGCCCAATTTTGTGCCGCCCTACCGCGTTCTCGCGCTCGACCGCGTCCACCATGTCGGCGAGCCGGTGGCGGCTGTGATCGCCGAGAGCCTCGCGCAGGCGAAGGATGCGGCCGAGCTCGTCGCCATCGATTGGGAAGTGCTCCCCTCGGTCACGGATACCGCGTCTGCGCCGATGCCGGGAGCGCCAGCGGTTTGGGACGAGGTTCCAGACAATGTCTGTTTTGTCCACCAGCTCGGTGACAAGCCCCGGGTCGACACCGCCTTTGCCCGTGCCAAGCATGTGGTGACGGAGCGGTTTCACATCAGCCGGGTCGCCGTCAATCCGCTCGAGGGCCGCACCGCGCTCGGCCTCTATGACGACCGCGAGGATCGCTACACGCTCCATGCGGGACTGCAGGGCGTGCATCGTACGCGCGCCGAGCTGACGGACCGCATCTTCAAGCTCCCGGCCAATCGCCTCCGCGTCATTTCGCCCGATGTCGGCGGCGGCTTCGGCATGAAGGGAAGCGCCTTTCCGGAACTCGCGCTCGTGCTATGGGCCGCACGCAAGGTGGGACGGCCCGTCAAATGGATCGCCGAACGGAGTGAAAGCTTCATTGCCGACCATCACGCGCGCGACAACCGCTCCGAGGTATCGCTTGCGCTCGACGAGCACGGCAAGTTCCTGGCGCTGCGGGTCGATACGATCGTCAACCTCGGCGCGTTTCTCGCCTCGATGGGCGTCCATGTCGCGACCAACAATCTTGGGGGCCTCGCCGGCCCCTACACGACACCGCACATCCATGTGAATGTTACCGGCGTGTTCTCCAACACCAATCCGACCTGTCCCTATCGCGGCGCGGGACGGCCGGAAGCATCCTATTGCATCGAACGCATCATCGATATCGCCGCGCGGCAGACCGGCATCGATCCGGTGGAACTGCGGCGCCGCAACATGATCCCGCCGGCCGCTCTGCCCTACAAGACGGGCCTGGTGTTCACCTACGACAGCGGCGACTTCGCAAAGACGATGGAGATGGCGCTGAGGCTGGCGGATTGGCAGGGCGTCGCCGCTCGCCGTGCCGCCGCGGCGAAAAGCGGCAAGCTCTACGGCGCCGGGATTGCGAGCATCATCGAGATTGCGGGCGGTCCGGCGGATCTGCCGCTCGAAGAGGCGATCGAGATCCGCTTCGATCCGACCGGACATGCAACCGTGCTTGCCGGAACGCACTCGCACGGCCAGGGCCACGAGACCATGTATCGGCAGTTCGCCGGTCATGTCCTCGGCCTTCCGCCGGAGCGTGTCCGCGTACTCTACGGCGACAGCGATCTGGTCTTTCACGGGCGGGGCACCTTCGGGTCGCGCTCGGCCAGCGTCGGCGGCGCCGCATTTCTGGGCGCGGCACAGAAGATCATCGAAAAGGGCAAGCTGATCGCCGCCCACTTGCTGGAGGCCTCGGCACTGGACATTGAATTCGCCGACGGCATCTTCACCGTGGCCGGCACCGACCGGACGGTAGCGCTGGTCGAGGTCGCCAAGGCGGCCTTCGTGGCACAGCGCATGCCGCGCGGCTTCGAGCTCGGGCTGGGCGCGCAGGCGGTGGTGACGCCGCCCGGCGCAACTTTTCCCAACGGCTGCCATGTCTGCGAGATCGAAATCGACCCGGAGACCGGGACAGCCAAGATCGTGCGCTACGCCGTCGTCGACGATGTCGGCCGGGTGGTCAACCCGCTGCTGCTGAAAGGCCAGATCCATGGCGGGATCGCTCAGGGCGCCGGCCAGGCTCTCTGCGAGGACATGATTTACGACAGCGCGAGCGGCCAGCTGCTCACCGGCTCCTTCATGGACTACTGCATGCCGCGCGCGGACGATCTGCCAATGATTGCGGTCGAGAGCAACGAGGTGCCGGCAAAGACCAATCCGCTCGGCATCAAGGGCGCCGGCGAAGCGGGCGCGGTCGGCGCGCTTCCCGCGGTGATGAACGCGATCAACGACGCGCTTCGCCCGCTCGGCATTCGCCATTTCGACATGCCGGCCACTCCCGAACGGCTGTGGCGGGCGATTCGCGACGCCAAAGTAAAAAAGCCCCCTTCCCCGTGAAGGGAAGGGGGCTTTGACGGTCATAGCGGCGAGAGCCGGCACATTGGCCGGCTGTGTGATCGGCGATCAGCGGCTCCGCAAGCCGAGGAAAGCTCCCGCAGCGGCCAGAAATGCCTCCGGCTGCTCGAGCGGCGGACAGTGGCCGCACCCGGGCAACAGCACGAATGCCGCAGTCTTGATCTCGCGGGCGAGCTCGCGCGCAAGATCCACCGGCGTCGCGGCATCGAATTCGCCGACGATGACCAGGGTTGGATTGGCGATGCGGCCGAGCTGGTCCTTGAGATCGACCCGCTCCAGCGCCCGGCAGGCCGAGACGAAAGCGCTCGGATTGAAGCGCATGAGCACGGCTCGGCGCTCGCTCACGGCTTCGGGATGCGCCGCGAGATAGGCGTCATGAAAGATGCGGCGCGCTGCGATCTCGGCAACGGCGCCCATCCCTCCGGTCTCGACCTTCTCCGCCATCACGCCAAAGGCCGACTTGGCCGCAGCGGGGAAGCGCGCGGCGGTGTCGATCAGCAGCAGCTTGTCGAAGAGCGTGCCATGGCGGGCCGCCAGCGCCACCGCGATGAAGCCTCCGAATCCGTTGCCGAGCACGGCGCTGTCGGGACTGAGGCGAAGCGTCGCCAGCGCCGCGGCGATCCGGTCGGCATAATCCCCGACCGCGGGTCCGGCGGGGCTCGATGCGTCGAAGCCCGGCAACGCCACGAGGTGCACGCGGCGGCTTCGCGACAGTTCGGGAAGCACGCGATCGAAAGCCGAGCGGTCGATGAGCAGCGAGTGGAGCAATACGAGATCGGGGCCTTCGCCCAAGGAGGTGACCTCGACCTGGCCGCCCGGCACCTCGATCCGCGCCATTCTCCTGCTCTCCCCGCCTGCCCTGCGCGGCAAGGTGTAGCATCCGTCCGCCTGCCTGTCTTCCGGCTTCTGCTTGCGGTGGGCGGCGGGATAGGCTACTGGCTCGGCTTCGAAGGGACGCCAGCTTGCGGAACGAGGCGCGGTCCACCAGATCAGCGGAGCTGCCGGCGGTGAGCCGGACGCCGGAACTCGCCATCATCGTGCCGACCTTCAACGAGCGTGAGAACGTTGCGCTCGTCCTCGATCTCGTCGCGTCGGCGCTTGAGGACTGCGATTTTGAACTGATCTTCGTCGACGATGATTCGCCGGACGGGACGGCGGAGGCGGCACGTCGCATTGCCCGGCAGGATCCACGGGTGCGTTGCGTTCAGCGCATCGGCCGGCGTGGCCTCTCAACGGCTTGCATCGAGGGCGTGCTCGCGACCTCCGCCCCCTTCGTGGCCGTGATGGATGCCGACCTCCAGCATGACGAGCGGCTTCTGCCGCGCATGCTGCAGGTGCTGAAGCAGGAAGAGTGCGACCTCGTCGTCGGCTCGCGTTACGTCGAAGGCGGGGGTTTTGGCGGGTGGGACGAGCGCCGCGCCGGCATCAGCAGCTTCGCAACCAGGCTGTCGCGCATCGTCTGCAAGACCGAAATCGCCGATCCGATGAGCGGCTTCTTCATGATGCGCCGCGAAGTCTTCGATCAGTCGGTTCGCAACTTGTCTGGTCAGGGTTTCAAGATCCTGCTGGACCTGCTGGCCTCTTCGCCCGAAGGCTTGCGCCTGAAGGAGCTGCCCTACCAGTTTCGGCCGCGTCGCCATGGGACCAGCAAGCTTGATACGCTGGTGGCCTGGGAGTTCGGCATGCTGCTGGCCGACAAGCTGGTCGGCCATCTCGTCCCCGTCCGCTTCGCGCTCTTCGGCCTGATCGGCGTCCTCGGCCTCGGCGTTCACCTGGGCGTTCTGCGTACATGCCTCGCCGTTCCCTCGCTCGGTTTTACCGGGGCGCAGGCGGTCGCCACCGTGGTGGCGATGACCTCCAATTTCTTCCTGAACAATCTCTTCACCTACCGAGATCAACGGCTCAAAGGCTGGCGGCTGATCCGCGGGCTTCTCTCCTTTTATTTGATCTGTGCCGTCGGCGCCGTCGGCAATGTCGGCATCGCCGCCTATGTCTTCGCCGCCAACAATGTGTGGTGGCTCGCCGGGATCTCCGGAGCCATCGTCGGCTCCGTCTGGAACTACGCCGTCTCCTCGGTCTTCACCTGGCGCCGGCGCTGAGCTCTATTGCTGGCGATTCGCCCGCAGGACGTAGTGGTCGCCGGCGAGCCGCTCGAACACCACGTCGATCATCGGATGGGTGACCGGGCCGTTCTCAGCGTCCGGCAGCAAGTTCTGTTCCGAGACATAGGCTTCGTAGGGGCCGCCTTGCGCGTTTTGCGCCAGCAGATGATAGAAGGGCTGATCTTTGGACGGGCGGCGGTCCGCCGGAATCGACTGGTACCATTCTTCTGTATTGCTGAATACGGGATCGACGTCGAAGATCACGCCGCGAAATGGGTAGAGCCGGTGCCGTACGATCTGCCCCACCGAAAACTTGGCCTCGCGGTGAACGCGGTCCTTGGTCAAAGACTGCCTCATTGGCTTCGCGCCCCCGGCGCGACGCTGCCTGTATAGGAACTTGGCAGTCTCGGCTCAAGCGCCACCGCCGGGCTCGACAGCCGATCCCGGTGGCCCCACCATGCAACGGCAGACGGAAGACCAGGGAAATTGGCCCAGATGATATTGCCGCTCGACGGAATCAAAGTAGTCGAAATCGGCCAGAATCTTGCAGGCCCTTATGCCGGCGAGGTTCTTGCGACGCTAGGCGCCGATGTCATCAAGCTTGAACGCCCGCAGGGCGATGACGCACGCGGCTGGGGACCGCCTTTCTGGCAAGGAACAGCGGCGATCTTCCAAACAGTGAACCGCAACAAGCGCAGCATTACCCTCGATCTGAAGGATCCGAAATCGATCGCTTGGCTGCGCGGCGAGCTCGCGGCGACGGACGTGCTCCTGCACAACATGCGCCCCGGCGCCATGGAAGAGCTTGGTCTCGGTGCGGAGGCGCTGACGGCCGAGTATCCTCGCTTGGTCTACGCCTCGCTTTCCGCCTTCGGGCACAAGGGGCCGCTCCGTTTGAAACCGGGCTATGAGCCCATGGTTCAGGCCTTCGCCGGGCTGTTCAGCGTCAATGGTGCCGAGGATGCGGCGCCGACCCGGATCGGCGTCCCGCTTCTCGACATGGGCTCGGGGATGTGGCTGGCGCTCGGCTGCATCGCTGCATTGCTGCGGCGCACGCGGACCGGCCGCGGTGGAATTGTCGACGCCTCGCTGTTCGAGACCGCGCTCACCTGGCTCACCGTGCCGTTTGCCAGCTTCAAGGTCACGGGCGAAACGCCGCAGCGCCATCGCACCGGTAGCCGGCGCCTGGTCGTCTTCGAGGCGTTCCGCGCCGCCGATGGCGAGATCATCATCGCCGCTGCCAACGATCGGCTGTTCCGCAAGCTGGCTGTCGCGCTCGGCAGACCGGAATGGGCGGAGGATGAGCGGTTCAAGACAAACGCGTTGCGGCTCGCCAATAAGCCTGCGCTGATGCCGCAGCTTCAGGCGATCATCGAAAGGGCGAGCATGGCCCATTGGGTGGAGCATCTCGAAGCGGCGGGCGTTCCCTGCGCGCCGATCCAGGATCTTGCTCACGTGGTCGTCGCACCGCAGACTGACGCGCTCGGCATGATCGAGTCCGTTCCCGGCGCCGACATCGACCTGATCGCGCTGCCGATCTCCTTCGACCGCGAGCGCCCGCCCATGCGCAGGAGAGCGCCTTTGCTGGGCGAGCATAACGCCGAAATCTTGGCCGACCCGGCGATCGCGCCGAAGCTCGACTAGGCAGCTTCCATCTCACCCGGCGCGCTATACTGAAAGTAACCGGCGCTCCGGGGATGGAGCGGGTCGAAGATTCCTATCACGAGATGCCGCGACGGTTCGGGAGAATGGGGTGAGCGAGGGCGAAACGGGCGGCTCGCCATTGGCCCTGCCGGCCGACATGCTCATCGGCAAGGTCGTGGTGCCCAAAGACCGCGAGCCCTTCCCTTGGCTCGCCCTGCTCGCGGCGGCCATCCTCCATCTGCTGGTCCTGCTTTCGTTTATCGTCGACTGGTCGCATCCGGTGCCGCTCACCGAGCCGAAGGTTGTCCCGGTGCGGATCGTGTTCGCCCGCCCTCATCCTCCGCCACCGCCGCCCCCGGCGGCGACCGCGCCGGCACCCAAGCCGGCGCCGCTCAGTTATCGAGAATCCGGACCCGATCAGCGCACCACCGCGCCGCCTCCCGCTGAGACGACCGCCAAGGAAGCTGCCGCGCCACCGCCGCCGGCTCCCGAGCAGCCGGCGCCCGACAAAAACGCGCCGCCGCCTCCGCCGGAAAAACCCGTGCCCGCGCCCGACAAACCGCCCGCCCCGGAGAAGGTCAAGCCTATCCCGCACAAGGAGGTGGCTCGGCTGGAGCCGCAGAAGAAGGAGGCGCCGACCCCGCGTGCGGCAATTCTGTCGCCACGGCGCCGTCTTAATGTCGAACCCGGCGAGCGCTTCGAGACGGGCGATCCCTACCTCAATGAGCTTCACGCGCGGATCGAGCGTCACCGCGTCTATCCGCACATCATCGGTCAGTTCGGGTTGCCGGTCGAAGGAACCGCCGTCTACGACATCGCCATCGATCGCTCCGGCAGGGTTCTCGGCATGAGGCTGGCGCGATCTTCGGGTGTTGCGGGCATCGACCAGGCGGTGGCCGGCATGATCCGCGACAGTTTGCCTTTCCCGCCGCTTCCCTCCAATTACCCGGATCGGGTCGGGATCGAGGTCTCGATCCGCCTCTTTCCGCCTCCCTGATCGACGCCGCGGCTCAGGGGCCCGGCGAAAGCTCGATGCGCTCGCAATTCATGCGGCCTTGCATCAGGCAGTCCTCGAGCTTGCAGACTTGAGCGAGGCCATCCGCGACCCAGAGCCCGATAAGGCCCAGCAGCAGGGCGACGGCAAAGCCGGCGAGGCTCAGCGTGAACCGGTCTGCCTCTTCCTGGCGCTCGCGCGTCGTCAACGTTTTACGCCTCTTCATCGGAGTAATCTTGCCATAGATCGCCGCTGGCCGCGAGTTCCCGGCCGCGTCAGCGGACCGGCCGAAGCTTCCGCCCAGCGGGCGGTGCGCCGGTGCGAAGCATCTCTGCGGTATCGAGGACCATTTGGCAAAGCGTCTGCGCATCCATTTCCGAAGCGGCGCTGCCGATGGCGTTCAGAACGAAGGCGCGGCGTTGCTCGTCGATATCCACGCAATCCGGGTATTGCTTTTCGGCCACTTCTTCCGCCGGTCCGCTTTCATCCCTCATTCGGCAGCCAGCTCCCTGCGCAGCTCGAATGCTGCGCCGCCGCGCGCGCATGATCGGCGGCCGCATCCTTATCCCCTTCCCGGCGCGCCATGAGCAGGCCAAGCAGGAGAATGGCAAAGGCGAGATAGAGGCGCAGAATCACGGCGGCAGCACGCCGCCGCTCACCGCGGCGCCGGCGCCAACCACGTCCAACTTCAGCAGATTCGCCTGGGCATCGCTCAGCAACGGTGCGCAGTTGAGCTGAAAATCCTGGGAAAGCCCGCTATCGACGCTGCGCTGGAAATCGCGCAACCGTTGAAAGGCCGAGACCGGGCCGGCGACTGCAGCCGCGGGCGGCGCATTCTGCGGCGCGATCTCGCCAGCAAGAAAGTCGTAGCAAAGCGCCGCGAGCTTATCGCCATGCGCCTTCGCGTCGCTGGAAGCGCTCTGCAGATCGGCAAGCGCAACCTTGGCGAGGCTCGACTGCAGATCGATCGCCGAAGCGGCGGGCGGCGCGCCGGGTAGCCCGGTCGCGCTGCCTTGCGCTGCGCAGCCGGCAAGGAGGAGCATCAGGGTCGCGGCAAAAGAATGCTTCGACATCGCCTAGCTCCTCTGTTCCGCAGCCGCCGCGAGCGCACGGCGGTGCTGCCATTTGTTGACGAGAGACCAGGCGATGGCGAGCAGCACGACGATCGCGCCGACGCCGTCCTGCGCTTGCGCCGAGGTAAGGAGGCCGTCAGCGACGAGCGCGCCTCCGGCCGTGGTCAAGAGATGACGGGCGACGGCAAGAATATCCTCCTGGCTCATGGAATCTCCTCTGCTGCGGGTGTTCCCTGCGCTTCGGCAGGAATGATGGGGGGCTGTCATCGCCGCTCGCGACGGCGCAGCTTCGTCGACGAATGCGCTAGCGCGCGTAGCGCAGCTCGCCGCGATTGGCCTCAAGATCAGTGAGATCGATGCCCATTTTCTGCGCCACGGCCGCGAGCGCGGACTGGGCGAATTGCATCTTGAGCTCGAGCGTGGCGAGACGTGCCTGCAAGTCGCCGTTCCACCAGATCGCACCACCGGCGACGGTGATCACGATCGTCAGGATGCTCAGCAGGTTTCCGAGCGTGATCACCGAGCGATATTCGACGAATCTCCGGCCGTTGCCGGGCGGACTGGGCTCCGTCATGCTGTCTCCTCGAACGATGGCGATCGCACCGATTTTTCGCGATCAGGGAAGCGTCCGCCGCGGCACGCTGGTCCGGGCATTGAGATTGGGCAGCAACGTGTCGAACGAGCGGCCGCCGGGATAAAGCAGACGCAAATAGGGCCCGCTGTCGTCGACGCGCGGTGATGTCGCTCTCGACGAAGGCAGCGCGCTGAGCCCCGCCTGCAGACCCTGGCCGAGCTGAGTCAGGAAAAAGGGGCTTCGCGACGCCATCATCCCCGCGCCGACGCGGATCAGGAAATTGTCGAGGTCCCCGCTTCCAATTCCGGAACGCGGCTCGGCGCGATCGGGCACGCTCACCCAAATTGGAAAGCCAGCCGCCCGCGAGCTTGCGGCGGGGAAGCCGGAGCCCGTCGCGCTCACACCGACGCCGGGCACCGGATGCGGCGGCAGGATCGAACCGCCATCGTCACCCAGGAAGACGCTGCCGTCGTCGTAGTCCCCGACATCGGATGCCGTATCGATCGGCGGCAGATCGTCGAGGCCGCCACCATCGGCGAAGGCGCGCGGCAAGCTCGCATGAGGATGGGCGGGGAGGAATTCGCCCATTGTCACGTGTCCGGGCACCTTGCCGCCGCGACTGCTGCTCGTCCCCCCGATGATTGCGCCGAGAGCGCCACCGATCACCGCACCCCAAGGGCCAAACATCGAGCCGGCAGAGGCGCCCGACATGCCGCCCTTGAGCGCGCCGCCCCAACCTCCGCCGCCGCTCGATGAGTTCGACGGGTTGCTGGTCGAGGTCGTAGTGCCGCCCATTACGGGAGCGGGGGGCTTCGGGATGCTGATGCCTGGCGTCCCGAGGACAGCTGATCCTGCGGTGACCGGAGAGGCGCCAGCCAGCGACACCGCCCTGTCGATGTCTGCGATATCGCTCGAGGAAAGGCCGAGGGTGGTATCGGTAGCGCCGAAGCCGGCATCGAAGGCTGGCACGAAGCCACCAACATCGCGCCGGATCGACGGGAAAGCGATCCGACCGCCGCGCCTCGAGAAACCGCTGAAATTCATGCCCGAGAACATCGCGCCGGTGCTGTCGCCGCCGGGCATACCGACACTCGCTCCTCCACCGCCGAGGCCGCCCCACCAACCGTTCTGCACGCCCTGGCCGTAGGCGCCGAGCCCCGCCAATCCCAATCCGCCGATCTGCCCCAGCATGCTCGGGCCCGGCGTCGTGGTGCTGCTGTTGCCGCCCATGGCGCCACCCACGCCTTCGGTGAGGCCGGCGAGGAAATTCGTTGTCTGGAAGGGATAGGACTGCTGCTGCAGGAACTGTCCGATCGGGACGTTCATCTCCTCTTGCTGGAGCTGCTGCCCCAGAGCGCCGGCCTGAAGCTCCGTGGACGCGCCGGAGAGCAGCGAGCCCTGCGCCTGATTGCCGAGCCCTGCTTCCATGGCGGCGGCATTGGCCGCGCGCCAGGCATCGCCCTCCATGCCCTGGAGCTGGAGGTTTTGCTGTTGGCCGAGGAGGCCGGCGGCGGTGTTGAAGCCTTGGCTCTGGATGCCTGCCAACGTCGGCGCTTCGGCGAGCGCCTGCTGCTGCGCCATCTGGCTTTCGAGCACCGCTTCGCGGTCACCGCCGAAGGCACCAGCCGATGCCGCTTGCCCGCGTGCCTGGTTGAACTGCTCCGCGTTCTGCTCATTGAGCAGATTTTGCGTCGCTTGGGTCACCTGCGCGGTATAGGGATTCTCGAACTGCGCCAGGTTCCCGGGGTTCCACTGCATGACGCTCGGGAAGGCCGGAGCCGCACCGGCGCTGAGATAGCCTTGCGCCGCGTTGACATAGGGAAGCGCCGAGCCTTGCGCCTGGTTGATCTCGCTGAATGCCGCCTGCTGCGTCGGATTGAAGCCGGCAATCGTCGGGCCTTGCCATTGCTGCAGCGGCTGGCTCGCAACCGTATTGCCGAGATTGAGCAGATTCTGATAGGCGGCGAGCACCTGCGGCGGCGGCGATGTCGTCTGAGTGACTGTCGAGCTCTGGCCGCCGCCGCTCCCGCATCCCATGGCTATTCTCCTGTGCTGCTGCTGGCGGCCGGCGCCCTCGGCGTGGTACCGAGCCGGCGCTGGCTGAAGCTGTCGGGGACCTCGATCCCGTGCATGAAGATCGCACCGACCTGCGGCGCCTGGCGCTGGAAGAGGCGCAACTTCGGCAGCAGCCGATCGCGCGTGACGATGCCGAGCAACAGCGGCACGCGCTTCTCCTCACTGCTCAGTCGATCGGCGCACCATTTGCCAAACTCGATGAGGCGCCGCGCATGCGTCGATCGGCGGCGATCTGGATGGACGAAGCACCAGAGCTCGTTCAGGTGCCATTCCTCCCCGCCCAAGGCTCCTCGGCGAACGCGCGAAGCGCGTTCGTCCGCGGCGGCGGCAGCGATTGCACAGCAATCGCGAGAGCCGCACGGTTCAGGACCCGCTTTGACATCTTCCCCTCCACTGGCGTGGCCCGCAAAAAATTGCGCGAGCCGGCGGCATTGCTGCATAAATGTGCGGCTGGCCTTCAGGGCCCGCGATACAGAGGGCGCGGTGTCGCAACGGATCGACAGGTCCTGGGTGGTGATCGACAGCATCGAGCCCTTTCCGCCGGATCGCTGCGTCGACCTCTTCATGCGCCCCGACGGCAGCTATGGATTTGAGGAATTCCGCCGCGATCCCGAGGACTCCGGGCTCTGGACCCCCATCCAATATTTTTCCTCGGCGACCTTCTCGTCGAAGGAGGCAGCCATGTCCGCCGCGATGGCTGCGGTCCCCTGGCTCAAAGAGGCGCTCGCGCGACGATCCGGCCCCTAGCCCGCGCCCCCTCCTACATCTTGACTTCGCTGATCAGAAGCACCGGCTCGATCGAGGTGTAGTTCGCGACATCCGCCATGACCTCAGCCGCATGCGGCGCCATCGCCTTCTGGAAGGCTTCGACGCTGTCGAACAGCAGATGGCCCATGGCGACGAAGCTCGGCGGCGCACCAGGCGTGCCGCCGGCGACGCCCTGGTCGACCGCGATGCCTTTGCAGGCCGCGCCGAACTTCTGCCGGACCATCGGCATGTGCTTGGTCACGTAATAATCCATGTTGAACTTGGCGTTGGCGCCATATGGGTAAAGCACCGTGACCTTTATCATGGGAGTCCTCCCGTCCCTTGTCGCCGCCCGGATCATCCGGCCGAGGCAAACGCCGGCTGCCCGAACTCCGTTGCGGCGCCCGAGAGGCGGCGGCCTTGGCGCGCCCCGCCCGGCACAGGGCGGCGAGAGAGGCAACTTCGCGACATATTTCTTTCTACCCCTGCACCCCTCCCCGCCCAAGCGCCCTGCGCCGCGTCGACGCACAGCCTCGCACCTTCTTGTCAGCCGCCTCGAATCCCGACAATAATGGCGAAGAATTAGTACCAAGAAGAAGCGAGGCTATTCAGCACCGGCTGCCGCACAGCATCGAAGGGGGAGCGATGCGCGTACTTTTTGCTGTATTTGCCGTTGCAGCGCTATTTTTTACTTGTGCCTCCGCGCGGGCGCAAACCCTGGTCCTCGTCTGCAAATGGCAGGATTTCGAGAACACCTATTATGTCGATCTGGCGGCAAGCACGGTCACGACCGCCGCGCATTCCGCGCCCGGCTCGGGTCAGCAGCAGACCTTTCCGGCGGAGATCACCGACCGCCTCATCCGCTATGAGGTCGCTCATACCCAGACCGTCACCATCGACCGCTACAGCGGGACGCTGACCTTCAACTATCCCGCCAACGTCATCTATCAATGCCGGACGGCGAAGCGCGCCATCGAATGACCGGCATCGCGCGCATAGTCCTGCTGCTGGCGCTGCCGCTCATGCTTGCCGTGCCCGCGCGCGCCGCCCCCGTGACCCTGGTCTGCCATGGCGGGGAGCCGCCCGACGATGTCATCGAGCTCGATGCGGGAAACGGCGTCGCGCGCTTCGTGCAGAACATCTTCATCGCCGGCCAGACCCGGCCGGTTTCCGTCGATGACAGCGCGATCGTCATTCAATTCGCGCCCAATACGCGCTGGGTGATCAACCGCGCGACCGGCGTCCTCGTCGTCTACGATCTCTTCAACGGCGCCTGGCAGCCCCGCGGCGCCGGCATGAAGGGCGTGGACACCATCTGTCGCCGCGCGACGGGCGATCTCTTGCGGTGAGGGGCAGCATGTTTCGAGTCTCGGCTCTCGCGATCCTCCTCGGCACGTCGCTCCTTGTACTCGGCATCCCCGCTTGGGCCGATCCGGTGACGCTGCGCTGCACCTGGACGCCCAACATGTCCTCGCTCGCCGGGCAGCAGGTCACCATGGATTTCGACCTGGAGCGCGGCGTGGTTCAGCCTTCGGTCAGCGCCGTGCATCGCATCGATCAGGTCAGCGACCGCTACATCTATTACGGCGCCGGCGAGATCCCTCAGAACACCGGCAGCTCCTGGCGTCTCGACCGGCGGACGGGCGTGATCGAGGCGCAGAACATAGAGAGCCACAGCTTCGTCCCGATCATGAATTGCCAGCGCGTCCAGGGAAAGGTGATGTGATGCGCGCGCTGCTCGCTGCGCTCCTTTTCTCCCTGCCGGCGGGCTCGGCGGCGGCGCAAACCGTGAACCTCTACTGCACCAATCCGCAGGCCGTCTGGCAATACGGCGTCGATATCGATTACGGCGCCGGCACGGTGACCTGGCGCTTGAGCGCCTATGAGAACCAGCCGCACACCATCCGGGCGCAGATCAACGAGCACGCCATCACCTGGTCCGACTTCTACAACTTTACCCTCAACCGCGTGACCGGCGTCCTCACCGTCTGCGGCGAGAATGGCGGCTGCCATTTCTGGAATTGCCAGCGCACGGAAAACGTCAAGCCGAAATTCTGAAGGAGCCGCGATGCCCGGCCGCTCTCTGAATGCACTTTCCCTCGCCGCCCTTGGACTTCTCGCCGGGATGGCGCTTGCCGCGCCAGCACGCGCCGAGGCGCTGGTCATCTACTGCACCGATCACGATCAGGTGCATCCCTATCCGCCGGAGACCTTCTACATCGACCCGGGCGCGGCCACCGTGCACTACCACGAGCCCGATATCACCTACACCGTATCCGCCGCGATCACGGATCAGCAGATCAATTGGAACTGGAACGGCACTGTCTACAGCCTTGACCGCTACAGCGGCACGATGCAACGCGAGGTCCGCGGCCACATTTACAGCAGCTGGGATTGCCGCCGCGTCCAGAAGCGAGCCATCGAATGAGCAGGGAGGGGACTGATGAGACGCTTTGACCGGAATCCTCACCGTCGGCGGCGAGGATGTCGTCCGCCATTTCCGGAATTGGCCGCGTCCGAAAAGCGTCAAGCCGAAATTCTGAAGGAACTCTGATGCGCAGCCGCTCCGTGACTGCCCTTTCCCTCGCCACGCTTGGCCTTCTCGCCGGGATGGCGCTCGCCGCGCCGGCGCGCGCCGAGACGCTGGTCGTCTACTGCACCGATCACGATCAGGTGCATCCCTATCCGCCGCAGACCTTCTACATCGACCTCAGCGCAGCCACCGTGCATTACGACGACGGCGACACCTCTCGCTACACCGTCCATGCCCAGGTGACGGAGCAGCAGATCAAATGGAACTGGGGCACCAATTATTTCGGGCTCGATCGCTACAGCGGCACGCTGAACCGCGCGGTGGATGGCCGCTATTTCACCAGTTGGGATTGCCGTCGCGTTCAGAAGCGCGCCATCGAATGACCAGGGAGGGGAACTGATGAAACGCATGACCGATACACTCGCTCGCACGCTCGGCCGCTGTCCGCGCTGCATGCGCCGCTCGCTTGCCTTGGCGCTCGGCGTTTGGCCGCTCGCCATCGCCGCTTCCGCACTTTTGGGCGGGACGGCGGCGACGCTCTCGCTGATCGCCCTGGCGCTCGGCCTCACTGCTCTCTGGCTCGCGCATATTGCGGCCTTTGCGCGCCGCGCGATGGGAGCCACGCTCCCGCGCCGCGATGCCGGCCTCCACTCGCCCCCGCGCCGCGCGGCACTCGTTGGCTTTGCCCGCGCTCTGGCGCTTGCCGCCGCCGCCGGGACCTTTGCCTCTGCGGCGCGCGCCCAGAACAAATGCGGCTGCAGGGTCGGCGACATCTACTGCGACCCCAACACGCACGTCACCTATGAATGCGACGACGTGCAGGGCTGCACCATGTGGATCCTGAAGGGCAATGCCTGCTGATCGAAGATCCGCCGCGCCAATTTCCCCTCTCCCGCCCGCGGGAGAGGGTGGCGCCGCGTAGAGCGGCGCCGGGTGAGGGTTGCCGGACGCGACGCGTCGAACGTTCAATCGCGCTCAGAGCTCGCTCGGGAACGCGCCCTTCTCGACAAGATCCTCGTGGATTTCCACCGAGCTTCCGTCCTCAAATTCGATCGTGTAAACAATTCCCCACGGAAAAGCTCTGAGAAATTCCCCGCTTCGCTCGGACCGCAAGCTTATGCCAACCACCGACGCGAGTGCGCCGGGACGGTGCGGGGCTTCCTGTTTGACCTTGACAGTATCGTTGTAGGTAAAGCTCACCACCGCAATCCTCGCTCGATATGCCGGCAGATGCCCCTCTCGCGAGGTTTACGCTGCAAACAGTAAGGCCCTTGGATTAATTTGCCGGAGGACATTTCGGCGCCGATGAACCTATGGTGATAAATGCGCCGCCAGTCCCGATCGGCATCTCGGTGCTGGCTCTCCCAAATTTCACCAGCATGATCGGTAGCGGAACACCTACGACCGCTTTGTCCTCTGTCTCTATCCAGACTTTCGACGTCGCACATTCGGCCCCTAGCCGCGTTGGTTCTTTCGCGCGAATGACGTAGTTCTTATCGGGGTGGGCATCGAGCGTTAGCTCGATCGGTCGACTTCCGAAGCCCGAGAGCGCTGTGACGATGATACCAACCGTGTGAACGCCGGCCGATATGACCAATCGAGCGTCCTGGTCTTCGACAGGTCTACCGTCAATCCCGGAGATTCGAACCAGCGTCTGGTCCGCGCCCTCTTTACCTGAGCCAACGATAGTTGCCGTCGGTCCTGCGCCGGGCCCGGGCGGTCGATAGACGCATCCAGCAAGAGCCACGGTTTGCAGGACAAGGATGTAAAACAAAAGCCCGCGACGCATAACGCTCTCCCGTCTCCTAAAGTACCAACTTGATCTGATCCTCGTCGCGACGATAGTTCCGATAACCTTACGCGACCTCCACTGGCAACCAAACCGTCAGAACACCCACATGATCGACACCCGCGCAGCGACCTCGCGTGCTTGGTCGGGACCGGATACATCGTAAATCCGGGTAAGCATGTGTCGTTCTAAGAGGTTCGGTGTTACCCTTCAAGAGGCGCCGCCTGTCGGGTTGAAGCTTAGTCGTTCCCAGTCTTTTTTTGCTTGCTGGTATGACAGCTTCTGGCACAGAACTGCCGGACACGAGCGGTGTTTTTAACGTCTGCTACGGCGCGCCAAGCCGACTTACTCGGAGAAGCGTCGCCAAGGCTACTGATCACCCGAACGGACGTTCGACCCACGGGCCGATCGACGCGCGTATCGCCGTCCGCCCCATCATAAGCGGACATTTGTGGGTGTGCTCAGCGCTAGCTACGCTTACTATTTTAAAAACGGCCCACCGCGCGCAGCACCACCATTTGCAGGTGGTTGAAGGACGCCTACCTATGACAGCATCAACGTTCAAATGGGATGACGAGCCAGACCCGACGGAGCTATGGAAGGCTGTTGGGTTGCTTTCGTCCGATCGGGAGGCAGCGTTAGCTCTTCTGCGAAATCTCGCCGCCCGCGGTTCTATAATGAGCATGATTTATCTGGGCCACAACATCGCGATTCAGTCTCCTTTCTCAGCAAACCGCAAAGAGGCTTTGGCTTGGTACCGGAAGGCAGCAGTGAGCGGTGTGCCGTTCGCGATCTATAGTCTTTGCAAGGCACTGCACGTGAACGGCAATTTTGAAGAGGAAATTCACCTGCTGCAATCGGAGCAACTGCTCGACTACGGGCCCGCCTTGAATCAATTGGCTTGCATTTATCGAGACGGGGAGCATGTGCCAAGGGATCCGGCCAAAGCCGAAGAATTATATCGCCGCGCCCATGAAGTGGGTCACCTTACCGCAATGCGAAACTTGGGCGCTTTTTACACGAAAGGGTTGGGCGGACTTCGAAAAATCCCGTTGGGCATATACTTGCTTGTGGCTGTTCTCCCGGCATTTTTCCGAGAATACGCAAGGGACGGATTCCGCAGCGAGCGATTGATGTAACGGAACGCCATAGCGAATACGAATTGGACTTAATTACTTTGGGTGACGGCATTTATCATCAAAAGTTCTATCTAAGGGCAATTGCGTACGCCATTCAGCGGCCATGCGCTTGATCAATGGGCGACGATTGGCACAAAGGTGGCTTTCGAGCGCGCCAGTGGTGGATCGAGGAATATCGGACCGATAGCGAGGCATGACCGGGTCTGACACATCTCCGAAGTGCGGATTTCCCCGCCACGACCGCTCCATGGTTCGAGAGCAGACTCCGTCGACCTTCCCTCCGCCATCGGGGATTTGGAAATCCAGAGCCCAACTCGTTAAGCTCACCGCCCGCTTCGGAGAGCGATGGCGGGTGGGAGTAATTCCCCCTAGCGCATCTGCTCCGCCGGTGCGTCGCCTGCTTGCTGCTGCGCCGCCAGCTTCTCGCGCGCATGCGCGAGCTTGGCGCTCTCGATCGCCGCCTTGAGCGCGCGGTCCTGCTGGCGCTGCTGCGCTTCGACCGCTTCGGCCGCCGCTTCGCGCGCGCTCTCCTGCTGGCGCTGCATCAGCTCCTGCTGCGCGAGATCGAGCTTCCGCTGCTTCAGCGGCAGCTCCGCCGCCAGCGCCGCCGCGCGCGGATCGGCCGCGGGCGCCGCCATGCCGGGTGGCGGCTGGGGCGACGCGTTCAGCAGGCTCTCGGCATCGCCGATATTGATGCTGCGCAGGATGCGCCGCGCCACTTCCTGCTGATTGAAGAGCTGCGGCGCGGCGCTCGCCAGCATCCACAGCACGGTCGACTGCATGATGCGGTGGATCTGCGCCGGCACGTTGGGATCGGACGCCGGCACCAGCTCCAGATCGGCGAACGCCGCCGCCTCTTCCCAGCGCCGCGCCGCGTCCATGCCCGGCCGCGTCAGCGCCGCCGGATCCTCGGCAAAGAGCTCCTTCAGCAGCAGCAGCTCCTGCTGCTGGCTCGCATGGTTGCGCTTGTGCACCGCCGACATCACCTGCGTCTGCTGCTCGATCATCGAGAGGATGGTGCCGACCGGCATGTTGGTGCGGCCCTCGCCGAGCTCGAGCTCGACCGTGCCCGCGATCTGCGCCGCGTCCTTGGCGAGGAGCTGGATCATCTCCAGGATGACCCCCGACGGCTCCTTGTAGGGCATCGCCATGATGAGCTTGCGGATGTCCTCGACGCCGGCCGCGTCGATCTCCGGGAACTCGCCCGGGCCGGGGCGGAACTCATTGGTCGAGCTGCGGCTTCCCTTGAGCCGCAGGCCGCCGGGGAATGTCGCGAACATGCCGGCGTCGATGACGAGGCGCCACAGCGCCGTCAGCGCCTTGGTGTGATTGCCGATGAGGTGGAGATAGCCGTAATCGTAAAAGCCGAATCCCGGGATGAGGCCGTATTTGACGAAGCGGCGGCGGCGGCGGAACGCCGCGTCGCCCTCGCGTCAGTTGCGGCGGATCTCCAGCACCTTGCGACTGTCCTGGTCGATCGACACGCGATAGGGGAGCGGCCGGCCGACGCGGCCACCGGCCTCGGCCATCCCCGGCGCCGCGAGGTCGAGCTCGGCATAGCATTCGAAGATGCGGTGCTGCCGGTCCTGCGGCCGCTCGCGCTGTGCGGTGACGCCGGCGATCTCGGCCGCCTTCTGCGCCGTGGGCTCCGGCGCCGCCCCGCTCGGCGGCGTCAGCTCGATATCGAGATAGAAGCCCTCTTGCTGCAGCCGCTTCAAGGTGGCGCGCGCCATCTCGAAGCGATGGGTCACGCGCTGCGCATTGTCGAGATCGGTCGCATCGTTCGACACGATGAGGTCCGGCATGTACACGCATTCGGCGACCGGCCGCTCGCGCAGCGGGCAGCGATAGACCTTCTTGAACAGCGTCCCGCCATAGGCGAGGTAGAAGAGCCCGCGATCGGTGTCGGGATAGTACTCGCTGGCGGTGACCGTGAGATAGTGATTGAAGTCGCGCTCGAAATCGCGCGCGAGCGTATCCTTCGCCGCATTGCCCTCGCCGTCGATCCTGACCTTGACCGGCCCCGCCGCCGGCAGCAGCTCGCCGCGCGCCCCGGCCTGGAAACGAACGCACGCCCAGAGCAGGATCGGGTGGCGGATGCGCGAGATGGTCTTGCCGCCCTGTCCCGCGGCAAAGCCCGCCGCATCGCCGTCGAGCTTCAGGCCCAAGAGATCCATCCCGCGCGCATACTGCTCCAGCATGTCGCGGCGCGAGCGCTCATCCGCCTCGATGCCGGCGAGGAGCTCCTCGGCGATCGCCGAAAGCGCCGCATCCTCGAGCCGCTCGGCGAGGTTCTCGTCGAAGCTCCGGGGCGTCGCCGGGCCCGGCCGGGCGCCCGTCTCGCGCACCCGCACCCTCCCCGTCCCCTCGTCGATCTCGATCTCGAGCCCGTCCCCGCTCGGCTGCGCCGGCACTGCCCCCAACCCCGGCCCCTGCCCCCGCAACGGCTCCATTAACGGTATCGGCATGGATGATCCTTCCGAAAAGAAGCCCGACAAAAAACCCTCTCCGCCCTCGCGCGACGCGCAGCGTCGTCGCGCGCGGGCGTCAGCCATTGCGCAGCAATGGCGAGAGCCCGCTCGGTTCAAGCAAAGGCAGAGATTGCGCAGCAATCGCGGGAGCCGGCCCGGTGCAAGCAAAGGCTCCTTGCCGCCGCAGCAATGGCGAGAGCCCGCTCGGTTCAAGCAAAGGCGCGCCGCCACCGCAGCAATCGCAGCCCGCCTGGTTCAAGCAAAGACCGGCAGCAACCGCAGCCCGCCCGCCCCTACGCGGCCGCCGCCGCCCCGGCCCCGGCT
>DATNDG010000044.1:0-13077 GCA_035553515.1 Allostellaceae bacterium | reverse complement strand
AAGCTCAGGATGAGGTAGGTTCTTTGTGGCACAAAGAATTTGCCTCACCCTGAGCGCGAGCGAAGCTCGCAGTCGAAGGACGCACCGCCGTCTGTCCAGTCCAAGCAATCAGCGTCGCGAATCCTCGCCGCAATCGAGCAGCAGGATCGCCCGGTCGCCCGCCGCATCGAGATCCTCGGCGCCGGAGCTCTCGCCCGGGCGCAGGCGATGGAAGGAGACGCGGCAGCTCTGATCCGCGGCGTCCTGTGCCAGGATCACGCGAAAGGAGCCGGCGCAGCCGCTGCGGTCCAGCATTTCGACGAGCTGTCCGGCATAGGTGAGCGCCGTGGCGAGTGCGCGCTCCGCCTCCAGCGGTGCCGCGTCGAATTCGATCGCATTGACCGCGCATTCGAAAGCGGTGCGGTCCACGTGACGCGCGGCGTCGAACACCGCCTCGCGGCCTAGCGCGCGCAGCAGCACCGACCCGTCACGCTCGATCACCCCGTCATCGAGGCGGCGCAGCAGCCGGCCGCTGAGCGGCGGCAACGAGGGCCGCGCCAGGCCGTCGATCAGCCGCTGCATCCTGGCGTTCGCCTGGAGGCGCGGGCGACCCAGCGTCGCCGCGCGGTCAGTCGGCGACGGCGGCATAGACGAGGTCGCGGAACAGTACGCGGTAATACTCGCGCTGGCCGGGTCCCTGAATCAGCAGCAATGCGAAGAGCTGCTCGGCCGGATCGACCCAGAAGGTGGTGCCGGCGAGCCCGCCCCAATAATACTGGCCGACCGAGCCCGGCACCTGCGCGATGCCGGCGGCAAGGCGCACCGCGAATCCCAGGCCGAAGCCGTAGCCAGGGATTAGCAGATCGGGCGCGCCAGTGATCCCCCCGAGATGATCGGCGGTCATGTACTCGACCGTCTTGCGGCTCAGCAGCCGCACGCCGTCGAGCCTGCCGCCGTTCAGCATCATCTGCAGGAAGCGCGCATAATCGATCGCCGTCGAGACCAGCCCGCCGCCGCCGGATTCGAAGCTCGGCTTCTCGCGCACCTCGAGGAGCTGCACCGCGGTGCCGCTCTCGGGATCGCGCGGGAATGCCTCGGCGAGGCGCCCATGCTTCGCCGCCGGCACGTGGAAATCGGTGTCGGTCATGCCGAGCGGGCGCAAGATGCGCTCGGCGAGCACCTCGCCGAGGCTCTGGCCGGTCAGCACTTCGATGATGCGGCCAAGCACGTCGGTCGAGCGGCTGTACTCCCAGACTGTTCCCGGCTGGTGCATCAGCGGCAGGCTGGCGAGCGTCGTCGCCTGCTCGGCATTGGTCTGGTTGCGCCGGAACGTCTTCGCGTTCATGTAGAGCTTCTGCACCGGGGCATTGCCGCGGAACTCGTAGGTCAGCCCCGAGGTGTGGCGCAGCAGATCCTGCAGCGTGATCTCGCGCTCGGCCGCGACCAGCTCGATCTCGCCGCCGTGCTCCACCGCCACCTTTTGCCCGGCGAATTCCGGCAGGTATTTCGCCAGGGGATCGCCGAGCAGGAACTGGCCCTCCTCCCACAGCATCATCGCCGCCACCGAGACGATGGGCTTGGTCATGGAGTAGATGCGGAAGATGTCGTCCTTGCGCATCGCCGCGCCGCTGCCGGGATCGCGCGCGCCCGCCGCCTCGAAATAGGCAAGCTTGCCGCGTCGAGCGATGAGCGCCACCGTGCCGGGGACGCGGCCGCTCTCGATCTCGCTGGCGAGCACGTCGCCGAGCCGCCTGAGCCGCGTGGCGGAGAGCCCGACCTCTTCGGGCGCCGCAAGCGGCAGGGAAGGGGTGGTCATGGGCGCGCTCTTCTCGGGGGCGGGGTTCAGCCGGTCTCGATCTCGCCGTCGATCTCGTGGCGGAGCCCGAGCTCGGGGATGGTGAGCACGATCTTGGCCTTGAGATTGCCCGTCTTGGCGCCGGGTTTGCGCACCGCCTGCTCGATCTCGCGCTGCGACGTGACGCCGACGGTCTTGAGGAATTTGCGGATCGACATGTTGAAGCGGTCTTCATCCATGGGAGCGCTCCTTCTGCCAGGTGGGGCATCTTAGACGCCCGCGGCGGCCAATCCAACTTGACCCCTCCGCGGCCCGCGGCCCATGCTGGGTGGAAATCCCGCTGCCGCCTTTTTGGCGCAGTGCGGCTCGAGGAGGAAACCATGAAGCTGACAGCGGCGCAGCTCGCGGAATTCGACGAGCAGGGCTATCTGTTCCTGCCGAGCCTGTTCACCCCGGCCGAGATGGACCTGCTCAATGGCGAGGTTTCCGGCCTCTTCGCGCAGCAGCGCGAGGAGGTGTGGCGCGAGAAGGGCTCGGACGCGCCGCGCAGCGCCTTCTATGTCCAGACCTGGAACGAGGCCTATGGGCTGCTGGCGCGCCATCCGCGCCTGGTCGAGCCGGGGATGCAGATCCTCGGCTCCGACAAGCTCTACATGCATCAGTTCAAGATCAATGCCAAAGCCGCCTTCGACGGTGCGGTGTGGCAGTGGCATCAGGATTACGCGACCTGGTTCCAGGACGACGACATGCCGCAGCCGCGGGCGATGAATATCGCGCTCTTCCTTGCCGAGGCGAACGAGTTCAACGGGCCGCTGATGTTCATCCCGAGGAGCCATCGCCTCGGTCGGCTCGAGGCCGGGCATGACGTGACCACCACCAGCTATCCGCTTTGGACCATCGACAACGAGACCATCACCCGCCTGGTCCAGGAAGGTGGCATCGTCGCGCCCAAGGGGCCGCCCGGGTCGGTGCTGCTGTTCCACGGCAATCTCGTCCACGCCTCGGGCTCGAATCTGACGCCCTGGTCGCGCTGGATCGTTTATCTCTCGCTCAATCGCTGCGACAACGCCATCCGCCGCTTCAAGCGCCCGACCTGGATCGCCAATCGCGACTTCACGCCGATCGAGCCGCTGCCCGACGATTGCCTCATGCAGTATGCGCGCCGGCGTCAAGCCGTCGCCTAGGAGGTCAACGTGAATCTCGCCGCCAAGCTCCGCCAGCGCACGGAGGCGGGTAACCCCGTCCGCGTCGCCCTCATCGGCGCCGGCAAATTCGGCTCGATGTTCCTGTCGCAGGCGCCGCGCACCCCCGGGCTCCACGTCGCCGCCGTGGCCGATCTCGCGCCGAGCCGCGCTGCTGCGGCGCTGGCGCGGGTCGGCTGGCCGCAAGAGCGCTACGCCGCGCGCTCGGTCGGCGAGGCGATCAAGACCGGCGGCACCTTTCTCACCGACGATGCCGCGGCGCTGATCGCCGATGACGGCATCGAGGTCGTCATCGACGCCACCGGCCACCCGCCCTCGGGCATCCGTCATGCGCTGCTCTGCTGCCGGCACAAGAAGCATATCGTCATGGTCAATGTCGAAGCCGATGTGCTGGCAGGCCCGCTGCTGGCGCGGCGCGCCGCCGAGGCGGGCATCGTCTATTCCATGGCCTATGGCGATCAGCCGGCGCTGATCTCCGAGATGGTCGACTGGGCGCGCGCCGCCGGCTTCGAGGTGGTGGCGGCGGGGAAGGGGACGAAATACCTGCCTGCCTATCACGCTTCGACCCCCGACACGGTCTGGGGGCATTACGGCCTCTCGCCCGAGCAGGCGAAGCTCGGCGGCATGAATTCGCAGATGTTCAACTCCTTCCTCGACGGCACCAAATCGGCGATCGAAATGGCGGCGGTGGCGAACGCCACCGGCCTCGCCCCGGCCGAGGATGGGCTCGCTTTCCCCGCCTGTGGTGTCGACGATCTGCCGCGCCTGCTGAAGCCGCGCGCCGAAGGCGGCGTGCTCGCGCATAAGGGACAGGTGGAGGTGATCTCCTCGCTGGAGCGCGACGGCCGTCCGGTGTTCCGCGATCTGCGCTGGGGCGTCTATGTCACCTTCGAGGCGCCGTCCGACTATGTTCAGCGCTGCTTTGCCGAATATGGTCTCGTGACCGATCCGAGCGGGCGCTACGCCGCGATGTACAAGCCCTATCACCTGATCGGGCTCGAACTCGGCATTTCGGTGGCGAGCGCTGCGCTGCGCAGCGAGGCGACCGGCAGCGCCACCGGCTTCCGCGGCGATGCCGTCGCTACCGCAAAGCGCGACCTCGCCGCCGGCGAGACGCTCGACGGCGAAGGTGGATTTACCGTCTATGGCAAGCTCATGCCCGCCGCGAACTCGCTGGCGCTCGGCGCGCTGCCGATCGGCCTTGCCCATGGTGTGAAGCTGACGCGCGCGGTGAAATCGGGCGAAAGCGTGCGCTGGGCCGATATTGCCGCTGATGAGCGCGAGCAGGCGGTGGCGGTGCGGCGCGAGATGGAGGCGCTCTTCCGCCGCGAATGGGGCAACAGCTTCCGCGAGCGCGGCGCCGCGGCGGAATGAAAGGGCGGCCTCCGACGCTGCGGAATGATCTGGCGTTCTTCGACAAGTCAGAATGAGGCGCGTTCTTTATGGCCCAAGTAAGGGCCGTTCCCGATCTTTCTCATCCTGAGCCAGTCGAAGGACGCACCGAAGCACTGCAGAAGCCACCGCATCTGGCATACTGAATACGAGACGGCAAGCTCTCTCGCATACCGATTCTTTTGCACGCCCGCAGAATTTTCTCTAAGCATGTGCTTGCCCATGCCGCTGCCGAATTTTCCTGTCCAGGCCGCTGCGCCGCCTCTCGCGCCCAGCGACGGTCCGCTGGCGCATTATCGTGCGCGGCTCGCTTCGGGCGAGCTCATGCCGGCGGCATCCCAGCGGCTTGCCGTCGACAAGCTGCAGAGCCTCTGGCGCGCGCTCGCCAGCTACAAGCCGAACAATGGCGAGCATGGCTGGCGCGCGCGTCTCGGTCTCGCCCCGGCGAGTCCGACGCCGCCCATGGGACTCTATATCTTCGGCGGCGTCGGCCGCGGCAAGAGCATGCTGATGGACATGTTCTTCGCCACCGCCCCGGTGGAGAAGAGGCGGCGGGTGCATTTCTACGCCTTCATGCTCGAAGTGCATGAGCGCATCCATGCACGTCGCGCCAAGAAAGGCGATCCGATCGGGCCGGTGGCGCAGGCGATCGCCGAGGAGGCGACGCTGCTCTGTTTCGACGAGTTTCAGGTCACCGACATCGCCGATGCCATGATCCTGGGGCGGCTCTTCACTGCGCTCTTCGAGGCGGGCGTGGTGGTCGTCGCCACCTCCAACCGTGCACCTGACGATCTCTACAAGGACGGGCTGCAGCGCGAGCGCTTCCTTCCCTTCATCGATCTCTTGAAGGAGAAGCTTGATATCCTCGAGCTCGATGACGGGCGTGACTACCGCATGGTGCGCTTCGCCGGGCGCCAGGTCTATTTCACTCCGGCCGACGACAACGCCTATCGCGCGCTCGAGCGCGCCTTCGGCGATCTCACCGACAACGCGGCGGCCTCGAGCAAGACGCTGCTGGTGCAGGCGCGCTTCGTCATCGTGCCGCGCGCCGCCAAGAACGTCGCCTGGTTTTCCTTTGTCGAGCTCTGCGGTCGGCCGCACGGACCGGCGGACTACTTGGCGCTCTGCGAGAGTTTCCATACCTTCATCGTCGAGGCGATCCCGAGGCTCACCCGCGACCAGCGCGATGCGGCCACGCGGTTCAGGATCTTCATCGACACGCTCTACGAGGCGTGCGGCAATCTCGTCTGCTCCGCCGACGTGCCGCCGCAGGAGCTCTACACCGAGGGCGACGGCGCTTTCGAATTCGAGCGCACTGTCTCGCGGCTGATGGAGATGCAGACCGAGGAGTACATCGCCGGAAAGCGGGGTTAGCCCCGGCGGGAGCGCTTGCTCCGGCCGGCAATTCGGAGTAAGACGCCCGCCATCTCCCAATCCCCGAGAGCATGAGGTCGCGGATGGCACGCAACAAAATCGCGCTGGTCGGTGCCGGACAGATCGGCGGTACGCTGGCATTGCTGGCGGGGTTGAAGGAGCTCGGTGACATCGTGCTCTTCGACATCATGGAGGGCATTCCGCAGGGCAAGGCCCTCGACATCGCCGAGGCTTCGCCGGTCGAGGGCTTCGACGCCAAGGTGGGCGGCGGCAACGACTATTCGGTGATCGCCGGCGCCGATGTCGTGATCGTCACCGCCGGTTTCCCGCGCAAGCCCGGTATGAGCCGCGACGATTTGATCGGCAAGAATGCCGAGGTGATCGCCACCGTCGGCCAGAACATCAAGAAACACTGCCCCAATGCCTTCGTCATCACCATCACCAATCCGCTCGACGTCATGGTATGGGTGATGCGCGAGGCCTGCGGCCTGCCGCATCATCGGGTCGTCGGGATGGCCGGCGTGCTCGACAGCGCGCGCTTCCGCTATTTCCTCGCCGAGGATATGGGCGTCTCCGTCGAAGACGTGACCGCCTTCGTGCTCGGCGGCCATGGCGACGACATGGTGCCGCTGATCCGCTACTCGACCGTCGCGGGCATTCCGCTGCCCGATCTCATCCGCATGGGCTGGACCACGCAGGAGCGTGTCGAAAAGATCGTCCAGCGCACGCGCGGCGGTGGCGGCGAGATCGTCAACCTGCTGAAGACGGGATCCGCCTTCTATGCGCCCGCCGCCTCGGCGATCGCCATGGCGGAATCCTACCTGCGCGACAAGAAGCGGGTGCTGCCCTGCGCCACCTGGCTCACCGGCCAGTATGGCGTCAAGGACCTCTATGTCGGCGTTCCCGCGGTGATCGGCGCCAAGGGGGTCGAGCGCGTCGTCGAGATTGCGCTCAACCCGGACGAGCGCGCCATGTTCGACAAATCCATCGCCTCGGTCCGTAACCTGGTCGAGGCGGCCAAGAAGATCCAGGCCGGATCAAAGGCTTAAGGCCGGCCGGAGCAATCGGGTGAGGAACAGCCGGAGGGTTCGCGTAAACCGGACATGAACCATTGCCGGGCTAGGTTTTCGGCCGCCTGATCCCATCTTTAGGCGGGCCGGGACCGGCGAAGGGATGATCGCCCCTCGCGCCCGTCTCCTACCGTCGGAACCCCCATGCCGCCATTGGACCAAGCCACCTTCCTCAACGGCGCCAACGCCACCTTCATCGCCGAGCTCTATGCCCGCTGGCTCGACGATCCCGCCTCCGTCGACGAGAGCTGGCGCAGCTTCTTCGGTGATCTCGCCGAGGAAGCGCCCGCCGTCCTCAAGGAGCTCGAAGGGCCGGGTTGGGGCAGCGAGCGCCCCCATGTCATCGGCAATGAGTCTGGCAACGGCCACGCTGCTGCGGTGATGGCGCTGTCGCCGGTCGCGGCGGGTGTCGCGCCGGAGCAGGCGACACTCGATTCGCTCCGCGCCTTCTCGCTCATCCGCGCCTATCGTGTGCGCGGCCATCTCCTCGCCGATCTCGATCCGCTCGGCCTGGTGCGGCTTGATTCCCATCCCGATCTCGAACCCTCGACCTACGGCTTCACCGAGGGCGATTACGACCGACCGATCTTCGTCAACGGCGTGCTGGGTTTCGAGACCGCGAGGTTGCGCGAGATCATCGAGGCGCTGAAGGCGACATATTGCGGCCATGTCGGCGTCGAATACATGCACATGCAGGAGCTCGAGCAGCGCCAATGGATTCAGGCGCGCATCGAGGTGCCGCGCAACCAGACCGAATTCACCCGCGAGGGCAAGCGCGCCATCCTCGACCGGCTCACCGTGACCGAGATGCTCGAGCGCTTCCTCGATCGTCGCTATACCGGCACCAAGCGCTTCGGCCTCGAGGGCGGCGAATCCCTGATCCCGGCGCTGGAGCAGGTGATCAAGCGCGGCGGCCAGCTCGGCATGCAGGAGCTGGTGCTCGGCATGCCGCATCGCGGCCGGCTCAACGTGCTCACCAACGTCATGGGCAAGCCTTTCGCCGCGCTCTTCTCGGAGTTCCAGGGCAACCCCGCCAACCCGGCCGATGTGCAGGGCTCGGGCGACGTCAAATACCACCTCGGCACCTCGACCGACCGCGAGATGAACGACATCAAGGTCCATCTCTCGCTCACCGCCAATCCTTCGCATCTCGAGGCGGTGAACCCGGTGGTGCTCGGCAAGGTTCGCGCCAAGCAGCGGCAGCGCGGCGACACCGCGCGCGATGCGGTGGTGGGGCTGCTGATGCATGGCGATGCCGCTTTCGCCGGTCAGGGCCTGGTCGCCGAATCGCTGGAGCTTTCGGAGCTCAAGGGCTATCGCACCGGCGGCACCATCCATGTCGTCGTCAACAACCAGATCGGCTTCACGACGAGCCCGTCCTATGCGCGCTCAAGCCCCTATCCCTCGGATGTCGGCAAGATCACCCAGGCGCCGATCTTCCATGTGAATGGCGACGATCCCGAGGCCGTGGTGCACGTCGCGCGCATCGCCACCGAGTTCCGCCAGCGCTTCAAGAAGGATGTCATCGTCGACATCTTCTGCTACCGCCGCCACGGCCACAACGAGGCGGACGAGCCGGCCTTCACGCAGCCGATCATGTACCGCGCCATCGCCGAGCATCCGACGACGCGCCAGCTCTATGCCCAGCGCCTCGCCGCCGAGGGCGTGGTGACCGAAGCCGAGGCCGAGGCGATGGTGAGCGACTTCATGGCGCATCTCGACACTCAGTTCGAGGCGGCCAAGGGCTATCGGCCGAACAAGGCCGACTGGCTCGAAGGCGCCTGGAGCGGGCTCAAGGTCGCTTCGGGCGACGCGCGGCGCGGCGAGACGGCGGTGCCGATCGAGACGCTCAAAGAGGTGGGACGCGCGCTCGCCACGGTGCCCGAGGGCTTCAACCTCAACCGCAAGATCGCGCGCCAGCTCGACGCCAAGAAGAAGGCGATCGAGACCGGCGAGGGCATCGATTGGGCGACGGGCGAGGCGCTCGCCTTCGCGACGCTCTGCGCCGAGGGCACGGTCGTGCGGCTGAGCGGCCAGGATTCCGGCCGCGGCACCTTCTCCCAACGTCACGCCGTGCTCATCGACCAGGAGAACGAGGATCGCTACGTCCCGGTCAACCATGTGCGCGACGGGCAGGCGCAGTTCGAGGTCATCGACAGCCCGCTCTCCGAGATGGCGGTTCTCGGCTTCGAATACGGCTATAGCCTCGCCGATCCGCATGCGCTGGTGCTGTGGGAGGCGCAGTTCGGCGATTTCGCCAATGGCGCGCAGGTGATCATCGACCAGTTCATCAGCTCCGGCGAAGCGAAGTGGCTGCGCATGTCCGGGCTGGTGCTGCTGCTGCCGCACGCCTATGAGGGGCAGGGCCCGGAGCATTCCTCGGCCCGGCTCGAGCGCTTCCTTCAGCTCAGCGGCGAGGACAATCTCCAGGTCTGCAATCTCACGACCGCGGCCAATTATTTCCACGCGCTGCGCCGGCAGGTGCGCCGCGATTTCCGCAAGCCGCTGGTCATCATGACGCCGAAATCGCTGCTGCGTCACGCCGAGGTGGCGTCGAGCCTCGCCGAGATGGGTCCCGGCACCTTCTTCCGCCGCACCATCGACGAGGTCGATCCGCTCGTCGCCGACGACAAGGTGAAGCGCGTCGTGCTGTGCTCCGGCAAGGTCTATTACGATCTCCGCCAGGCGCGGCGCGAGCGCAAGATTCGCGACGTCGCCATCGTGCGCATCGAGCAGCTCCATCCCTTCCCGGCCAAGGCGCTGGCCGATTCGATCGCCCGCTACCGCAATGCCGAGATTGTCTGGTGCCAGGAGGAGCCGCAGAATATGGGCGCCTGGACCTTCCTCGACCGGCGCATCGAGCAGGTGCTGGTCGAGCTCGGCGGCAAGTCCAAGCGGCCGCGCTATGTCGGCCGGCCTGAAGCGGCGGCGACGGCGACCGGCCTGCTGAAGCGGCACAATGCCGAGCAGGCGAAGCTGGTCGACGAGGCGCTGGCGATCACCTGATCCGACGGAGCGGCAACGAGCATGGCGACCGACATCAAAGTGCCCGCGCTGGGCGAGTCCGTGAACGAGGCAACCGTCGCGCGCTGGCTCAAGAAGGTCGGCGATAGCGTCGCCATGGATGATCCGCTGGTCGAGCTCGAGACCGACAAGGTAACGCTCGAGGTGAACGCGCCGGCCGCCGGAACGCTCGCCGAGATCGCCGTACCCGAGGGCGCCAATGTCGCCGTCGGCGCCGTGCTGGGCCGCATCGGCGAGGGGGCGGCGAAGGCCGCCGCCCCGGCGAAGCCGCAGCCCGCCGCCGCCGTCGCGCAGGCGGAAGTGAAGGCACCTGCCGCCGCGGCGCCTGCGCCTGCCGGCAATGTCGCGGTGCTCGAGCGCTCCGGCCCGGCGGTGCGTCGCCTCGTCGAGGAGAACCGGCTCGACGCGGCGGCGATTGCCGCCACCGGCAAGGATGGACGGCTCACCAAGGGCGACGTTCTGGCGCATCTGGAGCGCGCCGCTCCGGCCGCCGCCGGGGCGAAGCCCGCGCCGGCCCCCGCAGCCGCGCCCGCGGCGTCGCGTGTGCCGCGCGAACTGGGGCCGCGCGAAGAGCGGGTGCGCATGACGCGCCTGCGCCGCCGCATCGCCGAGCGCCTCAAGGAGGCGCAGAACAACGCCGCCATGCTCACCACATTCAACGAGGCGGATATGAGCGAGGTGATGGCGCTGCGCGAGCGCCATCGCGACAGTTTCGAGAAGAAATACGGTGTGCGCCTCGGCTTCATGTCGATCTTCGTCAAGGCCTGCATCGTTGCGCTCAGGGAGATCCCCGCGGTCAACGCCGAGATCGCCGGCGACGACATCATCTACAAGAACCACTACGACATCGGCGTTGCGGTGGGCACCGAACAGGGCCTCGTCGTGCCGGTGGTGCGCGATGCCGATCAGCTCAATTTCGCCGACATCGAGAAGACCATTGCCGATTTCGGCCGCCGCGCGCGCGACGGCAAGCTGTCGCTCGACGAGCTGTCCGGCGGCACCTTCACCATCTCGAATGGCGGCATCTACGGCTCGCTGATGTCGACGCCGATCCTCAATCCGCCGCAATCCGGCATCCTCGGCATGCATAAGATCCAGAAGCGGCCGATCGCCGTGGGCGATCGCATCGAGATCCGGCCGATGATGTATCTCGCGCTCTCCTACGACCACCGCGTCGTCGATGGCCGCGAAGCCGTGACCTTCCTGGTGCGCGTCAAGGAGTGCGTCGAGAATCCCGAGCGTATGCTGTTCGAGGTCTGATAGTCCGACCATTCCTCTCCCCCTCGAGGGGAGGGCAGGAGTGGGGGTAAAGGAAAGCTGAGGCAAGCGAGGAGCCGATGGCCGAACCAGCATACGACGTCATCGTCATCGGCGGCGGCCCCGGCGGCTACGTCGCCGCCATCCGCGCAGCGCAGCTGGGCTTCCGTACCGCCTGCGTCGAGAAGCGCGGCAGTCTCGGCGGCACTTGTCTCAATGTCGGTTGCATCCCATCCAAGGCGCTGCTGCAATCCTCAGAGAAATATGCCGAGGCGCAGCACGCGCTCGCCCAGCATGGCATCAAGATCGCCGGCGTCGAGCTCGATCTGCAGACGCTGATGGCGCGCAAGGACAAGGTGGTCGGCGAGAACACGCGCGGCGTCGAGTTCCTGTTCAAGAAGAACAAGGTCGACTACGTCAAGGGCGCAGCGCGCTTTCTGGCGCCCGGACGCATCGCCGTAGCGCCGATCAACGGCGGTGAGACGCGCGAGCTCCAGGGCAAGTCGATCATCATCGCCACCGGCTCCGACGTGGCGCCGCTGCCGGGGGTCGAGATCGACGAGAAGACCATCGTCTCCTCGACCGGCGCGCTGGCACTCCCCGCCGTGCCAAAGCGGCTCGTGGTGATCGGCGGCGGCTATATCGGCCTCGAGATGGGTTCGGTCTGGCGTCGCCTCGGCAGCGAGGTCACCGTCGTCGAGTTCCTCGACCGCATCATCCCCGGCATGGATGGCGAGCTGTCGAAGAACCTGCAGCGCGTGCTGACGAAGCAGGGCTTCGCCTTCAGGCTTGGCACCAAGGTGGCGGCGGCGAAGCGCGGCAAGGACGGAGTGACGCTCGCGCTCGAGCCGGCGCAGGGCGGCGCGCGCGACGAGATCGCCTGTGACGTCGCGCTGGTCGCCATCGGGCGGCGTCCCTATACCGAAGGGCTCGGGCTCGAGACGGTCGGCGTCGCCGTCGACAACAAGGGGCGCATCACCGTCGATGGCGGCTTCGCCACCAATGTCAAAGGCATCTATGCCATCGGCGACGTCATCGCCGGGCCGATGCTGGCGCACAAGGCCTCCGAGGAAGGCGTGGCCCTGGTCGAGACGCTGGCCGGCCAGAAGAGCCATGTGAATTACGATGCCGTTCCCGGCGTCATCTACACCTGGCCGGAGGTGGCCTCTGTCGGCCGCACGGAGGAGGATCTCAAATCGGCCGGTATCGCCTACAAGGTCGGCAAGTTCCCCTTCTCCGCCAATGCCCGAGCGCGCGCCAACGCCGATACCGAAGGCTTCGTCAAAATCCTGGCCGATCAGCGCAGCGATCGCGTGCTCGGTGTCCACATCATCGGCCCCGATGCCGGAACGATGATCGCGGAGGCGGCGCTCGCCCTCGAATACGGCGCCAGCGCCGAGGACATCGCCCGCACCTGCCATGCGCATCCCACGCTCAACGAGGCGGTGAAAGAAGCCGCTCTCGCTGTCGAGGGGCATCCGCTCCACGTCTGAATGCCGAGCTTCGCCCTGCGCGCAGTCTGGGTGACCGCTCTGGCCCTCGCCGGTGCTTCGCTCGCCGCGCCTGCGGCTCCGGCCCAATCTCTGTCGGCCGATCTGTCATTCCAGTTCAATTGTCCGGGGGCCTCGCGCCTCGCTCCGGACTTCCTGATCGAGCGATTTCTCGAGGCGGAGGGGTTCCGGGTGCTGAACGTGGCGCAAGCACGCTACGGGGCCAAGGTCAGGAATTTTTGGGATCTCGATCTCATCGGTCTCGATGGCGCGGATCGCTGGATCGATCTGCGGGCCTTGCCGCTCGAGCATGGCACTTACACCGCGCGAATCGTCAGCCGTCCGCCCACGCATCACGATCGGAAGCTCGAGCGGAAGCTTCTCGACTTCGTCCGGGACAAGCTGGGCTGCTCGGAGCGGCAGATCGCGCGGCGTAAAAACGATGCGGCTGCGGCTGGGTTCTTCGACAAGGCGCTGGCGGATATGGAGAACGG
>DATNDG010000043.1:0-38991 GCA_035553515.1 Allostellaceae bacterium | reverse complement strand
TATCTCGTCGGCAAGGGGCTTGCGGTCTTTTTCTGCTCGCTGGCGGCGACGACGGTCGTCTGTCTGCTGTTCCCGCGCGGCATTCGCTTTGCCCGCGCGAGCGGCGTCGATCGACAGATCGTCGGGCGCCTGCTGAGTTTCGGCATCCCGATCGCGGGCAGCCTCTGCCTCTTTTCGCTTTCCGCCTGGTCCGATCGACTGATTCTCGGCATCGATGCCGGCATCGCCGCGGTGGGGTTTTACACGGCGGCGACCGTCCTCGTGCAGAACAGCCTGCAGCTCGTCGCTCAGGCGATCGGCTCCGCCGCCTATCCTCTGGCGGTGCTCGCCTATGAGACCGGGAACCGCGTCGCGAGCGACCGCCAGCTCGAGCAGAATTTTATCGCGCTTCTGGGCGTGCTGCTGCCGGGGGCGATCGGGCTTTCGCTCCTTGCGCCCAATATCGTGACCATCCTCGTCGCGCCGGGCTATCGCCAGGCGGTCGTAGGATTGACGCCGCTGCTGGCCGCCGCCGCCGTCATTGCCGGCATGCGCAGCAATTTCGTCGACCGCGCCTTCCAGCTGACCGGCAGCACCGGGCACTACTTCTGGATCGCGGCGGACATGGCGGCGGTCAATCTGGCCGGGCTGCTGCTGCTCGTGCCGCGCTACGGCTATAGGGGGGCTGGTGCGGCCGTGGTGCTCACCGAGTGCGCCGGGCTCGTTCACGGCCTCCTCGCGGCGCGGCGCGTCTATCGGCTGCCCTTTCCGGCGCGCGATGCGGCTAAGCTCGCCGCGGCGACGCTGATCATGGCGCTCGCTCTTATGCCTTTCACCCGGTTCTCCGGCATGGCGGCCGTTGCCGGGCAGGTCTTGCTCGGGCTCGTCGTCTATGCCGCGGGCCTTTGGTCGCTGAACCTCCTCAATCTGCGGCGGACGACGACCTCGATGCTGCTGCGCTGGCTGACCGTACGATGACCGCGGCGGAAAAGGGCGCGGCGCGCGCATCGGAGGCTCCGGGACCGGTCCAGCGGCTCCGCTTCGGCATTCTCTGCAATGGGCTTCTCTTCCCCGCCTGGCAGGCGGCCGTGATCCGGAACTTGCTGGTATCGGGTGCCGCAGAGCCCGTCCTTCTCATCATAGAAGCGCGTCCGGAGCAGGGCAGGGCGCGGACCCGCCGCACGCTCTTTCACCGGTTGTTCCAGCGGTATTGGGCCAAGCGGCGCCTCGCCGCGCTGCGGAGCGTCTCGCTGAGCGCCGAACTCGGCGATCTGCCGATGATTGTCAGCAGGGCCGCGCTGCAGTCACCCGATCAGGAAACGATGCTCAGCCCGGAGGCCGCGACGGAGCTTCGTGGCCACCGGCTCGACTTCGTCCTGCAATGCACGGCCTCTTTGCCGCCGCGGGAGATCGTGAATGCAACCCGGCTCGGGGTCTGGAGCTATCACGCGACTTCCGAAGATGCGCATGGCGCACTTACGGCGTTCTGGGTTTATCGTAACGCGCTTTCCATTCTGCCGCGCGTTCTCTTCCGCAGGATGCCGCGCGAGACATCGATCCTATATTCCGGCGCTTTTCGGGCTGGTGCGAGCTGGGCGGGAAGCCTCGATGCGGCGCTTCTCGGCAGCGCCGACTGGTGCACACGGGTATGTCGCCAGCTGCTTATCGAGCCGCACGAGGGTGGCTGCACCGCGCCGCTCCACGAAGCGGCCTTGCAGGCCAGGCTTCCGAACAACGGGGACGTTCTCAGCTTCCTGCTGCGCCGTAGTGTCATGGTGCTGCGCGCGCTGCTGCGGCGATGCTTTTTCCTGGAGTATTGGAACGTTGGCTTGATCGACGCCTCGATCGATAGCGTCATCAGCAAGGGACGGGCTGATTCGGTGCGTTGGCTCGGCCCGAAGCGGCCGTTGCACTATCTTGCCGACCCCTTTGCATTGCCGGAGATGCCGAGCTGGATTCTCTGCGAGGAATACAGCCATAGGACCGGTCTCGGCTGGATTTCCGCTCTGCCGCTGAGTGACCGAGGCTCGGCGCCGCGCCGCCTTGCGCCCTTCGATCGAGGAACGCACCGTTCCTATCCGTTCCTGTTCACCGCAGACGGTGCGATCTACTGCGTTCCGGAGAGCGCCGCCGAACGCCGCGTCGAGCTCTACCGCGCCGTGAACTTTCCCGACCGCTGGCAGCGCGTTTCGACGCTGGTCGAGGAGTTTCCGGCGCTCGATACCTCGGTCTTCTTGCACGAGGACCGCTGGTGGCTCTTCTGCACCAGCGCCGATGAGGGCGGCGAGCACAAGCTCCATGCCTGGCATGCGGCGGCGCTTGCCGGCCCTTGGCAACCGCATCGGCTCAATCCTCTCAAATGCGACGTGTCGTCGAGCCGGCCGGCCGGCCGACCCTTCATGGCGGGAGGCAGCCTCTATCGGCCGGCGCAGGACTGCTCCAGGACCTATGGCGGCGCGATCATTTTAAACAAGATCACCCGATTGACGCCGACCGCCTTCGCCGAGGAGCCGGCCGGTCGCATCGAACCGGCGGCGGCCAGCGGCTATGGCGACGGCCTGCATACCGTTTGTCCCTTTGGCAGCGCGACCATCATCGATGGAAAGCGCTTCGTTTTCGATCTCCGCACGCCTTTCCTTGGCGTCATGCGCGCGATCGAGCGCTTCAGGCCGAAGTCCGATGCGAGCGGTACCCTTTCCGTGCCAAGCGGCAGCTACCAGAAATGAACGATGTGATGCTCATCGAGGATGCGCCGGCGCCGGTCGAGCCGGGCCGCAAGCTCAAGATCGCCTTCGTTGCCGATCAGTTTTCACCGCCGGTCTTCGACGGCTCGACCCTCGTCTACAAGAGCTGGATCGATTTCCTGGCCGAGCGTTATGCGCTCTACGCCATTCTCTTCAGCTCCTATGGCGGCGATATCGACGTGGCGCAACGCTATCTTGCCGAGCGTTGCCGGGGTCACCTGATTCTGCCGGGCGCACCGCGCAGCCGGCTGTGGAAGGCGCTGCGCGCCGCCTCGCGCTTCGGCAGCGGCGCCGTGTTCGCTCCGCGCTGGGTCGAGGAGTTTGGACGCGGCGCGATCCATCGCACCGTCGCCGATTTCGCGCAGCGCTACGATCTGCGCCTCTTTCTGATCAGCAAGCTCGCCACCGTACCGCTTTTCGGCGAAAGCAACCTCAGGCGCGAGGATGCGACCTTCCTGCTCGATGCGCATGACGATTTCGTGACCCGCGAGCAACAGGAGCGCGACGCCCTCATCGATCTTTTCCGGCGGTTTCCCACCCTCAAGCGCTACCGGCGCTTCCGGGAGATGCGGCTGCGCCAGCAGCTCTCACGTCTCGTCCCCAAGCGGGCCCGCGAGCAGGAGGCGCGCCTTTGCGCACTCTTCGATTGCGTGCTGTCGAGCTCGCCCCAGGAGCACGCCTTTTACCAGACGAGGCTCGCCGGCATCGTTCCCTCGGTCCGACTCGGCTGGCCCATAGCCAAAGCGCGGCTTCGCGCCCGTCCGGCGGGAGACGGCAGCGCGGAGTTCGACGCCGGCTTCATCGGTGGCGACTACCCCTTCAACGTGGCGGCAATTCTCTATTTCTGTACCGAGATCCTGCCGCTCGTTCAGCGCTCCCGCCCGGGCTTTCGGCTGCTGATCGCCGGACATGTGAGCAAGCCGCTCGCCCATCTGGGCAAGAGCTGGCCGGGGGTCGAGGTCTGCGGCTACCTGCCGGATGCCCGGTCCTTTTACGACCGGGTGGGGATGGTCGTCGTGCCGCTGTTGTCGGGCACGGGAGTGAGCATCAAGACGCAGGAGGCGCTCGATTGCGGAAAGCCGGTGGTCTCGACCAGCATCGGTGCGCGGGGGCTCGGCGACGAGGCGGTGCATCCCGCTCTCTTCATCGCCGACCGGGCCGAGGCCTTCGCCGATAAGATCCTGGCGCTCTGTGCGGCGACGGAGGCCGGCGCCTGCCTGCATCGCGCGGACCTCGTTCAGGCGGCCGTCGTGGCCGCGCCTCCATTCCACACGGCCTTCGAAGAGGTGCTGCACCGCTATGGCGGGATAGACCAGCGCCGGCTTACGTGTAGTGAATGAAGAACGCCAGCCTGTCGCGGCTGACCGGCGCCAGCGCCTTGTGGAAGCAGGAGGTGTCTTCGGCGAAGCCGGAGCCGGCCCGACCTTCGATGGTGAGTTCGCTCTCCGGTCCATAGTGGCGGAGCACCGTCTCGTCCGATTGCCGCGCCGAGTGCCACAGCATCCGGAGCGGTTTTGCGCGATGTGAGCGGCGGATGATCGCATGCGCGCCCGAGCGGCTGTCGACGTCGGTCAGATAGAAGAAGACGTAGAGAAAATTGAACCATGCCACGTCGAAATGATAATCGATCGTCTGGCCCAGCCGGCGCCGATAATCGGCCGAGGCGTCGCTGACGAAGCTCCAATGCAGCTGGGTGCGCGTACTCTCAGGCCGATAGCCGAGATAGGATCGTGCCAGCGCGAGGAGCGCAGGATCATGGACGATGCGATGCACGGCGGGACAGGACTCGGGATCGACGACCCGCCCGACCACGGCCGGTTCGCCCGAGGGCAGGCGTCCATTGCGCACCTCGTGCCTGGCGATCGGCGGACCGCCTTGCAGCGGGACGAGGGGTTGCTTCTGCGCAAAGGCGGTGATCTCGGCAAGGATGTCGCCCGGGAGCTGCAGCCCGCAGAAGACGCCCTCGCGCCGGAGGATGGCAGCGGTCCCGGCAACATCGAGCTCGGGAAAGACCGATACGGGATAGGGCACCTCGGCTGCCCCGGGATCCAGGCGCTCGAGCAGCGCCCTGACGCTGCTATAGCCGCGCCGCACGCGCGCGAAGCGTCCGAGGGCATACCATATCTCGCCGCGGGCAAGTCGGCCCAGGATGCGTGTCGGCCGGAGCGAAAAGGCCGAACTGCCTGCGCGGGAGAGCTGGTGCGAATCGGCCGGTGCACTCATCATCGCCTCCGAGCGGTCATTTGGACGGGCCAATAGCTGGACACGAGCTTCATCCCGGCTGCTCTCCGGTTGGGCGCCGGAGACGTCGCACGAGCTCCCGCATCCAGAGCGGGCGCGTAGCGCCGTCGAAACGCCATTCAATCAGCCGTCGCGCCGCCGACCGGAAGGCAAGGCTCACCAGCACGAACCAGATCAGCTCGCTCGCCCGCCGCGTGGCAGAGAGTTCAGTCAGTTCGGCGCGGCGAGCGCCGCGCAGGCAGAGGCGCAGCAGGGAGAGGGCGCCTGCCGGCGGCTCACCGAGCTTGGCGGCGACGAGTTGGTATCGCAGGAAGGTGAGCGATCGGTCGAGCGGATCGCCGGGCGGGAGTGCCATGCCGCGCCGTACTGCGATCTCCCCGAGATAGGCGAACTCGTCCCGGCGCTGCGTCACATAAGCGCGGATCCTCGCTTCGGAAAAGCGCTGCAGCGCCCACAAGTTGTTGCCGTGGATGCGATATTGGCCGAGCGGCTCGGCCAGCGTATGGATCTCGCCGAACAGCGGCGCAATGGTGTTGAGCACACCGTCGATGAAGCGAAACCGCTGCCGCGGGATCGGCATGACCTGCTCGAGGAACTGGCGCGAAAATCCATTGCCGCTGGTGGGAGGCCAGGTATAGGTGCTGGTGGTGGCGAATTCGCGCCGAACGTTCTCCTGTGTGTAGCTGCGGGGATAGACCGGCTCGATCGAGCCGCTCCGCCGCCCGCTCCCGTCGATGATGTCAAGGCTGAACTGCACCTTGGCGAGCGCGGGCCGCCACGCAGCCGCGACCTTCGCGGCCGCATCGGGCCGCAGCGCGTCGTCTGCATCCAGGAACATGATCACGTCGCCGCGAGCCAGCGCATAGCCGGCGAAGTAGGCGGCGTTCGGCCCCTGGTTATCCTGGAGCACCACCGTCGCACGGTCGCGGTACTCTTCAATGATCGCGCGCGAGCCGTCGGTCGAGCCGTCGTCAACGATGATCGCCTCGATCCTGTCGTAGGTCTGGCCGAGGGCCGAAAGAATCGCTTCGCGCAGATAACGTTCATAGTTGTAGTTGATGACCACGATGCTGATGAGCGGGTTTAACGCGGACACGTCAGTCTCCGGGTCGTCCGCTCGTGCCGCAGCGCTGCTCGACGGCTGGCGATGCGGTCGGCGGGCGCCGCATCAGTTCTGGGTGATCGCCTCGCTCACCGCGTGGCGCCTGCATGAGAAATCATATTGCGGACCGGTCGGCGGCGACGCTGCGGTGAAGCAGAAAGTGACGGTGCGCGCCGCGTCGTCATAGACCCACAGGAATGATTGCAATCCCGTCGAGGAGCTGACGATCTGCGGGTGCGTTGCCGCCGGCGCCTCCGAGGCGCCCACGGCAATGGTGGCCAAGCCGGCTCCGGCCGCGATGCCGACGAGACCGACCGCAAGGACAAGCGCGACACGTGCAACCACGACTCACCTCCATAGGGTGGTGGTGCGGGCTCAGCCCGCGAGCATGTGCTTGCGATAGATCTGGCGTATGCGCCGCTCAAAGATGTCGAGGTCGAAGGACTGGCAGAACCGCGCCCTGGCGTGGGCTCCGAGCCCCGTGCGCAACGCGGGGTCGTCAATCAGGCGTCTCAAGGCGCGCGCAAGCGCGTCGCTATCGCCGACCGGAACGATCAGTCCCGTCTCCTCGTGGATCACCGCCTCCTGGACCGCGCCGACCGGCGTCACCACGACGGCGAGCCCGTAAGACATGGCCTCGATCACCGCCATGGGGAAGCATTCGAAGTGCGACGGCAGGACCAGGACCGCGGCGCGTTCCAGCAAGCGCCGCTTCGCCTCGCCATCCGTCCAGCCGACGAAATCGACGCGCTCGGCAATCCCCAGCTGTCGCGCGCGTTCCTGATACTTGGCGATCTCGCCGATCCCGGCGATGGTCAGCCGCCATTGGGCACCTCGCAGCACCGGCAGGGAGAGCCCCGTCAGCAGCTCGTCGATGCCTTTTTCCTTCCACACCATGCCGAGGAACAGCAGCTCGCAGCAGCCCTGCCGCGCTCTGGCAGGGGCGAGTTCCGGACGGGGTACCGCGTTGTAGACGATGGTCACCCGCTCGCGAGGCACTGCGAGCGTCGAAACCGCGAATTCCCGCCAATACTCGCCCAGGACGATGACCTCGGAAACCGCGCCGATGATCCAGCGCAGCGCGCGCAAGCGCATCGGACCGAGCCCGGCGCAGAAGCGGTCGAGATCGCCGCCGTGAATATGGAGGATGACCGGGACGCGAAAGAGCCGGCAGATCAGCATCATGACCGATTTGCGGTAGACGCTGCCATAGGCCGCCATCTGAACATGGGCGAGGGCTACCCGCCGCGCGACGCAGGCAAGAACAAGCTGTGCCACCGCCCTGATGAACTGGAAGGGCATGAGGTATCGCGCACCGGCCTGGTTCACCCGCGGGCCATAGGTATCGATGGCGGTGACCGCGAAGAGCCGGTCAGCGGCGAGCCGGTCGGTCAGATGCGCCACCATGCTCCCCATGCCGCCGCGGGCGAAAACGCCGCCTGGTGCGATGATGTAGATCTTCTTTCCCGTCATGCGCAGTCCGCAAACTCGGCTTCGGCGCCCACGATATCCGAAAACAAATTTATCGAAAAGAAAAAATGCAGCTGTTTTCGGAGAGAGGCCTGCAGAATTGGCCAATGTGCGGGATCGGCGAGGCTGCGCTACCCCACAGTTGGCCGCGTGGCTGAAAAAGATAAGAAATAGATTGGCGCGGGGCGTCGCCGTTGTTATCGTTGTCGCCGGACGGGTATGGAGGTGCGCACGAAATGGCGGCGACGCGTGCTGTGAACTGGCGCGGAGCGGCGGCGCCTGCCCTGCCATCGAACGAGCCTGCGGTTGAACCTCGAGCGGCTTGGCGCTCCTTCTTCGACCGGGAGAAGCTGGGCGCCATCGTTGTGCTGTTTTGGATGTCGGGCCCGGTTGCGCCGCTGATTCCAAATCTGGACGGCAGCCTTGACCAGATGCTGAGCTTGCCGGGATCCAGCTTGTCCAACCCGACGGGTTTCGACGACCAGTTTCTTCGCTTGTCCTGGTATCCCGTCTATCTGATCGTCCTGGTGCTCGCGAACCGCTACTGGCGCGTGATGTGGCAGGTGGCGAAACACAATGTGCCGCTGCTGCTGCTGCTCGGCTGGACGCTCGCGTCCACCGTCTGGTCGGTGACCCCGCCGGACACGCTGCGTCGCAGCATCGCGCTATCGCTGACGACGACCTTCGCCGTCTATCTCGGCATCCGCTTCGACATCCTCACCATCGTCAAGCTTGTGGCGGTCGCGCTGGGCGTTGATGTCGTCGGGAGCGCCGTCTGTTCGCTGGCATTCCCAGCGATCGGCGTGTGCGCCGATGCCGAATACCCGGGCGCGTGGCGCGGCATCTTTGCCAGCAAGAACCAGCTCGGCGCGATGATGCTGATCGAATGCCTAGCTCTCACGGTGCTCTACCTCGCCGAGAAGCGGCGCCTCTATCTCGGTGCGCTCGCTGCCGCCTTCGCGATGCTGCTCCTGTCGACCTCGAAGACGCCGTTGTTCATCATCCTGGCGCTCATCCCGTGCCTGACGCTGGTCCGTCGCTTCTTTCGCACCCCCCGCGGGTTCAGCGTCCTGCTCGCTCTGTCGCTGTCGCTGGCTGCCATCGCGCTGATCGTTGGCGAGGCGTCGATGACGGTGATCCTCGAATTCCTCGGTCGTGACGCCACGCTCACCGGCCGCACCGATATCTGGTCTCTGAGCTGGCAGGCGATCCAGCAGCGATATTGGACCGGCTACGGATATGGTGCGTTCTGGAGCAATCCCTGGGGGCCTGCCACCAACATCTGGGATGCATTGCAATGGCGCGTTCCGAGTTCGCATAGCGGGCTTCTGGAATTATGGCTCGGGCTGGGCTTGGTCGGCGTCGTGCTGTTCGGCATTCTGCTGTTGCGCAACATTTCCTGGATCCTGTCGCAGGCGGCGCGCGCCAGCTGCGAAGAGTGCCTTTGGCGCATTGGGTATTTCGTCCTCTTCCTCGTCCACGCAGTGACCGAGCCCTCTGCGATGGAGCAGACCAGCGTCTCCTGGGCGTTGTTCATCGCCATTGCCGTCGGAGGAAGCCGGCGCGGCGCCATAGCGCCGCGCCCCGACTGGGCGGCGCCTTCCGGCATAGCGACAGCGGACCGCGGGTGGCACGGCGGGCCGCCGGGCAGGCCACCCTGGAAGGCCGGCCATCTCGGGCCCCAACACACTGTTCTTCCCGCGCGTGACACCCGCCTCTTCCCGTGGTCGCCGGGGCTGCACCAGGAAGGACCGCGATGAACTGCGTCCGCCGGGAGGATCGGATCATCGCCAAGGGCCGGCATTGTGCTCGCCGTATGGACATGGTTCCGGTCTGATAGACGCCGGATTGCCGCTCGTTGGACGCGATGATGACGTGGTCCCGCTCAAGCTGCTGGCGGGCACCGCTGCCGGTTTCTGTCATGGTTCGGCCGTTCCGGCGCGCCGGGCCCCGCGGCGCGCGCCTTGGTGCCGATCGCCGCGGAGCCCCGTGATCTACTGTTGCGCGGGTTGTCGCCGGGGCTCCGGACCGCGCACGGCAGCGGTAAGACGCAGCAATGCGCCAAGGATAGCGAGGATCGCGAAGGGCAGATACTCGAGCGGCCGGCGGACGCCGAACCGCAGCGGCGTGATCACGAAATCGACCAGGAAGGCGAAGGCGATGCATTCGAGCCCGACGGTCCGCACGATCCGGCCGGCTGGTCCGGCGGCGAGGTTGCCAAGCTTTGGGGCCGAGAGCAGTGCCAGCAGATAGGTGCAGGCAGCGGCGACGGTGAAGAGCGCGAACATGTCCGGCGAGAGCGGCGGCCGCGCCGCAATGCGATAGAGCCAGACGACCAGGCCGAGATGGACGAGGTGGGCGGCGGCGAAGGACAAACCGAAGCTACGCGTCCGTCGCGCCAGCGGCGCGAGGCGGGGCCCGAACAGCTTGGCAAGCGCGCCGCCGGCATAAGCGGGCCAGAAGAGCAGGAAGGAGAGCCGGCCCGTCGCCCGCAAGGCCGCGACGGTGCCGTGCTCGCCCGCGCCCATCGCCGCCAGAACGAGGAGCGCGAGCGCGAGGGCTGCGGCGAAGGCCGCGGCCATCGCCGATCCGGCCCGCGTGAAGCGAGCCATCAGGATGGCGGAGCGCTCGCAGCGGCCGCCCGGCGCGCAATCAGCGCTTCGATGCTCGCCACCGAACGCAGGTTCTCGGGCGTAATGTCCGCCGGCGCGATCATGATGTCGAATTCGGCCTCGATCGCCAGCATGAGATTGACCATGCTGAGGGAATCGACGCCGATTTCGGTCAGGGGATCGTCGGCCGACACGGACCGCGCGGACGATTTCCGTGCCAGGAGTTGCTCGACCAGCTCGATCAGCTTCACGCGCGGGGCTCTCGCCGAACTACCGTCCATCCATCTTCTCCTGCCTGCCGAGGTGTGGTCTTATTTTCTGTTGACTTTCTTTTCTTATCGGCGAAAGTTGAGCCGTTGGCAACAGAGAAAGTGCAGGCGTCGGCGGGTTTTTGTGGGAAGCGCCCGCGCCGGACGATCGCGGTCCCGCCGCCGTAGGCCAAACCAGGAGGACAGGTGCGCAATGAACCCCGACGGCAATATGGCCACGCGGCTTCCAACTGCGATCAGGGAGAAGATCGAAGCCGAATTCCACCGCGTGGCGAGAGAGCAGGGCAAGACGCTCGACCGGCTCGCCGATGATCTCGTCCTCGCCGATTGCGATCTTGATTCGCTCTGTTTCGCCATCATCGTCGCGCGGCTCGAGGACGACCTGGGATTCGACCCCTTCACCCTCGCGCAGGACGCGGAATTTCCGACCACTTTCGGCGATTTCGTCGTCTTCTACGAGACTTCCGGCGCGGCCGGCATTCGTGCTGCAGAGTAGCGGCGGAAGGCTCGGCGAGGCGCTGGCGGCCGGCGGCTCGCTTTTTGGTGCGAGCGCAAGCGTTGCGCTCGGCGAACTCGTGCGGTCTTCCAGTTTGGGCAGCGGTTTGGAGCGGCTCCGCGGGCGGTCCGTGCTGCTTCGGACCAGCGACCAGCTCGTTGCCGCCCTGGCCATGATCGAGCTCGACGGGGTCGCGCGCCGGCTGGTCCTGTGTCCGCCGGGCGTGGCGGTGGCGCATCTGCCGGGGCTGATGGCTGCCGGCGAAATCGACGCGGTGGTCTTCGACGCCGCTGCCGAGCCTGAGGCGATTGCCGGCACCGAGATCATGGGGTGTAGCGCGACGCTCTTGCCGCTCGCCGCACCTCGGCAGGGGACGCTGGAGACGCAGTGGGTTCTGCTGACCTCCGGCACCACAGGCCGCCCGAAGCTGGTGGTGCACAGCCTGGCGAGCCTCACGGGCGCGATCGCCCGCGGCACGGCGTCGAGCGCTCCCCGGGTGTGGAGCACCTTCTACGACATCCGCCGCTACGGCGGTCTGCAGATCTTTCTGCGCGCAATGTTGGGTGGGACCTCGCTGGTGCTTTCGAGCACGGACGAGACCGTCGGCGACTTCCTGACCCGCGCCGGCGGCTGCGGGGTCACCCATATCTCGGGGACCCCATCCCATTGGCGCCGCGCTCTTATGAGCCCGGCGGCGCGGCGCATCGCGCCCGGCTATGTCCGGCTATCCGGAGAGATCGCCGATCAGGGCATATTGGACGCGCTGCGTGCGGCCTATCCCGATGCGAATATCGGGCATGCCTTCGCTTCGACCGAGGCCGGAGTGGCCTTCGAGGTCGGCGATGGCCTTGCCGGATTTCCGGTCCGGCTTCTCGAGGAAGCCGGCGGACCCGTGGATATGAAGATCGAGCAGGGGTCGCTGCGCATTCGCTCCGGCCGCACGGCGAGCGCCTATCTCGACGGTCCGACGCTCAAAGACCCAGACGATTTCGTCGATACGCGCGATCTGGTCGAGCGCCGCGGCGACCGCTACCACTTTGTCGGCCGCACGGATGGCGTCATCAATGTCGGCGGACTCAAGGTTCATCCCGAGGAGGTCGAGGCGGTGATCAACCGCCATCCGTCAGTGCGCATGTCGCGCGTGAAATCGCAGCGGAATGCGATCACCGGCGCGGTTCTGGTGGCGGATGTGGTGGTCCGCCACGCGGACGGCGCCGAGCCGGCCGAAGAGGCGGAAGCGGTCAAATATCAAGTGCTGGAGGCGTGCCATCGGGAGCTTCCGGCATTCAAGGTGCCGGCGCTGGTCCGCCTCGTGCGCGCGCTCGACGTGACCGCGGCCGGAAAGCTGGTGCGCCGCGATGCCTAACGTATTGGTAACCGGTGCAAGCCGCGGACTAGGGCTCGGCATCGCCCGCCGCCTCGCGAAGTCGGGCTATACCGTCATTGGTGTGGCGCGGCGTCGCACCGAGGAACTCTGCGCTGCGATCCGCGAATCCGAGGAGGCCGGCGGCGGCACTCTGCATTTCCGCCCCTTCGATCTCGCCGAGCTCTCCGGCATTCCCGGCCTCGTGCGGGAGCTGCGCCGCGATTTCGGCTCGATTTATGCGCTGGTCAACAATGCCGCGCTGGGCACGAGCGGCATATTGGCGAGCATGCCGGACGCGGACATCGATCGCCTGGTCCGCATCAACACTCTCTCGCCGGTGCTTTTGACCAAATATGTCGTGCGGACGATGCTCGCGGATCGAGGCGGCCGGGTCGTGAGCGTCGCATCCATCGTCGGCGTCACTGGATATAACGGGCTTTCGGTTTATGGCGCGACCAAAGCGTCGCTCATCGGCTTCACTCATTCGCTGGCCCGCGAGGTCGGGCGGGCCGGGGTCACCGTCAATGCGGTCGCGCCCGGCTTCATCGCCACGGAAATGACCATGGGGATGGAGCACCAGGATCGCGAGCGGATCATGCGGCGAAGTGCGCTGCGGCGCCTGGCCGAGGTGGATGACGTCGCCGGCGCCGTCGAATTCCTGCTCGGCGATCAGGCAAAGAACATCACGGGCACCGTGCTCACCGTCGATGCGGGAGGTACCGCTTAGCCCTGCCTCACAAGCGTCGCTCGCCGCTCTGAAGACGCTTATAGAGTGCCGGATCGAGCACGATGAAGGCTCGCTGTTGCCGGTCGTCGAAATAGACGGGATCGGTGGTCGCACCAGGGTCGTATCCCTCGCCGAGAAGCTGCTGCTTCAGCGGCTTGAACGTGCCCGTCGTCGCAAGTCGGTCGCGCAGGCGCACGAACAGTGGACGGGCGTAATCCGGCAATTTCGTCTGCAGCTCTTCCCGCAGCCGTTCGAGGCAGAAGGACGGACCCGGTACGATCGTAGCCATGCCGGCGCGCCCTTCGGTGCCCGGCACGGCGACTCCATAGACGAGGGCCTCGGCCACGCCCTCGCAGCTGCCGATCGCCTCCGCCACCTCGGTCGTCGATACGTTCTCGCCCTTCCAGCGAAAGGTATCGCCGAGCCGGTCGACGAAATAGAAGAAGCCCCGTGCATCGCGTCGCATCAGGTCGCCCGTGCGATACCAGGTATCGCCCGTTGCGAAGGCGCCGCGCAGCAGCTTTCGCTCGGACGCTTCGGCATCGGTGTAGCCTTCGAAGCGGCCGCCCAGGCTCGACTCATTCGCGCCGACTGCGCCGATCGCCTCGCCGGGCTCGTCGGCGCTGCAGCGTTGGCAGAAGCCATCCGCACCCCGCGCCGGTTCGCCCGTCGCGACGTCGACCTTGATCAATGCCAGCGGAAAGCGGTGCGCGAGGAAAGCAGGCACCCGGCCAATGGCGCCCGGCTCCCCTTCGCAATTGTAGAGCGAAAAGCTGCCTTCGGTGGCGGCATAGAACTCGAGAATGCGCGGAATCCGGAACCGGTCCTGGAAGAGCTGCCAGATGTCGCCGCGCAGGCCATTGCCGCAGCAGAGCCGGAGCCTATGCTCTTGTTCGCGTGGATGAGGCGGGCTTTGCACCAGGTAGCGGCAGAGCTCGCCGATGTACTGCATGATCGTGCAGCCTTGCTCGGCAACATCGTCCCAGAACCGGCTCGCCGAAAACTTCCGGCGGATCACCACGGCGGCGCCGTTGAGCAGCGCCGCGCCCGTCGCGACCACCCCTCCGGTGCTGTGATACATCGGCAGGCAGGTGTAGAGCCGGTCGTCCGGGCCGGTGTCCATCATGCCGGCGAACCAGTGGGTCCATTGCATCAGCCGTAAATGGCTGATCGCGGCCGCCTTGGGTGCCCCGGTCGTGCCCGACGTATAGATGTAGAGCGCCCGATCGCGCGCTTTTGGCATGGGGCGCTCGGCGGCGCGGAGTCGGTCTCCCGACAGCCACCCTACCACCGTGTCGATCGGCAGAAAGCCCGGCGCGCTGCCGCCTTGCACCCAGCAGCAAACGGTCGGTTCGATCCGCGGCCGCAAAGGAGCGATCGCGGCGGCGAGCTCGGCCGCGACGATGAGATGGGCCGGTGCGACGATCTCGATCGAGTGGCGCAAGGCTTCGCCGGCGAGATTGGTGTTGAGCAGGGCGGCGACCACGCCGACCCGCGTCAAGCCTAGCCAAATGGCGAGATATTCCGGGCAGTTGGGCATCAGAAGGCCGACCACCTCCCCCGCCGCGAGACCCTGGCTCATGGCCCAGCGCGCGTAGCGGTTGGCTTGCTCCGATAGGCCGCGGAAGCTCAAGGTTTGGTCGATGCCGATCAGGGCAGGGGCCGCTTCGAAACGCTCGGCCAGATCGTCGAAGACCGCCGGAAACACCTTGCCGCCAGGGGAAATGCCGGCGCTCGCCTTGAGCGCGCGGACCCACGCCCCCAGGGCGACGTTGCGGCTTTGCGGCAAGGGATGCCCCATGTTTTCTTATCTTCCTTTGCGATCTTTTCGAGATTATCATCGAAAGGACGGCAAACGCTAGCGCCGATGCGTCGGGAGGGAAGTTTGCGTCGGGTTCCATCGAGCACCAACCGCGGCGCCAAGAAGCCGGCGGCTCCCGGCCGGTTCGCGGTGCTGGACGGCTGGCGCGGCGTGTGCGCCGTGCTGGTCGCTCTCTACCATGTGGAGGTCATCGGCGAGATCTACGCCGGACACCTGCGCGCGCTGCCGGTCATCGACAACGCCTATCTGTTCGTCGACTTCTTCTTTGTGCTCAGCGGCTTCGTCATCGCTCACACGTACCAGACGCGGATCACCAGCGCCGGAGAGTTCTTATCCTTCGAAATACGGCGCTTCGGCCGGGTCTGGCCCCTGCACATGGCGATTCTCCTGGTCTTCATCGTCCTCGAACTCGCAAAACTCTATGCTCGCGCCCGCGGCATGGGAATGGAGAGCAGACCCTTCTCCAACAGCTTTTCGGTACCGGCGATTTTCACCAATATCTTTCTGGTGCAGACCTTCGGGCTCGATTCCGGCCTCACCTGGAACCAGCCGAGCTGGAGCATCGGCGCCGAATTCTATACCTACCTTGCATTTGCGCTCCTGGTTCTCGCAGGACGCCGGCGCTTCGTTTTGGCAGCCCTGGCGACCGCGCTGGCCAGTGCCTGCATCGTCGCCGTCTTCTCGCCGGACTATATGCGGGCCACCTTCGATTACGGCTTTTTCCGCTGCCTCTACGGCTTCTTCGTCGGCGTTCTGGTGCGCCAGCTTGGCCGCTTCGACCGAGGCGTCGATAAACGCCGTTCGATCGGCTCGACCGCGCTCGAGCTCGCCCTCGTCCTCCTCATGCTGCTCTTCGTCTCGGTCGCGAATGCGCGTCCCATCTCGCTGCTGTCGCCGCTGCTTTTCGCCATGGCGGTCTATGTCTTCGCCCGCGAGCGGGGCGCCGTGTCACATCTGCTGCGGACCCGTCCCTTCAGGTTCGCCGGAGCGCGGTCCTATTCGATCTACATGACCCACGCGCTGGTGCTCGTGACGATGGCGCGGATCATTCGGACGGTGCAGGCGCATGGGGGCGCGGTGGAACGGATCGGAGCCAACGTCGACGGCAGCCGCGAGCAGTTGCTCTGGTTCGGCAGCAGCTGGAGTTCCGACGGGCTCGTCCTCGTCTTTCTCCTGCTGCTCTTCGTCACCGCCTCGATCACCTATCGCTTTATCGAAAATCCCGGTCGCGCCTTATTCAATACCGCGGCGCTTCGTCTGACAGGCGGGCTGGGGCGATCGGTTTCACCTGCTGAGCCAGTGATGGGAGTTCCTCGGCCATGATCGCCTCCGACGCAAGCGCGCTTGATCCGGAAGAGGTCGCCCCGCGGGTGCGCTGCCGCGAAATTGAGGCAGAAGACGTGGAAGCGATCGTCCGCCTGCTCGCACGCGGCTTTCCGGTCCGATCGATCGAGGAGTGGACCCGCGCGCTCGCGCGCCTGCGCGAGCATCCGACGCCTTCCGGGTTCCCAAAGTATGGGTATCTGCTGGAACACCAAGGCCGCCCCGTCGGCGTGCTATTGCTGATCTTCGCAGCCCTCCCGGCAGGCACGGGGACGAGCGTCCGGTGCAATGTCTCGAGCTGGTATACCGAGCCGCAGTTCCGGAGCCACGCGTCCCTGCTGGTGTCGCGAGCCCTCAAGCAGAAAAGCGTCACTTACCTCAACCTCACGCCGGCGCCCCATACCTTGCCCATTCTCGAAGCGCAGGGCTACCGGCGCTACGGCAGTGGCGTGTTCCTCGCCCTGGCTGCGCTGGGGCCGTGGCGCGCCGGGATTCGTGTTGGCGAAGCGGCGGCTGATCTTCGCGCCGGCGACGATCTGTCCCCGGCCGAGGTTGCGCTGCTTGCGGCGCATGCGGGGTATGGTTGCCTGAGCCTCGTCTGCAGCGTGGGGGGAGTACGCCATCCCTTCGTTTTCGTGCGCCGGCGGAGGTTCGGCTGGGTTCCCTATGCGCATCTCGTCTATTGCCGCGAGCTCGACGAGTTCTCGCGCTTCGCCGCGCCTCTCGGCCGTTTTCTCGCGCGACGTGGGTTACCGCTGATTGCGGTTGACGCCAATGGCCCTGTTGCGGGGCTGGTCGGGCGCTACATGGAAACCGCTTCTCCGCGCTGCTTCAGGGGGCCGGATCGGCCAAGGTTGGGGGACCTCGCCTTCTCCGAACGGGCGATGTTCGGCTTCTAGCCACACCGCGTCGGCGCGAGCGCCGTTCTGATTTCTTCCCCGATGACCGCGAGCGCCCGCCGCGCATAGGGAATAGCGCCGCCCATCGCGTAAAAGAGGTGGATCATGCCGGAGTGGCAGGTGTGGCGCACCGCGACGCCCGCTTCCTTCAGCCGCTCCGCATACGCCTTGCCCTCGTCGCGCAGCGGGTCGAACTCGGCCGTATGGATGGATGCCGGCGGCAGGCCGCCCAGATCGGCGAGGTGCAGCGGCGAAAGCCCGGGATCCGCCGTGTTGAATCCGGCCGGCAGATAAAGCGCGAGTTCGCGCTCCATCGCTCTTTGCTCGAGCAGGTAGCCGCTGGCCATGGCGCGTCGCGAAGCCTGCGACGCTGCGAAATCGGTGATCGGACAAAGCAGCAGTTGCAGAGCGAAAGGCGGCCCGGGCGCTGCACGTGCCATGCCGCAGACGGTCGCCGCCAGGCTGGCGCCGGCGGAATCGCCGCCCACCGCCAGGCGGCTCCGATCGATCCCCAGCATGCTCGCATGCTCTCTGACCCAGCTTGCAGCGCGATAGCAATCCAGCAGGGCGGCGGGGAATTTGTGTTCCGGCGCCACCCGATAGTCCACGGCTACGACGCGACAGCCCCCCGCATTAGCGAGGCTTCGGCAGAGAGCGTCATGCGTCTCCAGGCTGCCGGCGATGAAACCGCCGCCATGAAAATAGATGAGCCCAGGGCCGAGGGCGTAATCCACGCCGCGCGGCGTATAGAGGCGCAGCGCGAGCGCACCGAGGTTTGCCGGCAGAAATCGCTCTTCGACGAGGCTCACACGCTCGGGCGCGCCGGAGAGCCGCATCAACGCCGCAAATGCTTGCCGCCATTCGACCGGCCCCGTGTAGTCCGGATCCGGTCGCTTGGTCGATTTCAGGATGGCGAGCAGTCGGCTCGCGTGAGGGTCAAGCGGCATGCCTCAGCGCGGCGCGGACCGGCGTGGGCCAGCGCTCGAAATCGAGTCCGTGCGCCGCGAAAAGTGCCAGCGCCAACCGGTCGATACCGAATGCGACGCAGCCTGTATGAGCGACGTTGCCGCTCTTGTCCCGCAGTCCCCAGATGCTGCCGAAATGATCGCGATGGTAGTTGAAGCTCATGCAGGCCGTCGGCTCCTCCGCCGACCGCACCGGAATCAGCAGCTCGAACTTGAGCGACTGCTGCAGCTGGCTCACCGCGATCACCTGGCCCGTGCGGCCGAAGAAGGGATCGCTTGCGGGCTTGATCGCGCCGGCGAGACCGAGTTCTTCGGCGAGCTGCCGGCCGTGGTCGATCCAGCGCTCGCGGAATTCCGTTACCTGCTGCGCGGTACCGATGCAGACGAATTCGCGCATCCGGAACGACTGCATGCGATCGAGATGGCGTGACGGTTCGTGCCGGAAACAATCGCAGGCGACGTCGAAGCCGAGAGCGGAGGGCGGTACCGCGCCGCGTGCCGCCGCGAGCGGATAGACGGGATAACAGGCGGCGGGGCTGAGGACGAGATCCGCCGGGCTGAGCGAGTCCGTCCAGTCGCCTCCGGTCTCGTGGCGATCGGCAGCGTCGCGGATCTCCGTCTCGCTGCCATGGAGCGCACAAACGCAGCCGAGCAGGTTTGGGAAGCTCTTGAGATATCCGGATTTCTCGAGGTCGCGGCGGCTCATCACCGGCGGGAACCTGAGGATCTCCGCATCGGGCTCGCGCAATCGCGAAATGAGCGAGGAGAGTCCTTCGACCACGCTTTCGTATAGCGATGTTCGCGCCCGGACCCCGTCGACGCCCATCGGCCGGAACAGCGTCGCGGCCATGCTGTCGATCGATTCCCGGGCTTGAGCGGAATCGTCCTCAATCCTTTCAATTCTGGCCTTCATGGCGTGTCGCGACCCTCCGGTTGGTTGAAATGCGTGCGTCAAGCGGCCGATCGCCGCCTCAATTCTGCACCGAGGCGGGCAGGGGGCTCAGCAATGCGGCGCCTGCCACGTTGGCCAGGATGCGGTCGTTGTTGATCATGATCGGCGACGACAGGACGTCGCGGAGATTTCGGCCGATGGTGTATTCGCCGTCGTTCCGGTAGCCCGACAGGCCGCAAGCCCGGAGCGCGCTGAGAACGATCGATACCGCGAGCTCCGAGGCTTCCACCTTGGTCAGGTTGATCATCGTTTGGAAATCGAGAGAAGCGAGCGTCCGCTCGTCTGCAGCGGCCGCCTCGAAGCTGGCGACGGCCGAAGCGAGCAGGCCACGGAGCGTGCGCAGCGTCGACGTCGCCTTCATGAAGTGCGGTGCGCCCGGGGGGAGCTGTCCGTTCGCCTGGCGGGCGGCATTGCGCAAGAAATTTTGCGCGCGCTCTACCGCACCTGCGGCGGCCCCGGTCCAGACGCCGGCCCAAGTCAGGTGCGCTACGGGCACCATGGTCTGCTGATGGATCTTCTCGTAGGGGACAGGCAGGATCTGGTCGATGTCACCCTGTGCCTTCAGGGTGAAGCCGGCACTGCAGGTGCCGCGCATTCCGAGCGTGTCCCAGGCGAGGAACGGCTGGAGCGCGTAGTTCTCCTTGAGAAAGGCGATCAGCACCTGATCCGATGCCGCGGCATCGGCCGAGCGCCGCGCAACGGTGACAATGCCGTCGGCTTGGGCACCGTAGGAGATCACTGTCGCACGCCGCTCGAGGCCGATCCGCGAACCGCTGCGCTCCACCGCCGCCGCGCTCGAGCGAATGTCGCCGCCACCCTGACCTTCGGTGGTTGATGATGCCAGCAGCAGTTGCTCGGCAGCGATCCGGCGCAGCAGCCGCTCATGCCAGGCACTGTTCCGGCCATGCCGGACCAGGCAGGCCACCTTGGTCTGATGCATCGCATAGATCATCGCCGTCGAGGCGCAGGCGCGGCCCAGGCGGTAGCAGACATCAACGATGTCCGAGATGCTCTTTTCGTCTCCGCCCAGCTGTTGCGGCACCATGATCCCGAGCAGGCGCTGTGCCCGGGCCGCGCTGATCGCTTCTTCGGGAAAGCGGGCATCGCGATCTACTGCGGCGGCGCAGGCGGCGGCGATCGCGGCCACGGCGGCAGTACGCGCCTCGAGGCTCGCCACACTCGAACCGGCCGTCTCGGCGCGGGCTTCCTCGGCGGGCCGCAGCTTGTGCAGGCTGGTGACTCGGGCTTCGAGCGTCATCGTTCGTTCACTCCTCGGCGGTGGGCTTCGGCGAATTTACCTTCAGGGCATTTGGTGCCGGGTCCGGATGCATCGGGCGACGCAGCGGCACGAAGCGCCTCGACCAGCGCCTGAACGTCGCCCGGCCCCGTCCTGCCATGAGTGACGCAAGCGCGAATGACCGGCCGGCCTTCGAAGCGCGCCTCGGACACCCAGGCGCGTCCGGAAGCGACGACGCGTCTTACGATCGTTCCGACCGGTGCCGACCCGGATGGGGGCAGGATGCAAAGAACCGCAAGCGACGGCTCGTTGACCACTGTCCAGCCGGAGATTGCGAGCTTGCGTTCGAGCAGCCCGGCCAGGTTCACCGATTTCTCGACATGGGCGGCGTAGCCTGCCCATCCCGCAGTGGCGAGGGACAGGAAGAGCCGCAGGCCGAGGAAGCGTCGCGACCATTGTGCCGAGGTCACGTAGGGATCGCGGTCGGAAAAGTTCGATGTCATGTAGGTCGTCGCGACGTGGAATGCCGAGGAGAGCGCGTCCGGGCGCGCGGTTAAAAACATGCCGCATCCCATGGTCGTGGCCAGCCATTTGTGCGGGTCGATCGTCACGGAGTCCGCGCGCTCGATGCCCGCGAGCAACGGGCGCAGCTGATCGGAAGCGACGAGGGCTCCGCCCCAGGCGGCGTCGACGTGGTACCAGAGGCCGGCATCGCGCGCGATCGTGGCGCAGTCGGAGAGTGGATCCACCATTCCGGCATTGGTCGTGCCGGCGGTCGCGGCGATCATCACGGGCAAGCGTTCCGCCGCGCGGTCGCTACGGATTGCATCTGTCAGGGCGGTGGCTGACATGCGGCCAGCGCCGTCGGTTGGCACAAGATGAACGGCGGAGCGCCCGATGCCGGCCTGGTGCGCGATCTTGAGCCAGGCCCGATGGCTGTCCTCGGACGCGTAGAGGACTGGGGGCCCTGAAAAGCCCCGAGCACCTTCGGTGGCGAATTCAGGAGCGGCGGCGGTGAGCGCGCAGATGAGCGCCGTATAGTTGGCTTCGGTTCCACCCGTGGTGAAATGACCGGTCGTATCGGGCGGCAGCCCGGCGTGGCGGCCGACAGAGCGAACAACATGCGTTTCGATTTCGACCGCGACCGGCGAGGTCCGAGAGCTCGCGAGCTGCGGATTGAACGTCGCCGCGAGACGATCAGCGCATTGCGCAGGAAAGCTGGGCGCGGGATTGAACAGCCCGAAATAGCGCGGATGCGTGACATGGACGATGCCGTGCTCGAGCTGCGCGATGGTCCATTCCAGAACGGAGCCGAGCGGCCGGGGCGCTTCGAAATCGAAGGCCGAAAGCTCGCGACTGAAATGGACGAGATCGAGCGTTGGTGCGACCGAACCGGCAGCGATGCGGGCGTCAGCCTCGGCGAGCTCGTGAGACAGGAGATCGTCCCATCGCGCCCTGTCTTCTTCCGGCGGGAAAAGCGCGGAGACAGTGGTTGCGGGCGCGTCCCCGTCTGTCTCCTGGCTCGCCGGCCATGGCCTGAGCCCGAGCGTATCGGCTTCGCTGGTCACGTGCCGCCTCTGAGTTCCGAAACCAGCGCCGATTGGCTCGCTACCGCAACAGGGGATAGCGGCGCCCGAATGAGCGAGCGTCCCCGAGCAATGTAGCCAAGCCAGTTCCGGTAGAGCCCTATGGCGAGACCGTGCCAGCTTTGTGCGTGCCGCAGCTCGATCGCGGCGGCTGGAAACTCCTTGAGCAGGTCGGGATTGCGGTGAGCCAGCGCGCGGCGCCGAAAGCCGCGGAATGCCGCGGCCTCGGGCCTGTCGAAATAGGCGCAGGGCAGATAGGGGTAGGTCTCGCTGCGCAGTGCCAGATAGGCGGCCACGTCCCGGCGATATTCGCGCAGCAGCGCGCTCGCGTCATATTCGGGATGGCCCTGAAGGAAAAGAAAGAGGCTGCCGCGCTCCTTGCAGAAAATGTCGGCTCCGGCCGCTGCGGAGGCGGAAAGCATGCGATAGCCGGCAGCCGCCAGATCCTCCTCCGGCAGTTCGTTGTATCGCGAATGCGGAACTCGCCAGCGGGCAGGCGCTCCGCTGAACAGCAGATGATCGGTCGTCCGGACGCATTCGTAGAGCCCGGAGAGCTTCCGGGGCAGCAACCGGCGGGCGATGCCATCGAGGTGGAGGACGGCTGCATGCGCCGCAAGGCATGACCAGACCGTCGACAGCGTATGCTCTTCAGCCCATTCGACCAGCTGCGCCAGCTTCGGCCAGTAGGGTTCGTCCTTGAGGCAGGCCGCCCGGGGTGGCATGCCGGTCACGATCATGCCGTCGACCGGCGTATCCCAGAGTGCGGAGAAATCCTCGTAGCGCTGCCGAATGTGATTCGCAGCCTGCTCGCCGCGGCGCACCTCCGGCAGCGAGAACAGCGACAGGCGGACCGACCTGTCGCCGGCGGCAGCGGCGAGCAGGCGGTGGTATTGCCGCTCGGTCCAGAGGAGGGCGCTGTCGGGCATGTTGTTGACGAGCGCGATGTGCAGCGGCGCCTCACTGTGCCGGGCCCCGCGCCCTGCAGCCGGGATGATGAGTCCCGATGTCATGCGCCCACCGCCGAAGAGGTCGCCCCGACCGCGGCGAGCCGGGCGCGTTGCCGGGATGTCGCCGCGGTCAGCGCCTGGTCGAGATCCGCGATGATATCGTCCACATGCTCGATGCCGATGCTGAGCCGGATCGTCTCGGGCGTCACGCCGGCCTTGCGCTGCTCTTCCGGAGACATCTGCCGGTGGGTCGTCGATGCCGGATGGCACGCGAGCGACTTGGCGTCCCCAAGGTTGACCAGCCGCTTCACCAGCCGGAGTGCGTTGTAGAAGCGCTTGCCGCCCTCATAGCCGCCGCGCACGCCGAAGGTCACCAGCGAGCACGCGCGGCCGCCGAGATATTTCTGCGCCAGGGCGTGATAGGGGTTGTCGGGGAATCCGGCGTAATTGACCCATGCCGCGCGCGGATCGTCGCGCAGGAATTTCGCGACCAGCCTGGCATTTTCGACGTGCCGCTGAACGCGCAGCGCGACCGTCTCGATGCCTTGCAGCAGAAGAAAGGCGCTGAACGGCGCCAGGACCGAGCCCGTCACGCGCTGACAGGCGCTGCGGCAGCGGGCGGCATAGGCGGCGGCACCGAAACGATCGGTATAGACGAGGCCGTGATAAGAGGCGTCGGGCTGGGTGAGCATCGGGAAGCGCGCAGCATGCTTGCGCCAGGGGAAGCGCCCGCTGTCGATCACAATGCCGCCGAGTGTCGTTCCATGGCCGCCCATGAACTTGGTCAGCGAGTGCACGACGATGTCGGCGCCGTAATCGATGGGCCGCAGCAGGATGGGCGTGGCGACCGTATTGTCGACAATCAGCGGCACGCCGTGATCGTGGGCGACTTCGGCGAGAGCCTCGATGTCGCAGATGTTTCCGGCCGGATTGCCGACGCTTTCGCAAAATACGGCGCTGGTGTTGGCGTCGATCAGACCGGCGATCGCCGCGGGCTGATCGGACGGCGCGAAGCGTACAGCGACTCCGAGGCTCGGCAGGAGATGCGCGAAAAGGGTGTGGGTGGTGCCATAGAGCTGCGGGACGGAAACGATGTTTCTGCCGGCCTCGGCGATCGTCAGCACGGCGTAGTGCAGCGCAGCCTGACCCGAGCTGACGCTGAGCGCCTCGACGCCGCCCTCCAGCGCGGCCACGCGGCGCTCGAGCACGGCGTTGGTCGGATTGTTGATCCGGCTGTAGCGGTAGCCGTCGGCCGCCAGATTGAAGAGCGCTTCGGCATGCTCGGCGCTGTCGAAGGCATAAGCGGCGGTCTGGTAGATCGGCACCGCGACTGCGCGGGTCGTCGGCTCCGGATCGTACCCGCTGTGAATGGCCATCGTTTCCTGTCGCATGTGGCCCTGCCTTCGTTGGCGTCTTCTTGCCGTTTGGCGTGCCGCTCATGCTATCGACGGCGATCGGCACGTTTTCTTTTCGTTATTATCTTTTCGTCATCCGGCGCGGTTTGCCAAGCGTCGATTGCGGGAAAAACGACGGAAGGCAAAAACGCGTCGGTTGAGCCGCAATGCCGAACCCGCTAGCGGGCAAGCCGCGGGGCTGCCGCGGCCAGGCTTGGGTCGCTTCCGGCCATGTACTGGTACCACCGCGTGATGACGAGGGCTGCGGGCTTGTCCTGCGGCGTGTAGCCTTTGAGGCCCCAAGCCGTCTGCTCGGGCCGGGTCGCAGGCTCCCAATTCCAGAAGAACGCCCCCTTCACCCAGGCGGTCTGCCGACCCCAGACATCGAAGAACGCCTCATAGGCCCTCGCCTGGACCTGCAGATCGACCGCTCCGTCCCATTTCCAATCGCCGGGGCGGCCGGCGGCGCCGGAGACGCTCTTGTAGCCGATCTCCGTGAAGATGATGGGCTTGTGATAGCGCTCCCAGAGCGCCCGGTAATTTGCCATCGGCGAGTGAAAGGCCAATCGCCGGGCGACCCAGGGATTGGACGAGATCGTTGTCCAGCCCGCGGCGAGCTCGGCCACCGTTGGATTGCGCGCATCAGAGAGCGGGTCGTAAGCGTCGACGCCGATATAGTCGACCGCATCCAGGAAGGACACCGGGTTCAGGCCGGGCCAGCCATGCGCGTAGATGATCGGGCCATGATAGGTAAGCCTGACGGCGCGAATGATGGAGAGCCATTGGCTGCGGTAGCGGGGGCCGACCATGCTGTCGAGTTCGCAGCCGATGTTGAACATCTCGACATGGTTGGCAGCGGCCATCGCCGCATAGTGCAGAAGCAGGCTCTTGTAGTTGGCAAGCCAGGCGTTGGGATCCGAGGGAGCGTACTCCGCACGCGGCTTGCCATCGGTGGGGTCGACGTGCGGCTTCAGCAGTACCTTAAGGCCGAGCGCGTGGGCCTCGCTGATCGCCTTGACCACGTTTGCATCGGATTCGGTGTGCTCATTGGCGAAAAATTCAGAATCCTTGCTCGTCTTGCTGAACCAGGTCGGGATGATCGCGACGAAATTTGCGCCGGTTCGCGCCAGATCGGCGAGCGCAGCGGCGGAGTCGGCGGAGGCGTATGTGCCGTTGTGATACGAGGGAAAGCTGATGCCGCGGATGGTGAAGGCACCAGCGCTCGAGGCCGTCGGACGGCCTTCGAATATCGAGAGGCTCGACGCCGAACCGGTGAGGATCACCGCCGTCGCGCCGAGCAGCACCAGCGACTGCTTTCTGCGTGCCGGCTCCAACGCTGCGAGCCATCGTGCGACGACGCGAAAGCAATGGGACGCCGTCCTTGCGCTGCGAGTTAAAATGCCGCCTCCGACGCTCCGCCGCGATGGATCCGTCGTCATGGGCTGATCCTTTCCCTGTGCGAAAAGCGGCCGTCCCGGCGGGGGTCACGCCCGCCAGAGTTCGTCATAGGCCGCGACCAGCGAGCGCGCCTCCCGCTCCCACGAGAACAGCTTGGCCCGCTCGCGTGCCGTCCGGCCGAGCGTTTCGCGGCGGCCCGGATCGTCGAGCAAGTCGACGAGCTGCCGAGCGAGATCGGTCGGGTCGTTGTTCCTGGCGTAGACGCCGCACTCGGCGGCCAGATTGCGGCCCTCGACGAGGTCGAACATCACCACGGGCAGGCCGAAGCTCATATATTCCATGATCTTGTTCATGCTCATCCGGTCGTTGAGCGGATTCTTCGGATCGGGTGCAACGCCGATATCGGCGCACGACAGCGTCTCGAGGAAATCCCGGCCGGTCAGGAATCCGGTGAACGTCACGTTCTCGTCGATGCCGAGCTCCATCGTGAGCGCCTGCATCGCGCGCAGCTCGGGACCCGCTCCGACGAGCAGGAACTGAATATCGGCGCGGTTCTGGCGCACAACGACGTGGTGGGCCGCCTGGATCAGCGCGTCGACGCCGTCCTGACTACCCATCACGCCGATATAGAGCACAAGATGACGGCGTCCCCGCCGATAATCGCGCTCGATCGCGACCGGTCGTAGAAGCCGCAGGTCGGGACCGTGCCGCACGACGGCGATCCCCTGTTGCGGCTTGCCGCCGCGGCGCATCGCGATCTCGGCGAAGGTCGGATTGTTGGCGATGATCCGGTCGGCAGTGAAGAAGGTCCAGTGCTCGCACGCCAGCAGCAGCCGATGGATGACACCGCGGCGGCCGAACTTCACCTCGAACAGCTCCGGCGACAGATCGCGAAAGTCGAAGACGAACTTCTTGCCGAAAGCGAGTTTGAAGAACGCTCCCACCAGGAAGATGGTGTCCGGTGGATTGCCCGCATGAATGACGTCGAACCCGCGGCGCCGCAGGACCCGGCAGGCGAGGACAAACTCCCAGAACAGGGCGGCCGTATATTCGTAGAAATAGCCTGATACGCCTCGCGCTTCGGGCGGCAGCCAGTGGCGAAAGATGTGGATGCCGTCGATCACCTCCACCGGCTCGGGATGCTTTTCGTTGCGAGGGCAGATGACGCTCACCAGGTAGCCGGCCTCGCGCAGGGCGCGGGCCTCCTGCCAGGCGCGCCGGTCCAGCGGAACGGGCAGGTTCTCGAGGATGAAGAGGACGCCGCGAGGGCGCGGCGACCGCGGCGCCCGGCGCTCGGTGCCTTGCCGCAGCCAGCGCATCACATCGACCGGCAGGCTCGGCGGGATGAGGCGGAAATATCCTACTTTCATTGCCGCTCCTCGTCTGGTCAGCGACGGCGGGAATGAGCTTGCGGCAAAGCGTATTTTGTTTTCTTTTGTTATCCCCGCGGTGAGGGGCTTGTCAAACATATTTTGCCCCGAGCCTTCCGCCGCGAAAATTAATGCGCGGCGGGCGCTTTTGCGTTTGCGCGCGGCGCGTTTATAGGATAAGAAAAGAAAATATGAACATTCTCGGTGCCGTCCGGAAGCCCGCCGGCCGGCGTGCCCACCGGGAGGCCGAGTGTCCGCGCACCCGACGCAGAAGCTTCGGCTGGTGCCGTCGCCGCAGAGCGACGGCACCTCTTTCTCATCTGTCTGGCCGGAACCGGCCGCTGGGCCGCTGACCGCAGCGGAAAATCGACGAACCCGGTTGTTCGCGGCCGAGTGGCGGGCAGTGCTCGCAGCCGGCATACGCGCCGGCGACGCGGCTGTGGTGCTCGTATCTGGCGCCCTCAGCTATTGGTTGCGGCACGGCTCGATCGACCTTTCTTTCGGCGATTGGAGTGAGATCCTGGCTGGGGCTCTGATCGCTTGGGCCAGCCTTGAGATCGTGGATGCCTACGCCTTCGGTCGGCTTACCCTTGGTCCGCGCCAAGCCTGGCTGGTTGGGGCAGGGGGAGTGGTCGGGCCTGCCGCGTTTGTGGCCGGCGCCTTCGTGCTTGGCGCCGCCAGTTCGGCTTCAACCGCCGGGCTGGCGCTTTGGGCTGCGATGGGAGCGGTCGGTCTTGTCGCTGCGAGGCCGCTTTATCGGCTATGGCTCGAGCGATGGACGCGTCAGGGCAGGCTGATCGCGAATGTCGCGGTCGTTGAGACGAGCGACGGCCAATCCGAGCGGACGCCGCATCTTGACGCCGAACGTCCGGGCGAACGTCAGGTGCTGGGCGTATTTCACGCTCTGCCGGCGCCTTCGTCGCCGCCCGGAGACGACGTCCAAGCACTCGTGCGCTTGGCTCAGCGCAAGCGCGTGGACGAGGTGGTAATTTCCCTCCGCTGCGCCGACGCTCTGCGCGTCCAGAACGCGCTCGCCGGGCTCGCTCAGCTTCCAGTGGACGTCAAAATCCGCCTCGATCTCGGCGCCGCTGCCCCGCACGGCGCTAGTCCGACGCTGATCTTCTGCCGGCGACCGCTTGCCGGGTGGGGGATCGCGGTGAAGCGAGGCATGGATCTCGCGTTCGGCGCCGCGCTTCTGGTGATATTCGGGCCGCTGCTGCTGCTGATTGCCGCGCTGATCAAAATCGACAGCCGTGGGCCTGTGATCTTTCGGCAGAAGCGTCTGGGCTTCAACCAGCAGGCGGTCACCGTTTACAAGTTTCGCACAATGCATTGCGGCCACGAAGATCCGACCGTGACGCAGGCGCGGCGGAACGATCCGCGCGTGACGCGGCTCGGCCGCTTTCTGCGCCGCGCCAGCCTCGACGAGTTGCCGCAGCTCTTCAATGTCCTGACCGGCAGCATGTCCCTGGTCGGTCCGCGGCCGCATGCGGTTGCGCATGATGAGAAATACGCGGCCCTCGTCGACGGCTATCTCGCCCGCCATCGCGTCCAGCCCGGAATCACCGGCTGGGCTCAGGTGAACGGCTTCCGGGGCGAGACAGACACGCTGGAGAAGATGGTGCATCGCATCGAGCACGATCTCTTCTACATCGAGCATTGGTCGCCGCTGTTCGATCTGCGCATCCTCGCCCTGACCTTGTGGCGGGGCTTCTACCACCGAAACGCTTACTGATGTCGGCCGCGATTTTCTCCCCGTACGGCAGTCCGCCGCGGATGACGGGTTCGTCCGGGAAGCGGTATCTCGTCACCGGCGGCTGCGGCTTCATCGGCTCGCATCTGGCGGAGCGGCTGATCGCGCTCGGCCATGCGGTGCGCATCCTCGACGATCTTTCGACGGGGCATATCGGCAACGCCCCTGCCGCGGCCGAACTCGTGATCGGCGATATCGCAGACGAAGCGCTGGTGCGCGACGCCCTGCGCGATGTCGATGGCTGCTTTCACCTTGCCGCGGCCGCATCGGTTGCGAGGTGCAACGCGGCGGCGATCGCCACCAACCGCGTCAATCTGCGCGGCACCTTGACGGTCCTCGCCGCCGCGACCGGGCCGCAAATCCCTACCGTCTACGCCTCCTCCGCCGCTGTCTACGGCGCCAATCCCGCGGTGCCGCTGCGCGAGACAGGAGGCACGAAGCCGCTTTCGGTTTACGCCGCGGACAAGTTCGCCTGTGAGCTCCATGCCGCAGTGGCGAACCATCTTCATGGCCTGCCGAGCGTCGGGCTGCGCCTCTTCAATGTCTACGGTCCGCGGCAAGACCCTGCCTCGTCCTATTCGGGCGTGATCACCATTTTCGCCGAATGTTTGAAGCGCGACCGGAAGATAACGGTCTTCGGCGACGGCAACCAGGTGCGGGATTTCGTCTTTGTCAGCGATGTCGTCGAGATTTTCATCGAGGCCATGGCGCGCTGCCACTCCGGTGCATTCATCTGCAATGTCTGTACCGGCGAGGGCACGACGATCCTCGAACTGGCGGAACTGCTGGCGGAGGTTGCCGGCGTGCCGGCGCGTATTGCCTTTGCGCCGCCGCGGGCCGGTGATGTGCGGATATCGATCGGCGACCCCGGCCGCTTGCTCGAAACCTACGCGCGGCCGCCGGTGACAACCTTGCGGAAGGGACTGAGCGACCTGTTGCGCGAGGGAGCCGCCGCGCCAGCGCGCGTCCGCGCTGGAGGAGCCGCGGCGCCATGGACCGCGCTCCGGTCGTGAATATCGCGCTTGATCGTTCGCGGGAGTCGAGTTTGAGGGGGGCAGGGTTCTCCGCGGGACCGCTGGTCGCCCGCCGGGCGGTGATGCAGGCAATCGCCTGCCTCGGCATCCCCGGCGCCCGGCTGTTTCCGATTGGCGAAGGCAAGCCGGCGGTGCCGATCTCAGAGCTCTTCGCCGATGCGGCGCCGGTGCGCTTTATCGGCACGCTCTACCTGCGCCAGCAGCCTGACGAGGCCGACGGCCGACGGCTCTGCCGGGCGCTCTTCGGTGGCCCGCTGCCGCGGACGGCCGCGGGTATCGCGCGATCGATTGCGCTGCGGCGCGCTCGCGATCTGAAGACGGCGAACCTCGTCACTGTAGACGGCTGGCTGCTCGCGCGCTGTGAGGCGCAGCTTTGCGCGCTGGTCGCGCTTGGCGACCCTTCGCCATGATCGAGGATTTGCGGCACTTGGGCGAAGGCCCGACGATCGAGGCCGATCTTTGCCTCATCGGCGCCGGAGCGGCCGGGATCACGCTTGCGCGCGAACTCATCGGGTCAGGACTTTCCGTCTGCTTGGTGGAAAGCGGTGGCTTCGAATTCGAGCCGGACGTCCAGGCGCTCTACGATGGCGAAAGCATCGGGTTGCCGGAGCACGGGCTGGAGATCGGCCGGTTGCGCTTCTTCGGCGGTACGACGAACCACTGGGGCGGTCGCTGCACGCCGCTCTCCGATCTCGACTTCGCCGTCCGGCCCTGGATCCCGCACAGCGGCTGGCCCATGCGGCGCAGCGACCTCGACCCTTACTATAGGCGCGCGCGGCAGCTCTGTGGCCTGGGCGAGCCGCGACCCGCGTCGACGGTCTTATCAGCGCTCGGCGTATCGCCTCCGCCGCTCGGCAGCGAATTGCGCGTCAAGCTCTGGGAGCATGCGCCGGAGAATTGGAGCTTCGGCAGGGTCTGGCGCCAGGCACTCGCGCAGGCGACCAATGTGCGGGTCCTGCTGCACGCCAATCTGACGCGTTTCAGCACGAACGAGGACAGGAACCACGTTTCCTCGATCGCGGTGCGGCCATTGCAGGGTGCGCCCCGCGAGATCAGGGCGAGCTGCTACGTGATCTGCTGCGGCGCGATCGAGAATGCCAGGATGCTGCTGCTGAGCGCCGAGGCGCGCGCTCCGGCGCTCGGCAACCAGCACGGCCTTGTCGGGCGATTTTTCATGGATCATTTCCGCGGCCGGATCGCGAGCCTGGTGACCGCCGACGCCCAGCCGGAAATTGAGGCAATCTTCAACTATTTCACGGATGCCGACCGGCGTCTCTATCAGATCGGGATCGAGCTTGCTCCAGAAATGCAGAGTGCAGAGCGGACACTCAATGGCTGCGCTGTGCTCGACTACGAGGGCGATCCGAATTCCGGCGTTGCCGAGGCGCAGGCGATCTGGCGCGACTTGCAGCAGGGGAAATGGGCGCCCGACATGGGCGAGAAGGTCTGGCGCCTGCTGCGCGATCTGGATGGCGTGGTCGCCATGGTCCGTCGCCGCTTGAGCACCGGTCGGCATCCGGTGATGCCGCTGAAGGCGGGGTTGATCGTCGCCGACATCGAGCAGGCGCCGAACCCCGACAGCCGGATCAGCCTGTCGGATGAGCGCGACGCGTTCGGTCAGCGCCGTGTCTGCGTCGATTGGCGAGCAAGCGAACTCGAGCGCCGCACCGCCGACCGGTTCGCCGTCTCCATCGGCACGGAGCTGCTTCGCCTTGGCTTCGGACGCTGCCGGATCGAGCCGTGGCTGGCCGAGCCGCGAGGCGAGGGCGGGCTGCAGTTGGGCGAGACGTATCATCACGCCGGCACGACGCGCATGGCTGCGGATCCGCATGACGGCGTGGTCGATGCCAGCTGCCAGGTCCATGGTGTGGAAAATCTCTACATGGCCGGCGGCTCAGTCTTTCCGACCTGCGGCCATGCCAACCCGACCTTCACCATCGTCGCTCTCGCGCTGAAGCTTGCCGATCACCTGAAGCGCAAGCTCGCCCGCACGCCGAGCCTCGCCGAATGACGCCCGAAGGCCTGCTCGGATGGCTGGTGCTGCTCGCGCTGCTGCTCGGCATCAGCGCGACGCTCGTCCTGCCGAGCCTGCGGCTGGTCGAGCGCGCCCTGCGGCTCGGACTGCTGCGCTGGCCGCTGCGCTTAGCGATGTTCGGGGTCGTGGCCGCGGCGCTCTGGGCGGTGATTCCGGTCGCGGTGCAGTATCTTTTTCCCGCTTAACGCCGCAGCTTCGTTCGCCGGCGCCGCAATCGATCTGTGGTCGAGACTGAAGCTGCGTCGGACGCGAGCTGCGGCACGAGCGCAAGCGGGGGCAGTTGCCGTGCCACCGCGATCGCGGGCGCGCTTTCGGCCCGAGCCGCCATTGCTTCATAGGCATTTGCCATGCCCTCGAGCGTCTTGCGCGCGAGAGACATCGTCATTTGATCCGCGACTGCCCGTAGCTCGTCAGCTTTGAGCCGCCAAGAGCTCACCTGCTGCGCCTTTGTCATGGTGTCGCTACCCTCCTTGAGACGAAGGTGCGCGATCTGAGCGCAAGGCGCTTGCGGTTCTCTTCCTCCGAATGTCCGCCCAGCTCCGCCGTAACCTCAGAGACCCATCTCGGCGTCGAGCCTCTGCCCGAAAACCTCGCCACTGCTGACTTATTGTGCCAAGCGAATGTTACAGAAAATATAGCATTCGCCTGTCGCGAGTGTCATCAGCACTCGCCGCAACGCTGTCCTCGCCCGATGCGTTCGCCGTTGGAGGGAGGGCGCGCCGCGCGAGGGCCTCGAATTCGCCGGCCATCCGCTCCAGCTCTTCGCGGGCGCGGCAGTCGTTGACCGTACCGGCCAGACGCGCACAGCGCTCCGCCTGCCGCCTCAGATAGCCGACATCTTCCGATCCGGGATTGCTGCCAGGCACTTCCGCCCCCTGCCTTGGACTTTGATTTCAGCCTAAGCAATCCTTACCCGGCAAGGGTGTGATCTGCGTCACAGCACGATATAGCGTGGCGGTACCAAGGTACCGCGCTGCGATGGCCCGCGCCGCCCGATTAACCCCACATCAATCTTGGTTTGCTTTGCTGGGCGCTCGATTTCACCCGCGCGCCCGTGCGCCCAGGAGTTCCGGCAATGGCTGAATTGCATGCGATCGTCACCGGTGGCTCGAGTGGCATCGGCCGCGCCTTCGCGAAGAAGCTCGCGGCGGCCGGCTACAGCCTCTCGCTCATCGCCCGCGGCGAGGAGAAGCTCAACGAGGCCGCGGCCGAGATCCGCGCCGCGTTCAACCGGCCGGAGCAGCGCGTGCTGATCTTCCGCGCGAACGTCGCCGAGGCGGCGCAGGCGGAGGCCGCGGTCGAGGCAGCGATGCGTGCGCTCGGGACGCCCGACCTCGTCGTCACGTCAGCGGGCATCGCCGTGCCGCACTATTTCAAGGACACGACGCGCGAGGTGCATGAGCGCTCGATGGCGGTCAATTATTTCGGCACCCTCTATGTCGTCCGCGCCGCGCTCCCCGCGATGCGTGCGCGGCGCCGCGGCCGGATCCTGCTGGTCTCGTCGGGCGCCGGGCTGATGGGCCTTTTCGGCTACACTTCCTACTGCCCGTCGAAATTCGCGCTGCGCGGTCTCGCCGAGGCGCTGCGCGCCGAACTCAGGGCCGACAATGTCGGCGTATCGATCGCCTATCCGCCCGACACCAACACGCCGATGCTCGAGGAGGAGAACAAGACGAAGCCGGAAGAGACCAAGCTGATGACCGGCATCGTCAAAACCTGGAGCGCGGAAGCCGTCGCCGCCTGCATGATGCGCGGCATCGAGCGCGGCGCCTTCGGCATCACGCCCGGCTTCGCGATCACGATGATGAACCGCATGCCGGGACTGATGATCCCGATCCTGAGCTGGTACTGCGACCGGCTCGCCGCCGGCGTCCGTCGCAAGCGCCTGCGCGCCGGCGAGACCTTCCGCGAAGCAACCTAGTCGGCTTCTCAGCCTGCGGCCGCCATCTGCGGCTCGGCGATCGCCTCGGCGACGGCGTCGTCGATGCGCTCGCACCACACGAAGCGCGCCTTGCGCCGCGCCTCCTCGGGGATGTCCTCGAAATCGCGGCGGTTGCGCGCCGGCAGCAACAGGGTGGTGATGCCGGCGCGGACCGCCGCCGTCACCTTCTCCTTGATGCCGCCCACCGGCAGCACCAGCCCGCGCAGGCTGATCTCGCCGGTCATGGCCGTGTCGCTGCGCGTCGCCCGGTTGGTCAGCAGCGAGATCAGCGCCACCGTCATGGCGACGCCGGCACTGGGTCCGTCCTTGGGAATGGCGCCGGCCGGCACGTGCACGTGGATATCGCTCCTGGCGAAGATCTCCTCGTCGATGCCGAGCGGCCGGGCGCGTGACTTCACCAGCGAGAGTGCCGCCTGGGCGCTTTCCTTCATGACGTCGCCGAGCTGACCGGTGAGGATCAGCCTGCCGCTGCCGGGAGTGCGGGTCGCCTCGATGAAGAGAATGTCGCCGCCCACCGGCGTCCAGGCGAGGCCGGTGGCGACGCCGGGAATACTGGTGCGCATCGCCACCTCGTTCTCGAAGCGGCGCGGGCCCAGGCTTTCGGGAAGGTCCTCCGCGTCGATGCGGACGGGCGCCGTACCGCCTTCGGCGAAGTGCATGGCGGCATGGCGGAAGACACCGCCGATGGCGCGCTCCAGGTTGCGCACACCCGCCTCGCGCGTGTAGTCGCGGGTGACCGCGCCGAGCGCCGCGTCGGTGATGCTCGCCTGTTCGGGCGTCAATCCGTTCGCGTCGAGCTGGCGCGGCACGAGGTAGCGCCGTGCGATCTGCAGCTTTTCCTCCTCGGTGTAGCCGGGCAGCTCGATCACCTCCATGCGATCGCGCAGCGGCCCCGGCACGCCGTCGATGACATTGGCGGTGCCGATGAACATCACCGAAGAGAGATCGAAGGGCACGCCCAGATAGGCGTCGCGGAAGGTCGAGTTCTGCTCGGGATCGAGAACCTCGAGGAGTGCCGCCGAGGGGTCGCCCTGGATGCCGGCCCCGAGCTTGTCGATCTCGTCGAGCATCATCACGCAGTCGCGGGCGCCGGCTTTGCGGATGCTCTGGATGATGTTGCCGGGGAGCGCGCCGATATAGGTGCGGCGATGGCCGCGGATCTCGGCCTCGTCATGGACGCCACCCAGGCTCACGCGGACGAATTTGCGGCCGGTGGCGCGGGCGATGCTCTGGCCGAGCGAGGTCTTGCCGACGCCCGGCGGACCGACGAAGCACAGGATCGGGCTCTTGCCGCCGGGCTTCAGCTTCTGCACGGCTAGGTATTCGAGGATGCGGCGCTTCACCTTCGGCAGGCCGAAATGATCCTCTTCGAGGATGCGTCGCGCATCGGCGATGTCGATGGCGCGCTCGGTGGTCACCGACCAGGGCAGATCGATGAGCCAGTCGAGATAGCTGCGCGCCATGCCGTATTCGGCGGCGCCTTCCGGCATGCGTTCGAGCCGCGCCAGCTCCTTCTGCGCCTGGCTCTCGACGTCGGGCGGCATCTTGGCCTCGGCGATGCGGCGCTTCAGTTCGGCGATCTCCTCGCTCTTCGCGTCCTCCTCGCCGAGCTCCTTCTGGATGGTCTTGAGCTGCTCGCGCAGCAGGAACTCGCGTTGCCGACCCTCGACCGTCTCCTTGGTCTGCTGGCTGATCTGGCGCGAGAGGCGCAGCACCTCGATGCGGCGGCTCAGCAGCTCCGAGACGCGCTTCATGCGCAGCGGCACGTCGATGAGCTCGAGCACGCCTTGCTTCTCGGCGGGCTCGAGATCCATGACGCTGGCGACGAGGTCGGCGAGCTGGCCGCCGGCGGAAATGCTCTGGACCGCCGCCGCGAGCTCCGGCGGCGCCTGCGGCAGCAGCTCCAGCGCCTCCGCTGCCTGGCGCTTCAGATGCAGCAGCCGCGCTTCGAGCTCGGCGGTGCGCACCTCGCTTTCGCCAATGCGGTCGATGCGCGCCACCAGGAAGGGGAAGCCGGGCAGGAACTCGACGACGCGGAAGCGATGCTGCCCCTGGACGGCGAGGTGATGGCTGCCATCGGGCGCGGTGACATAGCGCAGCACGCTCGCCGATGCGCCCATCTGGTAGAGATCGTCGGGGCCGGGCTCTTCGATCGCGGCGTCCCGCTGCAGCAGCAAGCCTACCGGCAGCTCGCGCTGCACGGCCGCCTGAGCCGCAGCGACCGAGCGGGCGCGGCCGACCGTCACCGGCATGACCGTGCCGGGGAACAGCACCGCGCCACGCACCGGGATGATCACCAGAGCATCGGGCGGCAGCGGCGGCAGTTCGGGGGCTGCCTTGGGAGCGGGGGTTTCGTTGGTCGCCATGTGTCTATCGAAGCTTGCGCAGCACTAGGGTGAGACAACCATCGGCCAGGTCGCGACGGAACAGCTCGAAACGGCCGGCGGGCAGTGCGATCTGCCGCTCGAAGCGACCTTGCGGAACTTCCAGGCGATGGATTGCCGCGGCGCGCTGCTGCGGTAGTGCCGGGCGTTCGCCGCTGATGATCAGCACACCTTCCTGCACACCGACTTCGAGGCGTGACGCGGTCACGCCGGGAAGCGCCGCGACGATCCAGAGATCGGGACCATCCTCGAAGATGTCGACGGGGGGCTCCCAGACCGGGCGAGGTCCGGCCTCGCCCAGGCGGAAGAACTGCCGGTGCAGCCGCTCGGCACGCGCCAGCGCCTCGCACGCTTCCGCCCACATCCAGGCCTCGAGATTGCGCCCCGTCATGTTCCTGCCATCGCCCCGAAGACTCCCGAGGAGATGGGAACTGGCGAAGCGGTTTCCAAGCGGCCACGTTTCACGTGAAACACTGCAACCTTCCCCGGGGGAAGGTTAAAGTAGCGCCGCAGCACGCCACGCGAGGGCCGTGTGCTCGCTGGGAATCCGCTCGGCGAGGCGCCGGATCCGCGGCAGAACGGAGGACGAGGATGAAGTTTCGGCAGATCACCGTGATCGCCCAGGAGGTGCTCAGCGAGGGCGGTCGCGAGCTTGGCACGCCCTCAAAGCGCGTTGCCGCTTGCGGCGTGCTGCGCAACCCCCATGCCGGGAAGGCGCCGATCGATGATTTCTCCGGGCTCGTCGACTTGTCCGTCAAAGCCGGCGAGGTGCTCACCCGGCGCGCACTGGCGGCACTTGCACCGCTGCCGCCGCGCGGCTACGGCAAGGCGGCACTGGTCGGCACGGCGGGCGATCTCGAGCATGGCGCCAGCATGATCCATGTGCGCCTCGGCCTTGCCATGCGCGAGGGCGCCGGCGGCGGTCCCGCGCTCATTCCGGGGAATGCGAAGCTCGGCGGTCCCGGGACGCCGGTCGACGTCATCTTTGGCGGGCTCGAGGATGCCTGGGACTATGACGCCATGGACAGCATGACGGTCTCGATTGCCGACGCGCCGCACGCCGACGAGATCCTGCTGGTCGTCGCCTTTCTCGGCGGCACGCGGCCCAATGCCCGCATCAAGGGAGCGTCTCCAGCGCAGGTCGGGGAGCTGGTGCGCCGCATCCGCGCGAAGCAGGGCTAGCGGCAGGCGTCGGATCGTGGATGGCCGGCAGCGCCGACCAGACCCGGCGTCACGGAAGGTCGAGGTGCGAGCCGTCGCAATAGGGCGGCGTCTTGGTCTGCTTGCACATGCAGAGCCGGACCTTCTTGTCCCAGGGTGGCTTGAATTCGAGCGGCGTCAAGCCGGTCCCGACATGCGACCCGTCGCACATCGGCTGCGTGCGGCTTCTGCCGCAGCTGCACCATAGATAGGTCTTCCCCTGCTTCACCTCGACGGTGGCCGGTTCTCTTCCTGCGATGATCGGCTGGCTGGCCATGTCGGCACCCCCTCAGTTCCGGTTCACCGAGGGCTGTAACAGGCTATGCTTAACGCGGCGTAAACCCGCGCTTCAGCTTGCCGCGACACCAGAGACCTGGCCGATGACCGCGAGGAATTCGCGGCGGGTGGAGGCGTCGGTGCGGAAGGCGCCGAGCATGCGCGAGGTGACCATGGCGACGCCGGGCTTGTGCACGCCGCGCGTGGTCATGCATTGATGCGCGGCCTCGATGACCACGGCAACGCCCTTGGGCTGCAGCACCTCGTCGAGCGTGTTGGCGATCTGCGCGGTCATCTTCTCCTGGATCTGCAGCCGCTTGGCATAGACCTCGACGAGCCGCGCGAGCTTGGAGATGCCGACGACGCGCTTCTGCGGCAGATAAGCGACATGCGCCTTGCCGATGATCGGCGCCAGATGGTGCTCGCAGTGACTTTCGAAGCGGATGTCGCGCAGCACCACCATCTCGTCATAGCCGTCCGTCTCTTCGAAGGTGCGCTGCAGCAGCTCGACCGGGTCGGTCTCGTAGCCTGAGAAATATTCCTCGAAGGCGCGCACCACCCGATCCGGCGTTCCTTCGAGCCCTTCGCGCGCGGGATCGTCGCCCGCCCATTCGAGGAGGGTGCGAACCGCACGCTCCGCCTCGGCGCGGCTGGGCCGATCATTGACACGGGCAAGGCGAACCGGGTTCCGTGCGCTCATTCGCAATTTTCCCTGCAGTTTTTCGCGGCGAGATCCCGCCGCATCTCATTAGATGCCGCCGCAGGCGGAAGGTTCCCGCACCGAAGCATGCCGCAGGCGATCGCCGGCTGTTGACGGATGCCGCGCGGGAACTAAAGAGAGGGGGTGGTCAGCTTTGGGCGGTGGAGCGCCGCCGGTCCGGAGCGGCCGAATATCGGGCGAGGGGAGGTCAGCGATGCTCTACGAGATGCGCGTTTACGATTGCGTTCCGGGCCGCTTGCCGGCGCTGCTGAAGCGGTTCGAGACGGTCACTCTCGGGCTCTGGCAGAAGCACGGGATTCGCCAGGCGGGCTTCTTCACCACGCTCATCGGCGAGCATAACCAGCAACTGACCTATTTCCTCGCCTGGGAATCGCTCGCCGAACGCGAGAAGAAGTGGAATACCTTCATGAGCGATCCGGAATGGCTTTCGGCGCGGGCCGCGAGCGAGAAGGACGGGCCGATCCTCACGCGGGTATCCAACCAGATGCTGGTGCCAACGAGCTTTTCGTCGGTGAAGTAAGGCAAGGCGGGCGGCGTTAAGGTTTCGCCGCCCCCGCCTGGAACGTCGGATCGATCGGCACCTGATGCGCGAAGGCGAGACGGTTAGTCTCGTTGGCCATGCCGATGATCGCCACCAGCTCGCCCCACATCGCGGGCGTCATGCCGGCCTTGCGCGCTGCCGCCCCGTGTGAGGCGATGCAATAGTCGCAACCATTGGTGATGCTGACGGCGAGATAGAGCATCTCC